>DATNDG010000168.1:0-55940 GCA_035553515.1 Allostellaceae bacterium | reverse complement strand
GTGTCCCGGCATCGATTGCCCGGCTGCGACATGCACGATGCCGGAGGGCGTCCTCTGCTCCAGTTGGCCGCTCAGCACATAGAATGTCTCGGAGCCGGGATGTGAATGCACGGACGTTCTGGCACCAGGCGGCCCGCTGGCTCGGTTGACGCGCAGCAGATACTCGGGCGCGCTGATCGGGGGCACCGGCCCGATGTCGGCGACCTCGGTTCCGCCCGGCGTCGCGCCCCCCTTGGGGCCCAAAGTGAAAAGCCACGCCTTACCCGCGGCCTCGGCGGCCAGGGATGCCGGTCCCGCGGCCGCCTGCGCCTCTGCGAGTGTGGGAAAATTCTCCACGCGCCAATAGAGCGGTCCGGCCGGCAGTCGCGTGACCTTTTTCTCAGCAATCAGCGCGACGACAAACTTTTGCTGCGCCGTCGCTGCGGATGGCGCCAGCGCCAGCCCCGTCAGGGCTAGCCACAGCGCCAGGACGACGACCCGCCGGGCGCCCGGCAACCGCAGTTTCATCATGCCCTCCTGAAATCCATCGGCTGGATATGCTGGCGGGAGCCCAGCCGCTCGGTCGGCATAAGCAACTGCCAAGGTCAGCATCGGCGCAGGTCAACCTGCGGCACTATCCATTTTGCGCCCACATCCTCCGTCCGGCGTCCGAATCAGCGGGCATGCGCCATTTGCCCATGCTAGCGTAGCTGCAGACGGTGGTGAGCCAATGCAGCCGCTTCCTCGCGACGTGAAAACGGCGTTGGAATTGCTCAGGGCGAATCCCGCCCGAGAAGGCCGCATCGACGATCTTTCCGAGGCGGCCGGCGTCAAGCGCCGCACGCTTGAGAAGCACTTCCGCAGATTTCTCGGCCGCACTCCCGTCGAGGTGCGTCGGGACTTCCGTTTGGAACGGGCGCGGCGCGACCTGTTGCGGGCTCCCTCCGGCGCGGCCGTGACAGAGATCGCGTTACGTCATGGCTTCAATCATCTCGGGCGTTTTGCCGCGCTTTATCGCGCCCGCTATGGCGAAAGTCCATCGGCGACTCTGGCGCGATCGCGCCATGTCATGGCGCTTGGCGGCGGCAGCAACCTTCCCGTGCCTCTCGACCGGCCAGCCCTGAGCATCTCTCCATTTCACCTGAGCGGAAGCGGCGCGGGCGCGTCTCCTGCCATTGGCGGAGAAATCGCGGCAAGGCTTTGCCGCAATCGCTCACTCGCCGTTACCGAACCTGGTCGTGCGCGCTATCAGCTGAACGGAAATGTCCGAGCCGATGATAATGGCCGATTGCGTGTCATGGTCTGGCTTATCGATGCGGCGACCCGCCGATATATCTGGGCAGATCGTTGGGATGGCGATGCGCGTGAATCCTTCGACTTCGAGGAGCGAGTAGCCTCTCATGCGGCAGCCTCGATCGAGCGGTCGGTGCGGAATGCCGAGATCGATCGGTCCCGCAGCAAGGATCCTGGTCAGCTCAACGCATGGGAGCTGACAATGCGGGCCATGCCCCACGCGCTGTCGATGAGTGCGGCGTCGCTTGGCGAAGCGCTTGAGTTGCTCGAGCAAGCGATGGAACTAGCGCCGACAGATGCATTGCCGATAGCGCTGGCGGCATGGTGCCATGGACAGCGCGGCAGCAAGTCATTGACCGCGCGTTCGATTGCCGAGAAGCAAGCTGCGCGTGACCTCGCGGGGCGCGCCGCGCAGCTCAATACGGGTGATCCCGTCGCGACCGCGCTCCTGGCCTCAGCCTACACTCTGGCGCACGATATCCCGGCAGCGAAGGCCCATTTCCAACGGGCGCTTGAACTTGACGGCGGATGCGTCTGGGCATGGAATCGGAGCGGCTGGGTCAGCGTCTATCAAGGAGAGGTGGCGGAAGCCATCGAGCGGTTCCAAATCGCGCGCAGCTTTGCCCCTGATGATCCGCTGAATTTCTTTTGCTCTATCGGAATTGCCTCAGCTCACTTCGGGGCGGGCCGCTATGACCAGGCTGTGCGCTGGTTTACGCGAGGCATCGCCGAGCATCCATCGGCGATCTGGGCGGATCGGTTTCGAGCGCCGGCCTATGCGCTCGCTGGCCGCAAGGACGAGGCGAAGCGGAGCGTCGCTCAACTCCTCGCCCATTATCCAGATCTCACCATTACGGACGTCCGATCGGCGTTGCCGCACACGCTGAATCATCTCGATCGGGTAGCCGAGGGACTCGAGGCCGCAGGCCTGCGTCCCTGATTTCCTATCGGCGTCGCAGCTTGGCCGGAAATGATCGCTCTGGAGCCGTTTCAATGAAACCGGAGGGTCAGCATCGGAACGGAGCTAGTGCTTCGGCCGTTGCGGGAGACAGCAGCCCGGAGTTCGGTCGGATGGCACTCGGAGCTACGGTTCTCTTCGCCGAAGATGAAACAACAATACGCAATGCGGTTGCGCAGCTGCTTTCGTCGCGGGGCTTCCGCGTTCTCGTCGCCGACGACGGCTACGAGGCGCTTCGCCTGTTGCTCCAGGAAGACGTCGACGTCCTTTTCACGGACATCGTCATGCCGGGCCTCGGCGGCGTGGAACTCGCGCAAAGGGCAAGGCGCATTCGTCCCGAGATACAGGTGATGTTCGTGACCGGGTACGCCGCCAAGGCATCCGAGGCGATGCACCTTGGAAAGCTGCTCTATAAGCCGGTCCGCGTCCATGACATTGACACGGAACTCCGCAATCTTCTGGCAGCGGCGAAACCGGGCGCGGCTATGGAATGATCCGGTCCGGGATTCCGGCACCGAGATCGAGGAACCGAAACTCGCTCGGCATCAATGCGACTTGCGGCCGATCTTTTGCGGGTGGGTCGGACGTAGCACCTTGAAGCGCGACATTGCTCAGCACCAGCCCGGGCTTCGCGGGATCGTCGGCCTCGATCGGCAGTGTCACTGTCTCAAAAATGTTCGCCTGTCCCGTGCTCGTCCAACTATTGAGATTCACCTGGCGCGCCCCGCAGGGCTGCGCTGCAACCATGCTGATGCGCCATCGGCGGACCGGCCATTGGTCTGACGGCGTGAGATCGCGCATGTTTTTGCCGGTTGCCTCGAAATGGCTGTGCTCACGGAGCTGGCTGCCGGCAACCCTCACCAGGATCTCATCGTCCCCGCGCAGCTCGAGCAGAATGACGCGGCCGAGCAGATGTTTGATGTCGTTGAGGTCGATATCCGAGCGCCGCGGCAGCAGCCGTCCCTGGCCACGCCAGCCCAGCCATGCGCCAATGAACTGGCGGTTCTCTTCCTCTCGGGCAGCGTCGAGCAAATTCTTGTCGAGGGAGATGTTCAAGTCTGGCACCGGGCTCATCCCATCAGGCTAGGAGTCCAGCGTACCCTTGCGCAATAGCACGCGAAAGCGCGCCGCATTCCGGGAGGACCAACTTCCAGGCCAAAAGTCATTCCGTCCAAGTCCCGAGCCTGACGATCCGG
This sequence comes from Allostellaceae bacterium, assembly GCA_035553515.1. GTDB lineage: Bacteria > Pseudomonadota > Alphaproteobacteria > ATCC43930 > CGMCC-115725 > DAHUYF01. The sequence goes on along the minus strand of DATNDG010000168.1, from coordinate 52,514 downwards.
CTATTGCGGCTTGACTGGCCGTGCGATGACGTTGACCGCGCTCGATTGGACGCAACTGTTCGGCCCGGGGAGATTTCCCAGGGCTGGTCAGGTACTCACTCGATTGGCGCCTGCCCTCAATCAGAGCACGCTCTCCTGCTAAACCGCAGGAGACCACCCGATGAAAACCCTGGTTCTCTCGGCGCTATCGCTGTGTGCGCTCGCCGTGAGCGGATGCGGCCAGTCCCTTCCTCCCGAAGAGCGCGGTACGATCGTCGTCCCTCCGACGCCGCAGGCCAGCGGCGCCGGCGCTCCACTCGTCGCACCGACGCATCCCTACGAGACCAGCCAGGCGACGCAGCAGAAGCAGGAGCAATCCGGCTACTTCTCCGCCGCCGGCCAGCCGCTGGTGCAGGAAACCTCGAGCTCCGGCGCTGCCGCCCGCTTCGTCGATCGTGACTCGATGCGGCAGGTGCTCGTCGCCTCCAATCCGGCGGTCTATTCGAACACCAATTTCACGACCCGTCCGAACCTCTATGAAGATCCGGCATCGTTCCGCGCCTGGGTCGCCTCGCAAGCGGCCGCGCAAGCCGCGTCCGGTGCGAGCACGCCGCCGACCGAGGCCTCGGCCACGCGCGAGCACAATGTCTTCTTCGACTGGGACCGGGCGAAGCTCACTTCCGGTGGGAGCGCGATCGTCGATCAGGTCGCGAGCGAGCTTCGGCAGGACCCGAATGCGCAAATTGCTCTGGTCGGCAAGGCCGACCGCTCGGGCAGCGAAGCTCACAATATGGGGCTCTCGCAACGGCGCGCGGAAAGGGTGCGTGATCGCCTCGTTGCCGCGGGCATTCCCGCGGAGCGCATCGAGACGCGCTGGGTGGGCGAGCATGAGCCGCCGGTGCCGACGGCAAATGGCGTGCGCGAACCGCGCAACCGCGTGGTCGAGCTGACGACGACGATGGCGATGTCCGGCAGCTCGCGGCCGAAGAATCCGGTCGTTCTGCCGCGCGAAGTGCTGTTCACGTCTACTGAGACGTTCCCGCCCGGAGCAAACGGGCAGGAGTTGCCGGGAGCGGTCGGCAGCGGAAGCGTCGGGGGAATGGCGGGATCCGACTGATCCGATCGGTCCGGTCGGCGGGCCGGACGTCCCGCCGGAATGGACGAAAGGCTCGGGCTGTGCGCCCGGTCACACGGCTCGAGCCTCGTTCGGCCATATCTTCTCCATGGTGAAGGTGGAGGACAGCATGTACGCCGAGGCGCCAATCTCTCAGTCCGAGCTGGCCCAGTGCTTCAACACGGAGCCGACGCTCGAGGATCTCCTGGCCGATCCGATCGCGGAGCTGCTGATGAGCAGCGACCGGGTGAGCCGGGCGCATCTGCGGCAGCTGCTCGCAACGGTCCGGTCCAGCGCCGACCTCGTGGCACGCCCGTGAGTGCCGGCTGCTCCACAAAAGAAAAGCCCCGCCGGTGAAGGCGGGGCTGGCGGATCGGGCGAGCCGGCTTATGGTCGGCGGCTCGGAACGTTCCGCCTGAGGCTTCTTTAACGCGGTGCCGGCGGGCGGAGTTCATCGGCGAGCGGTGGCAAGAATGGGCCAGACCGACAAATTTCTGCATTCGGCGTACAGTACTTCACATCAGTTGCCGGCGAGCCATGATGGCGCCGGCAATCTCCCCTAAAGAGGCAGGCGCCCAGCACGGGCGCCGGGCGGTGGGGCCGGTCGAGGCGCCCGGCCCGGAATTCCACCCAATACAAATGATAGTTTAGAAACTATTTACCGCATCCCTGGCATTCTGCGCGGCCGAGGCACGAGGCGGACGGGCGGACGGATGTCAGTGAGCGCAGTTCCGAAAGATAAGGAAATCTCGAGGCCGGGATCGACGGGCGACGAGGCGGCACGCGTGCTGGCGGATCTCGCGAGCCGGCTCGGCAATTTCGGCATCGAAGTGGCCGATATCGCCGGCAACCTCGAAGAAGTGACGGTCCGCGTCGGGCAGCAGGCGGAGCAGTTTCAGCTCCTGCGCCGGGCGGCCGAGACGATGGTGGCCGGCAATCGCGGGATCGATGAGGCAGCGCGCGGGGCACAAACGGCGGCGCAGGCGGCCGGCGGTGAGGTGGAGGGCTCGCGCGCGGTGGTGCAGCAGGCAAAGCGCCATATCGGCGATCTGACTGCCGCGGTCGGCCGGATCGAGGAGCGGTTGGGCGCTTTCAAGTCCGTGCTCGATCAGGTGGCCAATGTCGCATCCACCATCGAGGCGATCGCCAAGCAGACGAACCTGCTGGCGCTCAATGCTACGATCGAGGCGGCGCGTGCGGGTGCGGCAGGGCGAGGCTTCGCGGTCGTGGCCGGCGAGGTGAAGAGCCTCGCCGAGGAGACGCGCAAAGCGACGACGCGTATCTCGAGCATCGTCGGCAACCTCACCAGCGAGATCGGCAGTCTCGTCGAGGAGAGCGGTGCCGCCGCCACCCATGCCGGGCAGGCGGGTGCAGGGGCCGAGCGGATGCAGGCCGTCATCGAGCAGGTCTGCGAGGGTTTCTCGACGACCAATCGGCATATCGGCGCAATCGCCAAGACTGCGGCTGGGAATCTCGGCCACTGCGATGCCATGCTGACTCAGCTCGGCACGCTCTCCACCGGCGTCGAGCTTACCTCCTCCAATCTCAAGCATGCGGACAAGCGCGTCGAAACGCTCCTCGGCTTCAGCGAGGGGCTCGTCGAGTTCATCGCCGAAAGCGGCGTCGAGACGGCGGATACGCCGATGATCCGCGCGGTGATGGAGACGGCGCGCCGGATCAGCCGCGAGTTCGAGATGGCGATCGAGCGCGGAGAACTCGCCGAGGATGCGCTCTTCGACGAGGACTACCGGGAGATACCGGGAACCGACCCCACCCAGTACCTTACGCGCTACGTCGAATTCACCGACCGGCTGCTGCCGCCGATCCAGGACCCGCTCCAGAAAATGGATCCGCGCATCGTCTTCTGCGTGGCCTGGGCGCGGAGCGGATATCTTCCGACGCACAATCCCGATTACCGGCAGCCGCAAGGCCGCGATCCGGCCTGGAATGCCGCCCATTGCCGCAACCGCCGGCTCTTCAAGGATCGCGCCGTCCAGAAGGTCGGGCAGAATACCAAGCCCTTCCTGCTGCAGACCTACCGTCGCGACATGGGTGCCGGAAATTTCGTGCTGATGAAGGATTGCTCCTCGCCCATCTTCGTCCGCAACCGGCACTGGGGCGCTTTTCGCATAGGCTACCGTTCGAACTGAGACGCGGAGCCGCGCGCGCTACATGCCGTTGCGGCTGATCTCCTGCCAGCGCTTGAGCTCGGCATTGAAGGCGACGCAATCGACGCTTACTGCGCTGCAGATCTGGTCGCGCTTGCTATGGGCCCTCTCGGCCGAGAAGATGCAGCTGTCGTACTGATCGACCGTGGTGACGCGCGCGTCATCGGGGTTGACCATCGTCTGCTTCCACTGCTGTGCGCTGTAGGCCTGCGCCAGGGTGAAGAAAGCCGAGCAATAGACGCCAAGCTGGAAGTGGGTCGAGTCGCGGTCATTGTCCATCGCGCGACCGACGGCACCGTCGATGCAGGCGGAATAATCCTCGGTGCTCCAGGTCATGGATTGGCACCGCGCGGCCGCCACGGCGCCGCGTGCGATGGCGGCGGCTGGCGTGGCGGCCTGGCTTGGCGGTGCTTCCTCTCCGGCGGCAAATGCGCCGGAGCACAAGGCCAACAGCATCCCCAGCACGAACAATTTTCTCACTCGACCCTCCTGCCGCGCTTGGGCCGCGGCAGCTTACGTGATCGACCTCGACCGCGAGGCCATGTTAATCCTTTCCGATGATACTTGCTCCTACCGGAAAGCAAGCCCGACGCGCCGATGCCCCAAATCATTGACTCCGCCGCGCTAGGCGCGCCCCGCCTCAAGGAAGCCCTCCTTTACTGGCAGCGCAAGCGCGGCAGCCGCGCCATGCCGTCGCGGCGCGACCTTGATCCCATCGAGATGCCGAAGCTGCTGCCTTTTGTAATGCTATACGACGTGCTCGCCTCGCCGCTCGATTTCCGCTACCGCCTGATCGGCACCGAGGTGCGTAGCATCCTCGCCGCCGACTATACCGGCAAGCGGTTCTCGGAAGTGCCGGGAAAGGGTCGGGGCAGCGTCGTCTGGGACAATTGCGAGCAGGTGGTGCTCAGCAAGATGCCGTTCTCGCGTAGCCCGCCCTATGTCGGGCCGGAGCGGGTGCTGCGCGCTTGCGAGAACTTGTTGCTGCCGCTCTCCGATGACGGAGTCGCGGTCAACATGATCCTGCAGGCGATCAGCTTCGAGCGCGGCATCGCGTGAGCGAAGACGCTCACGGCATGATATGCCAGGTCATCGCATTGGCGGCGCGGCACTCGCCAGCTTGCATATAGCCGTCGAGCGCGACGACGACGCTGCCCTCGAGGCGACTGGCGAGTTGGCGCGCAGCAAGACAGGTGTCGCGGTCGAGCCCGGAGATCGAGACGGCGATCTCGACCGGAAAGCGTGCGGCGTCGATGCGCACCGCTTGGCCGGGGAAGTCGCGGGCGACCGCGCGCTCGACCTGGTCGCGGGGCATGCTCCAGGGCAGGGCGGCGGTTTCGGCGGCCGCGGCAGAAAGCTGGCCCTTGATGGTCTGGGCCGGCGGCTGCAGCGTCTGCCAGATCTGGGCCGAGGCGAAGAGCAGCATCGCCGCGGCGGCGATGAGCTTCACTCGACGCGAGAGATGAAACCACTCCCACTTCGCCCGGCGGCGAAGGGGCATCGATACCGGCGCATGGACAGAGATCAGCGACATCCCAGACCTCATCGGCAGCGCGTCCGAAGAGCCGATCATAGGAACTTCGATTTAAGCAATTGATAATCTTCGCCGGTGTTTTAGCGGCATTTGCCGCGAATGCCGGCGAGCGCGGAAAAGCTCAGCGGGCAGGCAGCTTCCGGCCCGCCAGCCAATCGGCGCCTTGGCGATAAAGCTGCTCAACCGCGGCACCCTTAAGCCCGGGCATGTCGCGCTTCACGGTGAAGCCGGCCTTGTGCTGAAGATAGGCGAGGTGGCGGTAGCCTTCGGGGAATTCGGCCAGGAGCGCCGGGTCGAGAGCAACGCGAGCCGAGGGATCGAGCGGATCGAGCCGGTCCTTCTCGTAGATCGGCTGACGCAGCACGATGCCCCAGCGTCCTTGCCGCTGCTCGAAGAAATCGTAGAACCGCCCGGTGCAGACGACGTCGCACGCCACGCCGTCGACCGGCGCGCGCTGCAGGATCTGCATCTTGGTCTGGGCGATCGCCCGGTCGCCAGCGAGATCGATGGTGCTGCCGCCTAGGAAGTGGAGGATGTTGACGCCGCGCTCGAAGCCTTCGCGGCTCACCTCGATGAAGCGTTCGGCCGGGCCCTGGAACCAGGTCGCCATCATCCAGCCATCCCGGTGCCAGACGGTGCGGAAGCGCTGCCAGTCGCCGGCATCGCGCCAGAGGACCCAGTTCTCGACGGTTTCGCGGATCCGCTGCTTCTCGAGCCGCTCATCGGTCATGCCGGTCTCCCCTCGACCGGCCCACTATCCGCGCTGTGCCCGCCCGGCGCAACGGGATGCGCGCATGGAAAAGGGGCGGCCTCCGGGCCCGCCCCTCGATCCCAGCGACGGCTCAGGCCTGCTGCAGGTTGACTGCGGCGACCCGGCCCTGCTGACCGCGCTCCACTTCGAAGCTGATGCGCTGGCCTTCATGCAGGCTGCCGATGCCCGAGCGGGTGACTGCCGAGATGTGAACGAAAACGTCCTTCGCGCCGTCATCGGGGGCGATGAAGCCGTAGCCCTTGGTCGTGTTGAACCATTTTACCGTACCGGTAGACAATCGAATTCTCCATGAGTGGATAGGCCGCTCTCGCTGCTGCGAGGCGGGTCAGTATCGTTTGGATTGGACCGGGTCGGGGCTCAGCGAAGGAGCGAAGTGACAGGACCGAGCCAAAGCGAGGTGACGCCGCTCAAGATAGGCAGGCGGCCGCGAAAGGCAAGGGGCTCAGGCCGGCTCCGACGCTTGCGGCAGCTCCGCGGATTGCCCGCCGTCCAGCCGCGCCGCGGCGATCTCGGTGAGCGCCCTGAGCAGCTGGATGATGAGGCCGCGCAGACGCTTGTCCTCGATCCCCATGACCGCCGCAAGCTGGCGCTGCAATTCCTTGCCTTCAAGCGCCGAGAGCGCCGGCTCGGGCGCTCCGGCGGTGGGGGCGGCGACCTCGCCGCCAAGCCCGTCGAAGAAAAACTGCTCATTGACGCCGAGCGCGGTGGCGAATTCGTGCAGCCGGCTGGCGCTGACGCGATTCTCGCCCCGCTCGTATTTCTGCACGGACTGGAAGCTGATGCCGACCAGCTTGGCGAGCTCGCTTTGCGTCAGCCCGCGCATGACCCGCTGCAACCGGATGCGCGAGCCGACGTAGAGGTCGATGGGGTGCGGCCCGTCGACGATGATGGTGCGGCGTCGCTGCCGCGGCTTGGACGCGGCCGTGACTGCGAGGTTGCTCATGGTCCCCCCTCTGCGACTCGACCGGGCTGACGTGGAGCCGCGATGCACTTGTAGCATTTTTACGATGGCAGGAGGTAGCGGGTCGCGCGAACCCGCCGGAGACGGTTCGCGCCGCCCGTGGGCAGGGCTACCGCCTCGACGCGACCACCCGCCAAGCCGCCGCTTCCGGCTCGGCCGCGGAACGCGGCACGGCACCGCCGGAATAGCGCTGCCACATCTCGCGAAAGCGCGGCGCGCGCTCGATAAGCTCGGCGAGACTGCCGATCGCGCTGACGCGGCCGGCCTCCATGAACACGATCTCGTCGAAACGCTCGAGCAGATGGAGGCGGTGGATCGAGGAGACGACGCAGGCTTCGCCCGAAGCCGCGAGCAAATTGGCATAGAGCCGGGCTTCGGTCGCGGGATCGAGGCTGCTGGTCGGCTCGTCCAGCAGCAGCAGCGATGCATCGCCCGCAGCCAGCAAAGCTCGCGCCAGGGCGAGGCGCTGCTTCTGTCCGCCAGAGAGGTTGAGCCCGCGCTCGGCGATGTCGGTGTCGAGCCCCGCGGGCAGCGCCTCCAGCACCGGGGTGAAGATGGCGAGGTCGCAGGCGCGCGCGACGGCGGCAGCCGGATAATCGATGCCGAGGGTCAGATTGTGGCCGATCGTGCCGGCGAAGATCTCGGGGTCTGCGGTGCCAGCATGGCGATGGCGCCGAGATGGGGAAGGGCGGGGAGCGGCGTGCCGTCGATGGCGAGACGCCCTTGCGCGGGTGGGTAAAGCCCGGCCAGGACGCGCAGCAAAGTGCTTTTGCCGGAACCGCTTTCTCCAACCAGGGCGATGCGCTGGCCGCGGCGAAGCGCGAGGCCGACATCGTCGAGCGCGAGACCAGCTTCGCGCACCGCGGGATAGGCAAAGCGCAGACCCTCGATGCGGATCTCGCGCCAGGAGGGCGCCACGGCGCCGCACTGGACCGGGCGCACTGGCGCATCGAGGAGCGGACCCGCCGCCCTGAGGTCGGTCTGATAGGCGACGAGGTCCTGATAGTTGCCGGCCATGTTGCTGACCACACCGCCGACCTGTTGGGCATACTGGTAGACCATCACCGCGCTGCCCAGCAGCACCGGCGCGCCCTGGCGCCAGGCAAGCCAGGCGTAGAGTACGACCAGACCGCAGCGTATGCCGCTGTTGAGCAGGTCGATGACGCACCATTTCGCCTCGTTGAGCACGATGCCCTCGCGCTGCGGTGCGAAGACGTCGCCGAGCCGCGCCGCCAGCAAACGGCGCGTCGGCTGCTGCAGCCGCAAGGTGAGGACGGTGGCGATGTTGCCGAGACAGTCGACCAGCGTGGCGATGTAGCGGGCCTGGCAGCGGTTCTGCGCCCGCTTGAGCCGGATCATCGCGCGATCGAAGCGGACCAGGACGACGGCGATCAGCGCGTAGACCGCGAGCGCCACGCCGCCGGTCACCGCCGAGATCACGAAGATCGCGACAATCGGGCCGATCAGGCTTACCGCGTTCTGCAGGTAAATGCACTGATTTTGCGCGAAGCCGAAGAGCGCGCCCCCGGCTTTCTGCACGTGCTCGATGGTCTCGCCCGAATGGTGGCGCTCGTGCCAGTCGAGGGGTAGTGCCGCCGCCTTGGCGTAAAGCGCATCGGCGAAGCGCTCATGCACACGGATGGCGACGAAACGCTCGACGATCCGGGCCGGCCCATGCAGCACCCAGCTCGCCGCCGAGACGACGAAGATCAGCGCCATGTCCCAGGCGGCGGTGCCGAGCGCGGCGTCGCCGGAGCGCTGCATCGCCGAGACTGCGGCGCCGGAGAGATAGGGGATGGCGAGCTTCAGGAGCTGCGCCAGGATGAGCATCGCCATGAACAGAACGACGCGCGGGCGATCGCCTGCCGCGTGGCGCCAGAAGCTGCGGTAAAGACCAGGGGGCTTGGCCGGAAACGGCCGAGGTGCTGGCTGCTGCATGAGACGATGCTAAGTCGGGCGCCGGTTAGGGAATGGCTAATGGGCGGTATCGCCACAGAAATTTCCCGTGAGTTGCGGCGCGGCATTCGCTACGAAGGAACCTATGATCGATGTCGAGCAGGTCGCGGCGCTGATCCGCGAGACCGCCGAGGCGGTGATCGTGCCGCGCTTTCGCCAGCTCCGGCAGGAGGATATCCGGGAGAAAAAGCCCGGAGATTTCGTCACCATCGCCGATATCGAGGCAGAGCGGATGTTGACCGAGCGGCTCAGGGCGGACGCTCCCGGTTCAGTGGTGCTGGGCGAGGAGGCCACCGCCGAGGACCCCTCGCGGCTGGATCTGCTTGCCGGCGAAGCCCCAGTCTGGGTGATCGACCCGATCGACGGGACGGGGAATTTCGCCCGGGGCGCGCCGGGATTTGCGGTCATCCTGGCGCTGATCGAGCGCGCCGAGCTCTGTGCGGGCTGGATCTACGATCCCTTGCGCGGCGAGATGGTGGCGGCCGAGGCCGGCGGCGGCGCCTGGTCGGATGGCCGCCGGCTTGCCGTCGATGGGTCGGTCGATCCCGCGCGGAGCATCGGCGCGGCCTATGGCCGTAGCCTCGCCGGCCCGCGCGCCGCCAAGGTCCTCGGCGACAGCGGCCGCGTCGGGGAAGTGCAAAATCTCGGCAGCAGCGCGCTTGAATACAACGCCATTGCGCTGGGTCGGGCGCATTTCTCGCTGCATTCGCGCTCGCTTCCCTGGGATCATGCAGCGGGATTGCTGATCGTGCGCGAGGCGGGCGGCATCGCCGGTTTCGCGGACGAGAGCGGCTACAACCCGCGCATCCTCGACCGGCCGGTGCTGGCCGCCGCCAACCGCGCCGTCTGGGAGACGGTGCGCAGCGTCGTCGGCCCGTTCTCCTAAAAGCGCCGCTCAGCGCGGCGATGATGCGCCGGTTGGCGCGGCACGCGCACGCCCCTATGGTGTCCGCCCCGGAAACGAAGCGCATTGGATGGTGGCGTGGCGCGCGGGCACAATATCGGCAGAGCGATCTTTTATATGGCCCTGGCGATGTCGCTCATCCCGTGCCTCAACGCCTCGGCCAAATATCTCGGGCGCAGCTACCCGACGGTGGAGATCGTCTGGGCGCGCTATGCCGGGCACTTCGCCTATATGGTCATCGTCTTCTTTCCACGGCGCGGACCGCGGCTCTTCTATACGACCAGGTTCTGGATCCAGGTGCTGCGCTCGGCCTTGCTGGTGACGGCAACCGGCGTCTATTTCACCGCCCTCCACTACACCGACCTGCCGATGGCGGCGGTGATCAGCTTCTCCTCGCCTTTCATGATGACGGCGCTCTCCGGCGTGATGCTCGGCGAGCCGGTGGGGCCGCGGCGCTGGGCGGCGGTAGGCGTGGGCTTTCTCGGCGCGATGCTGATCCTGCGGCCGGGCACCGGGGTGGTTCATCTCGCCTCTTTCCTGGTGCTGATCAGTGCCGCCTGCAATGCTCTCTACCAGCTGCTGACCCGGAGCTTGGCGGCGCGCGATTCCGCGGAGACGTCGAACACCTACATTGCCGTGGTGGGCTTCGTCTTCACCAGCCTCATTGTTCCCTTCTTTTGGCAGACGCCGAGAAGCTTCCTCGACCTCGCGCTCTTCGTCGGTCTGGGCATCTTTGGCGGATTCGGACACTACTTCATCGTCAAAGCGCTGGAGTGGGGACCGGCGGCCGTGGTCGCGCCGTTCAACTACGGCCAACTCATCGGCACTGTCATCATCGGCTATTTCGCCTTCGCCGAGTGGCCGGATGCCTGGACCTGGGCGGGCGCCGCGGTCATCATCTGCAGCGGTCTCTATATCTTGTATCGCGAGCAGCGCATCCAGCGCCTGGCGCGAACGAGGGAGGCGGGAAAATGACCGATGCGGCGACGATGAAGGGCAAGCTCTGCGTCATCACCGGTGCCACCTCGGGCATCGGCCTCGTCGCGGCCGAGCGGCTGGCCGGGCTCGGCGCGCGCCTCCTGCTGATCGGGCGCGACCAGGCGCGCGGAGAAGCGGCGCTGGCGCGCATCCGCCGGGGTGCCCCCAAGGGCGAGCTCGCCATTCGCTATGCCGACCTGTCGCGCCTATCGGAAATGAAGCGGCTTGCCGCGGAGATCTCCGCGAGCGAGCCGCGTATCGACGTGCTGATCAACAATGCCGGCGCGATGTTCACCAGCCGCACTGTCACCGAGGACGGGCTCGAGCGGACCTTCGCGCTCAACCACATGGCTTATTTCGTGCTTGCCAACGGGCTCAAGGACCGGCTCGCCGCCGCGGCGCCTTCGCGGATCGTCAGCGTTGCCTCCGAGGCGCATCGCGGCAACACGTTCGACTTCACCGATCTGCAGGCGGCTAGCGCGTATCGCTCGTCGCAGCTGATGCGGCCGGCCGGCTTCACCGTCTATGGCCGCAGCAAGCTTGCCAACATCCTGTTCACGCGCGAGCTGGCGCGGCGCCTTTCCGGCACCGGCATCACCGCCAACTGCCTCCATCCGGGCTTCGTCGCCTCGCGCTTCGGCGACAATAATGCCGGAGCGTTCCGGCTTGCCCTCGGGCTTGCAAAGCGCTTCTTCGCGCTGACCCCGGAGCAGGGTGCCGAGACGGTGGTCTATCTCGCCGCTTCGCCGGAAGTGGCAGAGGTCACCGGCGGCTATTTCGACAAACGCCGGCAACGACAGCCGAGCACGGCGGCGCAGGACGATGCCGCGGCGCGTCGCCTCTGGGAGGAGAGTGTCCGCATCGCGGGCATGCCGGGCTGATCGGCGATTTCAGTTCCCGTGCTTGCTACCACACGCTGCTCGCCGGCAAGAAGGCGGCGGCCAATCCCTGGGGCGTCGGGGCGACGACGCTCGAATGGACGCTGCCTTCGCCACCGCCCTTTCACAGCTTCGCCGCGCTGCCGCAGATCAAGTAGCGCCGGGCTTCGGCCGGCAGCTTGGCAGGGCGCGCCGCCGCGCCTATATGGCGGGAGCCACTACCGGTCGGTTTCATGGCTGCGCGTGACCCATATCAGGTGCTGGGCGTCAAGAAGGAGGCGAGCGAGGAGGAGATCCGCGCCGCCTACCGCAAGCTTGCCAAGAAGCACCACCCGGACCTCAATCCCGGCAACAAGCAAGCCGAGGCCCGCTTCAAGGAGATCGCCGCAGCCAATGACTTGCTGTCCGACAAGGAGAAGCGTGCGCGCTTCGATCGCGGCGAGATTGATGCCAGCGGCGCGGAGCGGCCGGAGCATGCCTATTCCCGCTATCGCGGCTTTGCCGAGGGCGCCCCGGGCGAGCGCTACGAGTTCCATGCCGCGGAAGGCATGGCGCCCGATGATCTCGACGATCTCTTCGGCATGTACCGCGGCCGTCGCGGCGGCGGCACGATCCGGCTGCGCGGCGCCGATCTGAATTTCAGCCTGACCGTCGATTTCCTTGCGGCGATCAACGGCGCGCGCCAGCGCCTGACGCTCGCACCGGAGCGCAGCCTCGACGTCACCATCCCGGCGGGCATGCGCGACGGGCAGATCCTGCGCCTCAAGGGACAGGGCGAGCCCGGGCTCAATGGTGGGCCGCCGGGCGATGCGCTGATCGAAATACGCGTCGCGCCGCATCCCTTCTTCCGCCGCGAAGGCGACGATATCCATCTCGAGCTGCCGGTGACGCTCGGCGAGGCGGTGCTCGGCGGCAAGGTCATGGTGCCGACCCCGTCCGGGCCGGTAAGCATGACCATTCCTTCCGACTCTAACAGCGGACGTGTGCTGCGCCTCAGGGGCCGCGGCGTGCCGCGGCCCGACGGGTCGCGCGGCGACGAGTATGTGAGCCTCAAGGTGGTGCTGCCGGAAGGCGCCGACGCCGAGCTTGCCACCTTCCTGCGCGACTGGGCCGCGAAGCACCCCTACGATCCGCGCCGGGGGATGACGCCATGACGAGCTTCGACGCGGTCATTCGCCTCATCGCCGGTCTGCAGGCAGAGGATCTGCGGCGCTGGATTGCCGAGAGCTGGGTGCGTCCCGAAAGCGGGACCGGCGGTTATTTCTTCCATGAAGTCGACATCGCGCGGGTACGGCTCATCTGCGAGCTGCGCGACGAACTCGCCATCGATGACGAGGCCATGCCGGTCGTGCTGGACCTGCTCGACCAAGTCTACTCTCTGCGCCGTCGCCTGCGCGCGCTCGCCGCAGCGGTGGACGCGCAGCCCGAGGAGATCCGTGCGGCGCTGCGCGCGCGGCTCGGCGAACCGGAGGGCTGAGGCGAACCGGGGACCGGGGCTGGCGCAAGCGGCACTGCCGGCTAGAATGGCCGCGCCATGGTGATCGGGCTCTTCTTCCACATCCTTGCCGCCGTCATCTGGGTCGGCGGCATGTTCTTCGCTCATCAGATGCTGCGGCCTGCCGCCGGGGCGCTCGAGCCGGCGCAGCGCCTGGCGCTCTGGCGACGCGTCTTCAGCCGCTTCTTTCCGGCCGTCTGGCTGTCGATCCTGGCGCTGCTCGCAAGCGGCTTCGGCATGATCTCGCTGGCGCTCGGCGGTTTCGCCAATATCGGGCTCTACATCAATCTCATGATGGCGCTCGGCATCATCATGATGATGATCTTCGGGCATCTCTACTTTGCGCCCTGGAAGCGCTTCCGCCGGGCGTTCGATGGCGGCGACCTGACTGCAGCGCAGAAGCAGCTCGGTCAGATCCGCTGGCTCGTCGGCCTCAATCTCGTGCTCGGCCTGATCGTCGTCGTTATCGGCGCCACCGGGCCCTATTGGGGGTAGGTCCTATGCTGGAGCTTTACGAGCTCGCCGGCGCCGAAGAGGATCGGCTGTTCAGCCCGTTTTGCTGGCGCACGCGCCTGGCGCTGGCGCATAAGGGGCTGCCGATGCGCAGCATTCCCTGGCGCTTCACCGAGAAGGAGAAGATCGCGCCGTCCGGCCAGGGCCGGGTGCCGGTGCTGGTCGATAACGGGCGCTGGATCGCCGATTCCTGGGCCATCGCAGCGTATCTCGAGGCGACCTATCCCGACCGCCCGTCGCTTTTCGGTAACGGGGCCGGGCCTGCGCTTAGCCGCTTCTACAACAACTGGGCGGACAGTGTGCTGCAGCCGGGCTTGATCCGCCTCACGCTGCTCGACATCTGGCGGCACGTCGCGCCGCAGGACAAGGACTATTTCCGCCGCTCGCGCGAGGAGCGCTTCGGCGTCAGCCTCGAAACCGTCGTTGCCGATCGCGACCAGCGGCTCGAGGGGTTCCGGCAGAGCCTGGCGCCGCTGCGCCTGACGCTGCAGACGCAGCCATTTCTCGGTGGCGAGGCCCCCCTCTATGCCGACTATATCGTCTTCGGCGCCTTTCAATGGGTGCGCTGCATCAGCGACTACGCCGTGCTCGCGGCCGACGATGCCGTCGCGGCCTGGCGCCGGCGGATGCTGGGTCTCTTCGAGGGCCTCGCCGGCAAGGCCAAGGGCTATGCGGTTGAGTGAGGGGTGAGGCGATGACGGTCGAGCGCAAGGAAGTCGGGAAGCAGCGGTATCGCGAGAGCTACGGCCGCTATTTCGAGGATTTTGCGACCGGCGACATCTATGAGCACCGGCCGGGCCGCACCATCACCGAAACCGACAACATCCATTTCACCCTGTTGACCATGAACCAGCATCCGATTCATTTCGACCGCGCCTATGCGGCCAAATCGGAATTCGGCAAGCCGCTGGTCAACAGCACCTTCCTGCTCGCCGTCATCACCGGCATGAGCGTCTCGGACGTGAGCCAGAAGGCGATCGCCAATCTCGGCTGGACGGACATCAAGCTGAGCGCGCCGGTCTTCGCGGGCGACACCATCTATGCCGAGAGCGAGGTGCTGGCGAAGCGTGAGTCCCGATCGCGGCCCACGCAAGGGATCGTCACGGTGCGTACCATCGGCAAGAAGGCGGACGGCACGGTCTTCATGAGCTTCGAGCGCCAGGTTCTGGTGCCGAAGCGGGGTCACGCCGTCGACGATCACGCGGACTATTGAAACGTGAGGCCCGGACCCCTTTCGGGGTCCGGGCCTCAACTCCGTTCAGCGATCTGATCAGCGATCGCCGGCGATACCCTCGGCCGAAGCGGTGGCCGCAGGCTGCATCGGCAGCTCGCCGGTGCCGGCCCAGAAGGTGTCGCCGCGGCAGGCGGCCCCGTTATCGACGCGCGAGGCGTCGAGGAAGCCCAGGACGCAATTGCCATAGAGCTTGGCGAATTGCGGGGTCGAAGCGGCCCAATGCGTGGTCAGCAGCGGCGGCTGGTCGACGACCACGTAGGGCAGGTGGCGCGCCGTCAGGATGGCGCGGGTGCGGTCGCCACGTCCACCCGGATCGAAATCGTCGCCATGGAAGTAGAAGGCCATGACGCGGGCATGGCGTACTTCCTGATAGAGCGGGTAGAGCTTGGTCGCGTTGTTGCGCCAGCTGCCGTAGAAGTCGGAAAAGCTGCCATAGGCGGCGGGAGCGGTCACGACCACCGCATCGACCTGGTTGCTGGCGTCGGCGGCCATCAGCGAGAGAAAGCCGCCGTAGGACTGGCCGGTGAGCGCCACCTGGCGATAGCCCTCCTGCTTCAGCCGGCGAACCTCCGCCACCAGCCCCTCGGCGGAGTTGGTGAGCGTGTCGGCAACGCGCATGCGGTTGAAGCGGTAGGTATCCCAGCCGCCGGCCCTCAATTCGGCCATATAAGGCGGGGTGGGCGCCGTCGAGTCCTCGGAATCGACGGAGCGTCCGTGACTCCAGATCACGGCGCCGGTGGCGCGCGCCGGGCCGAGTTCCGGCTGTCCGGGGTTAGCCGGGGCGAGCCAGAGAGCATCGTGAGCTTGAGCTGTACCGAGAAAGGCGAAGGTGGCGCAGAGGCCGAAGACGAATTTGCGAAGGATCATCGTGCTTCTTTTCGCTACAGGGGACCTGCAGACAAGAATCGGTCTCTAATCCTTTACAAAAGGTTTCGCGATAGAATCGGCCCGTATCAATACGCGCGTGAGGGGTGATTGTGCCGCGAAACTGCGCAACCAACAGGCGATGGAACAAAACCGCAATTGTCGGTGGCCTGCCGTCGGGCTAGCGTCGAACGCGACGAGGCAAGGAGCGCGGGTGATGAAAGGTCGGCTTTTCGTGGCGTTTCCGCTGCTCGCGGCTTTGCTGGCCCTCGGCGGATGCGGCACGGCGCCGCAGTCGCCCATGACGGAGTCCGCAGTGCCGAGCGGGAAGGCGCGGGTCTATTTCTTTCGCGATGCCGACTATTACGATGCGATGGTCTGGACGACGGTCTCGCTCGATGGCCGGCCGGTCGGCGCGTCAGCGCCCGGCAGTGTCTTCTTCCGCGACGTGGCGCCCGGGACCTATCGGGTCGAGGCACGCAGCGATCAACTCTATCCGGCGCAGATCAAGAGGGTGGCCTTGGCCGCCGGCACGACCACCTTCATCAAGGTCGAGCCGCAGCCTTATTGGGGGAAGTCGGCCCTGCTTTGGCAGGGGAATACCTTCTCCGTCGCCGTCGTCGATCCGCGCGTTGCCCGCAGCCAGATCGAGGGCCTGACGCCCAGCTCCGGCTAGATCCCATGCAGAGACGGGGGAGCCATCCGCGGGCGTGGCATCGCGTCGCATCGGGTTCTTCGCATGCGGGCGTCTGACCGCGGTCAGGTGCGCAGCGTCATCAGCACCAGCGAAGCAATAACGACGCCGGCGAACTGTGCGCCTGCAGTGATCTGGCCGAGCATCAGCCCGCACACCGTACTGGCCAGGGTGACGGCGCCAAGCAGCGAGCTCATCGAGAGGGCCTCCTTCGGGACTTTTTTAGCCGAGTTGGCGGGATAACGCGGCAGCCCGAAGCTTTATTCCGTGGTTGACGTCAGGCGTCGATCTTCGCGGTCGCCGACAGCTTCGCGAGGGCCTGAGGCGTGTCGATGTCGGTGAGGACGGCGTCGCTCTCCATCTCGACTTCGGCGACGAGCTCCGGATGGGCGGCGATGATCTCCCGGGCGCCCACATCGCCCGAGACCCCGTTGAGATCGGCAAAGAGCCGCCGAGCCAGCAACACCGGGTTGCCGCGCTTCCCGCGCCGGGTCGGCACGCAGACGGCGCGCCCTTCGACCGGGTTGAAAGCCCCGATCAGGCGATTAATGGTGTCGGCGCTCACCATGGGCATGTCGCCGAGGCAGATCACTGCGCCGTCGACATCCGCCGGCAGGGCCGCAAGGCCGCGTTTCAGTGAGGTCGACAGGCCCAGCGCATAGTCCGGATTGGCGACGCAGCTGAGCGTCAGCCCGGCGAGTGCCGCCTCCACCTTCTCCCGCTCATGGCCGGTGACGACGAGGAGAGGGTTTGCCGCCGAGGCGGCGGCCGCCTCGGCCACCCGGCGCACCATCGGCTTGCCGTCGATGCCGATGAGCAGCTTGTTGAGCGTGCCCATGCGCCGTGATTGGCCGGCGGCGAGCACCAGCGCCGCGATGCGTGGCGCCCGCGGCGCGGCCTTGGCGGCCTCGGCGGCCAGTTTGGCCCGCGGCAGCGGACGGGTGGGAATATCGGCGAGGAGCCCGCCTACCCCCATCCGCATGATCTCGCCGGGCCCGGCCGGCAGATCGGCCAGCAGTCGCTGCAGCACCCAGTCGAAGCCGTTCACCTTGGGCGAGCGGGCGCAGCCCGGCAGCCCCAGAAGGGGGATCCCGTCCTGCCACCCCATGAGCATCAGATTGCCGGGGTCGACCGGCATGCCGAAATGCTCGATCCGACCGCCAACCGCCTCGATCGCCGCCGGGATGACGTCGCGCCGATCGACGATGGCGGAGGCGCCCGCGACGAGCACCAGCTCGGCGCCGGCGGCGAGGGCGGCGGCGATCTCCGGCGCCAGCGCCTCGCTGCGATGATCGCAGCGCCGTTCGAGCAGCAGCAGGCTGCCGAGCGCGGCGAGGCGCGCGCGCGTCGTGTCGACGGTCTTGTCGAGGACGCTTTCCTTGAGGCCGGGAAGCCGCGTCTGAATCAGCGCCACCTGACGCTGACGAAAGGGAGCGACGGCGAAGAGCGGCCCGGCGGCCTGTATCTCGGCAAGCCAAGCCGAGACGGAATCGCGGCGCACGGCGAAGGGGATGACTTTGACCGTGGCCACCATCTGCTTCGGCGCAACCACCGCGTAAGGCTCGATGGTCGCAAGCGTGAGCGTGTCGTCGATGAGGTTGAGCCGATCGACCCTCGCGCGATCAAAAACAACAACTCCAGGTACTTCGGAGAAGAAATTGACGCGGCCGGTGAACGGCGCGGCGACGCTGATTCGGGGGCCGGCCAGCGGCCCGGCGATTTCGGCCGCGGCCTCGTTCTCGGTGACATCGCCAGGCTCGAGTTGGGCCGCGATCACCGTCCGACGTCCGGCAGCGCGCAGCGCAGCGACGTCCTCCGTGCCGAGCACGCGGCCCTTGCGCAGGCTGCGGTCGGCAAGCTTCAGCGAGTGGGCGAGTACCGCGCCGACAGCCTCGTCGACGGGGATCTCGCCGAATTTCATGCCGCCTCGCGGCTCTTCTGCGTCTCCGTGCGCAGCACTGCGGTGATCTGCGCCAGGATGGAGATGGCGATCTCGGCCGGCGATACGGCGCTGATATGGAGCCCGACCGGCCCGTGGATCCGCGCCATTTCGGATTCGCTGAATCCCAGCGCGGCGAGCCGCTTCAACCGCGCCGCATGCGTCTTCTTGGAGCCGAGCGCGCCGATATAGAAGGCATCTGAGCGCAGCGCCACGCTGAGCGCGGGATCGTCGAGCTTGGGGTCGTGCGTCAAAGTCACGATCGCGGTTCGGCGGTTCGGCTTCAGCTTCTCCAGCGCCTCGTCCGGCCACTCGGTCGAGAGCGTGACATCGGGGAAGCGCTCATCGCTGGCAAAGGCGGTGCGCGGGTCGATGACCGTCACCAGATACCCCGCGAGCGCCGCCACCCGCGCCAGCGGCTGCGCGATGTGGACGGCGCCCACGACGATGCAGCGGAGGCGCGGGTTGAAGACTTCGACGAAGACCGGGCCCTCGGCGGTTTCGAAGGTGGTATTGCGGTCCTCGGTCACCGCCTTGCGGATGGCCGCCAGCGCGTCCGCATCGAGCGTCAGATCGCCCAGCGTCTCGGTGGGTTCGATGAAGGTCTGAAGCCCGGTCTTCAGGTTGGTGGCGAGCACTGCCGGTCGGCCGGCCCGGCTGGCGGCGAGCGCGCGCTCGAGCAGGGAGAGTTTCATTCGACAGGCTCGACAAAGACCTGGATCTTGCCTCCGCAAGCGAGCCCCACCTCCCAGGCGCGCTCGTTGCTGACGCCGAAGCTCAGGAGCCGCGGCTGGCCATCGGCGATGGTCTTCAGCCCTTCCTCGATCACCGCGCCCTCGACGCAGCCGCCCGAGACCGAGCCGATGAAGGCGCCACCTTGCTCCAAGGCGAGCTTGGCGCCGGTCGGCCGGGGCGAGGAGCCCCAGGTGCTCACCACCGTGGCGAGCGCCACGCCCTTGCCGGCGGCTCGCCAATCGGCCGCCTGCTGGAGGATCTCTTCGTTGTCGCCCATCATTCACCCCGCTTCCCGCCAGGCTGCGGCGGCTTCCAACCGCCGCGAGCCTGGCCGGCTCAACACCTTCACCAGTTCGCTCAGGCTTTCCAGATTGTGCACCGGACGGAACTCGTCCACATGCGGCAGGATCGCCCTCATCCCCAATGATTTTGGCGCGAAACCCTCGTAACGCAACAGCGGGTTCAGCCAGACCAGGCGGCGGCAGGATTTATGCAGCCGGTCCATCTCCTGACCGATGCCGGCACCGGCATCGCGGTCGAGCCCATCGGTGATAAGCAGCACGACCGCCCCCTGGCCGAGGACGCGCCTCGACCAGCGCCGGTTGAAGTCGGCCAGGCATTGGCCGATGCGCGTGCCGCCAGACCAGTCCTCGACCGCGCTCGCCACCTTGTCGAGGGCGATGTCCACGTCCTTGTAGCGCAGGAAGCGCGTGATGTTGGTGAGCTTGGTGCCGAAGAGGAAGGTGTAGACGCGGTCGCGATCATTGGTGACCGCATGCATGAAGTGGAGAAAGGTGCGGCTGTAGCGGCTCATCGAGCCCGAGATGTCGCAGAGCACGACGAGCGGCGGCGGGCGGCGGCGGCGGCGGCGGCGCTTCAAGGTGAGGAGATCGCCGGAGCGGAGCTGGGCGCGCAGGGTCGCGCGCATGTCGGTGCGGGCGCCGCGCGGGTCGGGGGCGAAGCGGCGCGTCGGGATGTCGGCCAGCGGCAGCACCATGCGCTTGATCGCGGCGCGGGCCTCGGCGAGCTCGGCGTTGGACATTTTCTCGAAGTCCATCTTCTGCAGCAGCTCGCGCTCGGAGAAGGTCATGGTCGCATCGACCTCGATCTCCGTCTCGCGCGGCCGCTGCTGGCCGCTTTCGCCGGCATGGAGCGCCTCGGCAAGGCGGCGGCTCATCTCCTCGCCGGGCTCATTGCTGCGGATCGCCGGCAGCATCAGCGCCATCATCTTCTCGAGCAGCTCGGGATTGCGCCAGAAGATGTGGAAGGCCTGGTCGAAGAGCTCACGCTGGTCGCGCCGGTTGACGAAAACGGCATGAAGCGTCCAGTAGAAATCGTTGCGGTCGCCGATGCCGACGGCGCGCACCGCCTCGACCGCGGCAAGCACCTTGCCGGGGCCGATCGGCAGGCCCGCCGCGCGCAGGGTGCGCGCGAAATACATGATATTGGCGAGGAGCCGGCCGGCCATCAGCCGACGGAGGCGAGCTCCTGCTTCACCTGGGTGAGCAGGCGCTGCGCCTCGGAGCCCTGGATCTTGGCGATGTCGTCTTGATACTTGAGCAGCACGCCGAGCGTGTCGTTGATCGCCTCCGGCGTCAGGGCCAGCACGTCGAGCTGCGTCAAGGCGTGGGCCCAGTCGATGGTCTCGGCGACGCCCGGCAGCTTGAAGAGATCGTTGGTCGCGCGCAGCTTCTGGACGAAAGCCACGACCTCCCGAGAGAGCTGCTCGGCCGCACCCGGCGCCTTTACCCGCAGGATCTCGAGCTCGCGCTCGGCGGCGGGGTAGTCGACCCAGAAATAGAAGCAGCGGCGCTTCAGCGCGTCATGGATCTCGCGCGTGCGATTGGAGGTGATGACGACGATCGGCGGCTCCTTGGCCTTGATCGTGCCGAGCTCGGGGATGGTGATCTGAAAATCCGAAAGGACTTCGAGCAGATAGGCTTCGAAGGGTTCGTCGGTGCGGTCGAGCTCGTCGATCAGCAGCACAGGCGGGGCGCCGAGCTCGGGCTCCAGCGCCTGCAGCAGTGGCCGCTTGATGAGGAAGCGGTCGGAGAAGATCTCCTCTTCTACCGTGTCGCGGCTCTCGGCGCCGGCCTCGGCGAGGCGGATCTCGATCATCTGGCGGGAATAGTTCCACTCATAGACGGCCGAGGCGACATCGAGCCCTTCATAGCATTGCAGCCGGATAAGCCTGCGCCCGAGCGTCTCCGCCAGCACCTTGGCGATTTCCGTCTTGCCGACCCCGGCTTCGCCCTCGAGGAAGAGCGGGCGATTCAGGGTCAGCGACAGATAGACCGCGGTGGCGAGGCTGCGGTCGCCGACATAATTGCCGCGCCGCAAGAGATCGAGCGTATCGCCGACCGAGGCGGGGAGAGAGGTCATCGGCATCCGATCCAGATGTTTGGCGAGGTTCTAGGCGGTGGTATCGAGACTGGCAAGGAAGGCCGCGTCATCCCTCTCCCCTCGCGGGAGAGGGATGGGCCCGGCGCGTAGCGTCGGGAGGGTGAGGGGCGGCGGCGAGCGCTTCAAGGATCTTCAGGCAAACGCCTTCCGAGTTCTCCAGCACCTCGTTGTTCCAAAAGCGAAGAACTTGAAAGCCTGCGCTCTCAAGATAGCGGATACGGCGCTCGTCGTAGGCGATGTTGGTGGCGTGTTGTCCGCCGTCAACTTCTATGATGAGACGGTAGGCGAGGCAGACGAAATCAGCGATGTACCGGTCGATCGGCTGCTGGCGGCGGAACTTGTAGCCGGAGAGCTGGCGCGCGCGCAGCAGTCGCCAGAGCGCTCGTTCCGCGTCGGTCATGTCTCGCCGAAGGCGGCGGGCCGCATCTACCGTCATGTGCGCGCTGCCCCTCACCCTCCCGTGGCTGCGCCACGGGCCCCTCCCTCTCCCGCCAGGGGAGAGGGAAGGAAAGCGTCTCGTCTGACGGCCTACCCCGCCGCGGCGACGGCGCGTTTGGCCATGACGGTGACGAGATGGGCGCGGTACTCGGCGCTCGCGTGGATGTCCGAGTTGAGGCCGTTGGCGCTCTGCTTCACCCCGGCGACGGCATCGGCGCTCCAGGATTTGCCGAGCGCCGCCTCCATATCCTTCTGGCGGTAGACCACCGGGCCGGCACCGGTCACCGCGACCCGCACCTGTCCGCCGGTGCGGGCGACGAAGACGCCGACCACGGCATAACGCGAGGCGGGGTTGGGGAATTTGGAATAGCCCGCCTTTTCCGCCAAGGGGAAGCTCACCGCGGTGACGATCTCGTCCAGTGCCAGCGCGGTCTCGAACATTCCCTTGAAGAAATCGTCGGCGGCGATCTTGCGCTGGTTGGTGATCACCGTCGCATTGAGGCCGAGCACGGCGGACGGGTAGTCGGCGGCGGGGTCGTTGTTGGCGATCGAGCCGCCGATCGTGCCGCGGTTGCGCACCTGCGGATCGCCGATGCCTTCGGCGAGATGGGCGAGCGCCGGGATGGCGGACTTCACCAGATCCGACGTCGCGACCTCGACATGCCGTGACATGGCGCCGATGACGATGGCGTTGCCCTCGCGCTTGATGCCTTTCAACTCGGCGACGCGGCCGAGATCGACGAGGTCGGAAGGCTTGGCGAGGCGCTGCTTCAAGGTCGGGAGCAGCGTCATTCCGCCGGCGAGCAGCTTCGCGTCCTCCTTGCCGCCGAGCGCCTTGGCGGCATCGGCGACGCTCTGGGCCCGCTGATAATCGAAATTGTACATGGCTTTCGCTCCCCTTATTCCGCTGCCTTGGGCATGGTCTTCTCCGCGATCGCGTTCCAGACGCGCTCGGGCGTGGCCGGCATGTCGAGATCCCCGACGCCAAGCGGCGCCAGCGCATCGACCACCGCATTCATCACCGCCGCCGGCGCACCGATCGCGCCGGCCTCGCCGCAGCCTTTGACGCCCAGCGGATTGTGCGTGCACAGCGTCGTGTGCGTCGCGACGTCGAAGGACGGCAAATGGTCCGCTCGCGGCATGCAGTAATCCATGAAGGAGCCGGTGACGAGCTGACCGTCATCGTCGTAGACGGCATTCTCGTAGAGCGCCTGGCCGATGCCCTGGGCGAGGCCACCATGCACCTGGCCTTCGACGATCATCGGATTGATGATGCGGCCGAAATCGTCGGCGGCGGTGAACTTCACCACCGAGACCACGCCGGTATCGCGGTCGATCTCGATCTCGGCGATATGGCAGCCGGCTGGATAGGTGAAGTTCTTGGGGTCGTAGAACGCCGTCTCGTCGAGACCGGGCTCGACCTCCTCGATCGGATAGTTGTGCGGCACATAGGCGGCGAATGCCACCTGGCCGAAGGCGACGTTCTTGTCGGTGCCGGCGACCGAAAACTTCCCGTCCTTGAACTCGATATCGGCCTCGGCGGCCTCGAGCAGATGGGCGGCGATCTTCTTGCCCTTGTTCACCACCTTGTCCATCGCCTTGACCAGCGCCGAACCGCCTACCGGCAGCGAGCGCGAGCCATAGGTCCCCATGCCGAAGGGGATCTTGGTGGTGTCGCCATGGACGACGTCGACCATCTCGATCGGCACGCCGAGCCGCTCTGAGACGAGCTGGGCGAAAGTCGTCTCGTGGCCCTGGCCGTGGCTGTGCGTGCCGGTGAAGACGGTGATGCTGCCGGTCGGATGGACGCGCAGCTCCGCCGTCTCGTAGAGCCCGGCGCGGGCGCCGAGCGCGCCGGCAACCGCGCTGGGCGCAATGCCGCAGGCCTCGATATATGTGGCGACGCCGACGCCGCGCAGCTTGCCGCGCTTGGCCGATTCCTGGCGACGCTGCTCGAAGCCAGCGTAATCCGCCGCCTTCAGCGCCATGTCCAGCGTGGTGAAGTAATCGCCGCTGTCATAGGTGAGGGCCACCGGCGTCTGGTAGGGATAGGCGTCCTTCGGCACGAAGTTGCGCCGGCGCAGCTCGGCCCGGTCGATCTTCGTCTCGCGCGCTGCGGTATCGACCAGCCGCTCGATGACAAAGCAGGCTTCCGGCCGACCAGCACCGCGATAGGCATCGACCGGCACGGTGTTGGTGAAGACCGACTTCACCTCGACGTAGATCGCCGGCGTGGTGTAGGTCCCGGCGAGCAGAGTGCCGTAGAGATATGTCGGGATCGCGGTAGAGAAGGTGGAAAGATATGCGCCGAGATTGGCAACCGTCGCCACCTTCAGCGCCAGGAACTTGCCGTCCTTGTCGAGCGCCAGCTCGGCATGGGTGGCATGATCGCGGCCCTGCGCATCCGAAGCGAAGCTCTCGCCGCGCTCGGCCGTCCATTTGATCGGTCGGCCGACGCGCGAGGATGCCCAGGTGACGATGGCTTCCTCGGCATAGTGATAGATCTTCGAGCCGAAGCCGCCGCCGACGTCGGGCGCCACAACACGCAGTTTGTGCTCGGGCAGCTGCAGCACGAAAGCGCCCATCAGCAGCCGGATGACATGCGGGTTCTGGCTGGTGGTGTAGAGCGTGTACTCGCCCGTGGCGCGATCGTACTCGCCGATTGCGGCGCGCGGCTCCATCGCGTTCGGCACCAGGCGGTTGTTGACGATGTCGAGCCGCGTGACATGCGCCGCCTTGGCGAAAGCGGCATCGACGGCGGCTTTGTCGCCGAGGTGCCAGTCGTAGCAGAGATTGCCTTTCGCCTGCTCATGGAGCTGCGGCGCGCCGGATTTCAGGCCATCCTCGGCCGACACCACGGCAGGCAGCACCTTGTAGTCGACCGAGATCAGCTCGGCGGCGTCCTTCGCCTGGGCGCGGGTCTCGGCGACGACTACGGCGACGGGATCGCCGACATGCCGGACCTTGCCTTGCGCCAGCACCGGATGCGGCGGCTCGGCCATGGGCGAGCCGTCCTTGGAATGGATGAGCCAGCCGCAGGGCAGGCCGCCGATCTGCATATCGGCGCCGGTATAGACCGCGAGGACGCCGGCAGCCGATTTCGCCTTGCTGGTGTCGATGCCCTTGATCTCGGCATGAGCATGCGGGCTGCGCAGGATGAAGGCGTGCACCTGACCCGGCCGGTTGATGTCGTCGGTGTAGGTGCCGCGACCCGTCAGGAAGCGCGTGTCTTCCTTGCGGCGGACGGGGGCGCCGATCCCGGTGTCGGACATTATGCGGTCCTCCCCATCGCCTCGGTGCCGGCCTTGATGGCTTTCACGATGTTGTGATAGCCGGTGCAGCGGCAGATATTGCCCTCAAGCCATTCGCGGATCTGCTGCTCGGTCGGGTTCTTGTGGCGCCTGGCGAAGTCGACGGCGCTCATCACCATGCCGGGCGTGCAGAAGCCGCATTGCAGCCCGTGATGCTCGCGGAAGGCTTCCTGCATCGGGTGGAGCTTGTCGCCCGTGGCGAGGCCCTCGATCGTGATCACCTGCGCGCCATCGGCCTGAAGGGCGAGCATGGTGCAGCTCTTCGCCGACACGCCGTCGACATGCACCACGCAGGCACCGCATTGGCTGGTATCGCAGCCGACATGCGTGCCGGTGAGGCCAAGATGTTCGCGCAGCAGTTGGACGAGGAGGGTACGCGGCTCGACGGTGGCAGTGACCGACTTGCCGTTCACCGTAAGGGTTACGGTCGCCATGGACTTTGTCTCCCTCTTTATGTCGTTTTCGCTATCGTTCTCGTGACGCCATCCGAACGGTCGCCCGAAGCGTCAATGGGACGATCTTGAATCGAGTGTCGTGCGGCCGGGGCGCCGGGTCAAGCCGCTCGGGGAACGATCGAGCGTCCCGCTCGCGCGGTGATCGGGCGAAGGCGAGCCGCGCGAGCGCGCTCGCGCAGCCACATTATACGAAAGTCGAATAAGCCGGCGGGAGGCTAGTGGCCGCCGCCCCGGGTGAAGAAATAGAGCAGGACGCCGACAAGGATCACCAGCCCGGCCACCCAGACCACAGGCGAGAGGCGGGGCGAGGGGGGCGCGGCGGGTTGCGGCGGCGGTGCCGGCGCGGGCTCGGCCGCGGCGCCGGCCGGCGCGGCCGCTGCGGCGGGCGCGGCCGCGGCCGCCGGCGCACCTTCGGTCACCGCGGCGGAGAAGCCGCGGAAGAAATCCTCGGCCATCTTGCGCGCCGTGGCGTCGATGAGCCGCGAGCCGATCTGCGCGAGCTTGCCGCCGACATGCGCATCCACCGTATAGCTGAGCTTCGTGCCGGGACCGTCATCGGCGAGGCGGACGGTGGCGCCGCCCTTGGCGAAGCCCGCGGCGCCGCCGCTGCCTTCGCCGCTGATCTTGTAGCCGTTGGGCGGATCGAGATCGGAGAGCGTCACCTTGCCGCCGAAGCGCGCTTTGACCGGCCCGACCTTGGCCGTGACCTTGGCCTCGAACTGCGTGTCGGAGATCTTCTGTACCTCCTCGCAGCCCGGAATGCTCCGCTTGAGGATCTCGGGGTCGTTGAGCGCTTCCCACACCTTCTGGCGCGGCGCCGGGATCGCGAACTCGCCGGTCATGTCCATCGCGGGTGTCCTTCGGGTTTTTCTTGAGAGAAGTTGAGCCTATCGCGGCGCCCAGCGCCGGGCAAGGCGGCCCCCGGGCGGGACTCCCCGGCGGTCGGGCCGCAGGTCATAGTGCGCGGGATGGCGATCCCTTCCTTGATCTGGGCCACCCCCTTCATCGGTCTGCTGCTTACCATCGCCCTGGCACCGCTGCTGGCGCCGAGCCTGTGGGAGGGGCATTACGGCAAGCTGACCGCCTTTTGGATGCTGGCGCTGCTGCTGCCGCTCGCGGCGTTCGACGGACCCAAGGCGACCGCGACGGCGCTGCTCTCCACGACGCTCTTCGAATATCTGCCCTTTGCGCTGCTGCTGGGCTCGCTCTACGTCATCGCGGGCGGGCTGCGCATCACCGGCACGCCGCGCGGCGCACCGGCGGTCAACACGGCCATGCTCGCCATCGGCACGGGGTTTGCGAGCCTCATCGGCACGCCGGGCGCCTCGATGCTGATGCTGCGGCCGCTCATCCGCGCCAACCGCCATCGCCAGCACAGCGCGCATGTCTTCGTTTTTCTCATCCTGCTCGTCGCCAATGCGGGAGGCGCGCTGACGCCGGTGGGCAATCCGCCGCTCTTCCTGGGATTCCTCGCCGGCGTGCCGTTCTTCTGGCCGCTCACCCATCTCTGGGCGCCGACGCTCATCGCCACGACCGGAATGCTCGCGAGCTTCTACGCGCTCGACAGCTACATCTTTCACCGTCGCGGGCGGACCGATCCGTCGCTCCTGCCGGAGATCGAGAAGCTCGGCGTCGAGGGAGGCGTCAACGTCGCGCTGGTGGCGCTGGTGGTGGTGGCGACGCTGCTGCGCGCCTTCTGGCATCCGCAGCTTGCGCTTGCCATCGGCGGCCTCCGCTGGGACCTGGCCGAGATCATCGCCGACGCGCTTTTCGCCGCGGCGGCGCTGCTATCGCTCGCCTTGACCCCGCGCCAGACGCGCCGGCGCAACGACTTCTCCTGGACGCCGATGATCGAGGTGGCGATCCTCTTCGCCGGCATCTTCGTCACGCTGATCCCGGTGACGGCGATGATCGCTGCCGGGCCCGCTGGACCGATGGCGCCGGTCTTCGCCAGGCTGATGCACGGGGGCGCGCCGCAGGACCGGCTGTTCTTCTGGGCGACGGGCCTGCTCTCCGCCGTGCTCGACAACGCGCCCAGCTATCTCGTCTTCCTGCAATTCGCCGGCAGGAGCGCGGCCGAGACGGCGGTACACGCGGCGAGCACGCTGGCGGCGATCTCGCTGGGCGCCACGCTGTTCGGAGCGCTCACCTATATCGGCAACGCGCCCAACCTGCTGATCAAGAGCGTGGCGGAAAGCCACGGCATCCGCATGCCGGGTTTCTTCGCCTATATCGGCTGGGCGACGCTGGGCCTGCTGCCATGGCTGCTGCTGGTGCAGCTCATCTTCTTCGCCTAGCGTCGGCAGCCAAAGGCGAGATTGCTTGCCGGGGCTCCGCCGGGCGCGCTAGAAGAATGGGTGCCGCCTCCGTCGAGCGCATTGCAATGTCCCGGTTCCGCCTCGTCCTCGTCTTCCTCCTGCTGCTTGCTCCGGCCTCGGCCATGGGTACCGAGCTCGCCACCTTCCAGCACTCGACGCTCACCATCGACACCGATCATGGGCCGAAGCGCTTCTCCGTCGAGATCGCCGACACGCCCCAGCAGCAGCAGCAGGGGCTGATGTTCCGCCGCTCGCTGCCGGCCGATGCCGGCATGCTGTTCGATTTCGGCACGACGCAACCGGCGGCGTTCTGGATGAAGAACACGCTCATCCCGCTCGATATGCTGTTCATCGCCGCCGACGGCAGCATCGCCGACATCCATCAGCGCGCCGTGCCGTTCTCGGAAGCGACGATCTATTCGAAAGTGCCGGTGCGGGCCGTGCTCGAGCTCAATGGCGGCACGGTCGACCGGCTCGGCATCCATCTCGGCGACGTCGTCCATCACCCGATCTTCGGCAATGTCGTCGCCCAAGCGCATCACTGACCGGCCTCGCCGCCTGCGTCATTGATGTACATCGTTGAGAAGAATTTCTCGCTCCCTCAATGACGCAGGGACCGGGCGCGACCGTGCAGCGCGCGGGCCGTCCCCGGTGATCATGCTAGACCTGCACCCCTTGGCGGGCGAGGCCCTCTTCTCGTTCTAGCGCTTCAGCGCGAGCGTGATGCCGTCGGCGAGCGGCAGCAGCGAGAGATCGATGCGCTCGTCTTGCCGGAGCTTGGCGTTGAGCGCCCGCAGCGCGGCGGTCTCGGGATCCTTCCGGCGATGATCGGCAACCCAGCCGCCCCAGAGCACATTGTCGATGACGATAAGCCCGCCGGCCCGCAGCAGGCGCAGCGCCCGCTCGTAGTAGCCGTCGTAATTCTCCTTATCGGCATCGATGAAGACGAAGTCGAATTGCCCTTCCTCGCCGGCGGCGATGAGGCGATCGAGCGTCTCGTTCGCCGGGGCAAGCCGCAGCTCGATCTTGCCGGCGACGCCGGCTTCCTCCCAGTAGCGCCGCGCGATGGCGGTGGTCTCAGGGTTGACGTCGCAGGCGACGATGCGCCCCTCGGGCGGCAGCGCCAGCGCCAGGACGAGCGCGCTGTAGCCGGTGAAGGTACCGATCTCGAGGCAGCGCCGGGCGCCGATCATCCGGGCGAGCAGCGCCATGAACTGACCCTGATCGGGTGCGATCTGCATTCCCGCCATGGGGAGGCGTGCCGTCTCCTCGCGCAGCCGCAGCAGCAGCGTGGGCTCGCGCAGCGAATTGCCGAGGACGTAGTCCTGGAGCTTCTCGGTCAAGTCGATATGGCGCTTGGGCATGCCTCGAGATAGCACAATCCGGCTGTCCGGCGCACCGCGCCCCATCGGGCGCCCGGCCGGGAATTGCTGCAATGATCGCCGACCGCCGCTCGCCCCGGCCAAAGTAGTTGTGCACATCCTACCTTCGCCGATATATTTCGCTGGCCGCAAGGCGGGGCCGTTCACCCGGCACCCGACCCGGTCTTCACGGGGAGCATGAAGTCCATCTCGTAACGCACTTTCCAATAACCAAGACGGTCAGGACGGCGCGGCGGGGCAAGCCCACCGCTTCAGCGAGAATTGCTCGGGTGCAACCGGGGCAGACTCGACGTCTCTGGCCGGTACTTGGTCAGGGAGAAACGCAATGAAATCGAGCAAGAGTTCATCCACCGTCCTTTCCGGCCGGCCGGTCAGCCGCCGCCGGGTCTTGGCCGGCTCGGCCGCCGCTGGCCTTGCCACCCTGGTCAGCCCGCCGATCGTGACGGCGCTGGGCGAGTCACCGCTGAAGCTGGGCTGGATCGACCCCTTCACCGGGACCTATGCGGCGCTCGGCACCTCGCAGCTCAACGGCGCCAAGATGGCCGCCGAAGAAATCAACAAGAAGGGCGGCGTTCTTGGCCGCGAGCTCAAGATCTTCGCCGAGGACAGCGCGGCCAACGTGGGCCAGGCGACCGAGAAGCTCAACCGCCTGGTCGACCAGCAGCAGGTGGACTTCACCGCGGGCGGCGTGTCGTCGGCCGAAGCGGCGGCGATGAGCCATGCCGCCAACCTGAAGAGCAAGCTCTACATCGCGGTCGGCGGCCATGTCGACACGATCACCGGCAAGGACTGTCACTGGAACACCTTCAAGCTTTGTTCGGACACCTGGATGCTGTCGAAAGCGCTCTGCGCGACGCTCCTCAGCAAGTTCGGCAAGCGCTGGTATTTCTGTACGCCGGATTACGCCTGGGGCCACTTCCTCTACAAGGGCGCGTCCGAGATCCTGCAGGAATCGAAGGGCACCAATCTCGGCAATGCCGTGCTGCCGCTGGGCGCCACGGATTTCACCTCGGCGCTCATCAAGGTGCAGCAGGCGAAGCCGGACGTCTTCGTCGTCTTCCAGAGCGGCGACGACTTCGTCAACCTGATGAAGCAGGCGGCGCAGTTCGGCATGACCAAGACCATGGCCTTCGGGTCGCCGCTGCTCGAACTGGAGCCGCTCGCCTCGCTGCCGGTCGAGGCACGGACCGGCTGGGGCGTCATGGAATGGTGGTGGGACCAGCCCAAGCAGCCGCATGTGAAGGAGTTCGTCGAGGGCTATCGCAAGCGCTACAACGCGACGCCCAGCGGCCGGAGCTGGCTCGGCTATGCCGCTTGCCACAGCATCGCTCTCGGCGCCACCGCGGCGAAGAGCGCCGATGCGGTCAAGATGGCGCATGCGATGGAAGGCATGCACCTGCCGCCTGAGGTGGCGCTCGAGCCGCATAGCCCGTATTACCGGGCCGGCGACCACCAGTGCATGATCACCGAATTCGTCGGCGAGGTGAACCAGAAGGGGCAATACCCGAACCTCTTCACCGTGTCCGACGAGCAGGCCGGAGAGAAGCTGGCCCGGTCTCCGGCCGAGAAGGAGTGCAAGCTTACCTATCCCGCCTGATCCCAGCCGCCGCGTGCCTGCATTAGGGCCAATGACCGAGCCGAGGCCGGTCACGCGCCTGTGATGCCGGAGGCGTCCCGCGGGAGCTTGCCCCGCGGGACGCCGATTGCGTATCAACGGGGCGCGCCCCCGGCGATTTCGTCGCGACGAGGATGGAAGCGTATGGAACTTTTACTGTTCGACGGGTTCAACGGCCTTATCCAGGGCACATTCTACGCGCTGATGGCGCTGGGGCTGTCGCTGATCATCAGTCTCAACTCGGTGATCAACTTCGCCCATGGCGGGTTCATGCTCGTCGGCGCCTATCTTGCCTTCACGCTGATGCCCTTCATCGGCTTCTGGGCGGCGCTCATCGCCGGGCCGCTCATCGCCGGCGGCTTCGGCATTCTCATCGAGCGGTCGCTGGTTCATTACATGTACAGCCGGCCCGATCCGATCTACAGCCTGCTGCTCACCTTCGGGCTCGCGCTCATCATCGAGGATATCGTGCGCACGATCTGGGGCGCGCAGGGCCTGCCCTTCCAGATTCCCGCGGTGCTCGGCTCGCCGGTGAGCGCGACCTACTTCTTCATCACCGGCTACCGGCTGTTCGTCATGGGCGCGATCGCGCTCGCCACCATCGCGCTCTTCGCCTTCCTGCGCCTCACCTCGTTCGGCATCCGCATCCGCGCCGGCATCCTCGATCTCGAGACGGTCTCGGTGCTGGGCGTGAACGTGTATCTGCTCCGCTCGGTCAATTTCGCGATCGGCACGCTGCTGGCGGGCTTCGCCGGAGTGCTCGCCGCCGGCGTGCTGCAGCTCGCGCCGACCATGGGCGACAATGTCATCATGGCGACCTTCGTCGCGGTCGTCGTCGGCGGCATCGGCAGCCTCCTGGGCAGCGTACTGGGCGGGCTGCTGATCGGCCTCGCCGCCGGCGTCACCACCGCCTTCTACCCGGCCGCCAGCGACGTCGTCATCTACGTCATCATGGCCGTGGTGCTGATCTTCCGGCCGCGCGGCATCCTGGGGCAGGAAGGGCTGTTCGAATGAGGCGAGGGCTCTCCCTGGACCGGCGGTTCTGGATCAACGGCGCGGTCTGGCTTCTGCTGCTCGCTGCGCCGCTGTGGCTGCCGCTGATCGGCGGCTATATGGAACTCGCCTCGCGCGTGCTGATCTATGGTCTCGCCGCCATGGCGGTGAACCTGCTGATCGGCTTCACCGGCTGCATGACCTTCGGCGAAGCCGCCTATTTCGGCCTCGGCGGATACGGCGCCGGGCTGATGCTGACGCATGTCACCAACAGCACGCCGCTGGCGGTCCTCGTCGGAACGCTGGTCGGTGGCATGGCCGCGCTCATCTTCGGCCCATTGGTGATGCGCCGCCGCGGCATCTATTTCGCGATGATCACCGTCGCGATCGGCCAGATCTTCTATTTCATCGCCGAG
This sequence comes from Allostellaceae bacterium, assembly GCA_035553515.1. GTDB lineage: Bacteria > Pseudomonadota > Alphaproteobacteria > ATCC43930 > CGMCC-115725 > DAHUYF01. The sequence continues at coordinate 20,465 of DATNDG010000168.1, read as the reverse complement.
CGCTGGAACAGCTTCACCGGCGGCGAGGACGGGCTTTCGGGATTCTCCCGCACACCGCTTCACCTGGGCTCCCTCAGCATCCAGTTGACCGCGGTGCCGTTCTACTACTTCGTGCTGCTCTGCTTCGCGATCGGCGCCGCCATCCTCGCCTTGCTGCTGCATTCGCCGCTCGGCCATACCTTTGTCGCGATCCGCGAGAACCGTCGGCGCGCCCAATTCCTCGGCATCCATGTCGAGCGCTATGTCTGGGCGTCCTTCGCGATCGCCGGGTTCATCGCCGCGCTGGCGGGCTCGCTCATCGCGCTCGAACAGAACTTCATCTCGCCGATCAACCTCTATTGGGTCGAGTCCGGCAACCTCGTCATCATGGCGGTGATGGGCGGTATGCGGAGCTTCTGGGGCCCGCTCGTGGGCGCCATCATCTTCATCGGCATCCAGGATTACGTGAGCAGCTTCTTCCCCAACAATTGGGAAACCTTCATCGGCGCGCTCTTCATCATCGCCGTCGTGTTCTTCCCGAAAGGCATTCTCGGCATCGCCCGCCGCCGCAGGAGGGTCGCATGAGCCTCCTCAGCCTCACCAACATCTCGCGCGTCTTCGGCAAGGTGGTGGCGCTGCAGAACGTCGCGCTCGAGATGGAACAGGGCAGCATCCATGCCGTCATCGGCCCGAACGGTGCCGGCAAGACCACGCTCTTCAACCTGATCAGCGGCTTCTTTCCGGCGACCACCGGCGATATCCGGTTCGACGGCGCGTCGATCAACCGCTACAGCGCGGCCGAGCGCGTGGCGTTGGGTCTGGTGCGGACCTTCCAGATCACCGAGATCTTCCCCGAGCTGTCGGTGTTCGAGAACATCCGCATCGGCGTCGAGGCCGAGGCGGGCGGCAGCGCCCGGCCGTGGCCAGGCGGCGCCTTCGCCCGCCAGGTGAACGGGCGCGTCGAGGAGCTGCTCGAGACAACCGGGCTTGTGGCACAGGCGGACCGCACGGTGAGCGAGCTCGCGCATGGCGACCAGCGCGTCGTCGAGATGGCGATGGCGCTGAGCCGGCGGCCGAAGCTCCTGCTGCTCGACGAGCCGACCGCCGGCATGGGCCAGGCCGAGACCGAGCACATGGTGAAGCTCATCAGCGAGCTGCACGCGCGCACCAAGCAGAGCATCCTCTTCATCGAGCACGACATGGAGCTCGTCTTCGGCCTCGCCCACCGCATCACCGTGCTCAACTACGGCAAGGTGCTGGCGAACGGTGCGCCCAAGGATGTCGCGGCCGATCCCCAGGTGCAGGCCGCCTATCTCGGGGAGGCGGCATGAGCGCCACCGTCCTCAAGGTCGACAACATCCATACCTTCTACGGCAAGAGCCACATCCTGCACGGCGTCTCGATGGAGGTGAACGAGGGCGAGATCGTGACCTTGCTGGGCCGCAACGGCGCGGGCAAGACCACGACCTTGCGCAGCCTGAGCGGGCTCACCCCGGCGCGCGATGGGCGCGTCGAAATCTTCGGCCAGGACACGACGCGCTGGCGCTCCTACACCATCGCGCGGCTGGGCGTCGGCTACGTGCCCGAAGGGCGGCGCATCTTCCCCAACCTAACCGTGCTCGAGAATCTCGCGGTGCCGGTGACGCGCCCCGGCAGCTGGACGATCCCGCGCGTGCTTGAGCTCTTTCCCAATCTGGGCGCGCGGCGCGACAGTCTCGGGCGGCAGCTTTCGGGCGGCGAGCAGGAGATGCTGGCCATCGCCCGCGCATTGCTGGTCAATCCGCGGCTGCTGCTGCTCGACGAGCCGTCGCAAGGGCTGGCGCCGCTCCTTGTGCGCGAGGTCTTCCGCGTCGTCGCCTCGATGCGGGCGGAGGGGATCTCGATCCTGCTGGTCGAGCAGAATGCCCGCTTCGCCCTCGACGTGGCGGACCGCGTCTACGTCCTCAATGACGGCAAGGTGGTCCATTCGGGCCCGGCCCGCGAGCTGGCGCGTGACGAGCAACGGGTGCGCGCGCTCGCCGGCGCCGGCGCGAGCGGGCACTGAGGCGCCTCGACCTCCAGCATCCCCGGCGAATTTCGCGCTACTGTCCCTGGCCAGGGAACGGCACCAGCTTGCCCCGTCCCTCATCGCGGCTCAAACGCTCGCGTATCGCCTTTAGAAGTTCTGGCGGGCGTACCGGCTTCAGCAGGTAATCGTAAGCGCTGAGCGTGCCGGGCTTGAGGCTCAACCCATATCCCGTCAGCACAACGGCCGGAACCCCCAGTTCCTTCGCCTTGTCCGCGAGCCTCAATCCGCTGCCATCCGGCAGATTGACGTCGGTGATCAGCAGGTCGAAAGGCTGCTCGGCGATCAGCCGGAGCCCGATTGTCAGACTCTCGGCGGAGGTGACGGAGTAACCCGCTTCCGTCTGCAAGATGTGCTCCAGAAGCGGCCGCACATCGGGATCGTCCTCGACCAGCAGGATACGAGGCATGGCCGCGTCCATCTGGTTTGTTCAGCCTGCCGATTATTAGTAGGTTCAACTCTCCTCCGATTCCATGCCCCTTTTGGGCTATGAAGCACGCGTCCTGTAGCAGAGCTCAAGGCGCGTTCTCTGAACTGTCGCGCTAACTTCTTCAGCGGCACTCAATTGATGTCATGCACCCAACATTAAATCGACGTAATGTTCGATAACCGCTGCGCGAGACGGCGGGTAATGGAGGCTCCGATGGATCACGCGCGGTATCTGCGGGATCGGGCAGCCGAGTTCGCCAATCTTGCGGTGACGACGAGCGACGCCGTGGCGGCGCAGAATTTCCATGAAATGGCGATCATGTGCCGCGAGTGCGCCGAGAGGATGGAGCGCCGCACGAGAGCGCAACAGCCTGAGTTCTATCCGGCGAAGTGACCCGTTTGAGACTCGGCAGCTTCGTCTTGCCCTGGCTGTGGGCGCGGTGCTGCACGAGACCGACGCTCATAAGGCGGCGTCACGCCGCCGACATCTCTTGCCTGATTGTCTTGATTAGATCAGCGGCTCTGATCGGCTTCTGAACGAGCCTGCCGCTCACCGTTGCCGCGGCCTCCTTGAAGCCCGTCATGTAGACCACGCGAAGATATGGGCGCATCACCTTCGCCTGGATGACGAGCTGCTGGCCGTCCAACCCTGGCATTCGGAGATCAGTGAGCAGGAGATCGATGTGCCGGTCGGCCAGGATACGGATTGCGTCGTACCCATCCGTCGCGGTCACGACGGTGTAGCCTGGCGCGCGCAGAATCGCAGCCAAGACCGACAACACATCGGGATCATCATCGGTGATCAAAACCGTATACACGCGCACCGTCCAGCCATTGAACGCGACCCTGCCCGGTTTTGCCCAGGGTTCTGTGCGCTGCCGTACATTGGAATGCCTGTACCGACAAGCTATCCCAAAGGGTAGGGCGTGCCGTGGTTCAAGTGACGAGCCGACCGGGTTAGTCCTGGCGACCGTCACTGATCCTTCTGGCGACGCTCATCCCGGACCGCGCGCAGGAAGCCGCCAGCGGCAACGATCAGCACGACCAGCATGAAGGTAAGGAACGCGTACTCCATAACGACCCCCATCGCCCGAAACTAGCCGGCACGAGGTTAATGCTCGCTTACCCAGCCTCGGGGCCGCATTCGGCAGCAGCTTCGCGCGCATACATACCAGCGCGTTCATCTCTCCCGGAAACGCCTTGCTGGATTCAGCCTACTTGAACGGGAAGTCGCAGATCATCGCGACAGCGACATAACACATAACATAAGCGTCAGCGCATCTATCGGAATTTGAGTTCGTGCGCTTCGTTGTGATGTAGCCCTCCGATCCGTCTCTCCCAAGTCTCGCGAATGATGACCCCAATCTTCTCGATCAGCTCGCGGGGCATAACGGGCTTCACGATGTAGCCGTCGATACCCGCGCCGCGTGCCAGTCGGACGGAGTCGGCGTCGTCGCGCCCGGTGATCATCAGGATCGGCATGATCGGCTTCTGCGCCTTCAATAGCCGGCAGAGCTCCAAGCCGGATACGCCCGGGAGATTCCAGTCGCTCAGCACGAAGTTTATCTCGTTCTGCGGTGTCTGTAGCAGCATCAATGCATCATCCGCATTAGCCGCCTCAACGACACTCCCGACCTTCTGACGCGTCAAGGTACGGCACAGGAGTGCCCGCATGTCGGGGTCATCCTCAAGTACGAGGACGTGCAGGAGACCGAGAAGGCGGGAGGGATCACGGCGCTACCATCTGCAATGCACTTTTCGGATGTTGATCGGCATCCGCTAATCGTTCGCTAACGCTCCGCGCCCTTAAGCACGGGGCGCGCAAGCACTCCACAAGTTCGCGCGGTGTTTGCGAGGACTTCCCGACAAGACCCGGATAACTTTATCGAAATTGTGGACAAAACTTTTCGCGCTTAACGTCCGATTATTCTCTGAACAATTAGCCTCTGCCAACTTTTTCGTACAATAAAACAGCGTGGAGGCGTTGCGTGGACCTCAACATGAATGTCTTGGTCGTCGACGATTATCTGACGATGCGCCGGATCATGCGAAGCCTCTTGCAGCAGGTAGGCTTTTCGAACATCGATGACGCAGTCGACGGCGGCAGCGCGCTGCGCAAGCTGCGCGACACGCGCTTTGGTCTGGTGATCTCCGACTGGAATATGGAGCCGATGTCCGGCCTGCAACTTCTCAAAGAAGTTCGCGCGGACGATCGGCTCCGCGCGATGCCGTTCATCATGGTCACGGCGGAAAGCAAGACGGAAAACGTGGTTGCTGCGAAAGAGGCGGGCGTCAGCAACTACATCGTGAAGCCCTTCAACGCGGACACCTTGAAGAAGAAGATCGACGAATGCCTTGGAGGGCTCTGACCGTGCGCGACGGCACCCGATACACACCGGAGTGGCTTCGACACCACGCTTCCCGCTGCCGGGAGGCCGCGACTGTCGCAGGCAATCACGAAGTTGCACGAGCGCTTGCAGAATATGCGGAACATCTTGAGGCAGAGGCAGCGGCTCAAGATGCAAGACCCGCGCGGGTTGCCCAGCAATTCCCGGGTTAAGTGCCGCCGCGCGCTGCCGGCGGCGGCGCAGACCACCGGCGGTGCCGTTGGGACCGGTGCCTTTCTCGGCGGCAGCGACGGGACAAGTCCCACGACGGGTACGGGCGCCGCGGGCGGCGACGGCAGCAGCGCGGGCATTAGCGGCGCGGGCGGCGCGAGCAGTGCCACAGCGGCAGCGGCTCCTGCTGGTCAGCATAATGCCCGCTTTGCTCTCGACGCGGCCGACCGCGTCTATGTCCTCAATGACGGCAAGGTGGTCCATTCGGGCCCGGCCCGCGAGCTGGCACGCGACGAGCAGCGGCTGCGCGCGCTCGCCGGCGCGGGTGGCCACTGAGGCGCCCCGGCCTCCCGTCTCCCCGGCGGATCTGGCGCTACTGTTCGTGACGAGGGAACGGCACCATCCTCGGTGCGCGGAGCGGCAAACCGCGCGGTAGGGCAAGCCGGTGTCTTCCGCCCAGGGCTGCAGATCAGACCTCGTCTTCTCCGCAACTGTTCGATAGAGATGGCCGACGAAGCGGCGGCAACGCACGCTAGACTAATGGACAGCTCTTGCGAGATCTGCGCAACCAGCCTACGAGAGGCTGATTCGATGCAGGAGCTACTCGCCCACACCCACGACGCGCTGTCCAAGAGCCGCCGGCTCATCAGACGGGTTGATCGCCAACTGGAGCGCACGGCCAGACTTGTCCCTCTGGATTTGGCGAGCGGCAGGGCGCGCATCGCATCGAGACTGGAGCCACGATGCTGACGGTGCGACGGTGGCTCAAAGACGAGGGCTCACCGAAACGCCCATATTTCGCGATGCCAGCGCATTTCCCAGTCGTGGGGATCGCCACCGTCGCGGTCGATGTAGTCAAGGAAGACGCGTTCGACGGCCGGACCGGGGTTGCCTTTGGTTAGGGCTGCTGTGGCCAGCAGACGGCAGAGCAGGGCCCGCCGTCTCTCCTGGATGGCCGGGTCGGCGTTGTACATCAGGGCGAAGACCAGCGACCAATAGGTCGCGTATTCCTGCGAGGGCGTCAGCGCCAGGGGATGTCCGTCCATCACATCGGCCAGGTGGGGGACAATGCCGAACTTCAGCATGTCCAAGTATTCGCGCAGGCGCGCTTCGTTGACGTGATCGGCCGGCGTGCCCTGCTTCAGTGATCCCGCCTCCATGGTGGTGGCCAACCCTTCGTCCAGCCATCTGGGAATGCGCCCGATCCCGCTGTGCAGGAAATAATGCGTCGATTCGTGACGAACGGTGGCGTCGAACACCGGGACGGCGCCGTTCGAGCACGAGACGCGGATTTGTCGGCTTTTCAAATTGTAGCTGCCGATGACGGTAAGGCCGGGCTCCCGGTTCGGCAAGTTTTGCGCCTCCCGATAGATAAGGATGCGCGGCGGCGGCGGGACCGGGCCGCCGAGCAGATCGTGCAGTCGGGAGGCGGTGGCCCGCCACAGGGCCAGTGCCCGCGCTGCGGTGCAAGCATCGGTGGCCGACGCTCGCCCGGGCAAGATTAGCGTGCTGACAAGGAGGACCAGGGCGGGAAAGGAAAGCCGGCGCCGCCTCGTCACGGCGGCGCTTCCTTGACGAAATAGCTGTCGCGGTAGCCGTCGGCAACACGATCGGTCAGCGCGGCGATATTCTTCTCGCCCCAATCCTCGTCCCCGTTCAGGTAGAGGGTGCGCTCGACGCGGGATTCCACCATGAACGTGTACTTGATGACCGCCAACACGCCCCTCCGCTGGCGCGGGGGCAGGGCCTCGAGCGGGATGTCGTCGGCGTCGAATATGCCGGTGTTGACCAGCGCGAGAACCAGTTTGTCGCCGAGCCCGGGCACGACCGGGACCAGATGCCGCTGGGTCAGGTAATCCTTGATCTTCCCGGCGAGGGCCTCGCTGATCGCCGCCTTGTCGGCGATCCGCTTATCCGAATTTTGGTACTGCGCGACGAGTTTGAATTGGGACAAGAAGAGCGGAGCGCTGGGCGAGACGCTATTGGATGGATCGATCCCCAGATGCTGGGCCAGCCAATCATCCCCCGCTTCCTTCCGTCCGGTGAAGGATCGCGGGAAGGGATCCGGCAACCCGGCCAGGCGGTACATCAGGGAAACGAAGCCGGCGCAATAGGTCTTGTCACTGTCGATGTCCGGCCATCGCATGGCGTAATCGAATGCCAGGCGCCGGTGCTGCAGGGTGGCCAGGGAAGCGGCCAAGCGCCCAGGGGGCGGCGGACGCCGCAGACGCAGCAGAGCCAGGTAATCATCGTCCTTAAACGCCTTGCGAACGCCGGTGATGTGCACCCCTTCATTGTCGAAACTGACCAGCCGCCCGCCTTCGCCAGGGATAATCACATAGACATTGGCATGCGCGTATTTTCCGGAGGGGCGGCCCAGGTCGCTGATGAGAAAATTGGAGACGTTCGGCGCCGTGTCGAGAATGATATCGCCGTCTTGCAATCGCTCGGCGGTGCCGGGAAAGGTGACGGCGGCGGGGTCATGCGCACGGGCGGCGCCCGCCATCGCGAAAGCGCAAAAAAGGCAGGCGGCCGTGAAGGCCGCCTTTTTGACCGCAACGAGTGTCGCCCTCACGTCACGGCCTTCCTCATTTTGGCGCGAACGAGCGGCGATACTCTCCTTCTCCATCCGCTTGCGGTGCAAGAAGCTCGGGTTGAGAGGGGCGGCGACAGAGCGCATTCCGTCATAAGGCGCAACGATGCGCGCGCTCGGCCGCCTCGCTGCGCGATGATCCTCTCTCCTGCTTCGCGGTAGAGGGAATCGTCGCGACGACCCGGTCGCAAGGAGACCTGCTGGTCAATTCAGCCACCAGACGAAATTGACTGTGCCGCTGGTGGTGGACCATGCACTGTTGGCGAAGGTTTGACTGGCTTGCAGTGTGAGCGAGTCTCGGGGGCTGAGACGGTCGCTAAGGGCGAGTGCGCCCTCGCCGTAATTGCGGTCGATTCCCCATTTATATTGATCGAGGTTTACAAGTGACAGGTTCGCGGTGAGAGACAGTGTGGACGAGAGCCCCTGGCCCACGCCCAGACTCGCCGTGGCGTCCGACGTATCCTGGCCGAAGACCTTCTCGCCGGTGAAGTTGTGGTTGTCGATGAAGGCCGCGCCCAGGCTGAGGCGGGTTGCGGCGGCGACAGTCTTGGCGGCCGTGACGAAGGCGCCCAGCTGACCAGACGCAGGATTCTCGAAGCCGGTTAATCCTATCGGCCCGTTGGCCAAGTCCGAGGGGTCATCGAAGCCCGTGTACTGGCCTCCCAGCACGCCGCCGACATCGAGCGCGACACCGGCGACCTGTTCGAACAGCAGGTGATAGACCGGAACCACCGCCAGCCCGATGCCGGTATTGTCGAAGGCCGAGTAGCCGCTGTTGTTCAACGACCGGGTCAGGGGCAGTACAGCAGTGAATCCCCAATCGCCGAAATCCTGGACATAGGACGCGGTGATCCCGGCGGTTTGGGTGACGCGGGAGTAACCGAGGCCCGAAGCGCTGTCCGAGAACGCCGTGCGGGAATAAACGCCGCCGACGCCGACGCCTTGGATCGACAAACGGCCGGCGGCCGGTGCGACATCGTATGAAGATCCTCCAACGTATGTGCCGAAGTAGCTGTTTACGACCGGCGGCGAACCGCTGCTCGATGGACCCGTATATACGCCCTGCATGACCCCATTCATTGCCACCGCGCCCGCGGTGTTGCCGGCGAACTGCGCCGCCAATGCCTGCTCCGCTGCCAACGCGCTAGCGGAGGTCGTCCCGCAGTCTGACAACGGGACCACGCCGCTGTAGCTGGAATAACAGAGGTTGGTCGTGGGGTCATAAAAGTATTCATCGGCATCGGCCGTGCGGGGGAGCAAGCCGGCGATAAAAGCCAGGACCACGATGGCGGGCCCTGAACCGCGGATGATCGTCTTGAGCAAAAAACCATCTCCCTGCTGAGTCCCAAGGGGACAGCAGGCCGGTAGGCGGTACCCCACATGGACTATGAAAATGACGGGAAATTCTTATCCGAATTGGCGCAGGGAGACAAGTCCGCGCGCAATTGCAGGTAGCGTCGAGAGCGACATCCAAGGATTCTGTACGTTGGGGAGGTCTTTCAGAAATGTTCGGGGGCTCGCGATCCGATTTCGCGGTATGGCTGGTCCGACCGGCCCATTCAGAGTGAGCGTGCCCCCTCGGCGATCTCGGGCGGCATCTCGGGCGCGCGGAGAGAAATTCAAGGGCGCGAAGTTCGATTCGAAAACTTCCCACCGTGGGAACATTGTCGGCAAAACGCTCGCCGATCTGAATGAACCGATATGCGGAGGTCTCGCTCCACCCGAACTCGCGCTCCAGCCAGGGCAGCGGACGCGCAGCGCCGTCTGCGCTGGCGCTCGGAGAGGCCCGCTTCGGAAGCGGCGGCGGTACGACCAAACGGGACGGCGCCGCCACGCTTGAAATCTTCCGACCGCCTATCCCCTCCGGGCGCCGGTTCGATCTCCTTCAGCAGCTCGCCGTAGCGCCGCCGCCTCGGCGCAAGGTTTCACCAGCCCGGCATCCGGCTCCCGGGTCGATAAATTTGGATCAAAAGCTCGTGCTGACGGCAAGCGGCTAAGTCCGCCGCGCTAGCGGTCCCGCCACAATTCGGCGGCTTCGCGCTGGCGCAGCCGGCAAGCGTTAGCAGGGCGGCGAGGAGGACGAGCGAAGCGGCCTGCGAACGTTTCATTGGCGATCGACGGGCACATTTGCAGCCGACGCCCGGCACCGCATTGATTTGGCGCAAAACCCCGCTCGCTTCCGGTGTCACTGCCGCCAACCGCGCTACAAAGTTGAGCCATCACCACAAGGGAGGTGCGGGATGGCGGATTTCTCCGAGATCATCCAGGCCGAGATCGGCCGCGTCGTCGATGCTCGGATCAGCGCCACGATGCCCGCGATCGTCGAGCGCCTGGCGCGGCACTTGGCGCAGCACTTCGCTGCCGTCGCCCACTCCGTGGCGACAAGCTCACGGCCGTGGTCCGCGACCGATGAGGCGGCGCCCACAACGCAAATACAGTCGGGCGCAGGCGCAGCGGGACGAGGCCCGCATCGCCGAGATCCTCCGGGAGTACTGGCACCGCCGCGGCTTCGAAGCTGCGGTCGATCTGAGCGAGGAGGTGTTCCGAACCGAGGGCGGCGCCCGCCGAGGCGTCGGCGTGCTGCGGTCGAACCTGGTAGGCGGGCTGCCGCGCCGAGCATCCGCGCAGTGGGGAGAGAACGGCTGGCGAACTCTCTGGCCGATGGTTTCGCCAAAGTTTGACCATTTCGGCCCGAAGTTCGCGTTTCTTTCGCATGTTCCGGCTCTTGCTCCGAGCGGCCAAAAAGGCTAGAAACCCGCAGTATACCTAGGCTTTTTGTTTGTTCGGGGCGTAGCTCAGCCTGGTAGAGCGCCAGCTTTGGGAGCTGGATGCCGGAGGTTCGAATCCTCTCGCCCCGACCAATCCCGAAACGAGGACCCTGATGGCGCTTGCCCGGATCTACCAGCCGACCAAAACCGCGATGCAGTCGGGGCGCGCCAAGACGCGCAAATGGGTGCTCGACTACGAGCAGGCGACGCAACGGACGCCCGATCCGCTGATGGGCTGGGTGAGCGCCCGCGACACCTTGAATCAGGTGCACCTCCGCTTCGACACGCTCGAAGAGGCCGTAGCCTTCGCGCAGAAGCAGGGGCTCGACTACGCGGTGATCCCGACGCAGCAGCGCGCGTTCAAGCCCAAATCCTACGCCGACAATTTCCGCTACGACCGGCCGCACTGAGCCGCCACCGCTGCGGCGCGGCACCACTGGCGCCCTGGGGCGGCGGCCTCAGCTCGTCCGCACGCCGCCGTCCGCAGGTAGCTCGCCATGCGGCGTCAGCTTGTCGATGATGCCGGGCAGATGCTGAGAGAGTTGTGCCAGCACGGTATCGGCGGGAATGCCGGTCCGGTTGGCAAGCCATTGCACGCGCTCGGCGCCTAACGCGTCCCGCAGCTGGTCAGGCGAAATCGGCTGGTTCTGGCCGGAGCCGATCCAGGAGCTGACGATGCCGCCGAGCCCGGCGGATTCGAAATTCTGCACCAGTCCGGGGAGACCACCGCTTCCGGCGTCTGCCAGCAACTCGGTGACCAGGGCGTGCGGTCCCGATGCGGCGCTGTCGCGCGACTTGCCGAACAGCGTCGCGACCTGATCGAGCAGTCCCATGCTAATCCTCCTCTGCGAAAGCGCGAGCGCGCCTTTCCTGGCGCGTCGCTTCCCCTCACTGCGCTTTCTGCGCGGCGGGCTTCTCGTTCTGCGCCGCGCGATAGCCGGCCTTGATCGTGTCGGCCTGACACATGTAGGCGCCGGCCTTGGTATGGCCGTAATCGCGGGTGCCGGCGAGGTGATAGACCTTCGACTTGGTATTGGCCCATACCACCTGATCGCTCGGGCAGTGGCGGCGCGCCTCGGCCTCGCTGGCGAACTGCCCGGCGGCAAGCGAGCTCGCGGTCGCCTTGGGCGGAACGCTGGTGCCGCTGGGGGCCGGCGGATTCGCCGATTGCGTCCCTGGTTGCTGAGTGGCGCCGCTGAGGCAGCTCTTCATGAAGCTACTGCGGGCATCGCCCGTGAGCTTCTGTGCCTTGGCGGCTGCAGAACAGCTCTGCTTCGTATGTCCTTGCTGCGCGGCCGGCTGCTGTGCCTGCGCCGAGGGCAGGGCGAGCAGCGCGCCCAGCACCGCGGAAAAACCGATGGCCAGAAATCGCTTTGGCATGAGCGCCCTCCCTTATCGCCAGAAAATGCGCGGAACCTGGGGGGCCGAGGATGTCGATATCCGCTCCAAGCGGCCTCGCCGCTCATCCGGAGCTTGAGGTAAACGCACTCCGTACACTCTCCCTCCATGTCGGAGAGCGCATTTTTCAGGCGCTTGCTTGTGGGTTGCGAAAGGCTTGATCGTTTTGCAGCGTGGGGACGGCTGGTCGCTGAAATTCTTTTGTGCGTGTGTCGACGGGCTCAGGATGAGGAGCGTTCCTTATGGCCCCGACTGGGGTCATTCGCGCTTCGGCTTTAGCCTGCTTCCCGGGGCCTCGCGGACAGCCGCCTTCATTGGTAGACTGCGCGCGGAAGCGCCCTTAGCTCAGCGGATAGAGCAGCCGCCTTCTAAGCGGCAGGTCGCAGGTTCGATTCCTGCAGGGCGCGCCATAATCCACCGTGTCGGAGATCGCAAAAGCGTGCAAGAACGCGCGCATTGATCAAGGCCGCCGGCGCGGCGTGGCCCGTCACGGGGCTGGCCCCGGCGGGGGCCTCAGTGGCAGATAGCCAATCTCGGGCAGGAATGAAGAATGGTTTGCCCGCTCACCAGTGTGAGTTGCGGGCCGGCAAAGGCCGACCGCGGAAAAGATGATCGGGCACAAGCTGGAATGGATGCTCTGAGAAACGCCGTACCAAACTCGCTGCGGCGGCCGCTCTGATAGTCGAAAACCGACCGCGCCTCGCGAACCTCGTGGACCCCAATCACGGCATCGGGCGCGATGCAGCGCGCCGTCGCCAGACTCGCCGCGCAACTGCTCAGGCAAACGCCGCGTATTTCCGCATGTTGATGCGCTCCCAGCACACCGCCGGCGTCATACGGAACGCAAGCGGTCAGCCCCAACATGACGGCAGCAGCGCGCATCATGCGCGATCAACGCGACCAGAAGTAACAAAGGTTCGGTGGAACGCCGCGTGGTTGGCTATCTATCCAGTAGCGAACGCCACAAGCTCATAACGGCGCGCAGGGGGCGGGGATCGTGCTCCGAACGGTGAATCCAGCGACGAGTTTGGCCCCGAGCAAGCGGGGAGTCCGAGACGGCTCGCATGCGATCAACGGTTGCGCGAAGCGCGGCGCGTCTCGCTCAAGCGGGCAAATTACCCGGTAGAATGGCGGCGGTCACACGGCGCTCGGATCAAAGATCGCTTTCGAACGTTCCCCGAGAGTGGCCGCTTTATACACAGCCCTGGTGGTCGATGACGATCCGCTGGTACTGGATGTCGTCGCGCGCATTCTCGCCGATCCCGGCTATAGCGTCGTCACCGCGCGCGACGGCTATGAGGCCATTCGCATCCTCGCCGAACGGCACATCGATCTGCTCATCACCGATGTGAAAATGCCGGGGCTCGACGGCACGCAGCTCGGCGTGCAGGCGAAGCTCATGCGGCCGCGGCTGCACATCGTCTACATCACCGGCTTTGCCGATGCGGCGCGGGGCGCACAACACGGCAAGGTGCTCGAAAAGCCGGTGCGCGCCGCCGAGCTTATCCGCACGGTGCAGCAGGAACTCGCTAGAAAGTAGCCTTGAAGGCTTGACCGCTGCCGCGCTTCTGCGGCTCAATCCTGTTGTCGGGGGACATCGGCAGCCGGAGGCCGCTCATGCCCGAACTCGACCCGCTCGCCTTTGCCATCACCTTCGCCCTCGCGCACAAGACCGACGGCGCGACGCGGAAGTTCATCCGCTCGCTCTCCGATGCCGATCTCGATCGGCTGGGCGAGGTGGTCGCCGAGCATGTACGGATGTCCGGCTGGCGACACGAATCGAACCGCTGATTGCGCCGGCGAGCAGAATGACGGGAGCGGCGCCGCGGTGGCGGTTCAATCGTTTCCGACGCTGACCGGCTCGAGCTCGGCGTCGCCCGCCAGCCGCGCTGATCCCCAGAGGCCGGGCTGCAGCTCCAGGCTGCCGAAATGGAAGGTCAAGGCGCCGAGGATCATGTTGACGTCGCGCCCGTCTTCGGCGAGCGGTAGATAGAGGCGGTTGGCGACGAGATCGACGTCCTTGGTGGTCATATACCGGCTGCGCAGGAACATCGGCTCCTGCCGGGCGCGCACGGCCTCGTAGACGTCGGTGATCATCTTCGCCCGAGGGCCCTCGAACAAGTCGTCCGGGTAGCGCCCGGTATAGTCGCGGCCCATGGCCTCGACCAAGGCAGTGCCGATCAGGCGATAGCGAAAACGGTTGGCGACGATCTCGATGAGCTGGAGATGGGGCAGGAGCGAGCGCACCTCGATCGGGTCGATATCCCGGCGAGACGGCATGGCCCGGTCGCCGCGCTTCGCCCGCCAATAGGCCAGCGCGCCCGCAAGGACCGGGTCGCTCCGATAATCGTGATGCACGCCTCACCCGCTCGAAATCGCTCCGAATAAGATAAACGTTAGCGGCGACTTCGTAAATGAAGTGTTCGCCCGCAGGAGCGCGATCTTCGCTCCTTGGGGTCATGCGCCACCGGCACGGGAAAGATCATGGGTTGTAGAAGGGGGCGCGACTGCTCGTTTGAAAGATCGCGCTCGGGCAGCCCCGCGGATGAGCCCCGTCAGAAGGTCACCGTCGTCCTGAGTCCGACCACCAGCTCATCGCCGACGCGCTGGCTCGGCGCGTGCGGGTTGGCGATCCCGCCGCCGGGATCGACCACGTATTGGAGATCGGGCTGAAGCACCCACCAGGGCGCGAGCTGGGCCTGATATGTCGCCTCGATCAGATGCTCGGCGCCGCGCACGGGAACGAAGGCGCCGGTGAAGTGGGCTGTGTCGCGGTCGAGGGCTGCGGCGGCGGGGCTCACATGCGCCCAGCCATAGGCGATGCCGATGGTGTCGCTGTCGCGGCCCGGCAGCGGCGCCTTCAGCGTGAATCCGGCATCGAGGCTCCAATCGATCAGGTTGCGATCGGCCGGCGCTCCCATGACGCGCAGGAAAGCGCCAAGCATCCGCGGACCGCCGGCTTCGCGCCAGGCTTGCTGATCGATCAGGCCATAAAAGCTGAAATTGCCGGGATGGCGACGCGCGACGCCGCTGCTCGCGGGATCGGCGAGCGAGAGGCCGGTCTGATCGACATGCTGGTCGGCGAAGGGAGCACTGTCATACCAGAAACCCAGCTTGTAGGTGCCGGGCAGCCCGCAGAGCAGGGTCGTGCAGTCCTTATGCGCGTCGCCGGCATTGGCAGCGTATTGCAGCTCGGCGATGGCAAGGGCCCCGGTGCCGAGATTGAAACGCGTGCCTGAGGCCTCGGCGCCGCGAAGCTGCGCATCATCGGCAAAGGGGCCGCCCGGGGGATTGTCGTCGAAGATGCCGGCGAGCAGGGTGAGGTCGCCAGCCGGCTTGCCTCTGAGCCGCAAGCCCAGCGCCGAAAGAGGATAGGCGGGGCCGCCGGCGTAGAGATCCGCCGAAGGCAGCATCGGCCAGCCCATCACCGTGTTGACGAAGAGGGCGGAATACTGGCTCACCATGAATTCCTGGTCGAGGCTCTGCTGGCCGAGCTTCACATCCGCCGCGTCACCCGCCAGCTGCTGCTGGAACCAGAGCTCCCAAAGCCTTGTTCCGCGGCTCGCCTCGATGCCGCTCGCCGTTTGGAGCGAGGCGAGGTTCTCGACGCTGAGGTTGCGCCCGTGGATCTGCAGCGCGCTTGCCTGGAAGGTGCCGCCCTGCCACCCGAGCGCAGGGCCGGTGTCGAGCCCAAGCGTCGCGGTGGTGAGACCGTCGTAGGCGGCGCCGCGAGCGATGCCGCCGGTGAGATTGCCCAGCACCTCGCTGATCTCGGTGAGGCCGAGGGTGACGCCGAAGCGGGCGAGGAAGGGCCTGAAGCCGGCAGCATCGCCGAGCAAGGTCGGGCGTTCCCAGAATCCCGTGGGAACAGGCTCCGCCGGTGGCGTGCCCTGCGCCGCAGCCGGAAGCTGGGAAAGGCACAGCACCGCCGCGCCCGCGAGCGGCGCCAGCAGGCTCCGAAAGTGCATCGGTCTCCTCCATCCCCTGGGATGTCCAGCCTAGCCTAAGCGCTGGACCGGCTGAACGCTATGTTATAGCATCTCAACCCAAGGCGCAGGATGAAGGAGGCTCGATGACTTTGCGCTCAGCGCCAGGCGCGCTCCTGCTTCTGCTGCTTGCCGGGGCGCCGGCCCGCGCCGCGGGTGTCGTTCCCATCGTCGCGGCCGAGAATTTCTACGGCGATGTCGCGCGCCAGATCGGCGGCGAGCAGGTGAACGTCACCAGCATTCTCAGCAATCCCGACCAGGATCCGCATCTCTTCGAGGCGAGCCCGTCGGTGGCACGCGCCCTCTCGGCGGCGCGGATCGTGATCACGAACGGGCTCGACTACGATCCCTGGGCCGAAAAGCTGCTTGCCGCCGGCCACGCGCGGGACCGCAAGGTGATCGTTGCGGCGGCGCTCCTCGGCAGGCGAAGCGGCGACAATCCGCATCTCTGGTACGATCCGCGCACGATGCCGGCGCTCGCCGAGGCGCTCTCCGACGCGCTCGGCCGCGCCGATCCGGCGCATCGCGCCGATTATGCGCGACGCCTCGACGCGTTCCGGCAATCGCTGCGGCCGATCGCGACGCAGATCGCGGCGCTGCGCGGGCGGCTCGCCGGCGTTCCGGTGACGGCTACCGAACCGGTCTTCGGCTATATGCTGCAGGCGCTCGGCATGAGCGTGCGCAACGGGCGCTTTCAGCTCGCGGTGATGAACAATACCGAGCCCAGCGCCTCCGACATTGCAGCGTTCGAACAGGATCTGAAGCAGCATCGCGTGCGGCTTCTCGTCTACAACCGCCAGGCCTCCGATCCGATCGCCGATCGCATGGAGAAATTGGCGCAGGCGTCCGGCATTCCGGTGGTCGGAGTGAGCGAGACGGAGCCGCCAGGCATGACTTATCAACAGTGGATGGCGGGCGCGCTCGGCGCGATCGACCATGCACTTCCCCGGTAAGGCCGGGATGAGCGCCATCCGCTTCCGCGACGTCTCGCTGACTCTGGGCGGCCGCGTTGTGCTCGCCGGCGTCAGCCTCGATATTGCCGAGGGCGAATTCATCGGCGTGCTGGGGCCGAACGGTGCGGGCAAGACGACGCTGATGCGCGCGGTGCTGGGGCTGACGCAGCCGGGCAGCGGCAGCATCGACGTGCTGGGCAAGCTGGCGTCGCGCGGCAATGCCGCTATCGGCTACCTGCCGCAGCTTCATGGCGTCGCGCCGGGCTTCGGGCTCAAGGGCTGGGATTTCGTCGCCTGCGTCGTCGATGGCCATCGCCCGGGCCTGCCGTTCTACGGCAGGGCGGCGCGCGTCGAGATCGAGCGCGCGCTCGACCTCGTCGGAGCGCGCGACCTGGCGCGGCGGCCTCTCGCCGAGCTCTCCGGCGGCGAGCGCCAGCGCCTGCTGCTGGCGCAGGCACTGATCGGGCGGCCGCGGCTCCTGCTGCTGGACGAGCCGCTGATCAGCCTCGATCCGCGCCACCAGGCCGAGGTGGTCGAGCTGGTGCGGTCGTTCCGGGACCGGCTCGGGCTCACCGTGCTGTTCAGCGCGCATGAGCTCAATCCGCTGCTCGGCGCCGTCGACCGGGTGCTCTATCTGGGCGGCGGCAAGGCGGCGCTCGGCAGGGTGGAAGAGGTGATCACCGGCCCGGTGCTGTCGCGCCTCTATGGCTCGGAGATCGACGTGGTGCGGCTCGGCGGACGGATCTTCGTGATGTCCGGAGGCACGCCCGTGGAGCACGACGAGCACCGGCACGAGGGGCCGCATCATCACGCGGGGCCGCACGGGCATTCCGGCCATGCTTGACTACGACTTCATGCGCAATGCCTTCGCGGCGGCGAGCGTCGTCGCGATCATCGGCGGCGCGGTCGGCTATTTCCTGGTGCTGCGCAACCAGACCTTCGCCGGGCATGCGCTGGCGCATGTCGGCTTCACCGGCGCCACCGGCGCCGTGCTGATCGGCGTGGCGCCGCTTTGGGGCCTGGTGGCAATGACGCTCGCCGCCGGGATCGGCATGGGCTTGCTCGGCGAGCGGCTGCAGCAGCGCGACGTGGCGATCGGCATCGTGCTCGCCTTTTCGCTGGGGCTGGGGCTGCTGTTCCTGCATTTCTACACGGCCTTCGCGGCGCAAGCGACGGCGCTGCTGTTCGGCAATGTGCTGGCGGTCGATGCCGGCATCGTCCGCACGCTGCTGCTGCTCGGGGTGTTCATCCTCGCGGCGCTGGCGATCGTCTCCCGCCCGCTGCTCTTCGTCAGCCTGCAGCCGGAGCTTGCCGAAGCAAAGGGCGTCCCGCTCCGGCTCTATTCGGTGGTTTTCCTGGCCATCGTCGCGCTGGCGACGGCGGAATGCGCACAAATCGTCGGGGTGCTGCTGGTCTTCGCGCTGATGGTCGGGCCGCCCGCTGCGGCGCAGCGCTGGGCGCGCGGCGTCGCCGGCGGCGTGGCGCTGTCGGCGCTGCTGGCGCTCGCTGAAGCCTGGCTCGGCATCACGCTCGCCTTCTACACGGACTGGCCGAGCAGCTTCTGGATCACCGCGCTCAGCACCGCGGTCTATCTGCTGTCGATCATGCCGCTGCGCGTGGGTCGGTAGGGCGGAACTCAAAAACTACCCGTAGCCCGGGCCCGCCTGGTGTGGCGGAGTTCGGGCTGCTGATGTCCCCGATGCCGGTGTTGAAGCGCGGCGGCGTGCGCAGCGCATCGCCGCCAACTAGTCGTCGAGCGCTGCCGAGTAGCTGCAGCGAAGCAAAACTCGCTCCGCCAGAAAATCGGCGAGGGTTTTTCTTTTCCCGCGAGCGCCACGAAAGCCATAAACTTTCCGCACCGTGACAACGATTTAACTGGTCGCGCGCGACGCCGCATGGTTATTGCGGCGCTGCACGGCGACGCGTGAAGCCGTGCTTGCGAGGGAGAATTTGACCAAGGCCGCCGGGCCGTCTCGCTGACTCTCAGCACAGCCCGATGGTCTGTCAGGCGGGTCATCCGTCATGCGAGATGCGCGAGGCTTCGGCGCTGCTGAAGCCCGAGCGGGGAGGTTTGCCCGGCGCCTCGCCGACTGCCTGATGCGGCCCTACGCACGTTCATCTGCGTTTCCGACGCCGCGAAGACCGTGCTGCTCAAGACGCGACCGTGGGCGAAGCGATTTGAGATCGTCCCGGCACCGCTTCTTCCGTCGTGGGTCGCAGCGGTAGCGCGTGTGAGGCGAGCCCTGAAAGTCGGGATGGGGCTCGCACCTATTGGCTCAGCAGAGCCGCCAACAGCGCCCGTCTCGCGGAGACGTGCGCCTCAGGTCGCTATCCAAGCCGGTGATCTGCCGTGCAGCGGAGACTCCGGTCATAGCACCGAGCTGCCGAACTCGAGCGGTGTTTTGAAGGCCTGCTACAGCGCGCATACCCGACCGACCGCGTGCACTGTCGCCAAGACGGAGGCGACCTTCACAAGCGCCGACAGTTCTCCCGGGATCGCGGCACGGGTCTCACAACCCGCCAACCTTCGAGCGCGCCGTCCGCTATGCGTCGCGCCCGCACAAGAAGCACGCGCGACGGCCGAGCGGGACGGCGGCACGGCCTGGCTTCGACAAACTGGACAACCGCCGACAACGAGGGGGCGCTGGCAGCGATGTGGCGCGGTCGCCGGGTTAAACGCCCGGCCCGCCTTCCGTAATCACGACGCGGCGGTTGCGCGGTTCCTTGACGCCGTCAGCGGTCGGAACGGCGAGGTCCGATTTGCCGACGCCCTTGGCGGCGATGCTGTCGTCGGCCACGCCTTCGGCGAGGATCGCCTTGCGTACCGCGTCCGCACGCCGGTCAGACAGACTCTGGTTGTACTGCTCCGATCCGACCGTATCGGTATGGCCGGTGACGACGATATGGGTCATCTGCCCTTGTTTCGCGGTAGACGCGGCCTCGGCGATGACGGAATGCGCCTCGGGAGACAGCGTCGACTTGTTGAAGGGGAAATAGACCGTGAACTCGCGCGCAGGCGGCTGCGTCGAGCCGGCGCCCTCTGTCGTGGCGGGGACTTCCGAAAGTGAACCTGCCGCGACGCGCACGACGTTGGCCGCGACGGGCGGCCCACCTGCCTCAGCGGTCGCCGGCGTCGGGTTGCCGCCGCAGCCCGTGGCCGCCAGCGCGAACAACCCCATGGCTGGAAGAACTAGCATGAGCCGCATCGGTGTCCTCCTTTTCGGCTGTTGGTGAAGAATAAAGATTCACCCCCGTTTTGCGTCCTGCGGAGGCGGGTAATAGCCGGGCGGCGACGTGACTTGCGGATACTGAACTGCCCATAGCATTTTCGCTTCGCCTGGTCGCTTCGCGCGCTGGACCTGCACGCGCAGCCGTATCGTGCAGGAACCCTAGCCCCGAGGTATCGGGTCGATCCCCGATTAGACGGCGGTGGAGACTGGTCGCGCTCGCTCAGTGACGGGTGGCCCGCGACGTTCATCGGGCCCGCCGCTCATGATGTCAGCGCGCAGGATGCCGCTCGCCTGTGAACGACGGCATGACACTGTGGCCCGCTCCGTAACTCTATTGCTTAGGCGCGCGAAGCGCCTGGCGGAATGCGGTCGGCACCGTCTCACCCGGCGTCGCAGAGCATTGTTTCATGACCTTGCGGATGTTGTCCTCGATCTTGCTCACATCGATCACGTGGATGTTTTCCTTGGCGGCGAGATAGCCGAAGTAAAACATTGCCGCTGAAGCG
>DATNDG010000167.1:0-10278 GCA_035553515.1 Allostellaceae bacterium | reverse complement strand
CCGCACTTCGAGTAATCGCAGCTCGTACACTGGTCGCAGCCCTCGACGCGGATCAGCGCCGCTTCGCCGCATTTCGGGCATTGCGCGAGGCGTGGGCGCTGCCCGCCTTCCTGCGGCGCCAGGTTCACCACCTTGCGCTCGGTGAGCTCGGGCGTGGCGCTGCGCTTGGCGGGCATGAAGCCGATATCGATCATGTGCCGTTCGATCACGTCGCCGATCGCCGCCAGCAGCGAGGGCACATAGCGTCCCTCCATCCACGCGCCGCCGCGCGGATCGAACACCGCCTTGAGCTCCTCGACGACGAAGGACACATCGCCGCCGCGGCGGAAGACGGCGCTGATCATGCGCGTCAGCCCGACCGTCCAGGCGTAATGCTCCATGTTCTTCGAGTTGATGAAGATCTCGAACGGGCGGCGGCGGCCGTCCTGCACGATGTCGTTCAAGGTGATGTAGAGCGCGTGCTCGTTCTCGGGCCAGCGGATCTTGTAGGTCTTGCCCGGCAGCTCCTCCGGCCGGTTCAGCGGCTGCGTCATGTAGACGACGCCGGCATCGTAGGCATCGGCGGGCTTGGCCGCCGCCTGCGGCCGCGGCAGCGGCAGTTCCGGCTGGCGGCCGGCGGCGGCTTCCTTCTTCACCTCGAGCACCGCGCCGGTCACCTCGTTCGGCCGATAGGTGGTGCAGCCCTTGCAGCCGAGCTCGTAGGCCTGCAGGTAGACATCCTTGAAGCGCTCGAAGGGGAAGTCGGCCGGGATGTTGATCGTCTTCGAGATCGAGCTGTCGATATGTTTCTGCACCGCCGCCTGCATGACGAGGTGATCGCCAGGTGTGAGCTGCTGCGCGTCGACGAAGTAGTCCGGCAGCGGCGCGCCGTCGCCCTTCATCCGGCGGAAGAGGCGATAGGCATAGTCGCTCACCTCCTCCTCCTTGCGCGTGCCGTCCGGCATCAGCACGCGGCGCGTATAGCTGAAGCTGAACACCGGCTCGAGCCCGGAGCTGACATTGTCGGCGAAGAGCGAGATCGTGCCGGTGGGTGCCACCGACGTGAGGAGCGCGTTGCGGATGCCGTGCCGGGCGATGGCCTCGCGCAGATCGGCATCGAGCCCAGCCACCGTTTCGCCGGCGAGATAAGCCTCCTTGTCGAACAGCGGGAAGGCGCCCTTCTCGGCGGCAAGCTCGGCCGAGGCGAGATAGGCCGCGCGCTCGATCGCCTTGAGCCACTGCTCGGTGAGCTCGACCGCCGCGGTCGAGCCGTAGCGCGCGCCGCACAGGATGAGCGCATCGGCAAGCCCGGTGACGCCGAGGCCGATGCGCCGCTTCGCCTTCGCCTCATGCGTCTGCTCGTCGAGCGGGAAGCGCGAGACATCGACGACATTGTCCATCATGCGCACCGCCACCGGCACCAAGCGGTCGAGCTCGGCGAGATCGAGCCGCGCTTCGCGGGTGAAGGGATCGCGCACCAGCGCCGCAAGGTTGATCGAGCCCAGAAGGCACGCGCCGTAAGGCGGCAGCGGTTGCTCGCCGCAGGGATTGGTCGCGCTGATCGACTCGCAATAATGCAGGTTGTTGCGGCGGTTGATGCGGTCGATGAAGATGACGCCCGGCTCGGCATAGGCATAGGTCGAGCGCATGATGCGCTCCCAGAGCTCGCGCGCCGGCAGCACCTTGAAGGTCGTGCCGGCGAATTTGAGCTCCCAGGGCGCGTCCTCAATGACCGCCTGCATGAAGGCGTCGGTAACCAGCACCGAGAGATTGAACATGCGCAGCCGCCCGGGCTCGCGCTTGGCATCGATGAAGGCCTCGATGTCGGGATGGTCGCAGCGCAGCGTCGCCATCATCGCGCCGCGCCGGTAGCCGGCGCTCATGATGGTGCGGCACATCGCATCCCACACATCCATGAAGGAGAGCGGGCCCGAGGCGTCGGCGCCGACGCCTTTGACCGGCGCGCCCTTGGGGCGAAGGGTGGAGAAGTCGTAGCCGATGCCGCCGCCCTGCTGCATGGTGAGCGCGGCCTCGCGCAGATGGGTGAAGATGCCGGACATGTCGTCCGGAACCGTGCCCATGACGAAGCAGTTGAAGAGCGTGACGTTGCGGGCGCTGCCGGCGCCGGCGACCACCCGGCCCGCCGGGAGGAACTTGAACCCGGCCATCGCCTCATAGAAGCGCTCCGTCCAGAGCGCCCGGTCTTGCTCCGGCTCGGCCAGCGCCGTCGCCACGCGCCGCCAGGTGTCTTCGATCGTCTTGTCGACGGGCGTCCCATCCGGCCCCTTGAGCCGGTACTTCATGTCCCAGATCTGCTGCGAGATCGAGGCGACGGTGGCCATGGAAGCGGGTCCTCGGCAATGCGCGGGCGGAGGGATTACCCCTAGCAGTGCGTAGCGGCGGCTACAACAGAAATGTTCCTGGTTTGTCCTCGCGCCATCCACACCAGGACTAGCCTGTAAATGGTTAATATTTCTCGCGCCATCAAGCCTATCCTCGCTTTCCCCAGGATTCCCCTGCCCATGATCCACAGGCGCTGCCGACAGGGCTTGACTCATTCATAACTGTATGGTTATGAATTGACGATGGAATCCGCCACCGAAGCCGTCTTCAGGAGTCTCGCCGATCCGACCCGCCGCGCGCTCTTCGAGCGGCTCGCCCGCGAGGGCGAGCTCACGGTGCATGCGCTGACCGAGGGCTCGGGCGTGTCGCAGCCGGCGATCTCGAAGCATCTCGGCGTGCTGAAGCTCGCCGGCCTGGTGCGCGACCGCCCGGCCGGCCGCGAGACCCATTATCGCGCCGAGCCGCAAGGGCTCGCGCCACTGATCGACTGGATGGGCCTCTACGCTGCCTTCTGGCGCGAGCGGTTCGACCGCCTCGAAGCCCTGCTGAACAGGATGGACCCGTGAGCGACGAAGCCGCCCTCCGCTCGATCGTCGTCGAGCGCGTCATGCCGCATCCGCCGGAGAAGATCTGGCGCGCGCTGACCGAGGCGCGGCTCATCGAGCAATGGCTGATGAAGAACGATTTCGTGCCGCGCCTCGGCGCCCGCTTTACTTTTGCGGCGAAGCCGATGGGCGACTGGGACGGCGTTGTCCATTGCGAGGTGACGGAATTCGATCCGCCGACGCTGCTCGCTTATGCCTGGCGCGGCGGCTCGCGCACCAACCGCGCCTATGGCGCTGTGCTCGACAGCGTCGTCCAGTGGACGCTCACGCCCGAGCCGGGCGGCACGCGCGTGCGGATGGAGCATTCCGGCTTCGGCGCGCAGAACCGCGCGGCCTTTGAGGCGATGTCCGGCGGCTGGCCGCGCGTGGTCGAGCGGCTGGAGCAGGCATCGCGCGGCACGACCGGACCATGACGGCGATCCGCGCGATCGCAGAACACTAATCACTCTTCAGGAGGATGGCCCAGCCATGACCAAGCCCGCCGCTGCCACACGCTCCCTTGTCTTCGAACGCGAGATCCCGCATCCGCCGGAGAAGCTGTGGCGCGCCCTCACGGAGGGCGCGCTGATCGGGGAATGGCTGATGAAGAACGATTTTCAGCCGGTCGTCGGTCACCGCTTCAATTTTCGCGCCCCGCCCATGCCGCAGTGGAACGGCATCGTCGATTGCGAGGTGCTCGCCGTCGATCCGCCGCGGCGCCTCTCCTATAGCTGGAATGCCTCGGGCGCGGAGGCCGCGGCGGGGCTGAAGACGGTCGTCACCTGGACGCTGACGCCGACCAGGTCGGGCGTCCTGTTGCGTCTCGAGCAATCCGGCTTCCGCCCGGAGGAGGAGGCCAACTACCAGGGCGCAAATTACGGCTGGCAGCGCTTCCTCGCAGCGCTCGAGCGCGTCGTGGCGGCGCTGGGCTAAGGGCTCAGTGGATCTCGCCGGCGCGCTTGATCGCGTCGCGCAGCTTTGCCACCGAGAAATCCGCGCTCTTGCAGATGTCGAGGATCACCTTCTCGCGCCGCGCGACGAGGTCGACGGCGGCAGGCAGCCGCTTCACCGCTTCGGCGGGGATCACCACCGCGCCGTGGTAATCGGCATGGATCACGTCGTCATGTGCTGCCTGCATGCCGAAGACCGTCACCGGCCCGCCGAAATCGACCATGTGCACATAGGCGTGGCTCGGGCCGATCCGTCCGCCGATCATCTGGAAGTCGCGCGCCCAGGCGGTAAGGTCGCGGAACGAGCCGTTGGTGACGCAGCCGAGCGCGCCCAGCGCCTTGTGCACTGTCGACTGCACCTCGCCCCAGAACGCGCCGAAGCCGGGCGGATGGTCGATGTCCTGCAGCACCACCACCGTCGGCAGGTCGGCCTTGGCGACATAGTCGTACCAGTCGAGGCGATTGGCGACCCGTCCGCGCGGCGGCTCCTTGGCGCGGATCGTGCCGGTGCGCGCCACTCCCACGATCGGCGGCAGCTTGGGATCGACCGCCACCATCGGCTCGACCGTGAAGCCCAAGGCGCGGCGCTCGGGCATGACGATCTCGAGCGCATTGCAGATCGTCGGCACGTCCCACTGCCGCAGCCTCTCGAGATCCTCGCGCGTGAAGGGCCGTTCGCTCATGCCTCGCCTCCGTCTTTTCCGCCGCGAGAGTGTCACGAGGCCGGAGAGCGGCGCAAGATCCCCCTCCCGGTGCGCTCAGCCCGCTCTCGAAACCTCATCGGTCGTCCCGGGCGCTGATCGGTATTTCCTTGTTTGACCCCAAGCGACCTGATCCTTCCTTAGGCTAACGTACAGTCCGGACATGGAGGTCTCGATGAAGTGCTTTCGGATTTACTCCACAGCGGATGGTGAATCGCACTTCGATGAAGTCGAAATTCCGACCAGTTCCCGGCGGGTTCACCCGAGCGCCACGGCGTTCGAGGTGTCGGCAAATTATGCGGCGACGCGCATCCGTTTCATGCGCATTCCATCGGACGCGCAACAGGTAGATTGGCATACCGTGCCGGAGCGCGTGCTCACGGTGAGGCTCGACGGATCGGCCGAATACCAGACGAGTGACGGAGAGGAGAGGCGCGTGCCAGCCGGCGGCTTCGTTTTGTTCGAGGATACGTTTGGCAAAGGACACAAAACGCGGCATTCGTCGGGCGAACAGACAGTCATCTGGATTAGTCTGCCGCGCGGGCTGGACCAGCCTTGATATTGACGCGCCCCGATCGCATCCGGAATTGGCGCCGAGCTGCCGAACGGAAGCGGCGTTTGAAGGTCTGCTTCATCGTGCTTAGCCGACCGACCGCGTGAACTGTCTGATGACCCCTTCCGGACGTTGAATGCGCGCAATGAGCCGGTGGTAACGCGCCATTGCTGGGTTCGCGCCCAGCAGCTGCTCGCGTCCCGCGGCATCCTTAGCCGCGCCCGCCAAGTCCGCTCAGCGTCCGAGAGCTGCCGCGAATCGCGCCGGTTCCAGAGAGCCCGAAAGACCAGCCCGCTAAGCCAAGGGCCCGCCGGCGCGCACGGGAATTTCTGTGGCCCGACCGTCACACTCGGCACCAGTCTTCACCCGAAGGGAGGGGCGGTCGATAATTCGTTGCGCCGGGATGGTCGGCGACAATATGATCCCTCATGACCATGCTCTCCGATATCGAACCGGGCAACGCGCAGCGGCTGCGCCCGGGTGAGGCGCGCGGCGACGCCGCTCGTGCGTCGAACAACTACACCCGCAAGCTCTTCGTGGGCCCTGACGTCGCGCTCCGCGGCGCCATCTCCTCCTGCGATCTGCTGTCGATCAAGGGGCGGGTCGAGGCGACGCTGACCGGCTGCAAGCGACTCGAGATCGAGGCGGAGGGTGCTTTCGACGGCGATGCCGAGGTCGAGGAGGCGGAGATTTCCGGCCAATTCGCCGGCCGGCTGGTCGCGGCGACGCTCAAGGTGCGCGCCTCGGCGCGCATCACCGGCGACGTCGCTTATGCCTCGATCGAGATCGAGCGCGGCGGGACGATCTCCGGCCGGCTCAACGCGACGCAGCAAGCCGCGCGCGAGGACCGGCGCAGCGCCCCGATGGTCGGCCGGATCGAGGACGAGCCGGGCGCCCGCATCCCCCGCGCGCCGCAGAAGCCGCTCGCCAGTCCGGCGCCCTCCGAAGCCGAGATCAAGCCCTAGCCGGCGCCGACGCCTCGCGCACCAACCTTTCCGTCGCCGTCTCGATGCGGCGCTCGAGCTCTTCCATCACCTGACGCCGCTCGCCGCCGGCTGGAATCGGCGGCAGGATCTCGACGGTGATGCGTCCGGCGCGCTTCAGGAAGCTGCGCCGCCCCCAGAAGACGCCGCTGTTCACCGCCACCGGCACCAGCGGCAGGTCGAGCTGGCGATAAAGCGCGGCGACGCCGGGCTGATAGGGCCGGTGTGTTCCGGGCGCCGAGCGCGTGCCTTCGGGGAAGATCACCAGCGGCCGGCCTTGCTGCGCCGCGCGCGCGCCTGCCGCCACCAGCTTGCGCAGCGCCTGGGCGCCGGCCTTGCGGTCGATGGCGATCATGCCGGATTTGCGCAGATACCAGCCATAGAAGGGAATCCACATGAGCTCCTGCTTGAGCACGATCGCCGGATCGTCGAACACCACCGCCACCGCAAAGGTGTCCCAGGCCGACTGGTGCTTCATGGCGATGATCGCCGGGCCCTTCGGCAGGTGCTCGCGCCCGCGGACCTGGTAGTCGAGCCCGGCGATGATCGCGCAGAGCCGCAGGATCGCCGCCGCCCAGGCGCGGCCGAAGCGGTAGGCGGTGCGCCGCGGCAGCAACAGCACCGGGAGCCCCGCGATCGCCTGGAGGGCGGTGAAGAGATAGAGCGCGGCATTGAAGGCGAGCGAGCGCAGCGCCGTCATCGATCGTCCTCGGCGACGCTCGCGCTCTCGCCCAGCAGCGCCGCGCGCGCCAGGGCCAGCAGATATTTGTGATACTCGCCGAGCACCAGGCTCGCCGTGCCCGGCCAGGCCCACCAGCGCTGCTTGACGCGCTCGGGGAAAACTGGATTGGGGATGATCTGCATATCCGGCATGGTGCGCGAGAAATCGAAGAGGCTGCGCGGCATGTGGTAGCTCGCCGTCACCAGCCGCAACGAGTGGAATCCTTCGCTGCGCATCCACTGCGCCGTCTCGAGCGCATTGCCGAGCGTGTTGTCGGCCTCGTGGCCCAGCACGATGCAGCAGGCGATGTGCTCCGGCGACTGGCGCGAGACGCGCAGCAGCGCGGCGACGTCGGTCGAATGGTAGACGCCGGAGATGAAGAGCTTTTTCGCCTTGCCCGAGGCGAGCAGCGCGAGCCCGCTCTGGACGCGCAGGCTGCCGCCTGTCAGCACGACGATGGCGTCGGTCTTGGTCTCGCTGTCGACGATCTCGGTCGGGATGGAGCGCGTGAACCAGACGAGGCCGCCGAGCCACAGCACGCCAAGCACCGCCAGCAGCGCCGCCGGTAACCC
Source organism: Allostellaceae bacterium (assembly GCA_035553515.1). Lineage (GTDB taxonomy): Bacteria > Pseudomonadota > Alphaproteobacteria > ATCC43930 > CGMCC-115725 > DAHUYF01. The sequence continues at coordinate 2,892 of DATNDG010000167.1, read as the reverse complement.
GAGCCGGCGCAGGCGGAACGCCCCCGCGCGCGCCTCGCCGCCCAGCCTCATGGCATCCGCTTCAGCGCGCGCAGCACGGTGACGCGCGCCGTCAGCATGGCGATGAGCGAGGCGAAGAGCGGCAGCACCGCCAGCAGCAGCCAGTGCCAAGGCGCCAGCGCCAGCGCCGGCAGCAGCCGCACGCGCTCGCCGAAGAGCGCGGTCGCGGCCCCGGCATGGCCGATGCCGAGCAGCGTCGCCACCGTCAGCAGCAATCCGAGCAGCCCGCCGCGCAAGGCCAGCGCCAGCGCCTGGCGCTGGAACTGCCCGGCGATGTAGCCGTCACGCGCGCCGATCAGATGCAGTACCTCGACGACGGCATGATGGACCGCAAGCCCGGCGCGCGTGGTGAAGACCACGGTGAGCACCGCCGCGCCGCCGATTAGCAGCACGATCGCGAGAGCCGTCGCCTCGATCGACAGCACCACCCCGGCCAGCCGGTCGAGCCAGAGCCGGTGGTCGTCGAGCAGGGCGCCCGGCGCCGCGGCGGCGAGCCGGGTGCGCAGATCGGCGAGATCGGGCCCCGCCCGGGGATCGACGCGCAGATCGACGAGCCGCGGCAGCGCCAGCTCCTCCGGCGACAGCGCGGTGCCGAGCCAGGGCGCGATCAGCTTTGCCGTCTGGTCGCGCGTCAGCGCCTCGGCGCTGATGACGCCGCGTGTCGCCCGCAGCAGGTTGAGGGCGGCGGGGAGCGGGTCGGTCCCGCCGGGCTTGGCCGGCGGAAGCTGCACCGTGAGCGTGCCGGCGAGGCTCGTATTCCAGCGCTCCAGCGCCCCCTGCAGCACCAGCGTGCCGGCCAGCGCCAGTCCCGCGAGATAGACCATGAGCGCAATGATCCAGGGCAGGAAGCGCACCGAGCTGTCGCGGTTCAGCGGAATGTCGAGGCGGCGGCCGAGCATCGGTCTAGACCATCTGGCGTTCGCGGGCGCGGAGCTGGGTAATCTCGCCGTTTTCGAGATGGAGCCGGGCATGGCCGAAGCGCGTCACCAGCGCCTCGTTATGCGTCGCGATGACGAGCGTGGTGCCGAGCTTGTTCATCTCTTCGAAGAGCCGCAGCAGACGCAGTGCCATCTCGTCATCGACATTGCCGGTGGGCTCGTCGGCGAGCAGCAGGCTGGGCCGGCCGATCACCGCGCGCGCGATGGCGACGCGCTGCTGCTGGCCGCCCGACAGCGTCGCCGGTCGGGCGTTGAGCTTGTCGGCGAGGCCGACCCAGCGCAGCAGCTCGGTCACGTGCTCGCGGATCTGCTCCTCGGCGAGGCCCGCGACGCGCAGCGGCAGCGCGACATTGTCGAAGGCGGAGAGATGTTCGATCAGGCGGAAATCCTGGAACACGACGCCGATCTTGCGGCGCAGCGCCGGCAGCTCGCGCCGGGGCGTCGTGGCGATGTCGCGACCGAACAGCGAGATGAGGCCGCGCGACGGCCGCTCGGCCAGATACATGAGCTTCAGCAGGCTGGTCTTGCCGGCGCCGCTGGGCCCGGTGAGGAAGTGGAAGGAACCGGCTGCGAGCTCCATGCTGATGTCGCGCAGCACCTCGGGCCCCGCGCCATACCGCATGCCGACATTCTCGAAACGAACCAAGGAGCGCGCTCTCCGTCGCACCGCGGCGCAAGCCACCACGCGCCGCCCGGGCAAGATGGCACGATGCGCCGGTTCGCGTCCAGCCGCGCGGGCGCTTCCGCTCCGGCGGCGCCGGCGGTCCGGGCGGCGCCACCACCAGCCCCAGCGGGAAGGGTACGAGGTTTCCTTTGCTTCGCGCCTCGATTGAGCCTTATAAGGGGCCAAAGGCGCTGCCCGAGCGATGATCGTTACCTGCCCTTCCTGCTCTACCCGTTACCTTGTCGACCCGGCTGCGCTGGGCGAGACCGGGCGGGTGGTGCGTTGCGCCAGCTGCGCCAATACTTGGCATCAGGCTCCGGCCGAGGATGCGCCGCGGCGAGTCGACCTGGCCCCGCCCGAGCCGCCGCCATTGGCCGAGCCCGCGCTGCGCAGCACGGGAAGGGTGCAGCTTCCGGCGGTGTCGCCGCCGCCCCGGCGGCTATCGGTCGCAGGCTGGGCGGCCTATGTCGTGGTGCTGGCCGGCATCGTCGCCGGCGGGTTGTGGTGGACCCGGGACGAGGTGGCAAGCCGCTGGCCCGCCACCGCGCACTACTATCAAATGCTCGGCATCCCGGTAGAGACGGCGCAGGGCAGCTTCGACTTCCACAACGTGACGCCGATCCGCGACACCGAGAACGGCCTGCCGACCCTGGTCATTCAGGGCGAGGTGGTCAATGTCTCGAACGTCGCGCGACGGGTGCCGAAGCTGAAGGTGACCCTGCTCGATGGCAGCAATCACCCGCTCCAGTCCTGGGAATTCACGGTCAACGACGACCGGTTGCTGCCCGGCGCCGCCGCGCCCTTTCGCACCAGCATCGCCCAGCCCAACGAGGCGGCGACCATGATCAAAGTCTCCGTCTCCAACGGCGGCTGACGGGTTAGGCCGAGTGGCAAAGATCCTCGTGGCGGAAGACGACAAGGCGGTGAGCGCCTTCGTCTCGCGCGCGCTCCAGCATCGGGGGCACGCGGTGACGGTCGTGCCGGACGGCTCGGCGGCGCTGGCGGCGCTCGCCGGCGAGCGTTTCGAGCTGCTGCTGACCGACATCGTCATGCCCAATCTCGATGGCATCGCGCTGGCGCTGAAGGCGAGCAAGGACCACCCCGAGATGCGCATCCTGCTGATGACCGGCTTCGCCAGCGAGCGGCAGCGCGCGCACAATCTCGAGGCGCTGATCCACCGCGTCGTCGAGAAGCCCTTCACCCTCGAGCAGATCTGCGCCGCGGTCGAGGAAGAGCTGGCGCGGTAAGCGC
>DATNDG010000166.1:0-15037 GCA_035553515.1 Allostellaceae bacterium | reverse complement strand
AGAGAGCGCATTCACCACCGAGACGCCGACCCCGTGCAACCCGCCCGACACCTTGTAGGAATTCTGGTCGAACTTACCGCCGGCATGGAGCTGGGTCATGATGACCTCGGCCGCCGAGACGCCCTCCTCCGCATGGATGTCGACGGGAATGCCGCGGCCATTGTCGCTGACCGTGCAGGAGCCGTCGGCATTGAGCGTCACCGCAACGGTGTCGCAATGTCCTGCGAGCGCCTCGTCGATCGCATTGTCGACGACCTCGTAGACCATGTGATGCAGGCCCGAGCCGTCATCGGTATCGCCGATATACATGCCCGGGCGCTTGCGCACGGCATCGAGGCCGCGCAGCACCTTGATCGATTGCGCGGTGTACTCGTCCTCGTGCTCTGGCGGTGTCTGCGGAAGTGCTGGTTCGCTCATCTTACTGTCCCTGTTCGTTCAGCGCGGCGCGATCGTGCCGTCAGCCACGCCGAAAAACTGTGCGCTCTGCTCGAGCCCGGCGAAGAGGCCGGGGTCGGTGCCGGTGAGCCAGGCCTGGATGCCGAGCCCGGTGATCTCTGCGAAAAGCGCGTCCCGGCGCTTTGCGTCGAGATGCGCCGTCACCTCATCGAGCAGCATCACCGGCGCCATGCCGCGCAGCGACGCCTGCAGCCGCGCCTGTGCCAGCAGCACGGAGATCAGCAGCGCCTTTTGTTCTCCGGTCGAGCATTGCGCGGCGGCCATGCCGCTTGCGGCGTGATGGACCGCGAGGTCGCCGCGATGCGGGCCCACAGTGGTGGTGCCGCTCTCGCCATCGACGCGCCGCGCCGCGCCGAGCCGGAAGCGCAGCTCCTCCTCGGCGGCGAGCGCGGGCTTCTCCCCGAGCCACTGCTCGACCTCGCCGGTGAGCGCAAGCCGCGCCGCCGGAAAGGGGCCCTCCGCCTCGCGGCAGACGCCGTCGAGCCGCGCCGTCGCATCGCGCCGCGCTGCCGCCACGGCGATGCCGTTCTCGGCCATACGGCTCTCCAGCGCCGTAAGCCAGGCGGCGTCGGCCGGCCCGTCGCGCAGCAGCCGGGCACGCTCCCGCATCGCCTGCTCATAGGCGCCGACCCGCGCGGCATGCTCGGGATCGAAGCCATAGACCAGCCGGTCGAGGAAGCGGCGCCTCGGCGCGCTCGCCTCGAGGAAAAGCCGGTCCATCTGCGGCGTGAGCCAGACCAGGCTCAGATGCTCGCTGAGCGCCGTCTGGCTCTTGGCCGCGGCGCCGTCGATGCGCAGCAGCCGGCGCTCGCCGCTCTCGCTTGTGGCGTCCCGACCGGTACCGATCTGCACCGCTCCGCGCGGGGTCGCCACGGTGGCGGCCACCGTCCAGGCGCGGCCCGGGCTCGCCGCCGCCTCGCGCCGGTCGATCTCGGCGAGCTTCGCGCGGCGCATGCCGCGGCCCGGCGCCAGGAAGGAGATCGCCTCAAGCAGGTTGGTTTTGCCCGCGCCGTTCGGCCCGGTGAGCACCACCGGACGCTCGTCCGCCGCCAGCCGGGCGCTGGCGTAGCTGCGAAAATCGGTGAGCGTGAGGCGGGTCACGGCGGGGCGCGCCGGCGCGGCGGCGTCTGCCGCAGTCATGCCCTCTATATGGGTATCCGCATCCCGTTCTGCCAGCATCGGCAAGGAGATAGCCGCCTCGTCCCGCACTCTCTGAAGGCTCTCAGACGCGCATCGGCATGAGCACGTAGAGCGCGCTCTGATCGGCCGAGTCGCGCACGACGGTCGGCGATGCCGCATCCGCCATGGCAAAGCGCGCGCCCTCGCCCTCGATCTGCTCGGTGATGTCGAGGAGATAGCGGGAGTTGAAGCCGATCTCGAGCGGCGAGGCGTTGTAGCGCACCTCGATCTCTTCGGTGGCGGTGCCGTTTTCCGGGCTGGTCGCCGACAGCATGAGGCTGCCGCGCTCGATGGTGAGCTTAACCGCCCGGCTCTTCTCGGTCGATATGGTGGAGACGCGGTCCACCGCCTCGGCGAATTCCTTGCACTGGACCTCCAGCACCTTGTCGTTGCCGGAGGGGATCACCCGATCGTAATCGGGGAAGGTGCCGTCGATCAGTTTCGAGGTCAGCAGGGTATTGCCGAAGCTGAAGCGGATCTTGGTGTCCGAAAGCGAGATCTGCACATCCTGGTCGATCTCGTCGATGAGCTTCCGGAGCTCGGTCACCGTCTTGCGCGGCACGATCACCCCCGGCATGCCTTCGGCGCCTTCGGGGAGCGGAACCTCCATCCGTGCCAGGCGGTGACCGTCGGTCGCTACCGCGCGCAGCATCGGCACGTCGTTGCTCTTGGCCGCGTGCAGGAAGATGCCGTTCAGGTAATAGCGCGTCTCCTCCATCGAGATCGCGAAACGCGTGCGGTCGATGAGGCGCTTCAGATCCGCTGCCGAGAGGGTGAAGCTGTGCGCCAGATCGCCGCCGGCCATCAGCGGATAATCCTCCGGCGGCAGGCAGGCCAGCGTGAAAGTGGACCGGCCGGAGCGCAGCGTGAGCGCGCCCTTGTCGCCGGCCGCGTCGAGCTCGACCTGCGCGCCTTCGCGCAGCTTGCGTACGATGTCGTAGAGCGTATGGGCCGGCGCGGTGGTCGCGCCCTTGCGCGCCAGCTGCACCCCCACCGCGGCGACGATCTCGAGATCCATGTCGGTTGCGGAGAGCGCGAGTTCGCCGTTCTCGGCGCGGAGCAGCACGTTCGACAGGATCGGAATGGTGTTGCGGCGCTCGACGACGCTCTGCACATGGCCCAAGGCGCGAAGCAGCGCGGCGCGTTCTATGGTCAGCTTCATGGCGGCGAGTTCACGCTCGTTGTGGCGGTTGCCGATGCCCCGGCGGCCTCTTCGGAAGGCCTCCGGAACCCCCGCCGCAGCGGCCCGGGGGACCCCAGCGGAACGGTGTGGCACTATAGCATAAGGGGGAGGGCGGGTACACCCGCGGAAGGGGCCAAAAAGGCCGGAAAAAGCCGCGGTTAGCCGGCCTCCGGCGGGCTGGTTTTCAAACCTCGGCCGGCGGTTTTCAGTTCCGGGCCCGGCTCGCCGGTACCGCCTCTGACAACCGACGACGGATCAGGTTTCCAGCATCCGGCGCAGCAGCTCGATATCCTCGGCGAGCGTGCGGTCGGAGGAGCGCAGCTCGTCGATCTTGCGCACCGCATGCATCACCGTCGTGTGGTCGCGGCCGCCGAACTTGCGGCCGATCTCCGGCAGGGAGCGCGGGGTGAGCTGCTTGCAGAGCCACATCGCCACCTGGCGCGGCCGCGCCACGGCGCGTGCCCGGCGGGCGGAATGCATGTCGGAGAGGCGGATGTTGTAGTGCTCTGCCACCCGCTTCTGGATCTCGTCGATGGTGACGCGCCGGTCATTGGCGCGCAGCAGGTCGTGCAGCACCTCCTGCGCGCTCTCGATGGTGATGGCACGGCCGACCAGCTGGGCATGGGCGACGATGCGATTGAGCGCGCCTTCGAGCTCGCGCACATTCGAGGTGATCTTGTGCGCCAGGAATTCCAGCACCTTCAGCGGAAGCTGCATGCGCTGCTGCTCCGCCTTGGCCTGGAGGATGCCGAGGCGCAGCTCGTAATTGGTCGGGTGGATGTCCGCGACGAGCCCCCAGCCGAGGCGGGAGCGCATGCGCTCCTCCATGCCCTCGAGATCGGAGGGCGACTTGTCGGCCGAGATGATGACCTGGCGATTCTGATCGACCAGCGCATTGAAGGTGTGGAAGAACTCCTCCTGAGTGGAGTCCTTGCCGCTGATGAACTGCACATCGTCGATCATCAGCACGTCGACCGAGCGGAACTGCTCCTTGAAGGCCATCGTGTCCTTGAAGCGCAGCGCCCGGATGAACTGGTACATGAATTTCTCGGCCGAGAGATAGATCAGCTTGCGCGACGGATCGTGCTTGCGGATGTGCCAGGCGATGGCGTGCATGAGATGCGTCTTGCCGAGGCCGACGCCGCCATAGAGGAAGAGTGGATTGAACGGTACGGCGCGGCCCGGCCCGACCGAGGATTCGGCGACGCGCCGCGCGGCGGCATGCGCCAGCTCGTTCGGCTTGCCGACGACGAAATTCTCGAAGGTGAAGCGCGGATCGAGCGCCGCGCCGATCTCCTTGTCCTCGACCGGCTCGGGCGAGGTTGCCGCCTCCTTGTCGCGCAGCGATTCCCGGGCCACCGCCGGAGCGGCCGGCGGCACCGGCGCCGCGCCGGCGGCGCCGACGACGATGTCGATGGCGGTGATCGAGGAATTCTCGGCGTTCCACAGCGCGCGGATACGGTCGGCGTAGTGGGCGGCCGCCCAGTCGCGCAGGAAGCGGGTGGGCACGCTGATACGGACGCGCCCCTCGACGACATCGTCCAGCGTCATCGACTTCAGCCAACTGCGATACGCGGCTTCACCGAATTCATCGCGCAGCTTGCCGCGGACGCGCGCCCATTGCGCCTGCACTTCGCTGCCGCCGTCCCCGGCAACCGACGTCTTGTTCGCCATGCCGTCACTCCTGCGCGCAAGCATGCGATGCGACGCCGGTCATGGGAAGGCGTACGCGATCCGGCGCTACGCCCGTCAACATCCCGATACGAAGTTTTGCGATTGCTCCCGGCGCGCTTTTCGCAACCGGGCTGGCTTCTGTTTCCACCGTATCCCCCCGAAGAAACTCACTCGCTTGAACGCAAGTTCCCTCATTCGGCGCTGGAGAGTTTTCCCTCGCCGATCCCCGAAGTTCGGTAAGCGCAGTTACACGAGCGTGCTAAACTTTTACCTACTCGCCCACCGCTAAGCACTTGTCAGCAATGGTCGGCAACGCATCCTATCCGTCTTGCACCGTCGCAGGTCTGCTGTTGCCTTCCGACGACAACTCTAACGAAGCGCGCGGACAGATTGCAATAAAATCGAAGCGCGAATTGCCACATTTTTTTCATCCTGTGGCATGGGCGTCGCATCCAATACGCCGAGCGCACGCGGTTCGAAACGAAAAGTGCTGCCGCTTCGAATGCTTGCGCGCCGATGCTCGCGCGCATTGTCGTTGTAAGGATCAGAGCGTCTTGATGCGCGCGGAAAGACGCGACAATTTGCGCGCCACGGTGTTCTTGTGCATCACACCCTTCTGCGCGCCGCGCTGCATCTCCGGCTGCGCCTCGCGCAGCGCGGTGCGTGCGGCTTCCTTGTCGCCGGAAGCGATCGCCGTCTCGACCTTCTTGACGAAGGTGCGGATCCGCGACAGCCGTGCGCGATTGACTGCCGTGCGGCGCGCCGTCTGGCGGATGCGTTTTTCTGCCGAAACATGTGTGGCCATGAGCCGACCTGCCGTCTTCGAACTTGTCCTACGGGGAGGCGCGCTTATAGCTTCGCGCTCCGGTGGCGTCAAGGAGGGGCCGGGCGAAGCCTTCAGCCCGTCAGCGATCAGCTATCTAGCCGACATGGGTCTCGGTCTGGTTAACGCCGGTTAACATACCGCGCGCGGGCGCCGCTGACGGCTGAACGCTCGCCGCTCACTTATTTCTAAAGTTCGGCTTCCGTTTCTCAACGAAGGCGGCCATGCCCTCCTTCTGATCCTCGGTGGCGAACAGCGAGTGGAAGACGCGGCGCTCGAAGCGCACGCCTTCGGCGAGCGTCGTCTCGTAGGCGCGGTTGACGGCTTCCTTGGCGATCATCACCGATGGCCGCGACAGCTCGGCGATGCGCCGGGCGACGTCGAGCGCCTCGCCGAGCAGCTTTTCGGCCGGTACGACCCGGCTGACGAGCCCGCTGCGCTCGGCCTCGGCCGCATCCATGGTGCGGCCGGTGAGGATCATGTCCATCGCTTTCGCCTTGCCGACGAAGCGGGTGAGGCGTTGCGTGCCGCCGGCTCCCGGGATGACGCCCAGCAGGATCTCGGGCTGCCCGAACTTCGCCGTCTCGGCGGCGATGATGGTGTCGCACATCATCGCCAGTTCGCAGCCGCCGCCCAATGCATGGCCCGCCACCGCGGCGATGATCGGCTTGCGGCAAGTGGTGACCCGCTCCCACCCCTTTGTGATGAAATCGCCGAGATAGACATCCATGTAGCCGCGTCCGGCCATCTCTTTGATGTCGGCGCCGGCGGCAAATGCCTTGTCGCTGCCGGTGATCACCACGGCGCCGATCGCGTCATCGGCTTCGAAGGCGTCGAGCGCCTGGCCCATCTCGCGCACCAGCGCATCGCAGAGCGCATTGAGCGCTTTGGGGCGATTGAGGCGGATGAGGCCCACGGCATCATGGGTCTCGACCAGGATCAGTTCGTAAGCCATGGCGGGGACTCTCCGGTGAAAGGCCGCTAGCGCGGCGAGAGCGTGAAGCCGACGGCGAGCGCGTTCTCGGCATCGTGGAAATCGAGCCGCAAGGTTTCGCCCTCGCGGCGCCAGGAATTGCTGCCGGCCGGCTTCCAGCCGAGCTGCGGCAGCGTCTGGGCATAAAACGCGTGTACCGCGGCGCGCGTCACCTTGCCTCGTGCCTGCGCCTCGACGATGCGCCCTTGCGGCTTGTCGAAGGTGAGGGCGGAGCCCGGCACCGGCTGCAGCCCGGGCATCAGCGGCACGTCCTCGGTGCCGGCGACGAATTCATCCGCCAAGGCCGGCAGCGGCGCCAGCAGCAGCAGGAGCGACAGCACGAGGCGGCGGAGCAGCATGGCAGAGTTTGTCCTCAGCGCTGGCGCTTGGCGCAATAGAAGGTGGAGCGGCCGCCCTGCACGATGCGGCGGATGCCCTTGCCGCAATCGCAGCCGGGGCATTGCTCGCCTTCCTTGCCATAGACCGCCCAATGGTGCTGGAAATAGCCGAGCTCGCCGGAAGCCTGGACATAATCCCTGAGGCTCGAGCCGCCGGCGGCGATGGCACGCTCGAGCACGTCACGGATTGCCAGCGCCAGCCGCTCGGCGCGCGGTCCGACCACCGTCTCGGCAAGGCGCCGCGGCGACAGCCCTGCATGATAGAGACTCTCCGACACATAGATATTGCCGAGCCCGGCGACGATGCGCTGGTCGAGCAGCGCCGCCTTGATCGGCGTCGCCTTGCCGGCGAGCCGTGCGGCGAGCGCCGGGCCGTTGAATTCGTTGCCGAGCGGCTCGGGCCCGAGATGGGCGAAGAACTTGTGCTGCTCCAGCTCCCCTTCGCGGGCGTAGTCGAGCATCCCGAAGCGCCGCGCATCGTTGAAGCGCAGCTCCGCCCCGTCCTCGAGCGTGAATACCACGTGATCATGCGGATCGGGTGGAGCGGAGGCGCCGGGCTCGGAGAGCACCAGCCGGCCGGACATGCCGAGATGGGCGATGAGGACGCCGCCATCGTCGAGATGGGCAAGGATATATTTGGCCCGCCGCCCGAGACGCTCGACGCGCCTGCCCTCGACGCGCTCGCGCAGATCGGCGGGCATCGGCAGGCGCAGATCACTGCGGTTGAGAGTGAGCCGCTGCACGCGGCGCCCTTCCATGCGCAGCGCCAGTCCGCGTCTCACCGTCTCGACTTCGGGCAGCTCCGGCATGGGGTACGATTGGCGCTCCTCGTCTCTCCGGGCTATGTTGCAGCACATGGCGGGCAGCGAGACAAGCGGCGAGGCCGATTTCGGCTATCGCCGGGTCAAGGCCGAGGAAAAGGCGCGCCTGGTGCGCGATGTCTTCGACAGCGTCGCGGACCGGTACGACCTGATGAACGACCTGATGAGCGGTGGCGTGCACCGGCTATGGAAGGCCGAGCTCATCGACCGGCTGGCGCCGCGTCCGGGGCAGCACGTCGTCGATGTCGCCGGCGGCACCGGCGATATCGCGCTCAGAATCCTCAATCGCGCCGCCGGCGCCCGCGTCATGGTGTGCGACATCAACGAATCCATGCTGCGCCGCGGCCGCGACCGCGCCATCGATGCGGGCCGGCTCGCGGGCATCGCCTGGGTCTGTGGCGATGCCGAGGAGCTGCCGATCGCCGATGCCTCGGCCGATGCCTATACCATCGCCTTCGGCCTGCGCAACGTCACCCATATCGAGGCGGCGCTGGCCGAGGCGCGGCGGGTGCTGAAGCCGGGCGGCCGCTTCTTCTGCCTCGAATTCTCGCGCGTCGAGGGTCCGCTGCTCGGCCGCGTCTACGATCTCTATTCCTTCGCCGTCCTGCCGGTGCTGGGCCAGGTGGTGGCCGGCGACCGCGACGCCTATCAGTATCTGGTCGAGAGCATCCGTCGCTTTCCGCCGCAGGGCGAGCTGGCACGGCTGATGGAGGCGGCTGGCTTCGAGCAGGTCGCCTACCGCAATCTCACCGGCGGCATCGCCGCGCTTCATTCCGGCTGGCGGCTCTGAGGGCGGCTTGACGGCCCGCGCGCCCCGGACAGTCCTCTGATGCTGCGCGCCTGCCGCAACCTCTTCCGTCTCGTCGAGATCGCCTTCATCCTGGCGCGCTACGACGCGCTGTTCCCGCTCGATTCCGTGGTGGCCGCGCGGCCGCTTTATCGGCTGGCCCGTCTCTTCCGCCGACGCGACAAGACCTTGGCGCGCATGCGGCCCGGTGAACGGCTCGCCGCCGCCCTGCAGGCGATGGGGCCGAGCTTCATCAAGCTCGGCCAGGCGCTGTCGATCCGCGCCGACCTCATCGGCGAGGCGATGGCGGCCGATCTCGCCACCTTGCAGGACCGTCTGCCGCCTTTTCCCGCCGAGGCGGCGCGCGCGCTGATCGAGGACGAGCTCGGCCAGGACGTGGCGCTCCTCTATCGCAGCTTCGACGACCAGCCGGTCGCCGCTGCGTCCATCGCCCAGGTGCATCTGGCGGTGTCCGCCGAGGGCGAGGAGGTGGCGGTGAAGGTGCTGCGCCCCGGCATCCACGCCGCCTTCGCCCGCGATCTTGATCTTTTTCTCTGGCTGGCCCGGCTCGCCGAGCGCATGCAGCCGATGCTGCGCCGCCTCAAGCCGGTGGCGGTGGTGAATACGCTGGCCGATACGGTCGAGCAGGAGATGGATCTCCGCTTCGAGGCGGCTGCTGCTTCGGAGTTGCGTGCGAATTTCGCCGAGGACCCGACCTTTCACGTGCCCAAGGTCGATTGGCGCCGCACCAGCCGCCAGGTGCTGACGCTCGAGCGCGTCGGCGGCATCCGCGTCGATGACCGTGAGCGGCTCGTTGCCGCGGGGCACGACGTACACGCCATCATGGCGAACGCCGCGGGCGCTTTCTTCAATCAGGTCTTCCGCGACGGCTTTTTCCACGCCGATCTCCACCCGGGCAATCTCTTCATCGACGCCACGGGCGCGATCGTCGTTGTCGATTTCGGCATCATGGGCCGGCTCGACCGCAAGACGCGCTATTACCTCGCGGACATGCTGCTCGCCTTCCTCACCGGCGACTATCGCCGCGTGGCCGAGGTGCATTTTGAGGCGGGCTATGTGCCGCAGCGTCAGTCGCTCGAGGCCTTCGCGCAGGCCTGCCGCTCGATCGGCGAGCCGATCCTCGGGCGGCCGATAGCCGAGATTTCGCTCGGCCGGCTGCTGGCGCAGCTCTTTCAGGTGACCGAGCAGTTCCAGATGGAGACGCAGCCGCAATTGCTGCTGTTGCAGAAGACCATGGTGCTCGCTGAAGGGGTCGGCCGCCTGCTCGATCCCAGTGTCAACATGTGGACGCTGGCCCGGCCGCTGATCGAGGGCTGGATGCGCGAGAATCGCGGGCCCGAGGCGCGGCTGCGCGACCTGGTCGCCGATACCTCGGCGGTGCTGGAGCGGCTGCCGGGGCTGGTGAAGGATCTGGAAAAGCTGGGCGGCTTCGTCACCGCCGGCGGCGGACTGCCGCTCCATCCGGACAGCCTGGAGCGGCTCGCCCGGCGCGATGCCATGGAGCTGCTGGGCGGCCCGCTCTGGATCATCGCTGTTGCCCTGGCGGCGATCGCGCTGGCGGTCTGGATTCGTTAAGGCTGGCTTTAGGGATGAAACCAATCCCGTCGCCCCCGCGAAAGTGCGGTGGCTGGGCGGGCCGCGCTTCTTGCCTCGCCTCGCCGCGCCTTATACCCTTGAGCTTTCGGCGTGACCGGAGGAGTCCTTGCCGCTTCAAGGCCGGCGCATCCTGTTGATCATCGCGGGCGGCATTGCCGCCTATAAGAGCCTCGATCTCATCCGCCGCCTGCGCGAGCGCGGCGCGGCAGTGCGCGTCGTCATGACTGCGGGGGCGCAGCGCTTCATCACGCCGCTGTCCGCCGCCTCGCTGAGCGGTGAGCCGGTCCATACCGAGCTTTTCTCGCTCACCGAGGAGAGCGAGATGGGCCATTTGAGGCTTGCCGCCGAGGCCGATCTCGTCGTCGTGGCACCGGCCACCGCCGATCTCCTCGCGAAGCTGGCCGCCGGGCTCGCCGACGATCTCGCATCGACCGCGCTGCTCGCGACCGACAAGCCGATCCTCATTGCGCCGGCGATGAACACGCGCATGTGGCGCAACCCGGCCACCGCCGCCAATCTCGCCCTGCTGGAGCGCCGCGGCATCGAGCGCGTCGGCCCCAATGCCGGGCCGCTTGCCGAGGGCGAGATCGGGCCCGGCCGCATGGCGGAGCCGCTCGAGATCGTCGCCGCCATCGAGCAGCGTCTCGGCGGCGGCGTCCTCCTGGGCCGCCGCGCGCTGGTCACCAGCGGCCCGACCTACGAGGCGCTCGACCCCGTGCGCTACATCGCCAACCGCTCCTCCGGCAAGCAGGGCCATGCCATCGCTGCGGCGCTGGCGCGCCTCGGCGCCGAGACGGTGCTGGTCTCCGGTCCTTCTGCCGAGCCCGATCCGCCGGGCGTGCGGGTCGTCCGTGTCGAATCCGCGCGCGAGATGCTCGCTGCTTGCGAGCAGGCGCTGCCGGCCGATATCGCGGTCTGCGCTGCCGCCGTCGCCGATTGGCGGGCCGAGCCCGCGCCGCAGAAGCTCAAGAAGAAGAACGGCGCTGCGCCGGCGCTGAAGCTCATCGAGAATCCCGATATTCTCGCGACGCTCAGCAAATCCGGCAATCGGCGGCCACGCCTCGTCGTGGGCTTCGCCGCCGAGACCGAGAACGTCCTCGAGCATGCGCGGGCGAAGCGGGCGAAGAAGGGCTGCGACTGGATCGTCGCCAACGACGTCTCGGCGACGAGCGGCACCTTCGGCGGCGATGCCAACACCGTCCATATCATCGACGCCGCCGGGGTCGAGGATTGGCCGCCGCTCACCAAGCGCGAAGTAGCGACGCGGCTTGCCAGCCGCATCGCCGGCTTCTTCGAGCCCAAGGCGGCGGAATGAGCGCAGTCGCGGTGGCGGTGCAGGTGCTTCCCCATGGCGACGGCCTGGAGCTTCCGGCCTATGCCACGCCGGGGTCCGCCGGGGTCGACCTCGCTGCCGCGCTGGAAGCGCCGCTGGAGCTGCGGCCTGGAGCGCGCGCCGCCGTCCCCACCGGCATCGCGCTGGCGCTGCCCGAGGGCTACGAGGCGCAGGTGCGGCCTCGCTCGGGGCTGGCGCTGCGCCACGGCCTCTCCGTGCTCAACAGCCCCGGCACGATCGACGCCGATTACCGCGGCGAGGTGCGGGTCATCCTGATCAATCTCGGCGAGGAGCCGGTCACCATCGCGCGTGGCGAGCGCATCGCCCAGCTCGTCGTGGCGCCGGTGAGCCGCGTCTCCTTCGAGCGCGTCGCCACCTTGCCGGAAAGCCGCCGCGGGGCCGGCGGCTTCGGCTCGACGGGACGCTGAACCGCCATGCTGCGCCTTACCAAGAAGCTGCTCTTTGCCATCGAGGCGGTGCTCGACATCGCCTACAACGCCGGCACGCTGCCGGTGCAGTCGAGCGAGATCACGCGGCGGCAGGGGATTCCGCGCCGCTATCTCGAGCAGGTGCTGCAGCAGCTCGTGCGCGACGGCGTGCTGCAGGGCGTGCGCGGCCCGCGCGGCGGCTATCGGCTGGCGCGCGAGCGCCGGCGCATCTCCGTTGGCGACATCGTCCGCGTCGTGCGCTCGTTGGAGACCGGCGAGGACCCGATCGAGGGCGCGGGCGGCGCCGAGCTCGGCCGCGCCGTGGTGCGGCCGCTCTGGCTCGAGCTACAGGAGGAGCTGATGCAGCGGCTTGACGGCGTCACCATCGAGGATCTCTGCCTGCGCGCCCACAAGGCCGGGATCGCCGGCGAGTTCGCCGCGCGCTTCGATTACAGCATTTAGCGGAGCAGCGCCGGATGCGCGGCGGCTTGAAGCTGGGATTTCTCGCCTCGCATGGCGGCAGCAGCATGAAGGCGATCCTCGGCGCCATCGCCGAGGGGGAGCTGCGCGCCAGCGCCTCGGTCGTCATCTCCAACAATGCCGATGCCGAGGCGCTGTCCCATTCCCGCGCGCTCGGCATTCCCGCCTATCATCTGAGCGAGACCAGGCTCGGCAACGCCGATGCGCTCGACCGGGCCGTCGCCGAGACGCTGGCCGAGCGCGGCGCCGAGCTCATCGTCCTCTCCGGCTATATGCGCAAGATCGGCCCGCTGACGCTCGCCCGCTTCAGGCATCGCATCCTCAACATCCATCCCGGCCCGCTGCCGAAATTCGGCGGGCGCGGCATGTATGGCCGCTTCGTGCACGAGGCGGTGATCGCCGCCGGCGAGCGGTTGAGCGGCATCTGCATCCATGTCGTCGACGACGAGTACGATCACGGCCCGGTGCTGGCGCGCCGCGAGGTGCCGGTCGAGCCCGGCGATACCGCCGAGACGCTGGCGGCGCGAGTCCGCGCGCAGGAACCGGCGTTTTTCGTCGATACCTTGCGCCGCATCGCCGAGGGAACTCTCCGACTTCCCGGCTGACCTGGCAATTTGCGCGGTTTTCTCAAAGCGCCTAGAACCGCCACTATCGGGCGGGAGAGCGACCATGGCTGAAACGCAGCGGCGGGAGAAGCCGCAGATCGCGGCAAGCGGCGAATTCCGCGGCCGCATCTATGACAGCATTATCGGCACCATCGGTGCGACGCCGCTGGTGCGGTTGGCGCGGCTTGCCGAGCGCCATGGGGTCAAGGCCGATCTCCTGGGTAAGTGCGAGTTCTACAACCCGCTCTCCTCGGTCAAGGACCGCATCGGCAGCGCCATGGTCGAAGCGGCGGAGGCGGTGGGCAGGATCCGTCCGGGCAAGACCGTGCTCGTCGAACCGACTTCGGGGAATACCGGCATCGCGCTGGCTTTCGTCGCCGCCGCCAAAGGCTACCGCATCGTCCTGGTCATGCCCGACAGCATGTCGGATGAGCGACGCAAGATGCTGAAGCTGCTCGGCGCCCAGCTCGAGCTCACGCCGGCGACGCAGGGCATGCGCGGCGCCATCGCGCGGGCAACCGAGCTGCTCCAATCCTTTCCCGACTCCTACATGCCGCAGCAATTCGACAACCCGGCCAATCCCGAGATCCACCGGCGCACCACCGCCGAGGAGATCTGGCAGGACACGGGCGGCAGCGTCGATGTCGTGGTCTCCGGCGTCGGCACGGGCGGCACGCTCACTGGCGTCGGCTCGGTGCTGAAGCCGCGCCGGGCGGGTCTGCGCATGGTCGCGGTCGAGCCCGAGGACAGCGCCGTGCTCTCCGGCGGCCCGCCCGGCCCGCACAAGATCCAGGGCATCGGCGCGGGGTTCATCCCGTCGATCCTCGACACCAAGCTCATCGACGAGGTCGTCCGCATCGCCAACGAGACCGCCTTCCGCATGGCGCGCGAGGCGGCGAAGGTGGAAGGCTTGCCGGTCGGCATCTCCTCGGGCGCCGCCATCGCCGCGGCGCTGGAGATCGGCGCGCGGCCGGAGATGGCCGGCAAGCGCATCGTCACCATCCTGCCGAGCGCCGCGGAGCGCTACTTGTCGACCGCCCTCTTCGAGGGCATCTGAGAAGCGGATGCCGCTCAGCGACCAGCAATTCGAGCGCTATGCCCGCCACCTCATCCTCGACGAGGTGGGCGAGGAGGGGCAGGCGAAGCTCATCGCGGCGCGGGTGCTCGTGGTGGGAGCGGGCGGACTCGGTTCGCCGCTGCTGCTCTATCTCGCCGCCGCCGGCATCGGCACGCTGGGCGTGGTCGATGACGACACCGTCGATCTTTCCAATCTGCAGCGCCAGATCGTCCATCCGACGGCGCGCATCGGTGCGGCCAAGGTCGAGAGCGCGCGCGAGACGCTGGCGGCGATCAATCCCGAGGTCAAGGTGGAGGCGCGTCGCCTGCGCCTCGATGCCGGCAACGCTGCTTCGCTGGTCCGCGACTACGATCTCGTCGCGGATGGCAGCGACAATTTCGCGACGCGCTACCTGCTGAACGATGTCTGCTTCACCGAGCGGCGCACCCTGGTGGCCGCGGCGCTCTCGCCCTTCGACGGGCAGCTCTCGACCTTCAAGGCCTATCTGGGGCCGCCGCACCCCTGCTATCGCTGCCTCTTCCGCGAGCCGCCGCCGCCCGATCTCGTGCCGCGCTGCGAGACCGCCGGCATCCTGGGCGCGGTCGCCGGCGTCCTCGGCACGTTGCAGGCGACCGAGGTGCTGAAGGAACTCCTGGGGATCGGCGAGAGCCTCTCGGGCCAGCTCCTGATGTACGACGCGCTCAATGCCGGCTTCCACAAGGTGAAGCTGCCGCGCGACCCCGACTGCCCGACCTGCGGCGGACGCTAGAGCATCGTCTCCAGCACGCGGTCGGGCGGGCGGTGGCCGTCGGCGAAGGTCTTGATGTTGATGATGACCTTCTCGCCCATCGCGATTCGCCCCTCGATCGTCGCGGAGCCCATATGGGGCAGCAATACGACATTGTCGAGCGCGCGCAGCCGCGGGTCGACCGCCGGCTCGTGCTCGAACACGTCGAGACCGGCGCCGGCGATGGCCCGGGTCTCCAGCAATTGCATCAGAGCCTCCTCGTCGACGATCTCGCCGCGCGCCGTGTTGACGAGGATCGCCTGCGGCGGCATGAGCCTGAGGCGGCGTGCCGACAGCAGGTGGTAGGTCGCCGGGGTGTGCGGGCAATTGACCGAGACCACGTCCATATGCGCGAGCATCTGGTCGAGGCTCTCCCAGTAGGTCGCCTCGACGGCGGCCTCGATGTCCTCCGGCACCGGGCGGCGGTTGTGGTAAT
>DATNDG010000165.1:0-2736 GCA_035553515.1 Allostellaceae bacterium | reverse complement strand
GCGCCCAGGCGTTTTCCGGCTGAAGGCGGCGCGCCCTGGCGTGGAGGGGAATGGCTTCCTCGTGGCGATTGAGCGCCTGCAGCGCATTGCCGAGATTGTTGAGCGCCTCGGCGTGATCCGGCCGGATCGCCAGCGCCTGCTCGTAGCGGGCGATCGCCGGCGCGTGACGGTTGAGCGCCTGCAGCGCATTGCCGAGATTGTTCAGCGCGTCGACATGCTCCGGCTGGAGCGCCAGCATCGCCTCATAGTGGCGGATCGCCTCCTCATGGCGGTCGAGCGCCTGCAGCGCCTTGCCGAGATTGTACTGCGCCTCGGGATAGTCGGGACGGAGCGCGAGCGCCCGCTTGTGATGGCGGACAGCCTCCTCGTGCCTGCCGAGCGCGCGCAGCGCGTTGCCGAGATTGTTGTGCGCCTCGGCGAATCCGGGTTCGAGCGCGACCGCCCGCTCGAAATGCGAGCCCGCCGCCTCCGGCCGGCCGAGTGCCTGCAGGGCCACGCCGAGATTGTTCTGCGCGTCGGCAAGATCGGGCTTGAGCGCCAGCGCGCGCTCGTGATGGGAGACGGCCTCCTCGGCGCGTCCCAGCGCCTGCAGCGCGCGGCCGAGATTGGTGTGCGCCATGGCCAGTCCGGGGTCGAGTGCGAGTGCGCGCTTGTAGCGCTCGATCGCCTCCTCGTGGCGGCCCAGCGCCTCGAGCATGCCGCCGAGGTCGTTATGCGCTCCGGCCATGCGCGGATTCTGGTTGAGGGCACGGCGCATCAGCCGCACCGCTTCCTCGAGATCGCCGAGCCGACTCCTCAGCACCGCAAGGCCGTAGAGTGCCGGGAAGTTGCTGCGGTCGTGCTCCAGTACACCGCGCAGCAGCTTCTCGGCTTCGGCCAGGCGGCCCTGCTGTTGCAGCAGGAAGGCGTGCTGCAGCGCCTGCGCCAACCCGTTGCGCGCCATTTCCCGACTGAGCTGCTAGCGCTTCACGCGCCGGTACCAGTCGAGAATCTCTTCGCCGGTCCAGAACGCCACGCCCGCATGGCCCTTGGCGTAATCGAGGAAGGCTTCGAGATACTTGATGCGATGCGGAGCACCGGTGATGTAGGGGTGGATGGCGATCGACAGGATCTTGGCGCGCTCGGCGCTTTCGAGGTAAAGCCGGTCGAACTGGTCGGTCGAGCGGCGCAGCAGCTCCTCGGCCTGGTGATGCTGCACGATCATCATCGGAATGTCGTTGAGCTCGACCGTGTAGGGCAGCGTGACCAGCGGCCCCTTCGCCGTGCGGACCTCGGTCGGCTCGTCGTCATAGACCCAGTCGCCGATATATTGCACGCCGGCTTCGGCGAGGAGTTCCGGCGTCTCATAGGTTTGCGTCAAGCCCGGGCCGAGCCAGCCCACCGGCCGCTTGCCGGTGAAGTGCTGCAGGAGATCGAGCGACTGGCGGATGACCGCGCCCTGATCCTCGAGCTTGTGGATCGGCCCCTGCACATAGCTGTGCCCCATGAATTCCCAGCCGCGCTCCTTGCACGCGGCGGCGACCCGCGGATAGCTCTCCACCACCTTGGCGTTGATCGACAGCGTGCCGCGCGCGCCGATGCGGTCGAAGGCAGCGAGGAAGCGCCAGACGCCGACGCGCATGCCGTATTCGTGCCAGCTCCAATTCGGCACGTCGGGCAGCAGCGGCACGCCGGTCGGCGCGGGCAGCACCTGGCGCGCCATCGGCCGCTCGATCTCCCACTCCTCGAGATTGATGATCGGCCAGACGACGAGGCGCACGCCGTCGGGAAAGCGCAAGGCCGGACGATCGACGATGGCGGAAAAGGCGACACGCTCGCGCGGCTTCATGGCAGGGCTCGCTGGGGTCGGGAAGGGTGACGCGAAAGCATATCCTGGCCGGATCGGGCGGCAAACCCCTTCGCGCGTGGAAAAATCCGGGCTAACCGCGACCGTTCTCGAGCAGGATGCCCGGCTGTGGCGTGCCGTAGACGGGATCGACGGGGTGGCCGACGCCGTCGCGCGGCGTGCCCGGACCCCAGGCCGGCGTCGCGGCCGCGCATCCGGCGAGGAGCACGATCAGAGCGAGCAGGAGCGGCGCGTGGAGGCGCAGCCAGGGCCTCTTCGACATGACGATCTCCTTCCCCAGCTCGGGCGCAACACCCTGGATATGGTGAGGCCCCGCGCGCGGATGAGCCCGCGCCTTTCCGCTATCACGGCGTATTGATGCCGCGCTAAATTGGCGATGGAACAGCGGGCGGCGCATGAACGGCACCTACGAACCGCGGGTTTTCGACGCGGCGAACATCGCGCAGGCGAAACGGATCATTCTCACCGCCGAATCCTCGACCACCGAGGAGCGCTGGACGACGGAAACGCCCTACCTTGCCGGCCTCATCGGGGCGGATCTGCGCATCGGGCCGGGCTCGCTCGTGCTCGATTACGGTTGCGGCATCGGGCGGCTGGCGAAGGAGCTGATCGCCCGCCATGGCTGCCGGGTCATCGGCGTCGACATCAGCCCCAGCATGCGCGCGCTTGCGGTGGGCTACGTCGAGTCCGATCGCTTCTTCGCCTGCCCGCCGAGCATGCTCGATGCGCTGGCGAAGGCGGGTTTCGCCGCCGACGCTGCCTTCGCCGTATGGGTGCTGCAGCATTGCGAGAGGCCGGACGAAGACATCCAACGCATCCGGCGGGCGTTGCGGCCGGGTGGCGGGCTGTTCGTCGTCAACAACCGTCAGCGTGCCGTGCCGATGCTGCTG
>DATNDG010000164.1:0-2103 GCA_035553515.1 Allostellaceae bacterium | reverse complement strand
ACCCCGAAGCTGACATCGGCCATGCCGCTGGCGACATAGGCCGCGACGGCGGCGTGGGTGAATTCGATCTGCTCATAGCCGTTGATGGCCGATGCCTCGACCCCGTGCTGCGCCAGGAGATGGTCGAAGAGCAGCCGCGTGCCCGAGGCCGGTTCGCGGTTGATGAAGCGGATCGCAGGATCACGCAGGCGCTCGACCGAATGGATTGCGGACGGATTCCCGCGCCTCACCATCAACCCCATCTCGCGGGTCACGAAGCCGATGACGCAATGGAGCTGCGGCGAAAGCCATGGCTCGCTCGCAGCGATACTGCGCTCGCGCAACTCGCCCTGGGGCAAATGCATGCCGGCCAGATCGCATTCATTGCGCGCAAGCGAAACCAGAGAGCTCTGGTTGCTGACGTAGCGAAGATCGACGCCGATCCCCGCGCCGCGATTGAGCAATTCGCGCAGCTTCGCCACGGCGAAGCCATGACTCGCATGAACGCGGATGGTGGATGAGGTTTCCGGCAGGAACTGGTTGATCTCCGTCGCCAACTCCTGCGAGAGGTTTTCGAGTTGGGGCTTGAGGCGCGCCTGCAGGCGCTGCCCGGCCCAGACCAGCCTCTCGCCGAACGGCGTCAGCGTGGTGCCGCGTCCTTGCGCGCGCTCGACCAGCGGCACCCCGAAAAAGCCCGACCATTGCACGATCAGATTCCAGGCGTGGCGATAGGAGAGGCCAGAGCGTCTGGCGGCCTGGGTGATTTTGCCCGTCGCGCGGATCTCGTTGAGGAGATCCAGCATGATCACCTCGGCATCACGCCCCTTGGTGAAGCGCCATACCGGCTCGATCTCGATCCCGATCACTCCGTCAGCTCCCCTGGCGCGCTGGAAATATATGCAATTGATATCATAACTTCCTCACCGCGATACGCAGAAGATAGCATATTTTCATCCGATAAATCGACGCTTATATGAAGCTACGGATGCGGGACCGGCCCGCGCAGGGACCGCCTAGTTAGGCAGTCCACTTCATAATATAGGTGTCGCCATGCCCTATGATCCCTCTCTCCCCCGACATGACCTGCTGATCGGGGGAAGGCGCGTGCCGGCGGGCGCGCGACGGTACTTTGCGACGGTGAACCCGGCGACCGAGGAGGTCATCGCCGAGGTCGCGGAAGCGGATGCGGCGGATGTCGATGCCGCCGTACGCTCTGCCCGCGCCGCCTTCGAGGGAAGCTGGGGGAAGATGCGCGCCGCCGACCGCGGCCGCCTGCTGCTGCGGCTCGCCGACCTCATCCGCCGCGACCAGGACGAGCTCATCGAGCTCGAGAGCCTCGATTGCGGCAAGCCCATCTCCGCCATCAGGCGCCAGGATCTGCCGGCTGTCCTCGACACGCTCAGCTATTACGCCGGTTTCGCCGACAAGATAAACGGTCAGGTGATCCCGGCGCGGAGCGATGCCTTGACCTACACCCTGCGCGAGCCGGTGGGCGTGGTCGGAGCGATCGTGCCCTGGAATTTTCCGCTGATGATCGGCATGTGGAAGATCGCCCCCGCGCTCGCCTGCGGCTGCACGGTGGTGCTGAAGCCGGCGGAGATCACGCCGCTCTCGGCCTTGAAGCTCGGCGAGCTCGCGCTCGAGGCCGGATTTCCGCCAGGGGTGCTGAACGTCATTCCCGGCTTCGGCAAGACCGCGGGCGCTGCGCTGGTGGATCACCCGGACGTCGACAAGGTGACCTTCACCGGCTCTCCCGCCGTGGGCCGCCAGATCCTGCGGAGCGCAGCGGGCAATCTCAAGCGCGTAACGCTGGAGCTCGGCGGGAAATCGGCCAACATCATTTTCCCCGACGCCGATCTGGAGGCAGCCTCCAGAACGGCAGCCGCCGCGATCTTCTTCAACAGCGGGCAGGTCTGCTCCGCAGGCTCCCGGATACTGGTCCACGAAGCCATCTACGACGAGATGGTCGAGCGTCTGGCGGCGCGCGCCGCGGCGATCCGCGTCGGCGATCCGCGCGACCCCTCGACCGGCATGGGCCCGCTGGTCTCCGATGCACAGATGAGACGGGTGCTGGACTACATCGATATCGGCAAGCGCGAAGGCGCGTCGCTGGTTGCCGGCGGT
>DATNDG010000163.1:0-22536 GCA_035553515.1 Allostellaceae bacterium | reverse complement strand
CTTCAAGGCCCGCGACTTCATCGAGCTCGCGTCGCGCGAGCGCATCACCTTCACCTGCATGGTGCCGGCGATGTACATCCTCTGCCTGATGGATGCCGAATTCGAGCGCTTCGATCTCGGATCCTGGCGGGTCGGGTCCTTCGGCGGTGCGCCGATGCCCGAGGCGACCATCGCCGAGCTCGCGCGAAAGCTGCCGCGCCTGCAGCTCAGCAATGCCTATGGCGCCACCGAGACAACTTCGCCGACGACGATGATGCCGCTGGGCGAGACCGCCGGGCATGAGGCGAGCGTCGGACAGGTCGTGCCCTGCGGCGAGGTGCGCGTCGTCGACGAGAACGGGCGCGACGTGCCGCCCGGCGCCAGCGGCGAGATCTGGATCCGCGGACCGATGGTGGTGCCGGGATACTGGAATAAGCCCGAGGCCAATGCCGCGAGCTTCACCGACGGCTTCTGGCATTCGGGCGATGTCGGCTCGCTCGACGAGCAGGGTTTCCTGCGCATCTTCGACCGGCTCAAGGACATGATCAACCGCGGCGGCTACAAGATCTTCAGCGCCGAGGTCGAGAATGCGCTGGCCTATCACCCCGGCATCGCTGAATGCGCGGTGGTCGGCCGCCCCGACCCGGTGCTGGGCGAGCGCGTCTGCGCCTTCGTGCTGCCGAAGGGCGCCGGCATCAGCGCTGCGGAGCTGCGCTCCTTCTGCGCCGAGCGCATGGCCGACTACAAGGTGCCGGAAATCGTCGAGCTGGTGCGGGAGCCGCTGCCGCGCAACGCCAATGGCAAAGTGCAGAAGGCGATCCTGCGCCAGCGGGCGATGAGGCTAGGAGCCGGTCCGGGAAATAGCATAGGCCTGCGACATCGTCCTTTGCCCTCGGGCTAGGAGCGAGGAGCGTAGCGATGCAGTAGCATCGTAAGCGACGAGCGACGACGCTCCGGGGGCAAAGGACGATGTCCCTTCGGGTTGCACGAGGACGGGACGCTGCCGCGTCGCTCGGCCTTGCCGATGGCCCGCATCGCCCTCGGCCTCGCTCCTAACACCGCCCCGTCCTCGTGCAACGCAGGCCCATGCTATTTCCCGGACAGGCTCCTAGATCACGCCTTCCGCCCGTAGCGCGGCGATCTCCTCGGCCGAAAGGCCGAGCCAGGAGCCATAGACCTCGTCATTGTGCTGGCCAAGCTTCGGCGACGGCGTCGTCTCGATGGTGTCGGCGCCGTGGAAGCGCAGCGGGCTGGTTGGCACGACGATGTCGCCCAGCTCCGGATGCTCGATGTGCTCGAGCATGCCGCGCTCATGCATATGCGGGTCGTTCATCACCTCGCGCAGATCGCGAACCGGCGCCGACGGGATGCGGTGGCGCCTGGTGATGGCGAAGATCTCGTCGCGGCCGAGCGAGCGCGTCCACTCTTCGACGAGCGCGTCGGTCGCTGCCAGGTTCTCGACGCGCGTCGCATTGTCGGCAAAGCGCGGGTCGGCGGCAAGATCCTCGCGCCCCATCGCGGCGAGCAGGTTGCGCCAATGCGTCTCGACGACGCAGATGATGGCGACATGCCCGTCTTTCGCCGGATAGACGTTGTAGGGCGCGATCGCGAGCCCGCCATGACGGTTCCCGGTGCGCGGCGGGACATCGCCCTTGCTGGTGTAGAGAAAGCCCAGATTGGAGGCGAGGGTCGGATAGACCGTCTCCTGCATCGCCACCTCGACGAGGCGCCCCTTGCCGGTGCGGGCGCGCTCGACCAGCGCGGTCATCACCCCGGCATAGAGATGGATGCCGCTCAGGAAGTCGACGAAGGCGGCGCCGGCCTTGACCGGCGGTCCTTCGGGAAAGCCCGTGATGCTCATGACGCCCGAGACCGCCTGCACCGTCAGATCCATGGCGAGGCTGTCGCGGTCGGGGCCGGTGAGGCCGAAGCCCGAGCCAGAGGCGTAGACGAGCCGCGGATTGAGCGCGCTCAGCACGCTCCAGCCGATGCCGAGCCGGTCGAGCACGCCGGGCGCGAAATTCTCCAGCAGCACATCGGCGCGCCGCACCATCTCCATGAGGAGCGCCCGGCCACGCTCGCTCTTGAGATTGAGCGTCACCGCGCGCTTGTTGGAATTGAGCATGGCGAAGGGGAAGGAGGCGCCGCGCCCGACCGCAACGCGGTGGCGCAACGGCTCCCCCTGGAGCGGCTCGACCTTGATGACCTCGGCGCCCGCCTTGGCCATCAGCAGCGTCGCATAGGGGCCCTGATAGACCTGGCCAAGATCGACCACTGTGATTCCGGCGAGCGGCAGATTGGCCTCGCTCAATGGAACGACCCTCCCAGCAGGTCGCGGGCGATGATGTGGCGTTGCACCTCGCTCGGCCCTTCGCCCACGCGGCGGATGCGCATCTCGCGGTACCAGCGCTCGAGCGGCAGATCCTTGGTCATGCCATAGCCGCCATGGATCTGCATGGCGCGGTCGACGACGCGGCCGCCGGCCTCGCTCGCCACCAGCTTCGCCATTGCCGCCTCGGTGCGAAAAGCCTCGCCACGCTCCGCCTTGTGCGCTGCGGCGAGGGTGAGCCAAAGACTCGTCCTGATGTCGATCTCGTTATCGACGATCATCCACTGGATCGCCTGGCGCGTCGCGAGCTTGGCGCCGAAGGTGTCGCGCAGCTTTGCATAGTCGATCGCCATCTCCTGCGCCTTCACCGCGACGCCGATGCAGGCCGCGGCGTAGGGGATGCGCTGCCGGCTCAACCGGTCATTGGCGATGGCGAAGCCGCGATTGACCTCGCCCAGTACATTCGCCTGCGGCACGCGCAGATCCTCGAATTGCAGCTCGGTCGCGTAGTGGGTCGAGCGCAGCGTGTGGACGACGCGGCGGACATGGAAGCCCGGCATGTCGGTATCGACGATGAAGCAGGTGATGCCGTCGCGCCCTTTGCCCGCATCCGTCCGCGCGAACACCAGACCGTATTGCGCGCGGTCGGCGCCGGAGATGAACACCTTGCTGCCATTCAGCACCCAGTGATCGCCATCGCGCGCGGCGCGCGTCTGGATGGCGCGCGCGGGATCGCTGCCGCCCGACGGCTCGGTGAGGCCGAAGAATCCCCGCTTCTCGCCGCGCAGCGTCGGATAGAGATAGCGTTGCTTCTGCTCCTCGCTCGCCTCATAGAGCTGGGCGAGGCCGGCGCCGCCAAAGACGCCGTAACAGGGGGCGTAGAGCCCGGCGCGATGCTGCGCCATCTCGACCGCCATCAGCGTGCGGGTGACGAGATCGATGCCCGGGCCGCCATATTCCGCCGGGATGTCGAGCCCGTAGAAACCCATCGCCTGCACCATCGCCCTGAGCCGGGTGAAGTCCTCCGGCGGCAGCTCGCTCGCATCGGGATCGAGCTTCGCCTCGAGCGGCACGATCTCCTCGCGCACGAAGCGCCGCACCTGCGCCACGATCAGCTTCTGCTCTTCGGTGGGGTCGAGGTCCATGGAGCAGCTCCTAGAGCGGGCTCAACCGCCCGAGCCGCACCGGCTCGTCGCGATTGCCGGCGGGCAGCGCGCCGTGATCGGCGACATGCAGCATCAGCAGCTCGCGATAGCGGCTCTGGTATTGCATGTTCACCTCGACACGGAAGCGCCGCGCTTCCGGGTGGCGCTTGCGCCCTTCCTCGACGGCGCTGCGCAGGCCGAACAGCGCGTGGCCGCCGGCGTAGCCGATGGCGATCACCTTTCCCGCCTCATCGCCAAGCTCGAAGACGCCGAGCTGGCCCGGCAGCGCGCGCACCGCCTCGGCACTCAGCGGGAGCCACGGCTTTTCGAGCCTGATCGCCATCAGCGGCCCTCGAAGCGCGGAGCGCGCTTCTCGAGCCGTGCCGCCATGCCCTCCCTGGCGTCAGCGCTCTGCCGCACCTCGGCCAGCACGCGGTCGATATCCTCATGCGCGATTGCGTCGCGGAATTTCATCTCGCGCAGCAGCAGCGCCTTCATCGCCTTGAGCGAGAGGGGCGCGTTGGCGACGAGGCGGTCGAGCGCGGACGCGGCGGCCGTCTCGAGGTCGTCGGGCGCCACCACCTCGGCGATGACACCGAGCTCGTAGAGGCGCTGCGCCGGGAGCGGGTCGCCGAGGAAGAGGATCTTCCGCGTCGTCACCGGTCCCGCCACTTCGAGGAGCTTCTTGGCGAGAAACCAGCTCGGCACCAGCCCGATCTGCGCCAGCGACATGCCGAAGCGCGCTGCCTTGCTGGCGATGACGAGATCGCAGTGGAGCGCCAACTCGTTGCCGCCGGCAATGGCGTCGCCCTGCACCACGGCGACGACCGGCAGCGGATAGGTCTCGACCGCGTGCAGCATGCGCTCGATCGGGCTCGCCCCCATCTCGCTGCGCTGCCTGAGATCGAGCCCGGCGCAGAAGACCGGGCCTGCGGCGCGGATCACCGCGGCGCGCTCCTCGCGGCCCGGCGGCTCCTTGAACGCCGCCTCGAGCAGCTCCAGCATCTCGGAATCGAGCGCATTGCGCTTATCGGGCCGGTTAAGCAGCACGCGCCGGACCGCGCCCTCGATGCGCATCTCGACCTTCGCCATGGTGCTCCTCCCCGCGGTCTCGCCTCGCCTGGACGCCGCCTGCCGCCTTCCTTGTCTCGGATGCTATCCCGGACGGCCCGGCCGCATCCCACGAAAAATAGCGCTTGCGGCCTCTTGAAGCTCCGGTATAACACCCAACTTAATCCGTACCGCAACGGTCCCAATTAACCTAAGCGATTGAGCGGATTGGCGAAGCCGATGATTATCCTGAGCAAACTGGCGGATTACGCGGTCATCATCGCAACCCACCTCGCGGTCGGCGCCGAGCGCCAGATGACCGCGGGCGCGCTCGCCGAGGAGGCGAAACTGCCGCGCGCCACCGTCGCCAAGGTGCTGAAGGCGCTGGCCCATGCCGGCATCGTCGCCGGCGCCCGTGGCGCGGCCGGGGGATATCGCCTGGCCCGCCCGCCTTCGGCCATCTCGGTGGCCGAGCTGGTCGCGGCGATCGACGGCGCCATCGGCGTCACCCAATGCACCAGCCATATGCCGGATTGCGAGCGCACCAATTTCTGCCCGACGCGGCCGCATTGGCGGCGCATCAATCAGGCAGTGGGAACCGCCCTCGGCGCGGTGAGTCTCGCCGACATGCTGCCGCCCTTTGCCGACTTCGCGCCGAAGCCTGCCGCTTCCGAAGAGACTTTTGCCCCATGAGCAGTCCCGCCACCGTAAAAACCGTCAAGAACGCTGAGACGCTGCGCGAGGTCGCGGGCGAGGGCTACAAATACGGCTTTGTCACCGACATCGAGAGCGAGAGCGCGCCGCCGGGCCTCAACGAGGAGATCATCGCCTTCATCTCCGCCAAGAAGCACGAGCCGCGCTGGCTGCTCGACTGGCGGGTGAGCGCCTACAAGCATTGGCAGAAGATGGAGGAGCCGCATTGGCCGAAGCTGCGGCTCTCGCCGATCGACTATCAGGCGGCGACCTATTATTCAGCGCCCAAGCGGCAGAACGCGCCGAAATCCCTCGAGGAGGTCGACCCGGAGCTGTTGCGCACCTATGAGAAGCTCGGCATCCCCTTGAACGAGCGCGCGGCGCTCGCCGGAGTCGCGGTCGACGCGGTCTTCGACAGCGTCTCGGTCGCCACCACCTTCAAGGAGAAGCTCGGCGAGCTCGGCATCATCTTCTGCTCCTTCGGCGAGGCGGTGCGCGAGCATGGCGAGCTGGTGCGGCAGTATCTGGGCTCGGTCGTGCCGCCGGGCGACAATTTCTTCGCCGCGCTCAACTCCGCCGTATTCAGCGACGGCTCCTTCGTCTATGTGCCGCCGGGCGTGCGTTGCCCGATGGAGCTCTCGACGTATTTCCGCATCAATGCCGCCAAGACCGGGCAGTTCGAGCGCACGCTGATCATCGCCGACAAGGGCAGCTATGTGAGCTATCTCGAAGGCTGCACCGCGCCGCAGCGCGACGAGAACCAGCTTCACGCCGCGGTGGTCGAGCTGGTCGCGCTCGAGGGCGCCGAGATCAAGTATTCGACGGTGCAGAATTGGTATCCGGGCGATGCCGAAGGCAAGGGCGGCATCTTCAATTTCGTCACCAAGCGCGGCGCCTGCCGCGGCGCCGATTCGAAGATCTCCTGGACTCAGGTCGAGACCGGCTCGGCAATCACCTGGAAATATCCGAGCTGCATCCTCGAGGGCGACAACTCGATCGGCGAATTCTACTCGGTCGCCATCACCAACAATCTGCAGCAGGCGGATACCGGCACGAAGATGATCCACCTCGGCCGCAACACCCGCTCGACCATCGTCTCCAAGGGCATCTCGGCCGGGCGCGGCCAGAACACCTATCGCGGGCTGGTGCGCATCCAGCCCAAGGCCGAGAACGCCCGCAATTACACGCAATGCGATTCGCTGCTCATCGGCCACAAATGCGGCGCGCACACCGTTCCTTATATCGAGGTGCGCAACCCCTCGGCTCGGGTCGAGCACGAGGCGACGACGTCGAAGATCAGCGAAGACCAGATGTTTTACTGCCAGCAGCGCGGGCTCAGCCAGGAGGATGCGCTGTCGCTCATCGTCAACGGCTTCTGCAAGGAGGTGCTGAAGGAGTTGCCGATGGAGTTCGCCGTCGAAGCGCAGAAGCTGCTCGCGGTGAGCCTCGAAGGCAGCGTCGGCTGAGCGGCGGGGAATCAGGAATCATGTCGGAATCGATGCTGGAGATCAGAAATCTGCACGCGCGCATCGCCGATGGGCGCGAGATCCTGAAAGGGATCGACCTTACCGTCGCGCCGAGCGAGGTGCATGCGATCATGGGGCCGAACGGCTCCGGCAAGAGCACGCTCGCGGGCGTGTTGTCCGGCCGGCCGGGCTATGAGGTGACCGAGGGCAGCGTCAGGTATCTGGGGCGCGACCTTTTGGCGCTCGCGCCCGACGAGCGGGCGCGCGAGGGCGTCTTCCTCGCCTTCCAGTACCCGGTGGAGATTCCGGGGGTCAACAACATGTATTTTCTACGCGCGGCGCTCAACGCGACGCGGCGCGCGCGCGGCGAGGCCGAGCTCGATGCCGGCCAGTTCCTGAAGACCGTGCGCGCCAAGCTGAAGCTCCTGGAGATCGGCGACGATCTGCTGCAGCGCGCGGTCAATGCCGGCTTCTCCGGCGGCGAGAAAAAGCGCAACGAGATCTTCCAGATGGCGATGCTGGAGCCGAAGCTCGCCATTCTCGACGAGACCGATAGCGGCCTCGACATCGACGCGCTGCGCCTGGTGGCCTCTGGCATCAACAAGCTGCGCGGGCCCGACCGATCGATGGTGCTGATCACCCATTACCAGCGCCTTCTCGACTATATCGAGCCTGACCATGTCCATGTGTTGAGCGGCGGCCGCATTGTCCGCTCCGGCGACAAGAGTCTGGCGGCCGAGCTCGAGGAGCACGGATATGCCGGCTTCGAGGCGGCGTGAGGCCGGGACGGCGATGATCGTCAAGAGCGAGACCAAGCCTTATGTCGAGGCGTTCCGCGCGGGACCGCGCGGTGCGGGCGAGCCGCACGCGCTTGCGGCGCGCCGTCAGGCGGCGCTCGCCCGCTTCGGCGATCTGGGCTTCCCGACGCGCCGCCAGGAAGCGTGGCGCTTCACCGATCTCAGGCCCTTGCAGCGCGCCGAGTTTCCGCCCTCCGCCGGGACCGGCGAGGCGCGGGTCTCGCTCGATGCGTGGCGGCTCGAGGGCAACGCGCACCGCCTCGTGCTGGTCGATGGCAAGTTCTCGCCGGAGCTTTCGCAGCCGGGCGCGCTGCCGCAGGGCGTTTGGCTCGCCCCGACGGCGCGAACGCTTGCCGAGCGGCCGGAACTACTGACCGGCGCGATCGAGCAGAGTGACACCGAGGGCAACCAGCCCTTCGCCTCGCTCAACGCCGCCTTCTTCGCCGATGGCTTCGTCCTGGCGCTCGAGCCCCGAACCGTGCTGCGCCTGCCGGTGCAGATTGTGCACCTCGCCAGCGCCGGCGCCCCGCGCTCGCATCATCTGCGCAACTTCGTCTCGCTCGGCGCCGGCAGCAGCGCCCGGCTGGTCGAGACCCATGCGGGCGAGGGACTTGCCTGGACCAATGCAGTGAGCCTCATCGAGCTCGGCGACGGCGCCACGCTCGATCAGGCGCGCCTCCAGGCCGAGAGCGCGGAGGCGTTGCATTTTGCCCTGAGCCGCACCCGGCTCGGCGAAGGCGCGCGGCTGCGGAGCTTCGTGCTGAGCCTGGGCGCCCGGCTCTCGCGCCAGGACATGCTGGTCCGCTTCGACGGCGCCGGCGCCACGCTCGATTTGAACGGCGCCTATCTGTTGCGCGGCGAGCAGGAGGCGACCCTGGCCACCTTCGTCGATCATGCGGCGCCGGGCTGCACGACGCGCGAGCTCTTCAAGGGCGTGGTCGCCGATCGCGCGCATGGCGTCTTCCTCGGCTCGATCGGCGTCCGCCCCGAGGCGCAGAAGACCGACGCGCAGCAGCTCAACAAGAACCTGCTGCTGAGCCGCCGCGCTACCGTCGATACCAAGCCCGAGCTCGAGATCCTGGCCGACGACGTCAAATGCAGCCACGGCGCGACGGTGGGCGATCTCGACGAGACGGCGCTCTTCTATCTGCGCGCCCGCGGCATTCCGGAAGCCGAGGCACGGCTCATGCTGATCGAGGCCTTTGCCGCCGATGCGCTGGACCGGGTCGAAGAGCCGGTGCTGCGCGCCTATCTGGAAGGCCACCTGAAGCACTGGCTGGCGCAGGCCGGGGAGGGTGGGCGATGACGCGCGCAACCTCCTTGCGTCCGGCGGCGCCGGGCGGGCTCGACCCGCGTGCGGTAAAGCGCGGCTTCCCGATCTTCGAGCGCCATCCGGGCCTCGTCTTCCTCGACAGCGGCGCCAGCGCGCAGAAGCCGGCTGTGGTGATCGACGCGGTGGCCGAGTTCTATCGCAACGACTACGCCAATATCCATCGCGGCGTCTATCGCCTCTCGGCGCGCTCGACCGAGCTCTACGAGGCGGCGCGCGAGCGGGCGCGGCGCTTCTTGAACGCGCGCGAGGCGGCCGAGATCGTCTTCCTGCGCGGCGCCACCGAGGCGATCAACCTGGTCACCAATAGCTGGGGCGCGACGTTCCTGAAGCCCGACGACGAGGTGGTGATCACCGAGCTCGAGCATCACGCCAACATCGTTCCCTGGCAGCTCCTGCGCGACCGTATCGGCTTCGCCCTCAAAGTGGCGCCGATCGACGCGACCGGCGGGCTCGACCTCGCCGCGCTCGAGCGCCTCATCGGTCCGCGCACCCGCCTCGTCGCCGTCACCCATCTCGCCAATGCCACCGGCGCTCTGGTGCCGGTCGCCTCGGTGGTGCGCCTCGCGCATGCCAAGGGCGCCAAGGTGCTGATCGACGGTTGCCAGGCCGCGCCGCGCATGCCGGTCGATGTGCGTGTGCTCGACTGCGACTTCTACGCCTTCTCCGGTCACAAGACTTATGGGCCGACCGGTATCGGCGTGCTCTACGCCAGGAAGGCGATCCTCGATAAGATGCCGCCCTGGCAGGCCGGCGGCGACATGATCACCGACGTGACCTTCGAGAAGACCACCTTCCAGGACCCGCCGGCGCGCTTCGAAGCGGGGACCCCCGACATCTCCGGCGCGATCGGCCTCGCCGTCGCCCTCGACTATATCGACGGGCTCGGCCGCGAGGCGATCGAGGCGCATGAGGCGGAGCTCACCGCCTACGGCGTCGAGCGCTTGTCGCGGTTGCCGGGCGTGCGATTGGCCGGCGCCGGGCAGCAGCGTTACGCCATCCTGTCCTTCCAGGTCGACGGCATCCATCCGCACGATGTCGCGACCATCCTCGACCAGCGCAATGTCGCGGTGCGCGCCGGCCATCATTGCGCGCAGCCGCTCATCGACAAGCTCGGGCTCGGCGCCACCACGCGCGCCTCGCTCGGCGTCTACAACGACGAAAGCGACATCGACGCGCTCGCCGAAGCCATCGTGGCGGCGCAGAAGATGTTCAAACGGTAGCGAGCCCATGGATCTGCGCGATCTCTATCAGGACATCATCCTCGATCACGGTCAGCACCCGCGGAACTTCCGCGCGCAGGAGCATCCGAGCCATCTCGCCAATGGCCACAACCCGCTCTGTGGTGACCGCGTCACCGTCTATGTCACGCTGGAGGGCGAGCGCATCAAGGATGTGAGCTTTCAGGGGCGCGGCTGCGCCATCTCGCAGGCCTCGGCTTCGCTGATGACCGAGATCCTGAAGGGCAAGACGCTTGCCGAGGCGGAGGCGCTCTTCAAGGGCTTCCACGCCAAGGTGACCGGCGGCGAGGCGCAGCACGTGCCGACGGCGCTCGAGGACGAGATGGAGCGGCTCGATCCGCTCACCGGCGTCAAGACCTATCCGGCCCGCGTCAAATGCGCGACGCTCGCCTGGCATGCCTTCGAGGCGGCGGTGAAGAGCGGCCAGGCCGGCGCCACGGTGAAGACGGAGTAGCCGCCATGGCCATGCCGGACGAAGAGCGGGACCTGTTCAATTTCATGCCGGGTGGCGAGGACACCGAGGACGAGGTCGAGCGGCCGGATTTCGATGGCGGCGATCCCGCGCTCCAGGAGAAGGTGCTGGAGGCGCTGAAGACGGTGCGCGATCCCGAGATCCCGGTGAACCTCGTCGATCTCGGGCTCATCTACGAGCTCATGGTCAACAAGGACGGCACCGTCTATGTCGAGATGACGCTCACCACGCCCGCCTGTCCGGTCGCCGGCGGCCTGCCGGGCCAGGTGCAGGAGGCGATCGCCGCGGTGCCCGGCGTGCAGGACGCGCGCGTCAAGCTCGTCTGGTCGCCGCCCTGGACGCGCGACCGCATGAGCGAGGAAGCCAAGCTCGAACTCGGGCTGCTTTAGCGTTCTCGACAATTTCTTTTGTGCGATAAAGAATTCTCCTCATCCTGAGCTTGGACGCACGGCGGAAGTGCAGCCCGGCAGCAGGCCGTCCCGTCAGCCTCGATATTGAAGCCGCCGCTCGCCCCGGCTAGCGTCCTCTCATCCGGCGGGAGGGGAAGATGCTGAAGATCTGGGGACGCAAGACCTCGTCCAACGTGCAGAAGGTGCTGTGGACCTGCACCGAGCTGGGCGTGGCCTTCGAGCGGGTCGATTGGGGTGGCCCCTTCGGCGGCAACAAGGATCCCGCCTATCTCGCGCTCAATCCCATGGGGCTGGTGCCGACCGTCGAAGACGGGCCGCTGGTCATCTGGGAGTCGAACACCATCATGCGCTATCTCTGCGCCAGGCATGGCGGCGAGGGCCTCCATCCGCAGGACCCGGCGCGGCGCACCCATGTCGAGCGCTGGATGGACTGGCAGCTCGCCGCGCTGACCCAGCCTATGGCGACCATGCTGATGGGCTACTACCGCACGCCGCCCGAGAAGCGCGATCCGGCCGCGCTTGAAGCCGCGCGGCTCCGCGCCGTCGACCTTTGGCGCATCGTCGAGGAGCAGCTCGGCCGCGGCGACAACCTCGCCGGCGCGGCGCTGACCTTGGCGGATATCTGCGTCGGCATCTGGGCCTATCGCTGGCACGCATACCCGATCGAGCGACCGGCGCTGCCGCGGCTCAAGGCATGGTGTGAGCGGCTCGCCTCAGTGCCCGGTTATGCTGCGCATGTGGCGATCCCGATCCAGTAGACGGTGTGTCACGCAATCGTGAGCGGGAGCGGCGCGGCGAGCTTTCTATGATCGCCCCGACCGCGCGGGGGCGCGATAACAGGAGGGACGCAGGACATGGCCAGGTTTGCCAGGCTCGGTTTGGCAGCAGCGGTTCTGGGGATGGTGATCGGCTTCGGTACGGTCGCGGTGGTGGCGCAGGACAAGCAGGCCGAGATCAACACGCGGCGCGACACGATGAAGCGCCAGGGCAAGGACTTCAAGGCGATCCAGGATTACGTCAAGGGAGCCGGCGACCAGGCGAGTGCCGAGAAGGCGATTGCCGATCTCCAATCGATCGCGCCGAAGATCGTCAGTCTCTTCCCCGCCGGCACCGGGCTCGACGCCTTTCCGGGCAAGACCGGCGCCAAGCCGGCCATCTGGCAGGAATGGGATAAATTCAAAGCGATCCCCGTGGCACTTCAGGGCTATGAGGCGAAGCTCGCTGCGGCGATCAAGGGCGGCGACAAGGCGGCGGTCGGCGCCGAGCTCGCCAATACCGGCAAGAATGGCTGCGGCGCGTGCCACGGTCCCTATCGCGAGAAGCTGTCCTAAGGCGGATCTCGGTCGCGGCTGAAGGCGCCGTCGTCCTCATCGGGCACGGCGCGCGGCCGCTGCGCGTCGCCCTGCTGCTCGTTCTCCTCGCGCCGGCCGCCGCGCGAGCCGACGACGCGGCGGTGAAGCGCGGCGCGGTCCTGTTCAAGGCGGCGGACTGCGTCGCCTGCCACACCGATGTGAAATCGGGTGGAAAGCCGCTCGCCGGCGGCCGCAAGCTGGTCACGCCCTTCGGCATCTTTCTCAGCCCCAACATCACGCCGGACCGGCGCGACGGCATCGGCGCCTGGAGCGAGGCGCAATTCCACCGAGCGCTGCGCCAGGGGCGCGACGAGAACGGCGCCTATCTCTATCCGGTCTTCCCCTACACCGCCTTCACCGGCATGAGCGATGGCGACATCGCCGATCTCTGGGCCTATCTGCGCAGCCTGCCGGCGGTGGCGCGGCCCGACCAGCCGCATGCCGTCAAATTCCCGTTCGGCTGGCGCGCTCTGCTGGTCTTCTGGCGCGCGCTCTTCTTCCGCGAAGGGCCGCTCGCGCCGGTCGCGGGGCAGAGTGCCGACTGGAATCGCGGCCGCTATCTCGCCGAGGCGGTGGCGCATTGCCAGGAATGCCACACGCCGCGCAACCTGCTTGGCGGGCTCCGGAAGAGCCGCGCCTATTCGGGAAATGCCAAGGGCGTGGACGGCATCAAATCGCCGAACATCACCGGCGATGCCGCGACCGGGATCGGCAAGTGGAGCGTCGATGATGTCGCGGCGCTGCTCGCGACCGGCCAGACCCCGGATATGGATTTTGTCGGCTCGGCCATGGCCGATGTCGTGAAGGGCACATCGGCGCTGTCCGCCGCCGACCGCCGCGCCATCGCCGTCTACATCAAATCGATCCCGGCAATCTCGACGCCGAAGCGCAAGGGGTCCTAGCGAGGCTCGGGTGATGAGGCTTCAACCCGGCGTCTTGGCAAAGCGCTTCATCTCGCCGCCGAGCTGCACCCAGTGCTGCGCGCTGTCGCAGTAGATCGCTGAGGCCGGGTTCAGCCAGCTCCGGTCATCGAGCGTGCCGGCATTGATCATCGCAATACCCGGCAGAGCCTCCGCTTCCTCGACAACACCGGATCCGCACTCCGGGCAGAAGCGCCGGTGCATCGGCTTTCCGCTGTCGCCCTCCTTGGTGAACGTCTTCAGCCTGCCGGTCACCGTCAACGCCGGTGCCGGCAGGGCAACGACCGTGGCGAAGGCCGAGCCGCTGTATCGCTGACAATCCGTGCAGTGGCACACGCCGACAAAGGCGGGCTCCACATCCGCGTGGTAACGCGCCTGCCCGCAGAGGCAACCGCCCTCGATGTGTCGCATCGCAGTCCTCCTGCTCTATGAGCAAACGCCGTTCCGCTCGGCAGCAATCCGGCTGAATCCGATCCACTCTTGCCGCGATGGCGGGCTGGCGGCAATGCTGGCATGACGGCCGATCCGGAGGAACCGGCGATGAGCTCGATCCGTCCCTGCCGCGACGACGAGCGCCCGGACATTCTCGCCATCGTCAACGCGGCGGCCGAAGCCTATCGCGGTGTGATCCCGGCCGATCGCTGGCGCGAGCCTTATATGCCCGCAGACGAGCTCGCTCAGGAGATCGCCGCCGGAATCGCCTTCTGGGGCTATGAGGAAGCGGGCGAGCTGCTGGGGGTGATGGGGCTGCAGAGCGTGCGCGGCGTCGATCTCATCCGGCACGCCTATGTCCTGCCGCAAGCCCAGGGGCGCGGCATCGGCGGCGCGCTGCTCGGCCAGCTCCGGCAGCGGAGCGCGCGGCGGATGCTGATCGGCACCTGGGCGGCGGCCGATTGGGCGATCCGCTTTTATGAGCGCCACGGCTTCGCGCTCGTGCCGCCGGCGCGCAAGGAGGCGCTGCTGCGCAGCTACTGGACGATTCCGGAGCGGCAGATCGCGACCTCAGTGGTGCTGGCGAACCCGCCGCTCAACGAGGACTAAGCGGACGCGACCCGCCCTGGCCAGTGGTGGGGTCGCCGCCTATGATCGCCGCCAATTCAACACGCAAAGGGAGAGGGAAGTCATGGATCTCGGCATCGCCGGCAAGAAGGCGCTGGTCTGCGCCGCGAGCAAGGGCCTCGGCAAAGGCTGTGCGCTGGCGCTGGCGCGCGAAGGCGTCGATCTGGTGATCCTCGCCCGTGGCAAGGACGCGCTCGAGGCGACGGCCCAGGAGATCCGCAAATCGACCGGCGCCAAGGTGACGACGATCGCCTGCGACATCACCACCGAGGACGGGCGCAAGGCCGCGCTCGCCGCCTGTCCGCAGCCCGACATCCTGGTCAACAACGCCGGCGGCCCGCCGCCCGGCGATTTCCGCGAATGGGACCGCACCGCCTGGATCAAAGCGATCGACGCCAACATGCTGACGCCGATCGAACTCATCCGTCAGACGGTGGACGGCATGATC
Organism: Allostellaceae bacterium; assembly: GCA_035553515.1. Taxonomy (GTDB): domain Bacteria; phylum Pseudomonadota; class Alphaproteobacteria; order ATCC43930; family CGMCC-115725; genus DAHUYF01. Next base: position 7,845 of record DATNDG010000163.1, on the reverse strand, counting down.
AGCCGCCGCTTCGGTCGCATCGTCAACATCACCTCGAGCGCGGTGAAGGCGCCGATCGACATTCTGGGCCTCTCCAACGGCGCGCGCACCGGCCTCACCGGCTTCGTCGCCGGGCTGTCGCGCAAGACCGTGCGCCACAACGTCACCATCAACAACCTGCTGCCGGGCGCGATGGATACCGATCGGCTGGGCGCCACCCTCTCGGTCATGGCGAAGACGCGCAACATCTCGGTCGAGGCGGCGCGCGCCCAGCGCGCCGACGCGATCCCGGCCGGACGCTTCGGGACTGCCGAGGAGTTTGGCGAGGCCTGCGCCTATCTCTGCAGCGCACAGGCGGGCTACGTCACCGGCCAGAACTTCCTGATCGACGGCGGCGCCTATCCGGGGACGTTCTGACCGAAGCGTCGCGGGTTAAGCGCGATCCTCGAGCAGCGGATAGAGCTCGCTATTCTCGCGCTTGATGCGGTCGCCGAGCACGCCGAAGAGCTTCTTCGCCTCGGCGCAGAAGCCGGCGGCATCCTTGGCGATCGCGGTCTCCGTCCACTTCTTGCCGAAGGCCTCGACGGAGGGCTTCACCGCCGCCATCTCGCGCGCGAACTTGCTGCCGATCTCGCGCACCTTCGGGTTTGCGTGCTTTTCGAGCGACGGGTAGAGCGAATTATCCTCCACCGCCAGATGCATCGTCAGCTTACCCAGCAGGGCGGAAAGACGATTGCGGATCTCGCCGGCACTGGCGGCGAGGCGCTGAGGGTCGAGGCCGGCATCGATCTGCCGGACCACCTCGACCATCTCGGCATGCTGCTTGCGCAGCGACTGGGTGACGCTCATGTCTTGTCTTGCTCCTGGTTTCGGGCTGGTGATAGTTGATCCAGGGCTCGACAGTGTCCGGAAATACCTGCGGAGTTGTTAATTATTATTTCTAGTGGCGTGGCCGTTATTCCCGCTCTCGTCTGTCGCAAGCTGCCGTCGCAGCTCCGTCTTCAGCACCTTGCCGTAATTGTTCTTCGGCAGCGCATCGAGGAAGCGATAGGCGCGCGGCCGCTTGAAGCGCGCGATGCTGTCGAGGCAGAGCCGGTCGAGTTCGGCTTCGGCGGGTTGTGCGCCGGGACGCGGCACGATGAAGGCCACGACCTCCTCGCCCCAATCGGCATGCGGCCGGCCGACCACCGAGACTTCGGCAATGCCGGGATGGCGCAGCAGCACTTCCTCGATTTCGCGCGGATAGATGTTGCTGCCGCCGCTGATGATCATGTCCTTGGACCGGTCGCGCAGCGTAAGGAACCCGTCCTCGTCGAGCGCGCCGATATCGCCGGTATGCAGCCAGCCGCCGCGCAGCGTTTCGGCGCTTGCCTTCTCGTCGCGCCAGTATCCGGCCATCACCGGGTCGCCGCGCACCAGCACCTCGCCCGGTTCGCCCGGCGGCAGGTCGCGGTTCTCGGCGTCGGTGACGCGCAGCTCGACATTGGCGAAGGGCAACCCGACCGAGCCCAGCCGCTCGCGCCACCGCGGATGCGCGCGGTCGGCATGGAGAGCGCGCGATAGCGCGGTGATCGTCATCGGCGATTCGCCCTGGCCGTAGATCTGCACGAGGCGAGGGCCCAGCAGGTCGAGCGCCTTCAGCACATCGGCCACATACATCGGTCCGCCGCCATAGATGATCGCCTTCAGGTTGCGATGGTCGGCGCCGGCGAAGGCCGGGCTGGCAATGAGCCGCGTCACCATGGTGGGCGCGGCAAAGAGGCTGAGCCCCGGCCATACCGGCAGCAGCTCCGCAATCTCGGCCGGATCGAAATGGCCGCTTTCGGGGATGACGTTATTGGCGGCGCGCGCGACATGCGGCAGCCCGTAAAGGCCCGAGCCATGGCTCAGCGGCGCCGCATGCAGCTTGGCGTCGGTGGGCGCCACCGGATCGACATCGGAGAAATAGGCGAGCGAGGCGGCGATCAGGTTGCGGTTGGTGAGTGTCGCACCCTTGGGTCGTCCCGTCGTGCCGCTGGTATAGAAAAGCCAGGCCGGATCGTCCTGCCGCCGCTCGACCAGCGCGATGCCATCGCTTTGCGCAAGCTTCTGCCATTCCCTGCTACCGCTGATTACGGCGCGTCCCAGGTCCGGCAGATCCTCGGCGAGCGGCGCCACCGTCTCCGCCAGATCCGGGCTTGCAAAGCAAAGCCGCGCGCCGGAATGGCCGAGGATGTAGCGGAACTCCTCGCGGTGCAGCTTGGCATTGATCGGCACGGCGACGAGACCGGCATGCCAGATGGCGAAGAGCGCTTCGAGGTAGTGGGGGCCGTTGCTCATCGCGATCGCGATGCGCTCGCCGGGTGCGTAGAAGGACTCGTGCCGCAGCGCGCCCGCGATCGATGCGGCGCGCGCCGCCCATTGCGCATAGGTTGAATGGATGGCGCGGCCCTGCGAGATCGCCGGCCGCTCGCCGAAGCTCCGCCCGTTCCGCTCGAGCCAGGCGGCGATGTTCATCGAGGCTTCCTCCCGCTGCGGCCCGGAGCATGCGCTGCGCTCTCGCGCCGCGCAAGCTGCGGCATTTTTCGCCCTCGACCGCGTGCGGCATTTTGGCGTTTCATTGGAACCGTCCGGCTCCCGCCTGAGGTGAGCCGGACAGTGCAGGTGAGCGATGAGCATTTGGCGGCGGCGGCCGGGACGCGAAGAGAATTACGGCATTGCGGCGGGTCAGCGCTTCTTCCTGGTGGGGCGGACCGCGTCGATCTGGGAAGTCGTCAACGTCGCGCGCTATCCGGGCGAGGTCGCGCCGCATGTGCGGCTCTCCCGCGTCGGCGCGCAGCATGACGGCAAGACGGTCTCGCTCGAGGTGCTGCGCGACCGCCGCTTCTACCAGCCGGCGCCCTAGAGGCTCTCCCATATCGAAGTTGTTAACCAAGTCGGCCGTATCTTGCAGCACATGAGCACGACGCCTTTCGCCCGCGTCGCCGACCGAGGTCTGGACCTTGCGCTCACCGCGGCGCTGCGCCAGGCCGATTGCCGCACCGATTTCCGCGCCGCCATCTGCCGCTTCGAGGACGATCTCTTCGCCGCCTTCCCGGATGGTCACCGCCTGCTGGGATATCCCGAGGCAGCGGCGATGCTGCGCGATATCTTCGCCATGCTCGGCCGTGTGCCGCCGCTGCTGACCCTGGTCCCGGGCTTCGACGACCCGCGCGTCGGCGGCTTCGCCGATATCCGCAATCACCGCATCGCCATCGAGCGCGGCTACCTTTACAGCTTCCTGGTGCTACACGAATCGGCGCATCTGATCGTGCCGGCGGATCGCCGCCACGGTCCCGCCTTCACCTACATCCTGCAGCTTCTCTACCGCAGCTTTATCGGCATACCCGAGGAGGCGATCCGGCGCTTCCTGGGGCGGCACGGGCTGCCGGGCTACACCGCGGCGCTCTCCGCGGCGGCCTAACCCGGACTGCTGCGTTGCGACTCGCCGCGGCGCCTGGGGCGCCATGCCGCAGACCGGCGAAATTGCGTTGCAGCATCCCCGAGTCGGGTGAAAGATCTGCAGACTTCCGAAACTTACGGATGATCTAAGCTTGACCCTTTGGCGGGAGCGAACTATGGAAATAATTGTGACACATTGCGCTCCTCGGCCCGCCTCAGGCGAGGCCCGCGCTCCCCACCGCCGCAGCCGCAGGTTTGCCCCGGTGCCGGGGCCTTGTCTTGGCGCTTCCCACCACCCTCCTTACGCGTTTTCTGGAACCGAGCGGCTCTCTCCGCGCGTTGGCATCTGGCGGTAGTAATTTCAGAGGGATCGAAGGCGATGCTCTATGAGACTTATCAGGCGCATAGCGATGCCTTCAGTCCCGTGCGCTGGATGGCCCAGGCGATGCAGGGGCTGCTCAACCAGCCCTGGCCGGTGATCGCGCATCATCCGGTGATGCGCAGCGCGGCTGCCGCCTGCGAGATGGTGGCGCGCGCCGGCATGTGGCACGAGCGTCCCGATTTCCGCATCCGCGGCACCTGCGTTGACGGACGCGCCGTGCCGGTCGACGAGGTGGCGGTGATGCGCCATCCGTTCTGCACGCTGCTCCACTTCAAGAAGGCGATCGACGTCGAGCAGCCGCGCGTCCTCTTGGTGGCGCCGCTTTCGGGCCACTTCGCGACCTTGCTGCGCGGCACGGTGGAGACGTTGCTGCCGGAGCACGATGTCTTCGTCACCGACTGGGTCAATGCGCGGAACGTGCCGCTGCTTTATGGCCGCTTCGACCTCGACGACCATATCGATCTCATCGCCGCCTTCCTGCGCGAGCTTGGACCCGAGACGCATGTCATTGCCGTCTGCCAGCCCTCGGTGCCCGTGCTCGCCGCGATCGCGCTGATGGCCGCGGAGAAGGATCCGGCGCAGCCGCGCTCCATGACCTTGATGGGCGGCCCGATCGACACCCGGCGCAATCCCACGGTGGTCAATCAGCTTGCCACCTCGCGGCCGCTTTCCTGGTTCGAGCGCAACGTCATCGCCACCGTGCCGGCGCGCTATTCAGGCCAGTTCCGCCGCGTCTATCCCGGCTTCCTGCAGCTTGCCGGGTTCATGACCATGAACCTCGACCGTCACGTCACCGCGCATATGGACCTCTTCAAGCATCTCGTGCGCGGCGACGGCGAGAGCGCCGAGGGAACCAAGCGCTTTTATGACGAGTACATGTCGGTGATGGATCTGCCGGCGGATTTCTATCTGCAGACCGTCTCGCGCGTCTTCCAGGAGCACGGGCTGCCGCTGGGCCGCTTCACCTCGCGCGAGCGCCCGGTCGAGCCTCGCGCCATCACCCGCACCGCGCTGCTCTGCGTCGAGGGCGAGAACGACGATATCTGCGCCGTCGGTCAGACCGGCGCCGCGCTCGACCTTTGCACCGGCTTGCCGGCCTCGCGCAAGGCGCACCACATCCAGCCTAAAGTCGGCCATTACGGCGTCTTCAACGGCAAGCGCTGGCGTACCGAGATCTATCCCCGCGTCCGCGACTTCATCCGCGCCCAGGGCTGAGTCGCTTTGCCTTTGTGCCGCAAAGAATTCACCTCATCCTGAGCTTGTCGAAGGACGCAGGGCGGAACTGCAGGCAATCGCGCGCTCCCCTTTAGGAGCGGCGCTGCTCAATCTGCCGCGGCAAAATGCGCCATCTGGTCTGCGTGTGCTTTGACGAAACCCGGGCGAGCCGTGGCGCGCGCGACATAGTCGCGGCAGGCGGGATGTCCCGCCAGCCCGTCGAACCGATCGACCAGGCGCAGCGCATCCGCCATGACGATGTCGGCGATGGAGAAGGTCCCGGCCAGCCATTGGCGCCCCGCCAGCACCGGCTCCAGATGCTGGAGCCGTGATGCCTCGAGGAAGTCGTCGAAAAACTTCCAGGCCGGCGTATCGCCGGTCTCGCCGGAGAACGCCAATAGGGCCCAGGGCAGGCTTGCCATCTCGACGGAATTGAGCGCCGCGAACAGCCATTGCACAGCCGCCGAGCGCGCGCGAAGATCTGCCGGCAGCAGCGCCTCGCTCCGCTCGCCGAGATGAAGCAGGATCGCTCCGCTCTCGAAGATCGAAATGTCACCGTCGGTCAGCCACGGTACCTGGCCGAAGGGCTGGTGCGCGAAATGCTCGGCGCTCCGGGCGCGAAACGGCACGCTCGCGACGCGATAGGGCAGGCCGGCCTCCTCCAGCGCCCAGCGCACGCGGATGTCACGCACATAGCCCCGCGGCGTCTGGGGAACCCAATCGAAGGTCGTGAGGACCAGGCCGGCCATGCGGCATCTCCATCCGTCGACGCCGACCTATGACCGCTCTCGCGCACCGCAGCAAGAGGACCGAGTGCCGGCGCCGGCCGCTGCTGCGCCGCCATTTGACGCCACCGCCGCCTTCCGCCAAATAGCCGCAAGGCACGAGAAGAAGCGCCCGGAGGAGGAAAAACCATGGCGAAGGCCGGCAAGGTCATCATCACCTGCGCCGTGACGGGGTCGATCCACACGCCGACCATGAGCCCGCATCTGCCGCTGACGCCGGACGAGGTGGCGGCGCAGGCGATCGATGCGGCGGAGGCGGGGGCGGCCATTCTCCATCTCCATGCGCGCGATCCCAAGGACGGGCGGCCGACGCCTGATCCCAAGGTCTTCATGCAGTTCCTGCCGCGCATCAAGCAGGCGACGGAGGCCGTGGTGAACATCACCACCGGCGGCGGCCACGGCATGAGCCTGGAGGAGCGCCTCGCTGCGCCGCTCGCGGCCTCGCCCGAGATGTGCTCGCTCAACATGGGTTCGATGAATTTCGGCCTCTACCCGATGCTGCAGCGCTACAAGGAATTCAAATACGATTGGGAGCGCACCCATCTCGAGAACTCGCGCGACTTCATCTTCCGCAACACCTTCAAGGATATCGAATATATCCTGCAGCATCTCGGCGAGGCGCATGGCACGCGCTTCGAGTTCGAGTGCTACGACATCGGCCATCTCTACACGCTTGCCCATTTCCTCGACCGCAAGCTGGTGAAGCCGCCGCTTTTCGTCCAGACCATCTTCGGCATCCTCGGCGGCATCGGCGCCGATCCCGAGAATCTCGCCCATGCCAAGCACATCGCCGACAAGCTCTTTGGCGATCAGTACTGCTGGTCGATCCTGGCGGCCGGCCGCCACCAGCTGCCGCTGGTCACCATGGGCGCGATCATGGGCGGCAATGTGCGCGTCGGCCTCGAGGATTCGCTGTTCATCGGCAAGGGCCAGCTCGCCAAGTCGAACGGCGATCAAGTGCGGCGCATCCGCAGCATCCTCGAAAATCTCTCGCTCGAGGTGGCGACGCCCAAAGAGGCCCGGGCGATGCTGTCGCTCAAGGGCGGTGATCAGGTGAAATTCTGATGATCGACAAGCGCGTCCGCTCGCTCGCCGAGGCGGTTTCCGGCGTCAGGAACGGCGCCACCGTGCTCTGCTCGGGATTCGGTTCCGTCGGCGAGCCGGTGGAGCTCCTGAATGCGCTGCGCGAGACCGGGGTCAAGGACCTCGTCTGCGTCGCCAACAACGCCGGCACCGGCGATGAGGGCCTCGCCGGTCTCATCAGGGAAGGCCGCGTGCGCAAGATCATCTGCTCCTTTCCGCGCACCACCGACCCGCATTGCTTCGAGGCCGCCTACAAGGCCGGCAGGATCGAGCTCGAGATCGTGCCGCAGGGCACGCTCTCCGAGCGCATGCGCGCCGGCGCGGCGGGGATCGGCGGCTTCTTCGTCAAGACCGCGGCCGGCACCAAGCTTGCCGAGCGCAAGGAGACGCGCGAGATCGATGGCGAGCTCTATGTGCTGGAGCAGCCGATCAAGGGCGACGTCGCGCTCTGCCGCGCCGACCGCGCCGATCGCTGGGGCAATCTCACCTACCGCAAATCGGCGCGGAACTTCAATCCGGTGATGGCGATGGCGGCAGATTTCACCGCCGTGCAGGTGCGCGAGATCGTCGAGCTCGGCGCGCTCGACCCGGAGACCGTGGTGACCCCCGGCATCTTCGTCGACCGCCTCGTCGTGGTCTGAGGCAGAGGAGGAGAGGCATGAAGCCCCTGAGCCGCCGACAGATGGCATGGCGCGCCGCGCAGGACCTCGAGAACGGCGCTTACGTCAATCTCGGCATCGGCCTGCCGACGCTCTGCGCCGATTTCATCCCCGAGGGTCGCGAGATCGTCTTCCACAGCGAGAACGGCATTCTCGGCATGGGGCCGGCGCCGAAGCCGGGCGAGGAGGACAAGGACCTCATCAATGCCGGCAAGCAGCTCGTGACCTTGCTGCGGGGCGGCGCCTATTTCCACCACAACGATGCTTTCCTCATGATCCGCGGCGGCCATCTCGACGTGGCGCTGCTCGGCGCCTTCGAGGT
>DATNDG010000162.1:0-23912 GCA_035553515.1 Allostellaceae bacterium | reverse complement strand
TCGCCGTCGGCTGGTCCGGCTACTTCGTGAGCCTGATGCACGACCTCGGGCTGCGCCTGCCGCCCGAGCTCACGGCGGCGCGCGGCACCATGGCGGTGACCGCCGACGGCTCGCTGGTGCAGGGTGTGTTCAACCTGCCGGCCGCGATGATCGTGGTGCTGGTGTCCGCGCTCCTGGTCATCGGCATCAAGCAGAGCGCCAACGCCAACACCGCGCTGGTGGTGCTCAAGGTGTGCGTGCTGATCGCCTTCGTGTCGCTGGGCGCGGCCTATGTGAGGCCCGAGCATCTGCACCCGCTGATCCCACCCAATACCGGCGAGTTCGGGCACTTCGGCTGGAGCGGCGTGATGCGCGGGGCGGCGGTGATGTTCTTCGCCTATATCGGCTTCGACGCGGTCTCGACGGCGGCGCAGGAAACCCGAAACCCGCAGCGCACCATGCCGATCGGCATCCTGGGCTCGCTCGCGCTCTGCACCGTCCTCTACGTCGCTTTCGCCTTCGTGCTCACCGGGATGCTGAACTACGCACAGATGAAGGGCGACGCCGCACCGGTGGCGACCGCGATCGATCGCACGCCGTTCCCCTGGCTGCAGATGCTGATCAAGATCGGCATTCTCTGCGGCTTCACTTCGGTGATCCTGGTGGCGCTCCTCGGACAGTCGCGGGTCGCCTTCTCGATGGCCGAGGACGGGTTGCTGCCGCGCGGCTTCGCGCGAGTGCATCCGCGCTGGCGCACGCCCTGGCGGGCCAATCTGGCGTTCATGGTGTTCGGCTCTCTGCTCGCCGGCTTCGTGCCGATCTCGCTGCTGGCGCATATGACCAGCATCGGCACGTTGCTCGCCTTCGTCATCGTCTGCGCCGGCGTCCTCGTGCTGCGCCGCACACGCCCGGATCTCCCGCGGCCCTATCGTACGCCGCTGGTGCCGCTGGTGCCGATCCTCGGCATTCTCACCTGCGCCACCATGATGGTGTCGCTCGGCCCGGCCAATTGGTGGCGGCTCGTGGTCTGGCTGGCGATCGGTCTGGTGATCTATTTCCTCTATGGACGCAGCCACAGCCGCGCCCAGGCACAGGCGGCGGAATAAGATCGAGGCTTTGCCTGAGCCGTGCGGCTTTCGCGGTTGCTGCGCAACCGCTGACGCCGCCAAGGATGAAGGCGCTTTCGCGCCTTCACCTTAGACTTCCGAAAACCGCGAGCGGCGGGGCGCGCGGCGGGGCATAATCGCTGCCATGGAGCTCACCGATCGCACCGCCTGCTATCGCATCCTCGAGACGCGCGATCCGCGCTTCGACGGGCGGCTCTTCGTCGGCGTCACCTCGACGGGCATCTATTGCCGGCCGATCTGTCCGGCGCGCACTCCCAAGTTCGAGAATTGCCGCTTCTTCCCGTCGGCAGCGGCGGCGCAGGAGGCGGGATTCCGCCCGTGCCTGCGCTGCCGACCGGAAACCGCGCCCGATCTCGCCTTCTGGCGCGGCAGCTCCAACACGGTGTCGCGCGCGCTGGCCCTCATCGCCGATGGCGCGCTCGATGGCGGCGAGGCCGGCGTCGAGGCGCTGGCCGAGCGGTTGGGGTTGGGCGGACGGCAGCTTCGCCGCCTCTTCCGCCAGCATCTCGGCGCCTCGCCCGTCGCCGTCGCGCAGACGCGCCGCGTGCTGCTGGCCAAGCAACTCATCCAGGAGACGACCCTGCCTTTGGCCGAGGTGGCGCTCGCCGCCGGGTTCGGCAGCCTCAGGCGCTTCAACGAGACCTTCAAGGCGCTCTATCGCCGGCCGCCCGGCGCGCTCCGGCGCAAGCCCGCGGTGGCGCGCGAAGCGGCGCGGCTGACGCTTCGCCTCTATTACCGGCCGCCTTACGATTGGGCGGCGATGCTCGGCCATCTCGGGGCGCGCGCCATCGAGGGCGTCGAGCGGGTCGAGGACGGCGTCTATCGCCGCAGCATCGCGCTGGACGGCCGGCTCGGCAGCATCGAGGTGGCGCATCGGCCGGAGCGCAACTGCCTTGCCGTCGCCATCCGCTTCCCGGAGCTGAGCGCATTGCCCGGGATCGTGGCGCGCGCGCGGCGGCTCTTCGATGTCGGCGCCGATATCGAGACGATCGGCGCGCATCTGGCGCGCGACCCCTTGCTTGCACCGCTGGTGGCGCGCCGGCCGGGGCTGCGCGCGCCCGGCGGCTGGGACGGCTTCGAACTCGCGGTGCGGGCGATCCTTGGCCAGCAGGTGTCGGTGGCGGCCGCGCGGCGGCTGGCCGGAAGGCTGGTCGCGCTCTGCGGCGAGGCGCTGCCCGAGGCGAGCCGGGCGCATCCTCGCCTCACCCATGCCTTTCCCTCGCCGGCGCGGCTTGCCGCGGCGGACCTCGCCGCGCTCGGCATGCCGGGCGCGCGCCGCCAGGCGCTGCACGCGCTCGCCGCCGAGGCGGTCGCCGATCCGCAGCTCTTCCGTCCCTTCGGCACGGTCGAGGAGGCGGTGCAGCGGCTGCGCGCCATCCGCGGCGTCGGCGAATGGACGGCGCAATACATCGCGCTGCGCGCGCTGCGCGAGACCGACGCCTTTCCCGCTTCCGATATCGGCTTGCTGCGCGGCGCCGCGCTGATCGACGGCAAGCGGCCGACGCCGGCCGATCTCATCGGGCGCGCCGAGCCGTGGCGGCCCTGGCGCGCCTATGCGGCGCAGCATCTGTGGGCGGCCGACGCCGCCGACCTCGTTGACGGGGAGTTGCTCCATGGCTGAGGACGCACGCTGGTTCGTCGATCGCACCGCCACACCGCTGGGCGAGCTCATGATCATTGCCGATGGCGCGGGCGCGCTGCGCGGCATCGACTGGAGCGATCAGGAAGAGCGGCTCATGCGGCTGCTGCAGCGGCAGTATGGCGGGACGCACCCGCTTCTCGAGCCGGCGCGCAATCCGGGCGGGCTCACCCGCGCGCTCGATGCCTATTTCGCCGGCGAGCTCGCGGCGATCGAGCGTCTGCCGGCCGCTACCGGCGGCACCCCGTTCCAGCGCAAGATCTGGGCGGCGCTCCGCCGCATTCCCTGCGGCATGACCCTCTCCTATGGCGCGCTCGCGCGGCAGATCGGCCAGCCCGCGGCGGTGCGTGCTGTCGGCCTCGCCAATGGCGCCAACCCGATCAGCATCGTCGTCCCCTGCCACCGCGTCATCGGCGGCGATGGCAGCCTCACCGGTTATGGCGGCGGGCTGCCGCGCAAGCGCTGGCTGCTGGCGCATGAAGGCGCGAGGACGGCGGACGCAGCGGCCTGAAGCGCAGCGGCACCGCGATCGGCACTGCGTCAGCGATGTACATCATTGAGAATTTTTTGGCGCTCTGTCATTGACGCAGGGCCCGCGCCGAGCGGCCATTTCGCAGGCTACCACAGCACCCCTTGGCTTCGAGGCCATCGCAGCGCCCGGCTGCAGAACGAAAGTGCGTCCTTCGACAGGCTCGGGATGAGGACGTTCTTCGTGCCCCTGGCGGGGAACCGCTCGTAGACCTGCCGCACCCCTAAAGCCGGATTTCCCTCGGAACATCGCCAGGAGGCTTGCGTTTGCCTTTTCGATAACTAACTGGTAAGTTATTTATTGGAAGGTGGGCGGGTGAGCGTCAAGGAAACCCAGAGGGCCGCGCGCTGGCGGCGGCGCAAGGAGGCACGGCCGGCCGAGATCGCCGCCGCGGCGCTCGACTGCTTCGCCGAGCGCGGCTTCGCGGCGACGCGTCTCGACGATGTGGCGACGCGGGCCGGCATCACCAAGGGCACGCTCTACCTCTATTTCCGCGACAAGGAAGATCTGTTCAAGGCGGTGGTCCGCCAGGGGCTGGTGCCGGGGCTGGTGCGCGCCGAGGCGCTGCTGGCGCAGTCGGACGAGCCCTGCCTCGTGCTGCTCGAGCGGCTGCTGCTGCAATGGGTCGAACTGGCGCGCACGCCGCTCGGCGCGGTGCCCAAGATCATGCTGACCGAGGCCGGCAATTTCCCCGAGCTCGCCCGCTTCTACGTCGCCGAGGTGATCGAGCGCGGCATGGGCGTGTTCCGCGCGCTGCTGAAGCGCGGCGTGGCGCGCGGCGAGTTCCGCCAGGTCGATGTCGAGACCGCCATCCACTGCATCATCGCGCCGGTGCTGCTGGCGATGCTGTGGCGCCACTCCTTCGAGCGGCATGAGGGGGCGCGATTCGATCCGGTGCGGCTCTGCCGCACGCATGTCGAGCTGCTCGAGCGCGGCTTGGCCAAGACAGGGCGCGACGCGGCGACGCCGCGCCGCAGCAAGCGAGGTGCGCGATGAGCGTGCAGCAGAACGAGGCGCGATCGGCGGCACGGCCGCGCGAGGCGGAGAAAGCGCGAGGCGGCGGCCGCAGCCGGTTTGGGCTCTGGCTCTTGCTTGGCCTGGTGGCGGCGGTGGTCCTGATCGGCGGCGTGCTGTGGTGGCTCGAAGCCCGAGACTGGGAGACCACCGACGACGCCTTCATCGATGTCCATATGGTGCAGCTCGCGCCGCAGGTGGCGGGGCGCGTCACCCGCGTGCAGGTCAGCGACAATGAGCGCGTGACGGCGGGACAGAAGATCCTGGAGATCGATCCGGCGCCGTTCCAGGCAAAGCTCGATCAGGCGGCCGCCGCGCAGGCGGCGGCGGCGGGCAACCTCGCCCAGGCCAAGGCGCAGCAGGCGGCCGCCGTCGCCAACGAGGCCGAATCCGCGGCCGAGGTGGGCGTCGCCGAGGCGAACGCGACCAACGCCGCCACCCAGCTGAAGCGCGATCAGCCGCTCGCCGCGCATGATGTCGTCTCGCATCAGCAGCTCGACAACGACATCGCCGCCGCGCGCAGCACCGCCGCCACTCTCGCCGCCGCGCAGAAGAAGCGCGCCGCCAGCGCGGCGCAGGTGGCGGTGGCGGAAAGCCAGATCGCCACGGCCAAGGCCAATCTCGACAGCGCCGCGGCGCAGACCGAGCAGGCGAAGCTCGACCTTTCCTATACCAAGCTCTTCGCCCCCGAGGCCGGGCTCATCGCGCACAAGACGGTGGCGGCGGGCGACTATGTGCAGGCCGGCCAGAACCTGATGGCGCTGGTGCCGGAGGCGGTCTGGGTGACGGCGAACTTCAAGGAGACGCAGCTCGCGCAGATGCGCGTCGGCCAGCCGGTCAAGATCGCCATCGATGCCTATCCCGGTAAGACATTCCGCGGCCATGTTGACAGCTTCCAGGCGGGCAGCGGTCCGGCCTTCAGCCTGCTGCCGCCGGAGAACGCCACCGGCAACTACGTCAAGGTGGTGCAGCGCGTGCCGGTGAAGATCGTCTTCGACGATCCGCCGTCACTCGCCTTCCCGCTCGGCCCCGGTATGTCGGTCGAGCCCAGCGTCAAGGTGCGCTAGCGCCGATGGCGGGCGCGCCGGACAGCCGCGGTGCGGCGGCAGGGATCAATCCATGGGTGGTGGCGCCCACGGTCGGGCTCGCCGCCTTCATGGAGGTGCTCGACATCTCGATCGCCAATGTGGCGCTGCAGCACATCGCCGGCAGCCTCGCGGCGAGCGCCGATGAATCCACCTGGGTGCTGACCTCCTATCTCGTCACCAACGCCATCGTGCTGCCGATGAGCGGTTGGCTGGCGACGACGATCGGCCGCAAACGCTATTTCCTCGGCTGCATCCTCGGATTCAGCGTCACTTCGCTGTTCTGCGGGCTGGCGCCGAGCCTTGGCGTGCTGATCGTCGCGCGGGGCTTGCAGGGCATCACCGGCGGCGGCTTGCAGCCCAATGCGCAAGCCATCCTTGCCGACTCCTTTCCGCCGCAGAAGCGCGGCCTCGCGTTTGCCGCCTATGGCATCGCCGTGGTGTTCGCGCCGGCGATCGGGCCGACGCTCGGCGGCTGGATCACCGATAATTTCAGCTGGCGCTGGGTGTTCCTGCTCAACGTGCCGGTGGGGCTGCTGCTCTCGCTGCTGGCCGGGCGCGTGCTGGTCGATCCGCCCGAACAGGTGGCACGGCGCCGGCAGCGCTGGAGCGAGGGGATCAAGCTCGACTACCTCGGATTCGCGCTGCTGGCGATCGGCATGTGCGCGCTGCAGATGGTGCTCGACAAGGGCCAGGAGGATGACTGGTTCGCCTCCCACTTCATCACCGTGCTGGCGGTGATCGCGCTCGTGGCGCTCGCCGGCTTCATCCTGTGGGAGCTGCGCCGCGACGATCCGATCGTCGACCTGAAGCTGCTCGCCAACCGCAATTTCGGCGTCGGCAATCTGCTGATGTTCATGCTGGGCTTCATCCTGCTGGGCAGCACCGTGCTGCTGCCGCTCTTCGTGCAGACGCAACTGGGCTACACCGCCACCGATGCCGGGCTGGTGATCTCGCCGGGCGGCTTCGCCATCATGGCGATGATGCCACTGGTGGGCGCGCTGGTCGCGCGCGTCGATGCGCGCATCCTCATCACGCTCGGCCTCGTCATCTCCGGGCTCGGGCTTCTCTCGATGACGCGCTTCTATGGCGATATCGACTACGCCACCATCGCTTGGTCGCGCGTCTACCAGTCGGTCGGCCTTGCCTTCCTCTTCATCCCGATCAACACGGTCGCCTATATCGGCATCACCCCCGACAAGAGCAACAGCGCCTCGGCGATCATCAACATGATGCGCAATATCGGCGGCAGCGTCGGCATCTCGATCGCCACCACGCTGATCGCGCGGCGCGAGCAATATCACCAGAGCGTGCTGGTATCGCATGTGACGCCCTATGACAGCGCCTATCGCGGCATGGCGAGCGGGCTGCAGCAAAGCTATCAGGCGGGCGCCGCGAGTGCCGCCGACGCGCTGCACCAGGCGCAGGCGCAGATCTACGCGCTGGTGCAGCAGCAGGCGGCGATGCTGTCCTATATCGACGCCTTCTGGGTGTTCGGCGTGGTCTTCCTGGCGCTGGTGCCGCTGGTCTTCATCATGCGCCGGCCGGGGTCAGGAGCTGCGCCGCCGCCGGCGCATTGAGGCGCCACCGCTCACGCGCGGTCGATGCGCGCGAGATAGCAGCCGCGCGGCGCGAAATGCGCGTGCAGAAAGCGCACCTCCGGCCGCCCCAGCAGGCGCGCAATCACCGGCTCGACGCCGGCGCCCGGCACCACCTCGGCATCGACCATCATGTCGTCGGCGTCATAGGCACGGAGTGACAGCGCCGTACTCTGCGACAGCACTTCGGGCAGCTCGCCGACGCGGTCGAAAGTCTCGCCGGCGCTTTCGCGGACAAAGATCGGCCCCGAGGCGCGGAAGGGCGAGCGCGGCGCCTCCAGATGCGAATAGGCGAGCAGGATCGCTGTCTCGCTGGGGCGCGTGTAGCGCAAACTGACGCGACAGGGCATGCGCGCGCCTTCCATCGGCGCGCGGCAGCGCCGTGCGCCCTGCGCGAGAAGCGCGTCATCGCCGAGCGCGAAGAGCGGCTGGAACGCGGCGGCTGAAAGACCGGAGATGCGGTAGCTCATCGAGCGACTCCTTGCGATGGAACTACCGCTTTCTCGCATGACCGCCCTCGCCCGCTCTATCCGCTTCGCGCCTCGAATTCGCCAGTCGGTCGCGCACGAGTGAAGGGAGGATGCCGGGCGCTGTGGCGTTTGCTTTGAGAGAGCGGCGAGGTGAGCCATGGCAGAGGCGAGAACCTGCCCTTCGCTCGCGGCGCTTGGCGCCCTGGGCGTTCTGCTGGCCGGCTGTGCGATCGCGCCGCAGCCCGGCCTGGCGCCGACTGCCGGTTACGGCGAAAGCGACTATCCGGTCTATCCCGATTACTACGCGTATCCTCCCGCCTACGCTCCCAGCTACGGCGCCTTCGCTTCACCCTTCTTCTTCGGCGAAGCCTGCTGCTTCGGGCACCGGCACTTCGACCATGACCATGATCACGACCATGATCACGATCACGACCACGACCGCGCCGTACCGAGCGCAGCGCCGCAGGCGGCGGGCAACATGACGCCAAAGGGAGCGCCCTCCGGGAGCAGCATGCCGCCGCGGGCGGCCTCGCACGGTCCCGCGCCGGGACCGAGCGCGCATGCGCCGGCCGCCCACTCCTCGGCGGCGGGAGGCGCGCCGGCAAGCCATGGCTCGAGCCATTTCGGCCACAGCTGACGCCGGGACCTCTACTCCTCCTCTCCCTCGGGCCGCGTCTCCGGCATGGCGAAGAGGATGAGCAGGGTCGCCACCAGGCCGGTGGCGGCAAGGCTCAGATAGGCGGCGGGGTCGCCGAAGCGGTCGGCGATCTCGCCGGCCAGCGTCGTGCTGAACGTGGCGCCGATGCCGATGGCGACGCCGACAAAGCCCAGCGACAGATTGAAATGGCCGGAGCGCCCGGTGATGTCGGCGACAACGAGCGGCACCAGCACGCCGAAGCAGGCGCCGGCGATCCCGTCCAGCGCCTGGATGGCGACGATCGCCGCCGGGTTGGCGACCAGCGCAAAGAGCACGCCGCGCACCGGCAGCACGACGAAACCCAGCAGCAGCACCAGCCGCCGCCCGCGCGCCTCGGCGAGCCGACCCACCTGCGGCGACAGCAAGGCCACGATGATCTGCGGCAACACGATGCAGGCGGCGATGAGCAGCGTCGCCGCATCGCCGGCGCGCTTGGTGACCGCGGTGCTCACCAGCGGCAGCAGCGCCGCATTGGCCAGCGTGAACAGCATGGCGCAGGCGGCGAAGATCAGCAGGCGGCGATCCGCCAGCACATGGAGGATGTTCTCGCCCCGCTCGGAACGCGGCTGCAGCACGCGCTGGCGCTTTGGCTCGTCGAGGCTCGCGAGCGGCACCAGCGCCGCCAGCGCCGGGAGCGTCAGCACCGCGGTGAGCACGAAGACCGCCCGGTCCGAGAAATAGCCGCAGGCGCCCATCAGCACCGCGCCGACGCCGTTGCCGATCGAGGCGAAGCGCGCGTTGCGGCCGAGACGCAAGCCGAAATGCACGCGCCCGGCGACGATGAGGCTCATCGCCGCGATCGCCGGCCCCAGCGTGCAGCTCGAGAACCCGTGCAGCATCTCGGCGATATAGACGAAGAGCGGCGTCGGCTGCGCGGCGAAGAGCGCGGCGCTGGCGGTAAAGGCGAGGATGCTCGCCGCGGCGACGCGGCTCTTGTGGCGCGTCGCATCGACCAGCGCGCCGGCCGGCACCTGGCTCAGCATGGAGGTGATCGTGCCGAGACTGAGCGCGAAGCCGATCGCGGTCTGCGTCCAGTTCTGCGTCGTCAGATAGACGGCGATGAACGGACCGAAACCGGTCTGAATGTTGGCGACGAAGAGGTTGAGGGCGTCGAGGCCGCGCTCGGCCGCGGGCGGCGCCCGCGCCGCGACGTTGCCCTCATGAGGGTGCTCCGCCGCATCCATGCCCGCTCATTTGCCGCGAGCGGGCGCGACCGTCCCGCCCTCCGCCGCCGGCGGCCCGACGATCTGCACGAGCTGGGTGTCCGGCTTGTATTCGGGCGCGGCCTGAACCTCGGCGCGGGTGAGCGCAAGCAGGATCGGAGCATTCTGATCGGTCGGATTGAATTGCAGCAATTGCCAGTCGATGGCGATCTTGCGGCTGCCGACACCGAGGAAGCCGCCGAAATCGATCACCGCGGCAAGCGGGATGCCGTTGCGGTCGACCAGCACATTCACCACCGCGCCCATATCCGCGCCGGCAGCGTCGCGCACCTTCTTGCCGAGAATGCCGGCGGCCATGCCCGCCTGCAGCGTCTCGATATTCTGCGGCGGCGGAGGCGGTCCCTTGGCGGGGGTCGCGGGCGGATTGGCGGCGGCCGGCGCGGGCGGCTTCGCCGCAGCCGCGGGCGGGTTGCCGGCAGGCGTAGCGGGCTGGGCAGCGGGCGCGGGCGCCGGGGCGGCCGGCGCCGACTGCTGCGGTGGCGCGGCAGGCGTTGGCGCGGCGCTTGACGCGGGCTCGGCGCGCGCGCCGGCGAGCAACGCCAGCGTCAGCGCCACACCCCAGAGCGCGCCCAGCGCGCGGGCGAGATGCCGCCGGCTCATGACGACTCCAATTCCGCCATCTGGCGCATATACATCCGGCTGTAGGCGCCCTTGCGCCGCAGCAGCTCGTCGGCGGGACCATCCTCGATGATGCGGCCGCGGTCAATGACGATCACCCGATCGAAGACCGAGAGCGTCGACAGGCGATGGGCGATCGCAATGACGGTGCGGCCGCGGAAAAGCCGCACCAGCGCCTCCTGGATCGCGCGCTCGGACTCGCTGTCGAGCGCCGAGGTCGCCTCGTCGAGCAGGATGATCGGCGCGTCGCGCAGGAAGGCGCGGGCGATGGCGAGGCGCTGGCGCTCGCCGCCGGAGAGCGACAAGCCGCGCTCGCCCACCACGGTGTCGAAGCCTTGCGGCAGGCGTCGGATGAATTCCGTGCAGCCCGCCGCCTCGACCGCGCGATAGACTTCCTCGTCGGTCGCCTCGGGCTTGCTGTAGCGCAGATTCTCCAGCACCGAGCGGTGGAAGAGCGAGATGTCCTGCTGCACCATGGCCATCGACTGGCGCAGGCTCTGCTGGGTGAGCCTGGCAATGTCCTCGCCGTCGATCAGCACGCGGCCGCCATCGGGATCGTAGAAACGCTGGAGCAGGGCGAGGATGGTCGACTTGCCGGCGCCGCTGCGTCCGACCAGCCCCACTTTCTGGCCGCGCGGTATGTCGAGGCTGAACTCCCGCAGAACGGTCCGGCCATTGGGATAGCTGAACGCGACGCTCTCGAAGCGGACCGTGCCGCGCGCATTCACCAGCGGCTTGGCATCGGGCGCGTCCTCCATCTCGTGCGGCAGTCCCAGCACCTGGATCGCCTCGGTGAGCTTGGCGAAATGCTGCAGCAGCTCGACCATCGCCATGGCGAGATCGCGCGAGGCGTGCAGAACGGTGAAGCCCAGCGTGGTGGTGAGCACGACATCGCCGGTGGTGATCTCGCCCTGGCGCCACAGCGTCACCGACCAGGCGAGCACACCGGCGGTGACGATGAACACGGCGACGGCATGGAAGAGCCGGACGAATTCCAGTGCGCGCAAGCTCGCGCGCTGGGCCGACATCTCGCGCTCGATGTCGCGCGACAGCCGCGCCTGCTCCCGATCATGCGCGCCGAAGGCCCGCACCAGGCCGATATTGGCGACGACGTCGGTGAGGTTGCCGGTGACCGCGGCGGCGCGCCCGGCGAAGTGCCGGTGGAGGTGCTGGCCGCGCGAGGCCATCATCGCGATGATCGACCCCAGCACGCAGACGATGACGAACAGCACCGCCGTCATCTGCCAGGCGATGACGCCGAGCACGGCGATGCTGCTGATCACCGCCGCCGCCGGGGGAATGGTCGTCCAGGTGAGCGAGTTCTCGATGCTCCAGGCGGCGTTGGCGGCGGTGGTGATGCGCGCGGCGAGCGCGCCCGGGAACTGGTCGGCGAAATAGCGCGAGCCGTGGCCCGAGAGATGGTCGAAGAGGTCGAGGCGCAGATCGCCGCCGACGGCGACGAAGGCATAGGTCGCCACCCAGCCGGCGAGCCGCCAGAGCAGATTGTCGCCGGCAACCAGCGCCAGCAGGATGGCGACGGCGCTCCACAGCGCCCAATCCGACGGCTTACCCGAACCGAGCACATCGACCAGGTTCTTGACGCCGTATTGCGAGCCGATGGCGCAGCCGACCGCGCTCAGCACCGAGAGCAGCACGACGAGGTGGGTCCAGGGTCGCCGGCAGGCATAGTGGAGCAAGAAGCGCGGAGCGCCGCGCGAGGCGTAGCGCGGCAGCCACATGGTGCGCCGCCCTCTCTCCCGCCTCTTTTCGCGGTTCGTCACGGCCCCTCCCGCTTCCCCGCTGAAACCTTGTTGCGCGTGCTCTAGGCCGCTCACGTAGTCAACACCACTTCGACGTCCCCGGTCCGGTTCACCACATGCGGCGCCACCTCCTCGCCGCGGCGCTCGAGCAGCAGGTCGACCGAGCTCTCGCCCAATCGCAGGTTGGTGACCTTGAGCGTGTCGAGCCAGGGTGGCAGCATCGGCCGGTCGAGGTGGATGCGGCGGGCGGCTGGCTCGAAGGAAATGTCGAGGAGCGCGCCGAGCATGGCGAAGACCGAAGCCGAGGACCAGGCCTGCGGCGCGCAGGCAACGGGGTAGGCGGTGGGACCGGTCCCGGCGCGCCGGGGAAAGCCGCAGAAGAGCTCCGGCAGGCGCTTCAGCTCGATGAAGAGCGCCGCGTCGAAGAGGCCGGTCAGCAGTCGCGACAGCGGCTGCTTCAGCCCGTAGCCGGCGAAGCCCATGGCGATAAGCCCGTTGTCGTGCGGCCAGACCGAGCCGTTGTGGTAGGACATCGGGTTGTAGCGCGCCTCGCCCTCGGCGAGCGTGCGAACGCCCCAACTCGAGAACGACTGCGGTGCCATCAGGGTTTCGGCGACACGCGCGGCGCGCTCGGGAGAGGCAAGCCCGCCCAGCAGCACATGGCCGGCATTGGAGCTGCGCACGCAGCAGGGTCGCTTGTCGCGGTCGAGCGCCAGCGCGAAGGTCCCGATCTCGTCGCGCCAGAAGGCCCGCTCGAAGCTCTCCCTGAGGCGCGCCGCCGCGGCTTTGAGCTCGCTGGCGCGGCGCTGATGCCCGAGCGCCGCGGCAAGTTCCGCAGCGCCGCGATAGGCGGCATGGGCATAGGCCTGCACTTCGGCCAGCGCGATCGGCGCCTCGGCCAGCGTACCATCGGCGTGCGACACGGAATCGCCGCTATCCTTCCAGCCCTGGTTGACCAGGCCATTCACCGATTTGCGGTCGTATTCGAGAAAGCCGTCGCCATCGGCATCGCCGTATTCGGCCATCCAGGCGAGCGCACGCTCGATGTGGGGCCAAAGCTCGCGCGTCAGGGCGAGGTCGCCGGTGCGCGCGTAATAGGCGGCGGCGAGCACGATGAAGAGCGGCGTGCTGTCGACCCCGCCGTAGTAGCAGCGAAACGGCACCTCGCCGAGCATCGCCATCTCGCCCTTGCGCGTCTCGTGCAGGATCTTGCCCGGCTCAGCGTCGCTGCGCGGATCGACGATGCTCGCCTGGCGCGCCGCGAGGAAGCGCAGCGTGCCGGCAGCGAGCTCCGGATCGAGCCACAGACATTCGAGCGCGGTGATGAGGCCGTCACGGCCGAAGGCGGTGGAGAACCACGGGATGCCGGCATAGGGATAGAGCCCCTCCGGCGTCTCGGTCACCAGCATGTCGAGATCGGCGCGCGACCGGTTGAGCAGGTCGTTGAAGGTCTCGTGGCTGCTGTAGAGATGGGCGGCGCGCTTCAGGCGGTTGTCGATCTGCCGCGTCGCCTGGGCGAGGCTCGCTTCGCGCGAGACGGTGCTCGGCGCGCGCTCACCGCGTTCGAAGCGCGCGGCGATTTCCACCATGCGCCTGGCGCCGGGCCGCAGCTCGATCTCCCAGGAAGCGGTGCGCGGCTCGGCGCGATCGGGCGGCGGATCGAACTCGAAGCGGGTGCGGCGGATGACATTGTCGAGCCCGCGATAGGCCAGCACCCGGCCGCGGGAAGCGGGCTCGTCCGGCAGCGCCTGGCCGCGCCGGCGGCGCACCGTGCCGCGCACCTCGAACATATCGACGAAATCCGCATCGAAATGGAGAGAGAGGCGGAAGCGGGCGGCGTCGCGGTCGAAATTGCGCAGCTCGATCCGCAGGAAGAGCGCGTCCTCGCCCAGCGACGTGCTGCTGAGCAGGTGCACGCAGTTGCGCGACAGGCGCACCCGCCCCTCTTCCGTCAGATCGGGGTTGGTGAGATCGACGGCGAGTATGGCGTTGTCCTCGCTCACCGTCGAGGAGAGCAGCAGCGGGCGATGCCCGTCGATGGTGAGGAGGAGCTGCGAAACGTAGCGGGTATCTTCGAAGAAGACTCCCTCGCCCGCCGGCGCCGCCGCCTGCGCATCGCCAAAGGCGTCGAGCACGGCAAAGCAGTCGCCATGCTTCAGCGCATGGAGCGGCCGCCCGGCCGGCGTCTCCGCCGCGGGAATGAAGAAGGGCGACCGGGGCAGTTCTGCGCCGGCGCTTTCTGGCCGCACCGCCATCCCTCACACTGCCGCAGCGATCAGCGGCCGCTCGCGAGACACCAGGCGACGATAGACCGAGAGGTAGTCTTCGGCCATGCGCCGCGCCGTGAAACGTTCCTCGAAGCGGCGCCGGATGCGGATGCGGTCGAGCGCATTGAGCCGCGTCAGCGCCGCCACCGCCTGGTCCTCGTTGTCGACGACGAAGCCGGTCAGCCCGTCATCGATCACCTCGGGCACCGAGCCGTTGCGGAAAGCGACCACCGGGGTGCCGCAGGCCATCGCCTCGATCATCGCCAGGCCAAAGGGCTCGCGCCAGGCGATCGGGAAGAGAAGCGCCGCGGCGTTGCCGAGGAACTCCGCCTTGGCGTCCTCGCCGATCTCGCCGATGAACTCGACATGCGGCTGCGACAGCAGCGGCTCGATGCGCTCGGCGAAATACTCGCGGTCGACCTTGTCGACCTTGGCGGCGATCTTGAGCCGCATGCCGGCGCGCGCGGCGATGCGGATCGCGGCGTCGGGCGCCTTCTCCGGCGAAATGCGGCCGATGAAAGCGAGATACCCCTCGGAGCCGAAGCCCGGCAGCAGCAGGCGCTCGGGGATCCCGTGATAGATCGTACGCACGTAGTTTGCCTGCGGCATCGGCTCGCGCTGCGAATCGGAGATCGACACCACCGGCACGTCGTCGAAGAGATCGTAGAGGGCGTGCAGCTCGGCGAGGTCGAGGCGCCCGTGCAGGGTCGCAAGAAAGGGAACGCCGATGCGCTTCAGCACGGGATAGCCGATATAGTCGACATGCAGGTGAATGACGTCGAACTCCTCGGCGCGCCGCGCCAGCAACTCCAGCATGATCATATGCGGCGCCAGCGGGTCGCGCAGCGCGTCGTCAAGCCGCAGCGCACGGGGCCAGACGATCTCGCGCTTGGCCGTGGTGACGCTGTCGCCGGTGGTGAATAGCGTGACGTCCTGGCCAAGCGCCACCAGCTCGTCAGTCAAATAAGAGACAATGCGCTCGGTACCGCCATAAAGCTTGGGAGGTACCGCTTCCGCCAATGGAGCGACCTGTGCAATCTTCATTGTTCTCCCGTCCATTCGCCGCACGAAGCGCAACGGCAAAAAGAGGGGACCCCCCGCTTCCCAGAAGTCCCCGGTATTGACACCAGAGGGCTAACGCCCGTTCCCTGAAATATTCACCGGCGCGCGCTTTGCGGCCAGATGACGCGGCCAAAAGCGCGTCGAGGCGAGGGGTCTCCCCAACCGGTGGAGGAGAGACGCGCGCATAGCGGACGCGGCGGTTTCGCCAACTCGCTCAGTAGCCGCCCTTCTTGCCAACACCGATGAAATTGAATCCGCCGCGATAGTCGAATTCGCGCCACCACGGCGCGACGCCGGTTTCCTTGTCGACGTGGCGCATGAAACCGTTGCGCGAGGGCGGCTCGATCACCAGCGCAACACGATAGGTGCCGGGACCGTCGAGCTTCACATTGGCACCGTAATGCGGCCCGTCATCGGCGACCATCGGATCGAGGGTGCCGGTGGCGCGCCAGGAGCTGCCTTGCTTGGTGAGCGTATAGGCAACCGTCAGATAGGGGATCCAGGCATCCTCGGGGAAGCCATTTGCATTGCCCTTGGCGGCGTGGATATCCGCCTCGAGATGAATATCGCTCTTCGCCGGGTCCTGGCCCGGCATCGCCGGCTCCATCTCGACCGGCTGAAGATAGACGGCCATGACCTGCATGCCGTCGATCGAGAGCGGCTGGCCGGCCGGATGCTCGCTGGCGCGCGCCGCCGCGGCGCCGAGCAGCGTCAGCGCCAGCGCGCCGGCGAGGATCTTGGTGCTGTGCATCGGTGAAGCTCCATCGGTAAGCTCATGAGAAGAGCGCGGGATACCAGGCGGCGCCGATCAGCAGGCTGCCGAGAAGGCCAGGCAGCAGCGCCAGCACACGCGCGCGGCGCGGCACGCCTTGAGCGGCAAGCAGCCGCGCGCCGACCGCGACGCTCCAGACGATGCCGCCGAGGAAGAGCAGTGCCTTGAGCGCGGCAATGCCGCCGAAGCCCATGCCAAAGAGGCGCAGCGTCGCAAAAAGCTCACCGCCCAGGCCCAGCAGCAGCGAGACCATGGCGACCGGCAGGAACTGATAGCCGAGCTCGACGAAGCGGCGGCGGAAATCGCCATCGCCGCCGAGCCGGCCCGATGCCCAGGCCGCGAGCGCCGTGGCCGCGGCAAGCAGCGCGCCGATGGCGAGCATCCAGGCCAGCATCCAGCAGGCGATCAGCAGGAAGTCGAACCAGACGAAGACCTCGCGCTCGGCCGGATAGACCGCCATCAGGAAGCGCGGGCCCGACTCGCCGAGCCAGCTCCAGCCGCGGGCGATCACCCAGTCGCCGAGTGCATCGCGCAGTCGCTGATAGAGATCGAGCACGAGCCAGAGAAACCCACCCAGTGAAAGCCCGGTGCCGAGAAACAGGAACAGCACCTCCGAGAGGTTGGGATTGTGCTGGCGGATCGATGCGACTTCCTCGCCGGGCGGGCGCAGCCGCAGATAGAGGCCGCCCTTCGACCGGGGACCGACGCAACGGAAGCAGGCGATGCAGTGGCGCGTCTCGGTCTTGCGGTCGAGCTCGATCATGGTCGGGCAGACGGTCTTCTCGACCCAGCGATCGCCGCCCGGCTCTGGCCGCTTGGGGTGGAAGTCGACCGCGCCGATGCGTGCATAAACGCCGAGCAGGAGCCCGATCGGACACATGTGGCGGCACCAGGCGCGCTTGCCGCGGCCGAAGAAGAAGCCCAGCAGCAAGGCCGCCGCGAGCGTCGTGCCGAAGACGATGGCCGCGGCCTCGGCATGGTCGCGCGCGCCTGCGGTCTGCGCCCAGATGGTCACCAGGATGAAGCTCAGCACCGGCGTTCCCGGCCACTGCACGAAGCGCGGGATCGGCAGCTTGGGGCCGAGCCGGTTCGCCCATTCGGAGGCGGCGCCCATCGGGCAGAGCAAGCCGCACCAGCTCCTGCCCGAGAAGACGACCGACAGGAAGACCAGCGGAAACCACACGCCCCAGATCGCATAGCGCGCAAAGAGCGTGAGGTTCCGGAAGGGGGTGGCGCCGTCGGGCGGTGCCGGCAGCAGCGGCGGCAGGAAGAGCAGCACGGCAAAGACGACGAGCATGCCGGCATGGACGAGCGCGATCTGGCGCCGATGACGGGCGAAGAAGCGCTCCAGCGCCGCGGCAAGACCGGTGAGCACGCCGCCGCGGCGGAAGGGGCGGGTAGTCTCCTGAAAATGCGCCGGGGGAACCACGGGACTCTGCGCCTCGCCTCGCAAGAAGGAAGGCCGCGCCGGGGGCAGGCGCGGCCATCACGCAATTGATAATTATTCGCACTGCGGCTGCGTGTCAATTGCATTGGCCCAGCGGAGGAAGGCAGGTCACGCTCAGGCGATCACCGACTCCCTCGGCTTCAGGCTAAGCTCGGGCGCCTTTCCCTCCAGGCGGCAGGCGCGGCGCGGCTAGAAGAGTCCCCAATATCCCTCGCGGCCGTAATGGCCGTGCAACGCCTTCTCGTAGGCTCGCTCGGGCGGACGGTTCGGATCGTATTCCGGGCCGGTGCGCACCTGCTCGCGGCTGAGCCCGACGCTCACCCGGCCATCGGCCCAGTCGATGTCGCGGATCCATTGCGGCGCCACCAACACCTTGCGCCCGGGAAGCCAGTTGCGCGTATCGACGATCATGTAGCGGACATGCCAGCCCGCCTCGTCGATGAGGAAATCCTCGACATGGCCGATCTCGCCGTCGCTCGCCAGGATGGCGTCGCCGGTGATGGCGCGGATGCTCCGCAGATCGGGATCCCCGCGCCGTGCCGCTTCGGCGCCCGGCTTCGAGCCCGCCGCCGCGGGCTCGGCCGGGACGCGCACCGCGTCCGGCGGAAAGAGGAAGCCGCCGGCGAGCCCGCCCGAGGACAGGTAGGAGAGCGGCGTACCGAGATCGCTCTCCCAATAGGGCGGCCAGTTGTAATGGGCGAAGATATCGGCCTCCACCTGGCGCGAGACCGGCAGGTCGCTTTCGAGCGGCGGGCTCGCCTCGACCTGGGCGCGGGTGAGCTTGACCGGCAAGCGGTGCTCCGCGCCGTCGGGCCGCCCCAGCGCCTCGGGCGGCAGCAGCACGCGCCGGCCGGACAACCAGCCGCCGGTGTCGACGACGAGCCAGCGCACGCTCCAATGCGCCTCATCGAACAGCAGATCGTCGATCGTGCCGATCGTGCCGTCGCTCGCCGCGATGTCGTAGCCCCTGAGTTCGCCCGATCGCCACAGCATGTGCCACCTTTGCGCCGTTGCTGTTCCAACGGAAGCGACCGGTGGCGGTTCCGCATCCCGGCGATGTAGAATGGTTCCATGAGTCAGATCGAGCGCCAGCGCGACATCATCGACCGGCGAACCGTCGCCGCGGCGCTGGAGGCGCTCGCCGAAGAGGCCGAGCCGCCGCGCACCAAGGTGGTCGAGGCGCTGCGGGCGGTGCTGCAGCGCGGCCGCAGCGAGATCCGCCGGCGCTTCGACGCGGGCGCCAGCGGCACCCAGGCCGTGCGGGAGCAGAGCTTCCTCATGGACCAGCTTATCCGCTCGCTCTACGATTTCGTCGGCTCGCATATCTATCCGCTGGCCAATCCGACCGCGGGCGAGCACATGGCGGTGGTGGCGGTGGGCGGCTATGGCCGCGGCGAACTCGCACCCTACTCGGATATCGATCTGCTCTTCCTGCTGCCCTACAAGCTGACGCCGCACACCGAGCAGGTCGTCGAGTACATCCTCTATACGCTCTGGGATCTCGGCCTCAAGGTGGGCCAGGCGACACGCTCGATCGAGGAGACGCTGCGTCAGGCGCAGGCCGACCTCACCGTGCGGACCGCCGTGCTCGAGGCGCGCTACATCTGGGGCGACGAGAAGCTCTTCGCCGAGATGAAGCGCCGCTTCGAGAGCGAGATCATCAAGCGCACCGCGGCCGAATACGTCCAGGCGAAGCTCGCCGAGCGCGACGAGCGCCACCAGCGCCTCGGCGACAGCCGCTATGTCGTCGAGCCCAACGTCAAAGAAGGCAAGGGCGGCCTGCGCGATCTGCAGACGCTGTTCTGGATCGCCAAGTACATCTATCGCGTCGACGACGTCGAGAAGCTGGTCGAGCTCGGCGTGCTCTCCTCCAAGGAGGCGCATCGCTTCGCGAGCGCGCAGAATTTCCTTTGGACGGTGCGCTGCCATCTGCACTACCTCACCGAGCGCGCCGAGGACCGGCTGACCTTCGACCGGCAGAGCGAGGTCGGCCGCCGCATGCGCTACACCGACCACGCCGGAACGCGCGGCGTCGAGCGCTTCATGAAGCACTATTTTCTCATCGCCAAGGATGTCGGCGATCTGACGCGCATCTTCTGCGCCCAGCTCGAGGTCGAGCAGCAGCGCCGGCCGCGCTTCACTTGGAAGAAGCCCTGGGGGCTGCGCAAGCGCTCGATCGGGGGCTTCGCCGTCGATGCCGGAAGGCTGGACGTGCCCGACGAGAGCGCGTTCGACCGCGACCCGCTCAACCTGCTGCGCCTCTTTCATGTCGCGCAGGAGCACGGGCTCGACATCCACCCGCGCGCGCTTCGCCTGATCACCCGCTCGCTGAAGCTCATCGATGCGAAGCTCCGCGCCGACCCAGAGGCCAACCGCCTCTTCGTCGAGATGCTGACCTCGCGCAAGGAACCCGAGATCACGCTCCGCCGGCTCAACGAAGCCGGCGTCTTCGGCCGCTTCGTGCCGGATTTCGGCCGCGTCGTCGCGCAGATGCAGTACGACATGTACCATGTCTACACGGTCGACGAGCACACCATCTTCGCCATCGGCATCCTCAGCCAGATCGAGGCGGGCGAGCTAAAGCAGGAGCTGCCGCTCGCCTCGGAGATCGTCCACACCATCGATTCCCGCCGGGCGCTTTACGTGGCAGTGCTGCTGCACGACATCGCCAAAGGGCGCGGCGGCGACCATTCGGAGCTGGGTGCGCAGGTGGCGGAGCGGCTCGGCCCGCGCTTCGCGCTGACCGCGGAGGAGACCGAGACCGTCGCCTGGCTCGTGCGCTTCCACCTGCTGATGAGCAACACCGCCTTCAAGCGCGACATCGACGATCCGCAGACCATCCGCGACTTCGCGGCGCGCGTGCAGTCGCCCGAACGGCTGAAGCTGCTGCTGATCCTCACCGCCGCCGATATCCGCGCCGTCGGCCCCAAGGTGTGGAACGGCTGGAAGGCGACCTTGCTGCGCGAAGTCTATCACCGCACGATCGAAGAGATGTCGGGCGGCATCGGCACCGACAGCCGCGACCAACGCATCGCCGCGGCGCAGAAGGCGGTCAAGGAGCTGCTGCCGGATTTCACCGCCGAGGAGATCGAGGCCTTCATCGCCAAGGGTTATCCCTCCTACTGGCTCTCCTTCGATGCGCAGACCCAGGCGCGGCATGCGCGCCTGACGCGCGAGGCCGAGCGCAGCCGCGCGCCGCTCACCGTCGACACGCGCGTCGATGCGCGCCGCGCGGTGACCGAAGTCACCCTCTATACCGCCGATCACGCCGGGCTCTTCTCGCGCATCGCCGGCGCGCTGGCGCTGGCCGGCGCCAACATCGTCGACGCCAAGATCCTGACCTTGAGCAACGGCATGGCGCTCGACACCTTCACCGTGCAGGATCAGAGCGGCGGCGCCTTCGACCGGCCGGACAAGCTCGCGAAGCTTGCGGTGCTGTTCGAGAACGTGCTCTCCGGCAAGGTGAAGCCGCATCTCGAGCTCGCCAAGCCCGGCGCAATCCAGAGCCGCACGCGCGTCTTCGTCGTGCCGCCGCGCGTCCTCATCGACAACAAGGCGAGCCTCACCCACACGGTGATCGAGGTGAACGGGCGCGACCGGGCGGGCCTGCTCTTCGAGGTGACGCGCGCCTTGACCGGCCTCAATCTGCAGATCTCGACCGCCAAGATCTCGACCTATGGCGAGAAGGTCGTCGACGTCTTCTACGTGAAGGATATTTTCGGCCACAAGATCGAGCACGAGAAGAAGCTGCGCGACATCCGCGAGCGCCTCAGCGAGGTGATGAGCGACCGCAGCGAGCCGCAGCAGGCGGCGGAGTAGCGGCGAAGTCGCATCGCGACTTCGTCCGCGGCGGCGTCAGCGATGGCGAGAGCCATCGCGAGAGCCGCACGGTTGCGGGCGAGCTGCAGATCGATCAAGCGTCCTTCGACAGGCTCAGGATGAGGAATTTTCTTCGTGGCCCCTGGTAGGGGCCATTCCCGGTCTGCCTCATCCTGAGCTTGTCGAAGGACGCACCGCGGTCCTGCAGCGGCCGGCTTTGGAGGATCGTCCGCACGGTGCGGGCTCTCGCGGTTTGCTGGGCAAACCGCTGACGCCCGCCTGCGACGACGCTGCGCGTCGCGCCGGCGCTACTCTCTCAAATCTTCAAAAAACTCCTTCACCCGCGCGAAGAAGCCTTCGCTTTCGGGATGGGTCGCCTGGCCGCCGCCGGCCTTCTCGAACTCGCGCAGCAGCTCCTGCTGGCGCTTGGTGAGATGCACCGGCGTCTCGACCACCACCTGGACATACATGTCGCCGCGCGCCGCCGAGCGCAGCACCGACATGCCCTTGTTCTTGAGGCGGAACTGATGGCCGCCCTGGGTTCCCGGCGGGACGTTGACCTTGGCGCGACCGCCATCGATGGTCGGCACCTCGATCGAGCCGCCGAGCGCCGCGGTCGGCATCGAGATCGGCACACGGCAATGGATGTTGGCGCCGTCGCGCTGGAAGAAGCGGTGCGGCTTCACCGAGAGGAAGATGTAGAGATCGCCCGGCGCGCCGCCGCGCACCCCCGCCTCGCCTTCGCCGGCAAGCCGGATGCGCGTCCCGTCCTCGACGCCGGCGGGGATGTTGACCGAGAGCGTCTTCTCCTTGCGGGCGCGGCCCTGCCCGCCGCAATGCCGGCAGGGATTCTCGATGACCCGGCCGGCGCCCTGGCACGAGGGACAGGTGCGCTCGATGGTGAAGAAGCCCTGCTGCGCGCGCACGCGGCCGCTGCCGTAGCAGGTCGGGCAGCTCACCGGCTTGGATCCCGCCTCCGTGCCGCTGCCGCTGCAATGCTCGCACGGCGCAAGCGTCGGCACGCGCACCGTCGTCTGGCGCCCCTTGAACGCCTCATCGAGGCTGATCTCGAGGTTGTAGCGCAGATCGCTGCCGCGGGTATTGGCGCCCTGGCCGCGCCTTCCGCCCATGAACTCGCCGAACATTTCGTCGAAGATGTCGGCGAAGCCGGCGGCAAAGCCGAAATCGCCGGCACCGCCCCCGCCGCGGCCGCCATTCTCGAAGGCGGCGTGGCCGAAGCGGTCATAGGCGGCGCGCTTCTGTTCGTCCTTCAGGACGTCATAGGCCTCGCTGATGTCCTTGAATTTCTGTTCCGCCTGCTGGTCCCCGGGATTGCGATCCGGGTGATGTTGCATGGCGAGCTTGCGGTAGGCCTTCTTCAGCTCGTCCGCAGACGCGTCCCGGGAGACGCCGAGGAGCTCGTAATAATCTTTCTTTGCCATCGCCCGAACTCGAGTCCCCTACAGGCGAACCGCCCCGGCGCAACAGGCGTCGAGGCGGTCACTCATCCTATGGCGCCGGCTCAAGCCGAGCCGCGCTTCTTCTCGTCGACTTCCTCGAAATCGGCGTCGACCACCTTCTCGCCGCCGGCAGCTCCGCCCGCGCCGGCCTGACCGGCGCCGCCGGCCTCGCCGGGTTGCGGCCCGGCCTGGCCCGCCTGGCCCGCCGCCTGCGCCTTGTACATGGCCTCGCCGATCTTCATCGATGCCTGGCCGAGCGTCTGCGTCGTCGACTTGATGCGCTCGACGTCGCTGCTCTCGAGCGCCGATTTGACGTCGCGGATCGCCGCCTCCACCGCCTCGCGCTCGCCCGCGGGCAGCTTGTCGCCCGCCTCCTTGATGGTGCGCTCGGTGGTGTGGACAAGGCCTTCGGCCTGGTTCTTGGCCTCGACGAGCTCGCGCCGCTTCTTGTCCTCCTCGGCATGCGCCTCGGCGTCCTTCACCATCTTCTCGATGTCGACGTCGTTGAGGCCGCCCGAGGCCTGGATGCGGATCTGCTGCTCCTTGCCGGTTGCCTTGTCCTTGGCCTGGACGCTGACGATGCCGTTGGCGTCGATGTCGAAGGTAACCTCGACCTGCGGCACGCCGCGCGGCGCCGACGGAATGCCGACCAGGTCGAACTGGCCGAGCAGCTTGTTGTCCGCCGCCATCTCGCGCTCGCCCTGGAAGACGCGGATGGTGACAGCGGTCTGATTGTCCTCGGCGGTGGAGAAGACCTGGCTCTTCTTGGTCGGGATCGTGGTGTTGCGGTCGATGAGCCGGGTGAACACGCCGCCCAGGGTCTCGATGCCGAGCGACAGCGGCGTCACGTCGAGCAGCAGCACGTCCTTCACTTCGCCCTTCAGCACGCCCGCCTGGATGGCGGCGCCGACCGCGACCACCTCGTCCGGATTGACCGAGCGGTTCGGCTCCTTGCCGAAGAACTGCTTCACCACCTCGATGACCTTCGGCATGCGCGTCATGCCGCCAACCAGGATCACGTCGTCGATCTCGGACGCCTTGAGGCCGGCATCCTTGAGCGCATTGCGGCAGGGATCGATGGTCTTCTGGATGAGGTCGTCGACCAGCGCCTCGAGCTTCGCCCGCGTCAGCTTGATGTTGAGGTGCTTGGGCCCGGTCTGGTCGGCGGTGATAAAGGGCAGGTTCACCTCGGTCTGCATCGACGAGCTCAATTCGATCTTGGCCTTCTCGGCCGCCTCCTTGAGGCGCTGCAGCGCGAGCCGGTCGTTGCGCAGGTCGATGCCCTGCTCCTTTTTGAACTCGTCGGCCAGATAATCGATGATGCGCTTGTCGAAATCCTCGCCGCC
>DATNDG010000161.1:0-17632 GCA_035553515.1 Allostellaceae bacterium | reverse complement strand
TCGAGAAGCTGCAGAAAGGGCTGATCGCAGATCGCGCAAACGCCAGGTACAGCAGCCAGCAGGTCAACGAGGGGCATGCGGCGCCGCCGATCCCGGGTGATGCGCCGAAAGTGGCGGTGGCCGGGGCTGGCGCCGCGCCAGCTGCCGGCGCCGCAGCCCCCGCTGCCGCGGCCGGCGCTCCCGCGGCGGCACCGTCGACCGCAGGCAGCGCTCCCGCGCCGGCAGGCGCAGTCCCGGCACCGCGCCGGCACTCCGCCGCTCCGGTCAAGGGCTCCGAGCCTGCGCCCCAGGAATCTTCGCTGACCTCGCCGAGCATTGCGAACCTGCCGCAGGGCGAGGCACCGCGCGTCCCGCCACCGGCTCCCGGGAGCGCGCCCGCGCGCCAGCAGCAGCAGCTCGCCGTGGTCGTGCCGCCGCCACCGGTGCCGCCGGCCCACGCGGTCCCGGTCGAGCCCGCGCTGCAGCCCTCGATCATGCGCGCCCCCGGCGGCAAGCGGCCGTCGGTGACGCTCGAGGCGGCGGAGATCGCCTTCGCCGGCGACGGAAAGACCTTGAGTGGCCCCGACGATCAGCATCTTGCCGACGTCGCCAAGCTGCAGAAGCAGGAAGGCGCATCGCTGCGCGTCATCGGCTATGCGGCGCGGAATTCCGGGGCGGATTCGGCAAAGCAGGATCTCGCATCGTTCGGCCAGGCGCTAGATCGAGCCAATACGGTGGCCGCGGCGCTGACGAAGCTCGGTGTCCCGGGCGAGCACATTACCGTGCAGGCGGCCCCGGCTCTGGTCGGGGGCGGCCTCCCCGCCGGGCAAGTTGTCGTGCTTCTGGAGTACTGATCTCCGAAGAGGAGGCCCGGAAGGAGGAGCGGCCGGTAAGCCGCTGATTTTCCGACGTTCTCAGAGTCTTGGGAAACTCCGGCGCCGGGCGCGGCGCGGACAAAACAGTCGCAACTTGCCGCCGCGGGCGCTACAAAGCGGGAATCGCCTGCCGCCCCAAGCTTGAGGAGCCCGTGAAACCGCCGCTGAGGATCGCCATCGCCGGGCTGGGCACCGTCGGCGTGGGCACGGTGCAGTTGTTGCAGCGGAACGCCGAGCTCCTGGCTGCGCGCGCCGGGCGGCCGCTCGTCCTCGCCGCCGTGGCGGCTCGGGAGGAAGGGCGCGATCGCGGGGTGAACCTTGCCGGCGTGCGCTGGTTCGCCGATGCGGCGGCGATGGCCCGAGACCCTGGCATCGACGCGGTGGTGGAGCTGATCGGCGGCAGCGAGGGCACGGCGCGTGCCGTGGTCGTTGGCGCCATCGCTGCGGGCAAGCCCGTCGTCACGGCCAACAAGGCGCTCCTTGCCCATCACGGCACGGAGCTCGCGCGCGCCGCCGAGGCGCGGCAGGTGGCGCTCCATTTCGAAGCCGCGGTGGCCGGCGGCATTCCGATCCTGAAGGCGCTACGCGAGGGCCTGGCCGCCAACAAGGTGACGCGCATCTACGGCATCCTGAACGGCACCTGCAACTACATCCTCACCCAGATGCGCGAGAGCGGCAGGGAATTCGGCGAGGTGCTGAAAGAGGCACAGGGGCTGGGATATGCCGAGGCGGATCCGAGCTTCGACATCGACGGCATCGATGCCGCGCACAAGCTGGCCCTGCTTGCCGCGGTCGCCTTCGGCAACAAGATCGATTTTGGCGGCGTCCACGTCGAGGGCATTCGCCACGTCTCCGCCCTCGACATCGAGTTCGCCGCCGAGCTCGGCTATCGCATCAAGCTCCTGGGACTGGCGCGGCTGACCGAGCATGGCCTCGAGCAGCGCGTCCACGCCTGCATGGTGCCGCGCTCGGCGCCGATCGCCCATGTCGACGGGGTCTTCAACGCGGTGGTGGTCGAGGGCGATTTCGTCGGCCGGGTCATGCTCGAAGGACGCGGCGCGGGCGCGCACCCGACCGCCTCGGCGGTGGTTGCCGATCTCGTCGAAATCGCCGCAGGACGCTGGTCACAGGGCTTTGCCGTGCCGGCAAGCGCACTTTCCGAGCGCCCCTCGGCGCCGATGGCGCGCCATATCGGCGCCTATTACGTTCGTCTCATGGTGGTGGACCGCCCTGGCGTCATCGCCGACGTCGCCGCGGCGCTGCGCGACGAGCAGGTATCGATGGAGCAGATGATCCAGCGTGGCCGCGCGCCGGGCGAGGCGGTTCCGGTGGTGCTGACGACGCATGAGACGGAAGAAGCGGCGATGCGGCGGGCGATGGAGCGGATCGACCGTCTCGACAGCGTGCTCGAGCCGGCGCGCGTCATTCGCGTGGAGGCGTTATAAATCTATAAGATGGAACTTGGAGGAAGCATGGCGGAAGGCGGAACGATGGATCGCAACCTGGCGCTGGAGGCGGTGCGCGTCACCGAGGCCGCGGCGCTGTCAGCTTCCCGATTGATGGGGCGCGGCGACGAGAAAGCGGCCGACCAGGCTGCCGTCGATGCGATGCGCCAGGCGCTGAATGGCCTCGCCATCGACGGCACGGTCGTGATCGGCGAAGGCGAGCGCGACGAAGCGCCGATGCTTTATATCGGCGAGAAGGTCGGGAGCGGGCACGGGCCGAAGATCGATATCGCCCTCGATCCGCTCGAGGGCACGACCATCACCGCCAAGGGCGGCGCCAACGCGCTCGCGGTCATTGCCATGGCCGAGGCCGGCGGTTTTCTCAACGCGCCCGACGTCTATATGGAGAAGATCGCC
This sequence comes from Allostellaceae bacterium, assembly GCA_035553515.1. Lineage (GTDB taxonomy): Bacteria > Pseudomonadota > Alphaproteobacteria > ATCC43930 > CGMCC-115725 > DAHUYF01. Next base: position 14,916 of record DATNDG010000161.1, on the reverse strand, counting down.
GTCGGCGGCGGGCTCGGCGAGGTGGTCGATCTCGACGAGACGCCCGGTGCCAATCTGAAGAGCCTCGCCAAGGCCAAGAACGCCGAGGTCGCCGACCTCGTGGTTTGCATTCTCGATCGGCCGCGCCATTCGGAGCTCATCGCCAAGGTGCGCGAGGCGGGCGCGCGCATCATGCTGATCTCGGATGGCGATGTGAGCGGCGTGATCGCCACCTCGCGTCCCGAGAGCGGCGTCGATCTCTACATGGGCTCGGGCGGCGCCCCCGAAGGCGTGCTCGCCGCGGCGGCGCTCCGCTGCATCGGCGGCTTCATGCAGGGCCGCCTCATCTTCCGCAACGACGACGAGCGCGGCCGCGCCCGGCGCTTCGGCATCAAGGACCTGAACCGGAAGTACAATCTGCTCGACCTCGCCAAGGGCGACGTCATGTTCGCGGCGACCGGGGTGACCGGCGGCACCATGCTCCAGGGTGTCCGCCGCTTTGCCGGCGGCGCGGTGACCCATTCGATGGTCATGCGCTCCAAGACCGGCACGGTGCGGATCATCGAGGCGCAGCACAATTTCGAGCGCAAGGGCCTGCTCGACGCCCCGCGCTGAGGCGGGCGGCGGAAAGCGCCATTGACGCGACTCGGTGCGGTCGCCGATTCTCGACCGATGCCTGAGGGACCAGCCAGCAGCTTTCTTGGCGTCGAACGCTCGCTTGCGGGCCGGCGCTGGCGGCAGCGCGCCGGCGATGACCGCGCCGGCCTCGCGCTCGCGCAGCGGCTTGGCTTGCCCGAGATCGTCGGGCGGCTGCTCGCGGCGCGCGGCGTCGGCATCGAGGAGGCCGACCGCTTCCTTGCGCCCACCTTGCGCGATTTCCTGCCCGATCCGTCGCATCTGCGCGACATGGACAAGACGGTGGCGCGTATCGTGCGGGCGGTCACCGAAGGCGAGCTGATCGCCGTCTTCGGCGATTACGACGTCGATGGTGCGACGTCGTCGGCGTTGCTGCAGCGCTTCTTCGCCGCCATCGGCTGCCGCACGCGCCTCTATATCCCCGACCGGCAACGCGAAGGCTACGGTCCCAATGCGCCGGCGCTGCTGCGCCTCAGATCCGAGGGCGTCGCGGTGGCGATCACGGTCGATTGCGGCACCAGCGCGCATGCGCCGCTCGCCGCCGCCGCCGAGGCCGGGCTCGACGTCATCGTCATCGATCATCACGTCGCCGAGCCCGGATTGCCGCCGGCCTATGCCATCGTCAATCCGAACCGCCTCGACGAGGAGAGCCGACACGGCGTTCTGGCTGCGGTGGGGGTCACCTTCCTGCTCGTGGTCGCGGTGAACCGCGCGCTCCGTCAAGCCGGCTGGTATGCCTCGCGCCCCGCCCCCGATCTCGTGCAGTGGCTCGACCTCGTCGCGCTGGGGACGGTCTGCGACGTTGTGCCGCTGACCGGCGTCAACCGCGCGCTGGTGGCCCAGGGGCTCAAGGTGCTGCAGCGGCGCGCCAATCCCGGCCTTGCGGCGCTTGCCGATGTGGCGGGGCTGGGCGAGAGGCTGGACTGCTACCACGCCGGATTCATCCTGGGGCCGCGGGTCAATGCAGGCGGCCGGGTGGGGCAGGCGGATCTGGGGGCGCGGCTGCTGGCGAGCGAGGATGTCGTCGAGACGCGCGCGATCGCTCAGCAGCTTGATGCGCTCAATGGCGAGCGGCGCGAGATCGAGGCGCGCGTGCTGGCGCAGGCGATCGACCAGGTCGAGAGCGGCGATCGACGCGCACCGCTGCTCTTCGTCGCCGGCGAGGGCTGGCATCCAGGTGTCATCGGCATCGTCGCCAGCCGCCTCAAGGAACGCTACAACCGTCCCGCTTGCGTGGCCGCCGTCTCGGACGGCATCGGCAAGGGCTCCGGCCGCTCGGTCACCGGATTTGCCCTCGGTCCCGCGGTGATCGCGGCGCGCCAAGCCGGGCTCCTGATCAACGGCGGCGGTCATGCGATGGCCGCAGGCTTCACGGTCGAAGCCGCGCGTCTCGGCGAGCTGCGCGACTTTCTCGCCGATCGCGCAGTGACTGCGCTCGGACCGGACGGCGTCGTTCGCGAACTCGGCATCGACGGGCTCGTTGCGGCCGCGGCGGCGACGCCGGAGCTCGTCAGCCTCGTTGCGCGTCTCGGACCGTTCGGCACCGGCAATGCCGAGCCGCGCTTCGCCCTGGCCAACCAGCGGATCGCCCGCGCCGATGTGGTTGGCGGACAGCATGTTCGCTGCATCCTGGCCGATGGCGGCGGCTCGGCGCGTCTTAAGGCCATCGCTTTCCGCTGTCTCGACAGCGAGCTTGGCCCTGCCTTGTTGCAAGGGCAGGGACAAGGCTTCCATCTCGCAGGTCATCTGCGCGCCGATCAGTGGCAGGGACGCGAGGAAGTGCAGCTCATCATCGAGGACGCCGCGCCAGCTTCGGGCTGAAGGGCGGCGCCCGCCCCAAAAAGAGCCACGGAACGTATCGCAGCTTCGGCTGTTCTCACCGGCGTCGAGCAGGCGGAACGCTGGGAGCCCCATGATCATTGACGCCAGGACCGTTCCCGAGGGCACCACCCTTTCTGCTGATATCTGTCTGATCGGTGGTGGCGCGGCAGGCATCACATTGGCGCGTGATCTTGCCGGCCAAGGACGCAGCATCATTTTGCTGGAGAGCGGCGGGCTCGAATTCGACGCTGCGACCCAAGAGCTTTATCAGGGCAAGACCATCGGCCAGCCGCTGCACCCGCTGACGCTCGAGCGGCTGCGCTTTCTCGGCGGCAGCACCAATCACTGGTCCGGCGGGTGCCGGCCGTTCGACGATCTCGACATGTCCGTGCGCTCCTATATCCCGGACAGCGGCTGGCCCATCACGCGCGCCGACCTCGATGACTATTACCGCCGAGCGCAGAAAATCTGCCAGCTCGGGCCCTATAACTATGAGTCGCGCGAGTGGTCGCAGCCCAATGCGGTTCCCCTGCCTTTCGCAGAGAGCGCCGTGTTCACGAGCGGTGTCTATCAGTACAGCCCGCCGACGCGCTTCGGCGATGTCTATCGCCGGGATCTCGAACAAGGCGAGGGCCTCAAGGTCTATCTTCACGCCAATGTCGTCGACATCGCGGTGAACGAAGGCGCGAGCCAGGTAACCGGACTGCAGGTCGCCTGCCTCGACGGACGCCGCTTCCGCGTCGAGGCAAAAGGCTACATCCTCGGCGTCGGTGGCATCGAGAATGCGCGGCTGCTGCTCAGCGCCAACAAGGTGCAGAAGCCCGGCCTCGGCAACGGCAATGATCTGGTCGGCCGCTATTTCATGGATCACCCCTACGTCCCGAATGTGGCGACCATCGCCGCGGCGAGGGGGAACGAGGTCTTTGCCTTCTACCAGGTGCGGCAGATGCACGGCGTCCCCGCGCAAGGCTATGTTCAGGCCTCGGCCGACACCCAGGCCAAGGAGAAACTCTCCTCCTTCGCCATCGGCTTCGAACCCGGAACATTCCATGGCCAAGGCGGCGCCAGAGAGTCGCTGTCGACCCTCTATCACTATCTCCGTGAGGGCCGCTGGCCGGATCATCTCGGCGACCAGCTGTCGCAGATTCTGCGCGGCGCGGAGGTGAATCTCCAGGACAAGTATTACGCCTGGACGCACACGCAGCCGGCGACCTTCTCGACCAACTACATTTGCGAGTGCCCGCCCGACCGCGACAGCCGCGTCAGCTTGGGCAAGACGACCGACGCGCTGGGCCTGCGGCACGTCCGGGTCGATTGGCGCCTGCCGCAGGATTTCGAGCGCAATCTCCACCGCTCGCACGAGCTGCTGGCGCGCGAGCTCGGGCGCAGCGGCATCGGGCGATTGCGCATGAACGACGACAGCAGCGGCCAAGCGCTCATGGAGCGCGTCAGCAACGGCTATCACCATATGGGCACGACGCGGATGCACTCGGATCCGCGCCAGGGCGTGGTTGACGCCAATTGCCGCGTGCATGGGATCGCCAATCTCTTCGTTGCGGGCAGCTCGGTGTTTCCCACCTACAGCTTCGACAATCCGACGATGACCATCGTCGCCTTATCGCTGCGCCTCTCCGAGCACCTGAAGTCGGTCTATCTCACCTCGCTGACCTCGCGGAGCACTGTGCGATGAGAGTTTCCCGGCGGTGGATGCTGCTGGCCGCGGCGGTCGCGCTCACCCTGCCGCGGCGCTTCGCGGCCGCCGCGACGCCCGTCTCGCCGGCGGGATTGCGGCTGCGAGCGATGGCGCGCCCGGAAGCGAGCGCGCGAGCGGTTGGCCTGGCCTATCTGACGCGCCGGCCCGAGGAGGCGCGTCCTCTTCTCCTGACCGAGCTCATTCTCGCCGCGCTGGCGCTCTCGCCCGCCGAGGTGATGCAGTTGGAGGAGGGCGCCTTGCGTGCGCGGCTTGCGGCGCGCATCGCCGCCGATTTCGCCGAGGACAGGATCGCCCCGGTCGAAGGCTGGCTGCTCTCGACGACGGAGGCCCGGCTCTATGCCTTGCAAGCCTGGCCGCCCGCTGCTTTCGGCCAAGCGTGAAGAGCGTTTTAACCACTTCGCCATAGGCTCAGCCGCGGTTGCGCTCCTCAGGGGCGCCGTCCAGGCATCGCGGCACCAATGGCGCAGGGTTTTTTTCGCCTAACCGACTGGTTCATTCCTGCCAGCTTGCGGCAGCAGGAGCAGACGCTCGAGCGGGCGCGGCTCTTCGTCATCAGCCATTTCTGCGGCGTGCCGCTCGGGCTCATCGTGCTGTTCTCGCTGCGCCAAATCGACCCCGAGGCCGGTCTGCGGCTCTGGGTCATCTTCGGCGGCATCGTCGGGTTCTTCGCATACCCCGGCATGCTACGCCTCACCGGCCGCTTCGACCTTCTTAGCTTTGCGTCGATGGAGCAGTTCGCGCTCGTCGTGCTCTACGGCGCCTTCGAGTATGGTGGCGTCGCGTCGCCCTTCTTGCCCTGGCTGATCGCCGTTCCTGTGCTCCTCCTCTACCATCTGGGAGAGGAGCCGCTCAATCGCGTGCTGGTCTTCCTGGCGCTCGCCGCGCACCTTGTCGTCTTCTACGCAATCTATGTCGCGCGAGCCGGGTTTCCGGCGCATGTGCCGCCGCAGCATCTCGCCGGCGCCGACCTCCTGTCGCTCTTCTGCGCGGCGGTGTTCGTGGCCACCACCTCGCTTTATCACAGCAGCATCATCCGCACGCAGCGGGCGGAGCTCGAGCGCGAGGTGGGCGTGCGGCGCCTCACCGAAATCAAGCTGCGCGAGGCCAAGGACGAGGCCGAACGCGCCAACCGCGCCAAGAGCGAGTTCCTCGCCAAGATGAGCCACGAGCTGCGCACGCCGCTCAACGCCATCATCGGCTTCTCCCACGTGATCGGCAGCGAGATGCTTGGCCCGGTCGGGTTGGCGCGCTACGCCGAATACGGCGGCGACATCGAGCGGAGCGGCCAGCATCTGCTCCAGATCATCAGCGAGATCCTCGACCTCGCCAAGATCGAGACCGGCAAGTTCGTGCTGCGCGAAGGCGAGTTCGACCTCGTACAGCTCGTTCGCGATGCGATCGAAGTGGTGCGTCCGCTTGCCGATGCGCGCGGCGTGTCGGTCCGCTTCACGACTGCACCGCGGCCCTTCCGCCTCTATGCCGACGCGCTGCGGATGAAGCAGATCCTGATCAATCTCCTGTCGAACGCCGCGAAATTCACCGGGTCCGGCGGGCGCATCGAGGTCGGCCTCGACCATGAGCGCGGCGGAGGCGTGCGGCTGCGGGTCAGCGATACCGGCATCGGCATTCCGGTCAATGACATCGACCGCGTGCTGCGGCCCTTCGAGCAGGTTGGCAATGTCATGCTCAACAATGGCAGCGGCACCGGGCTCGGCCTGCCGTTGGCGCGTGAGCTCGTGATGCTGCATGGCGGCACGCTGACCTTGAGCAGCGAGGCCGGCCGCGGCACTTCGGTCACGGTGACGCTCCCCGAGGCGCGCCTTGGCGATCCGCGAAACGGCGCTCCCGAGCCCGTCTGCGCCTAGGCGCTTCCGTCCAAGCAGGGATAGCGCCTGCGCCGGAGATGGGCTCTGCGCGATCCAGCGAGCGCCTACGACCTGGCAGAACTGCGGGTCAATACCCGCCGAGCTCGGCGTAGCGGTCGCGATGAAAGGCGCTGTCGCCGAAGCTCGCCTGGGCGACGCGCGCGCGCTTCAGGAAGAAGCCGATCTCGTGCTCATCGGTCATGCCGATGCCGCCATGCATCTGCACGCCTTCATTGCCGATCAAGAAGAAAGCATCTCCCGCCTTGGCCTTGGCGAGGCTCGCCAGCCCGCTCGCGTCTTGCGCGCCGGCGTCGATGGCGGTTAGTGCCGCCAGCACCGCCGAGCGCGTCAGCTCGATCTCGCAGAACATCGCCGCCGCCCGGTGCTTCAGCGCCTGGAACGAGCCGATCGGAACGCCGAACTGCCGGCGGTCCTTCAGATACTGCACGGTTCGCTCGAAGGCCTCGGCGGCGCTGCCGAGCATCTCGGCGGCGAGTCCGGCACAAGCGCGATCGAGCAGCGGGTCCAGCACCTCGGCACCCTCATCGACGCGGCCGAGCACGGCCTCTTCGCCGAGGAGAACGCCATCGAAGCGAATGGTCGCGGCATTGCGACTATCCACCATGCGGGTGCGCGTCCGCGTCACGCCGGCGGCATCGCCCGGCACGAGAAAGAGCGTGAGGCCTCGGCGGTCGCCGGACTCACCGGAACTCCGCGCTACGACGATCAGGAGATCGGCGATGTGCCCGTCGAGCACGAAGCGTTTCTCGCCGTCGAGGCGGAAGCCGCCGTCGTCGTGCCGTGCCGCGGTTGCGATGCGATAGGGTGCGTGATGCGCGCCTTCCTCGAGCGCCAGCGCCAAAAGAAGCTCGCCCTTGGCGAGCGCCGGCAGATGCTCGGATTTCTGCCGATCGCCGCCGGCGAGCGTCAGCGCGCTCGCGCCAAGGAGCGCGGTGGCGAGGAGCGGCGTCGCGGCGAGGGTGCGCCCGGCGCCTTCGAGCACGAGCCCGAGGCCGAGACAGCCGAAGCCGGCGCCGCCATAAGTCTCTGGCACGAGAAATCCCGCCCAGCCGAGCTCGCCCATCTGCCGCCACAGCGGCAGCGAAAATCCGAGCGCGTCCTTGTCGTCGCGCAGCTTGCGCAGCGCGCCGACCGGCGAGCGCTTGGCAAAGAAATCGAGAGCAGTGTCGCGGATGAGCGCGGCGTCAGCGGCGAGGGTGAGAGCCATGGGGCGAGCCGCCTAATCGGGCAAGCCAAGCACGCGCTTGGCGATGATGTTGAGCTGGATCTCCGACGTGCCGCCCTCGATCGAATTCGCTTTCGAGCGCAGCCATTCGCGGGTGATGCGCAGCTCGTCGGCGGCAAAGCCGTCGCCCTCCCAGCCGAGTGCTTGGGTCCCCAGGCATTGCAGCAGCAGCTCGAATTTCCGCTTGTTGAGCTCGGTGCCGTAATACTTGAACATCGCCGAGGCAGGGCCCGGCGATCCGCCCTTCGCCTCTTCGGCAGCGCGGCGCTGGGTGAGCTGGAAAGCGCGCTGATCGATCTCCTGCTGGGCGATGCGGTCGCGCAGCACCGCATCGGCGATCCGGCGGTCGCGCGTGCCCGCATAGGTCTTGGCAAACTCGGAGAGCGAGCGTTCCGCGCCGCGCTGGCGCTCGCCGATCGAGGCGATCATCTTGCGCTCGTGCTCGAGCAGCTTCTTGGCAATGGTCCAGCCGTTGTTGAGGCCGCCGACCAGGTTCTCCTGCGGCACGCGCACATTTTCGATGAAGGTCTCGCAGAAGGGCGAGGCGCCGCTGATCAGCCGGATCGGCCGCGTGCGGATGCCGGGATCGTCCATGTCGATCAGCAGGAAGCTGATGCCCTCATGCTTCTTGGCGGTTGGATCGGTGCGCACGAGGCAGAAGATCCAATCGGCGAGATTGGCATAAGACGTCCAGATCTTGTGGCCGTTGACCAGGAAGTGTTCGCCTTGCAGCACGGCGCGGGTTTTGAGCCCGGCGAGATCGGAACCGGCCTCGGGCTCGCTGTATCCCTGGCACCAGCGGATCTCGCCGCGTGCGATCCGCGGCAGATGCGCTTCCTTCTGCGCCTCGCTGCCATATTCCAGCAGCACCGGTCCCAGCATCCAGATGCCGAAGCTCTGCAGCGGCGAGCGGCAGTTGAGCCGGCGCATCTCTTCGTCGAGGATGCGTGCCTCCGCCGCGGTCAGGCCGCCGCCGCCATAGGCGCGGGGCCAAGTCGGCACCGTCCACCCTTGCGCGGCCATGCGTTCGAGCCAGAGCTTCGACTCCGGATTCTTGAAGCTGGCGCGCCTTCCGCCCCAGACGATCTCGTCGTCCGGCATCGGGCCGCGCATGCTGGCGGGGCAATTCGCCTCGAGCCAGGCCCGCGCCTCGGCGCGAAATGCGGCAGCATCCTGCATCGCTTCCTCGCTTCCTCCCGTCCGTCCTAGGGGAAAGACCCTACCCGACGGCTCGGGGCGGCTCAACCCAAGCGACTCGTGGGAAACCAATGGTTAACCACACCAAGACGATACTGCACCTCAACGAGAGTCAAAACGGGGGCGTGGGCATGTTGCCCGAGATGGAAGCGCAGGGCGCGGAGAGCCGCGCCGTGACGGCGCGGGCCGGTCGCAAGCGCAGCAAGCGCCGCGTGGCGCCGGCCGTTGCCGGCGACGCCGGTCAGCCGGCCGCGCGGGTCATGCAGCTCGTTGCGGCGCTCAAGGTGGAGCAGGAGGCGGGCAGTCCGCTCAGCCTCGCCAGCGATGCCGCCGAGCGGGTGAAGATGATGGAATGGCTGCGCCGCTTCCTCGCCGCGCGCGAAGAAGAACGCAGCGCCTGGGAACTGCGCATAAAGCAGCTTGAGGCGCAGCTCCAGACGGCCGAGACAGCGGCGGCGAGCGCCGACCGCTCGACCGAGAGCACGCTTGCACAGCATGAGCGCGTCATTGCCGATCTGAAGCTCATGCATGAGCATCAGCGCTCGATCTGGCAGCTCGAACGCCGCCAGCTCGAGATCAGCCTTGCGGCGCTCGAGAAGGCGAGGGGGCGTAGCGTGCTGCGCCGCGCCGCGCGGCTGGCTCGGCCGGCGGTCGCCGCGGCGCTGATCCTGGTTTCGCTTGCGGCGGTGGCGCTTTCGGCCGACAGCCATGCCGTCGGTTCCAGCGCGCAGCTCTACCTCGACGATGGCCCGAGCGCAGGAATTCTCCTCGGCGCGAATTGAAGCGCTTCCCTCGAAAGGGGAAATGTACCGGGATAGCTTCGCTGCTAGCATGCCTGTTGCGGTAAGCGCAGGGCGATCCGATGACCGGGCACAAAGCCGCCAAACTGCTCCGCGAACGTGCGGCCGCGATCCGCAAGCTGGCGCGCGAGCAGATGGAAGAGGATGAGCCGAAGCTCGCCGGCGATCTCGCGGAGATCGCCGACGATCTCGAAATGCGCGCCGATCGGCTGGAGCGCACAGCGGCGCGCTGATCTGAGCAGGGTCAAGGTTGGCGGGGTTTCACCTGCTGCGCCTCGGCGCAGTCGGCACGGCGTCGGCTCTGGTGCTTGTGGGCGCGAGGCAGCCATAGACCAGCCGCTGCCAAGCGCCACGCTCATCGGTGCCGCTCTGCTCCTGGATGAGCACGACGCCACCGTGACAGGTTTGTCGCGCCGCCCAGAGATTGTCGTCGCGCGCCTCCTCGGCGCCCTGGACGCGGATATAGGTGGTAACGGCATGGTCGCCGTTCGGCAGGTTCTCCTCGATCATCGGCGCACAGCCTGCGAGGAGAGCGCCGGTGGCAAATCCCGCAATGACGAGCCAGGAACGCATCATTGCCTCCCCCGGTCCTACGGCGAAAATCGGCCGTGGGTTCCCGCCGCGGCACCCGGGGTCAACCCTGAGCAAGGCGGTGCGGGACGACCGGCGGCTCCACGCCGAGCCCGAGCAGCAAGGCGGTCCCGAGCCAGAGGGCCGAGAGCCACCAAGCCTGCCAGGCACCGAAGCTGAGCATGGCCACTGTCCAGGCGGTGGCGGCATAGGCGAAGATCAGGGCGCGTTGCCACCCCGGCGGGCGCTGCGCTGCATACCATAGCGCGCCGGCGATGAGTAGCAGGACCAGCGCGATCCCCGGCACCCCCAGCTCGAGCCGCCATTGCAGCGCCGCATCATGCGGGTGGAGCGGTAGAACCTGGGCCGTCGCGGGCAGGTGAAGCTCAGGGAACATCGTGTCGACTTCCATCTGGCCGCCCGGGATCGCGCGCGCGCTGTCCATGCCCCAGCCGAGGAGCGGGCGCTGGGCGATGCGATCGCCGACGAAGCGCCAGATGGCGAGGCGATGGATGGCCGAAGGCTGCAACATCGGCGCGTCCTGCTGGATGCGCGCGATGCCGGCGCCGCGGGGAGCGACCACCGGAAGCGCAAAGGCGAGGAGGAGCGTCGCAGCGACGAAGCCGGCGATGGCAAGGCGCGGGAGGCGCCAAGCGAGCACTCCCGCCACGGGTGCCAGGGCAAAGCCCAGCATGCTGGCATGGCTGCGGAAGGCGGCGACGGTGAATCCCACGGCGGCGATCAGCAGTGCAAGACCGAGCCACCGGCGCCGCGCCGCGAGCAGCGCTGCGGCGGGCCAGACGAAGACCACCAGAACGGTGACGCCGCGGTCATAGAGGCTCATCTGAACCAGTTTTCCCCGCAGAAGCAATGCGATGGCATGCGCGATCGCTTCATCGCTCCACAATTCCACGTGCAGCAACAGCAAGGCGAGGGCGAGGCCTGCCAATAGGGCATAGCCGGTGCGCAACCGGCCTATGTGGCCGAGCAAGGCGCAGCCTGCAATCGAGATAAATCCGGCTGCGGCGATGGCGAGGAAGCGCAAAGCCTCGAAGAGGCTGTGCCCGGGGATCGGCGACCAGAGTGCCGTGAGCGCCGCCCAGGCGGCGATTGCGGCGCAGAGTGTGGCGGGGAAGCGATAGGCGCGCGCCAGCAAGAGAACCTGCCTGCCATCGGCCGCGAGCAGCCCCAGCGCCGTGAGCGCGAGGAGCGGTGCCAACGCCAGCGGGGCGAAGACGGCGAGCGGCGGGGCGACGAAAGCCGCCGGCGCCAGGATGATGGCGGTCGCCGTCGGCGCCGCTTCGCGCGCCGGCACGGAAGAAGACGACATGGGTACAGGGCTCGCAACCGATGAACCAGGCGACAGTGTTAGAGAAAAGGAGGGCGACGCGAAACCCGGACCGTGGCCGCGCGGGCACATGGCAAGGATGTACTTACCATAAATCAGATAAGGTGCGGCGCAGCAAACCGCATAGACGGGGAACGCCAACCCGCTTAAACTGCGCCCCCTTTTGGCTTGGCAGGAATTTCGCCTTGGACCGTCTCGACGACCTCGAAGCACAATCGATCTACATCCTGCGGGAAGCGGTGAACCGGGTCACGCCGCTCGCCATGCTGTGGTCGATCGGCAAGGATTCGAACCTGATGCTGTGGCTCGCCCGCAAGGCGTTCTTCGGCCGGGTGCCGTTTCCGGTGATCCTGCTCGACACCGGCAACGAATTTTCCGAAGTCTATGAGTTTCGCGACCGGCTGATCCGCGAATGGAGCCTCTCCTATATCGATGCCCCCTGCCCGGGGGTCGAGGAGACCGATCCGAGCCTGCCGCCCAAATCGCGCGCTGCCGCGCGCAAGACGCTGGGCTTGAAGCGCGTGATCGCGGCGCGCGGCTTGCGGGGGGTCATCCTGGGCATACGCCGCGACGAGCAGGCGATCCGCGGCAAGGAGCGGGTGATGAGCCCGCGCGATGCCAACGGCGCCTGGGATGTCAGGAACCAGCCGGCCGAGCTTTGGGACCGCTACAATGCCGAGACGCCGCCCGGCGGGCATCTGCGCATTCATCCGCTGCTCGCCTGGACCGAGCTCGATGTCTGGCGCTACATCGAGCGTGAGGGCATGCCGGTGGTGCCGCTCTATTTCGCGCGCGACGGCAAGCGCTTCCGTTCGCTGGGCGAGAAGGACATCACCTTTCCGGTACCCTCCACCGCCACGACCATTCCCGAGATCATCGCCGAGCTCGAGGCAACGCGCAGTTCGGAGCGCGCCGGACGCGCCATGGACCACGAGAGCGAGGATGCCTTCGAGCGGCTGCGCGCCCAGGGCTATATGTGATGACCACAGCACCGTTGAAGCTCGTCCTCGCCGGCCATGTCGATCACGGCAAATCGACCGTGATCGGCCGATTGCTGCACGAGGCGGGCGCACTGCCCGAAGGCAAGCTCGATGAGCTGAAGAGCGTCAGCGAGCGGCGCGGCGTCCCGCTCGAATGGTCCTTCGCGCTCGATTCGCTGCAGGCGGAGCGCGACCAGGCGGTCACCATCGACACGACGCGCTTGGCGCTGAAGCTCGACGGCCGCGACTTCGTCATCATCGATGCGCCCGGACATCGCGAGTTCCTCGCCAACATGGTGAGCGGTGCGTCGGGGGCTGACGCGGCGGTGCTGGTGCTGGATGCCGCCGAGGGGCTGCAGGAGCAGACGCGGCGGCATGCGCAGCTGCTGCGCCTCATCGGGCTCGAGCAGCTCGCGGTCGCCGTCAACAAGCTCGACATGGTGGACTTCTCCGAGGCGCGCTTCCGCGTGCTCGAGCGCGAGATCCGCGACTTCCTCGCCGGGCTCGGCCTGACGCCGCGCACCGTGCTGCCGCTCTCGGCGCGCCACGGCGACAATCTTGCCCGCGCCAGCGAGCGGCTCCGCTGGTTTCGCGGGCCGACCCTGATCGAGGCGCTGCTCGGCTTCACGCCGGCGGCGCCGGCCGATGCGGCGCCGCTGCGCCTTCCCCTGCAAGATGTTTACCGCCAGGACGACCGGCGCATCCTGGTGGGCCGCATCGAGGCGGGGCGCTTGAAGCGCGGTGACACGCTGCTCTTCTCGCCCTCCAACAAGCGCGCGCAGGTGCGGAGCCTCGAAGCCTGGCCGGGCGCGGCGCCGACGGAGGCGGGGTCCGGCCGCTCGGTGGGGCTCACGCTCGATCGTCCGCTCTTCCTTGAGCGCGGCGAGGTGGCGAGCCATGTCGAAGACTCGCCGCTGCTCGCGCGGAGCTTCGGCGCGGCCGTCTTCTGGCTCGGCGCCGAGCCGCTGGCCGCCGGCCGCGAGCTGCGCCTCAGGATCGGCACCGCCGAGGTGCCGGCGACGGTGGAGCGCATCGAGCGCGTCATCGACAGCGACAGCCTTGCCTCGCTGAGTGCCAAGGCCGTCGAGCGCGACCAGGTGGCCGAGGTCGTGCTGCACAGCCCGGCGCTGCTGCCGCTCGACGAGGGCGCAACGATCGTGCTGCGCGATCGCGGCGCCACGCTGGGCGGTGGCCGCATCCGGCTCACGGGCGTCGCCGATCTTCGGCCTCAGAGCGGCAGCCGGGACGGCAATCTCACGCCGGTCGAGCACAAGGTGACGCCGACGGCGCGCGCCGCGCGGTTCGGACACAAGGGCGGCGTGCTGTGGCTTACCGGGCTTTCCGGCGCCGGCAAGTCGACGCTCGCCATGGCGGTCGAGCAGCATCTCTTCCGCCGCGGCTACGCGGTCTATGTGCTCGACGGCGACAATGTCAGAAGCGGCCTCAACGCCAATCTGGGATTCGCGCCCGAGGATCGCATCGAGAATATCCGCCGCGTCGGCGAGGTGGCGGCGCTTTTCGCCAATGCGGGTCTCCTCTGCATCACCGCCTTCATCTCGCCCTATCGCGCCGACCGGGCGCGGGCGAGGGCCGCGACGCCGCCCGGCTCCTTCCACGAGATCTATGTGAGCGCCGATCTCGCGACCTGCGAGCAGCGCGATCCCAAGGGGCTCTATCGCCGCGCCCGCGCCGGCGAAATCGGCGACTTCACCGGCATCTCGGCGCCCTATGAGCCGCCCGAGGCGCCGGCGCTGATGGTCGACACCGCGAAGCTGCCGCTCGAGCGCTCGATCGAGCTCATCCTCGACTATGTCGCGCAGAACTTCGCGCTGGAGGGCGGCTGAGCCCGGCGCGGATGCCGCCAATCGGCTTGATTAATCGCCGCCCAGCCGGTAGACCGTGCCCTCACGTCCCCGTCGTCTAGAGGCCTAGGACATCGCCCTTTCACGGCGGTAACACGGGTTCGAATCCCGTCGGGGACGCCAGAGAAGATAAGTAGCTGAAATCACGTAGAAATCTGCCGCGTTGTTGTTCGGTTTGTTGTCCATGATGTACAACACAGTCATGGATCACACCGACATGCTCGACACGCAATTTCTCTTCCAGCCGCGCGGCGCCGGTACCGCTTGGTTGTTCCGCATGGCCACCCCCGAAGCACTCATCGGCCGCGTCAATCCGCGGACGGGCAAGCCCTACCGCCGAGAGATACGCGAGAGCCTTACCGCGAAGCCGGCGAACGGAACGCCGCGGAGGAACGGCGCAGGGGGCGTGCTGTCCTTAGTTGAGGCGAGAAAGCTCCGCGATCAGCTCCTTGGGCATATCCGGTTAGAAGAGGCGCGCGCCCTAGCTGAGCTAAACGGCAGCCTGGAGAGCGCCCTAGATATCGCCGCAAGCCTCCGCGAAATCGACAACCCACACGAGCGCGAAGCAATCGAGTCTGTGCTGGTGGAAGAAGCGGAGAAGCTGGAGAAGCGCGTAGGCGAGAAGAAGGCGGTACGCTGGTACAAGGCCGCAACCGGGCAACACACGCCTCTCAGCGGCGCCTACGAGACGTTCCAGACGGATCGGGGCAAGACACTGTCCCGCTCCACGCTCAACAACCTCGAAACCGCGATCAAGGAGTTCAAGGAGTTCGCTGGCGAGGACGTATGCCTTGAGGACGTGGACCGCCGCACTGTCGCGCGCTTCGTCACGGAGTTCCTGCCGAACAAGAAAGGGCCCAAGGCGCCCGAAGGGCAGGGACCGGCGACGATCCGCAAG
>DATNDG010000160.1:0-7699 GCA_035553515.1 Allostellaceae bacterium | reverse complement strand
TGCCGAGCATCACGAACTCGCCATGTGCGAAGTTGATGAAGTTCATCATCCCCCAGATCAGCGTGAGTCCGGAGGAGAGCAGCGCATAGACCGCGCCCAGCAGCAGCCCGCCGACGATGACCTGAAGGAGGATCATGACCGTCTCTGCGCTTCCGCTTCCCTCCCAGCCCCTCCGAAGCGGAGAGGGTTAGAGCGAGGATGAGGTGGGGCCTGTCTCCACCGCACCCACCTCATCCTAAATGCCATCCAGGCGTCGCGGCTATTTCTTCCATCCCTTCATCGGCCATTGCAGCTTGGCCGTGGCGCGCGCTTCCGGCCAGACCGATTTGTAGTCCTTGCCCTGAAGCTGGATGAGGTAGGTGGAGGCCAGGATGTTCTGGCCGGTGGCGTCGAACTTGACCCCCTGATACCCCATCATGAGCTGCGCCGGCTTCAGGTCGGTCGCCTTGAGCGCCGCCTGGATCTTGGCAGGGTCGGTCGAGCCGGCGCGGTCGATGGCATCGCAGAGAACGAAGAAGGCCTGCATCCAGCGCCCGCTGGTGTCGTCGAGGTCGCGCCCGGTCTTCTTCTTGTACATCTCGTTGATGAGATAGGTGACGCTGCCAGGGGCGCCCTCCGCCCAGGCGCTACGGTCGAGCACGCCCTGGGTGATGTCGCCGACGGCGGGAATGAAGGAAGGATCGGAGAATCCGGCATCGTCGCCGATGATCATGATCGGCAGCACGTCGAGATCGTGCATCGTCTTCATGTAGAGGATCTCGTCGGCGGTGTAGCCGACGAAGACGGCGACGTCGGGTTTCTGCTGCTTCAATTGCAGCACCTGCGCCGACACGTCGGTCGATTTCGCGTTGTAGACGATCTGCGTCACCTTGAAGCCGCCCTTCTTCATCGCCGCGACGATGTTGTTGCCGACGGAGGTGCCGTAATCCGTGTTCTCGTTGAGCACGGAGACGCTATCCACCTTCTTGCCCTGGTGCTTCATCTCGAGCAGGAAGTCGGTATAGGCCTTGGCGAAATCGGTGGCGATCGGCGTCACGCGGAAGGTCCACTTGAAACCGCGCTGGGTGATATTGGCGGCGACGCTGTCGGCGACCACGAAGGGCACGCCGTAGCGCTCCGCCACCGCGGTGGCAGTGAGCGCCACCGAGGAGTGATAGACGCCGATGAGCGCCGCGACATGGTCCTGGGTGATCAGCCGCAGCGTCTGCTGCTGCCCGATCGACGGGTCGCCCTGATGATCGACATTGATGATCTCGACCTTGGCGCCGCCGAGATGGGGCAAGCCCGCCGTGGCGGCGAGCGGCAGCCCCTTCAGTTCGGGATGCGCGTTGTTGACGATCTCGACGCCGAGCTCGATGGCGGCCTTCGCCGCCTGGCCGGCCGGCGCGGAGCTGCCGGTCAGCGGATAGAGCGCGCCGATCTTGACCGTCTCGGCCGCCCCGGCAGATGAGGCGAGCGACGCGGTCGCCAGTGCTGCGGCGAAAAAGACCAACCAGGTTCTTGATGGCATCGAGAAGAACTCCTCAGTCAGCAGATCGGACGGTGCTGCAAGGCGGGGTTGCATGCTTCGACAAGGTCAGCATGAGATCAATTCCTGATGGCACGAAGAAAGCTCTTTATCCTGAGCTTGTCGAAGGACGCAACGCCGCTGATCCAGCAGACGCAGGCTATTTTGCCCAGCCCTTCATCGGCCATTCGACGGGCGCGGTGGCGTCCTTCGCCGGCCACACCGCCTTGTATTCCTGGCCCTGGAGCTGGATGAGATAGGTGGCCGCTTCGATGTTTTGGCCGGTGGCGTCGAACTTGACCCCGCGGTAGCCCATCATCAGCTGCGCCGGCTTGAGATCGGTGGCCCTGAGCGCCGCCTGGATCTTGGCCGGGTCGGTAGAGCCGGCGCGGTTGATGGCGTCAGCGAGCACGAAGAAGGCTTGCATGTCGCGGCCGCTGGTGTCGTCGAGATCGCGGCCGGTCTTCTTCTTGTACATCTCGTTGATGAGGTAGGTGGTGCTGCCCGGCTTGCCGGTGCTCCAGGCGCTGCGGTTCATCACGCCCTGCGCGATCCCGGCCACGGCGGGAACGAAGGACGGGTCGGAGAAGCCGCTGTCGTCGCCGATGATCATCGCGGGGTGGTAGTTGAGCTCCCGCATCGTCTTCATGTAGAGGATCGAGTCTGCCGTGTAGCTGATGAAGATGACGACGTCGGGCTGCTTCTGCTTGAGCTGCAGCACCTGCGCCGACACGTCGGTCGACTTGGCGCTGTAGGGGATCTGCGCCACGACGTTGAAGCCGTGCTGCTTCGCCGCCTGCGCCGTCGTCTCGGCCACCGAGGTGCCGTAATCGGTGTTCTCGTTGACGATCGCGACGTTGTCGACCTTGTGGCCGGCCTTTTTCATGTCGGCGAGAAAGAGCATGTAGTTGTTGGCGAAGTCGCCCGCCACCGGGGTCACGCGGAACACCCAGTGATAGCCCCGCCCGGTAATGTTGGCGGCGACGCTGTCGCCGACCACGAAGGGCACGCCATAGCGTTCGGCGACGGCGGTGGCGGTGAAGCTCACATTCGACTGGTAGGCGCCGAGCATGGCGGCCACCTTCTCCTGGGTGATCAGCCGCAGCGTCTGCTGCTGGCCGACCGAGGGGTCGCCCTGGTGGTCGGCGACGACCAGCTCGATCTTGGCGCCGCCGAGATTGGGCAGTCCGGCGCTTGCCGCGAGCGGCAATCCCTTGAGTTCCGGATGGGCGGTGTTGACGATCTCGGCGCCGAGTTCGACGGCGGCCTTGGCGGCGGCGCCGGCGCTGGCGGCATTGCCGGAGAGCGGGAAGATGACGCCGATCTTCACCGGACCGGCGGCAAGTGCGGGGCTCGCGAGGGCGGCGGCGAGGATCGCCGCGGCGATGGCAATCGTCCTGTGCATTCCCTTCTCCCTGTTTCGACCGGGCTCGCGCCGGCTTGGCAAGGCGAGGATACTAAACTTTTGGCGCGCAAGGAGTCGCGGGCAAAAACGCCGGGCGGTCGCTCTGCCCGCGCGCCTCCAGTGATGCCACCGGCAACTCGCCGATCCGGGGTGAGGAGAAGGCGGGCGGAGCGCGCTCACCCGCTCAGTGCGCCGTTTCGGCCCGCACCTGCCTTTGGAAGGGCGGTGCACGGTTCGCGGTGGAAGCGAGACGGAATTCGCCCTGCTGTCGCGCGTTAGCCTCCTCGGCTAGAATCATTTGACAGATTCGCATTTTCGGCCGGAGCTCACTCATGAAGAAGCTGCTGATCGGCATCGCGGTCGTCATCGTCCTGCTGATCGCCGCGGCGCTCGCCGCACCTTTCTTCATCCCGGTCGATACCTACAAGAACGAGCTCATCGCCGCGGTGAAGCAATCGACCGGCCGCGACCTGCACATCAACGGCAAGGTGTCGTTCTCGCTGTTGCCGAGCCTTGCCGTCGAGGCCGACGATGTCGCGCTCTCCAATCCGCCCGGCGCGGCGAGCCCGAACATGGCGACCTTCGCCAAGTTGCAGCTCCAGCTGAAGCTGCTGCCGTTGCTGAGCCATCGCGTGGAGCTCGACAAGCTCGTGCTGGTCAACCCCGTGATCGCCCTCGAGGTCGATAAGCAAGGCCGCCCGAACTGGCAGTTCTCGACCGTCACTCAGCCGAAGAGCCCGGCTGCGCCCAAGCCGGCGGCGCCTGCGCCGGCCGCCGCGCAAGGCGGCGGCGGCATGCTCTCTGGCTTGAGCCTCGCCGATGTGCGGCTCGAGAACGGCCAGATCAGCTATCTCGATCAGCGCAGCGGCAAGAGCCTCCAGCTTCAGCAGATCGCCATGAAGGTGTCGCTGCCCGATCTCGACAGCCCGCTCACGGCCGATGGCTCCGCCGTCTATCGCGGCGAGAAGCTCGCCTTGCAGGTGGAACTCGCCAATCCGCGTGCCTTTCTCGGCGGCAAAGCCAGCGCGGCGCGGCTCGGGCTCGATTCTAAGCCCATTTCCTTCAGCTTCAGCGGCAGCGCCGCCGGCTCGACGCCGCCACGGCTCGATGGCGCGGTCGAGCTGAAGGTCCCGTCTCTGCGCGGCCTCGCCCAATGGGCCGGCACGCCGCTCACGCTCCCCGGCACCGGCTTCGGTCTGCTGACCATCTCCGGCAAGGTCAGCGTCGCCGGGCCGAAGATCGCCTTCACCGGGGCGAACCTCGCCCTCGACCAGATCAAGGCCACGGGCGAGGTGGCGCTCGACACCGCCGGGGCACGGCCCTCGGTCAAAGGCAAGCTCGCTGCCGACAAGCTCGACCTCAATCCCTACTTGCCGCCGGAGCACAAAGCCGGCGCCGCCGCGCCAGGCGCCGCCGCGCCGGGCGGTGGCACGCCGGGCGCGAAGGGCGGCGGCTCGCCTGGCGCGTCGACGACCGGCTGGAGCGATGCTCCCATCGATGTCGCGCCGCTCAAGACCGCCGATGTCGACTTCGCGCTCAGCGCCAACAGCCTCATCTACCGCAAGATCGAGGTCGGCAAGAGCGCGCTCGGGTTGCATCTGGTGAATGGACGGCTCGAGGCCGATCTCACCGAAATGCAACTCTATCAGGGCGGCGGCACCGGCAAGGTGGTGGTCGACGGCAGTGGCGCGGTGCCGGCGATTGAAGCGCAGTTCAGTCTGAGCCGCGTGCAGATCGAGCCGCTGCTCAAGGCGGCGATCGGGTTGGACCGGGTCACCGGCACCGGCGCTTTCAACCTGTCGGTGGCCGGGCGCGGCCGCAGCCAGCGCGAGATCATCGGCGCGCTCGGCGGCAAGGGCGACCTCAACCTCGCCAACGGCACGATCAAGGGCGTGAACCTCGTCGCCATGGTGCGCAATATCGGCTCCGCCTTCCAATCGGGCGGTACCGACGTCACCGCCTTCAGCTCGCTCTCCGGCACCTACACGATCGAGCACGGCATCCTGCGCAACAACGATCTGCAGCTCAAATCGAGCGACATGCCGATGACCGGCGCGGGCACCGTCGACCTGCCGCGGCGCAGCGTCGACTACAAGGTCACGCCGCGTATCGCCGGCGCGGTGGCAGTGCCGGTGATCGTCAAGGGGCCGTGGGACAATCTCTCCTACCAGCCCGATCTCGCCGGGCTCGTCGGCAACCCGGAGAAGCTGCTGGAGGGCGGCGCCAAAGGAGCTGCCGGCGCGGTGCAATCGGCGCCCAAAGGCGTCGACAAGCTGCTCAAGGGCCTGTTCGGCGGTCAGCAGAAGTAGCGCTGACCGTGGCGGCACGGCAGTTGCGCCGATCGCACGCGCTGTGGTTAGCTCGCCGGCGATGACACCGCCGAACGCCAATCCTTCTGCCGGAGCGCCGCTGCTGCTGCAGCAGATCGTCGCGCTCTATCGCGGCGGGCGCCGGGCGGAGGCGCTTGAGGCCTGTCAGCGCCTGCTCGCCGTCGATCCGCGCCGCCCCGACGTGCGGGCGATGGCGGGTGCCATCGCCATGGAACTCGGCGATGCGCCGGCGGCGTCCGAGCACTACGCCGCGGCGGTCGCGCTGAAGCCCGATTTCGCCGAGGCGCACTACAATCTCGGCAATGCGCTGTCGCGGCTCGGCCGCAATGCGGAGGCGGTCGCCGCATATCGCCGTGCGGCGAAGCTCAGGCCCGATCTCGCCGCCATCCATGCCAATCTCGGCAACACGCTCTATGCGCTGCGCCGCTGGGAGGAGGCGGCGCAAAGCTATCGGCGCGCGGCGGAGCTGGCGCCCAACGCCGCAGAGTCGCATCGCAATCTGGGGCTGGTGCTGCACGAGCTCGGTGATCCCGACGGCACGATCGACTGCTTCCGCCGCGCGCTCGCGCTCAAGCCCGACTGGCCGATGGCACTTCAGAGCCTCGCCAATAGCGTGATGGAGCGCGGGCTGTGGCGCGAGGCGATCGAGCTCTGCGACCGCTGGCTCAGGCTGGTGCCGGCCAATGTCGAGGCGTTGGGGTTGAAGGCGGTGGTGCTCGAGGAGCTCGGCGAGCGCGATGCGGCGCGCTATCTCGTCGATTTCGATCGCTTCGTCGAGATGAAGCAGTTCGAGGCGCCGCCCGAAGGCTTCGCCGACATCGCCGAGTTCAATGCGGCGCTCGCGCGCCACGCGCTCGATCATCCGACCTTGAAAGTGCCGCCCGAGACCGATCCCCGCTATCACTGCGCCACCTTGCGCATCACCGGCGAGTTCCTCGCCGAGCCCAAAGGGCCCGCGGCGGTCTTCGAGCGGATGATCGAGGAAGCGGCATCGGGCTATATCGAGGCGCTGAAGCGGCTTGATCCCGCGCATCCCTTCCTGGTGAAGCCGCCGCGCCGCTGGCAGCTCACCTCCTGGGCGGCGGTGCTCGACGGGCAGGGCAACCTCAACCCGCATGTGCATTACGCCGGCTACATCAGCGGCGTCTACTATCCGAAGATTCCGGAGCCGATCGGCACGGCCGGCGAGGGCGAGGCCGGCTGGCTCCAATTCGGCGGCAATCCCGAGCGCTTTCCCTGCAAGGCTGTGCCGGAGCTGCGCGCCATCCGTCCGCGGGAAGGGCTGATGCTGCTTTTCCCGTCCTACTTTTACCACCGTACGGTGCCGTTCAGCGCCGCCGAGCCGCGCGTCTCGATCGCCTTCGACGCGATCCCCATCGCCTGAGCGGAGCTAACCCCCGGGACTGAAATCGCCGAGTGCACGCGTTGCGCTCGCCACGGTGCTATCCCAGTCGCCGAACGAATTTTGGCGGAAGAGCCGCGCCGTCGGATACCAGGGGCTGTCGGTGCGCTGGCGAAACCAGCGGAAATCGGCGGAGAAAGGCGGCATCACCCACATCGGCCGCCCCATTCCACCGGCAAGATGCGCCATCGAGGTGCAGACGGTGATCACCAGATCGAGCTGCGCGACGACCGCCGCTGTGTCTGCGAAATCCTCGAGTTGTTCGCTGAGCGCGACAACATTCGGCAGCCGTGCCAAGCGCTGGGCATCGCCCGGGCGCAGCTCCTTCTGCAGCGCGAAGAAGCCGATGCCCGGTGTCTCGAGCAGTGGAACGAGCCGCTCGAGCGGCATCGAGCGGCGGCGGTCGAAGGTGTTGGAGGGGTTGCCCGCCCAGACGACGCCCACCCGTGGCCGCGGTGCGGCCTCGACGAGAGCGCGCCAGCGCTCGATCCGCTCGGGCGGCGCGGCGAGATAGGGCACTTCGGCCGGGATCGTGTCGAGGCGCGTGCCGAAGGCGAGCGGCAGGCTCAGCAGCGGCGCGTGGCAGTCGAAATCGGGAAGCGCCTCGCCTTGCGCGACGATCTCGGTGATGGAGCGCATGCCGCGGAGCAGCGGCACGAGCGGCCGCTGCGCCTCAAGCACGATGCGGGCGCCGCGCGCCGCGAGAAGCGGCAGGTAGCGCGCGAAGTGCAACGTATCGCCAAGGCCCTGCTCGGCATGGATCAGGATCGTCTTGCCGGCGATCTCCTCCTCGCCGTGCCAACGCGGCGCCGCGAAGCTGCGCGGCTTCTGCTCGGCTCTGAGCCGCGCCTCGTAGAGCGGCAGGCCGCGTTCGAAATCGCCGCTCACCAGATGTGCGAGCCCTTCATTGAGCTGCGCCCAGGCGTTTTCCGGCTGAAGGCGGCGCGCCCTGGCGTGGAGGGGAATGGCTTCCTCGTGGCGATTGAGCGCCTGCAGCGCATTGCCGAGATTGTTGAGCGCCTCGGCGTGATCCGGCCGGATCGCCAGCGCCTGCT
>DATNDG010000159.1:0-49993 GCA_035553515.1 Allostellaceae bacterium | reverse complement strand
AGATTCTCGGCGAGAAGGTTTACGCCGACCTTTCCGAGGTGCCCGAGGCTATCGACATGGTCGACATCTTCCGCCGCTCGGACGCGGTTCCGCCGATCGTCGAGCAGGCGATCGCCAAGGGCGCCAAGGTGGTGTGGATGCAGTTGGGCGTGCGCAATGACGCCGCCGCCAAGGCCGCCGAGGAGGCCGGGCTCAAAGTGGTGATGAACCGCTGCCCCAAGATCGAATATTCGCGGCTTCACGGCGAGCTCGCCTGGAGCGGCGTCAACACCGGCATCATTTCCAGCAAGCGCAGGAAGCTCTGACATGGCCGAGACGCCGCGCAATCCCGGCTTCGAGACGCTCGCCATCCATGCCGGCGCGTCGCCCGACCCGGTCACCGGCGCGCGCAGCACGCCGATCTACCAGACGACGGCCTATGTCTTCGACGATGTCGACCACGCCGCCTCGCTGTTCAATCTGCAGACCTATGGCTACATCTACTCGCGCCTGACCAATCCCACCGTCTCCGTCCTCGAAGAGCGCGTCGCGACGCTCGAAGGTGGGCGCGGCGCCATCGCTGTCGCATCGGGGCATGCCGCGCAGCTCCTCGCCTTCTTCTCCTTCATGCAGCCCGGCGACCAGTTCATCGCCTCCAACCGGCTCTATGGCGGCTCGATCACTCAGTTCGGGCTCAGCTTCAAGAAATTCGGCTGGGACTGCATCTTCGTCGACACCGACGATCCCGAGAACTTCAAGCGGGCGATCACGCCGCGCTGCAAGGCGATCTTCGTCGAGAGCCTCTCCAATCCCGCCGGCGTCATCGTCGATCTCGAACGCATCGCCGAGATCGCGCACGAGGCCGGGCTCCTCTTCATCGTCGACAACACCATGGCCTCGCCCTTCATCTGCCGGCCGATGCGCTGGGGCGCCGATCTCGTCGTCCACTCGACGACCAAGTTCCTTTCCGGCCACGGCAACGCCATGGGCGGCATCCTCGTCGACAGCGGCCGCTTCGACTGGGCGCAGAACGACAAGTTCAGATCGCTGACCGAGCCCGAGCCCGCCTATCACGGTCTGCGCTTCTACGAGACCTTCGGCGATCTGGCGCTCACCGTGCATGGCCACGCGGTGGGGCTGCGCGATCTCGGCGCAACCATGGCGCCGCTCAACGCCTTCCTCACCATCACCGGGATCGAGACGCTGCCGCTGCGCATGGAGCGACACGTCGCCAACGCCCAGGCGGTGGCGGAACATCTCGAGCGGCATCCGGCGGTGTCCTGGGTCGCCTATGCCGGGCTGCCCTCGAGCAAGTACCATGCGCTGGCGCGGAAATATCTGCCGCGGGGCGCCGGCTCGGTCTTCACCTTCGGCCTCAAGGGCGGCTATGCCGCGGGGGTGACGCTGGTCGAGGCGGTCGAGCTTTTCTCGCATCTCGCCAATGTCGGCGATACGCGCTCGCTCATCATCCATCCCGCCTCCACCACGCATCGCCAGCTTTCCGAGGAGCAGCAGATCGCCGCCGGCGCGGGGCCCGACGTGGTGCGGCTCTCGATCGGCATCGAGAGCATCGCCGACATCCTGGGCGATCTCGACCAGGCGCTGGAGAAAGCCATGCGGACGGGCTGAGAGCGGAACGATAAGCGGCGGGCGCCCGCAGCGCCGCGCCGAAGCGAAGGGAGGAAGACATGCCGGGAGACGCCAGCGCATTCCATGCGGCGCGGGATTTCCTGCTGCGCCACCGCAACGACTACCAGGCCGCCTATGACGGCTTCCGCTGGCCGCGCCTCGAGCGCTTCAACTGGGCGCTCGATCACTTCGATCCGCTTGCCGCCGGCAACGACCGGCCGGCGCTGTGGCTGGTCAACGAGGGCGGCAGCGAGATCAAGCTGAGCTTCGCCGAGATCAAGGAGCGCAGCGACCGCGCCGCCAATCATCTGCGCGCGCTTGGCGTCAAGCGCGGCGACCGCATCCTGCTCATGCTCGGCAATGTCGTGCCGCTCTGGGAATGCATGCTGGCGGCGATGAAGCTGGGCGCGGTGATCGTGCCGGCGACCACCTTGCTCACGCGCAACGATCTCTCCGACCGTTTCGCCCGCGGACGGGTGCGCCACGTCGTCGCCAGCGCCGACAATGCCGCGAAGTTCGCCGAGCTGCCGGGCGACTACACGAAGATCGCCGTGTCGGGCGACGCCGCCGGCTGGCATCGCTACGAGGAGGCCTATGCGGCGTCCGCCGCGTTTGCCGCCGAGGGCGAGACCAAGGCCGGCGATCCCCTCCTCCTCTACTTCACCTCCGGCACGACGGCGAAGCCGAAGCTCGTGCTGCACAGCCACCAGAGCTATCCCGTCGGTCATCTCTCGACCATGTACTGGCTCGGCGTCGAGCCCGGTGACATCCATCTCAACATCTCCTCGCCGGGCTGGGCCAAGCATGCCTGGAGCTGTTTCTTCGCGCCGTGGAATGCCGGTGCGACCGTCTTCATGGTGAATCAGCCGCGCTTCAACGCGAAATTCCTGCTGGACACCATCGAACGCTCAGGCGTCAGCACCTTCTGCGCGCCGCCCACGGTGTGGCGCATGCTGATCCAGGAGGACCTCGGCCGCTGGAAGATGCGCTTGAAGGAGCTGATCGGCGCGGGCGAGCCGCTCAATCCCGAGGTCATCGAGCGCGTCCGCTCGGCCTGGGGGCTCACCATCCGCGACGGCTACGGCCAGACCGAGACCACCGCGCAGATCGGCAACAGCCCCGGGCAGACGGTGAAGCCCGGCGCGATGGGACGGCCGCTGCCGGGCTATCGCGTGGCGCTGCTCGACGCCGAAGGCAAGGAATCCGAGGAGGGCGAGATCTGCCTGCTGCTCGAGCCGCACCCCACCGGCCTCATGCAGGGCTACCAGGCCGATGACGGCGCGATCCAGCCGCTCGTGGGGCCGGTCTACCGCACCGGCGACGTGGCGATGCGCGATCAGGATGGCTACTTCACCTATGTCGGCCGCGCCGACGACGTGTTCAAAGCCAGCGATTACCGCATCAGCCCCTTCGAGCTCGAAAGCGCGCTCATCGAGCATCCCGCGGTGGCCGAGGCGGCGGTCGTCCCCTCGCCCGATCCGATGCGGCTTGCCGTGCCCAAGGCGTTCATCGCACTGGCCGCGGGCGCCGCGCCCGACCGCGCCACGGCGCTTTCGATCTTCCGCCATCTGCGTGACAACCTTTCGCCCTTCAAGCGCGTGCGCCGCATCGAATTCGCCGAGCTGCCCAAGACCATCTCGGGCAAGATCCGCCGCGTGCAGCTCCGCCAGGGCGAAGCCGAAGCGCGCAATGCGCAGAGGCGCGGCGCGCTCGAATTCTGGGAAGAGGATTTTCCCGAGCTGAAATAGCGCCGCACGCGCGGCAGCGGCGACGCAAAAAAAGCCCCGCCCGAGGGGAGAGCGGGGCAAGAGCTTTGATGCGCAGCGGGCTCTCAGGCCGGCAGGGGAGCGCGCTCCAACCGCGCAACCAGCCGCCATCCGGCCCAGACTTCGAGCGCGTCGCTGCCGGTTGCTTCGAACATCGTGCCGGCCAACATCCTTGCACCGGCATCATCGGCGAAGTCGCCAACCCGCACCGCATCCACGCGTGATTTTCCACTCATGCAGTAAAAGCGATAGCTTGCCATCGCGACCCCCTGGCGGTTTGAAACCTGCGATGGCAAACAGGCTGCCAGAAAGCGCGCATGACGCGCTGTGGGATTTTCGTGGCGGTGACCGTTCTTTCGGACGAGGCGCGCCTGCTCGGCACGCGCAGCACAGCCTTGCGCCGCTCGGCTATTCGTACTTCGCCACCTCGACCAAATTCCCGTCGGGATCGCGGAAATAGACGCTCATCATGCGGCCGAGCGCACCGAAGCGCGGAACCGGCCCCAGCTCGGGTGCCACGCCGCATTCCTCGAGATGCGCGATCACCGTCTCGATCGGCTGATCGGTGATCAGGCAGAAATCGCCGGCGCCGACCGTCGGATGCGTCGCCTTCGGCTCGAACTCTTTGCCGGCAACGTGCAGGTTGATCTTCTGCCGGCCGAAAGCGATGGCGGTGGGACCCTGGCCCGAGGGCGGCGGCACGATCCGCGCGCCGAGCACGAGCTCATAGAAATGGAGCGCAGCGTCGAGGTCGCGCACGGTCAGCACGAGATGGTCGATGCGGTCGATGGCGATGGTCATTCGGCAGGCGCTGCTGCGGGTGCGGCGGACGATACCTCACCTTCGCGCGGCAGGAAGAGCCCGGCTGCGACGATGAGCGTGGCCAAGGCGCCGAGTACCAGGAAGAGCCAGACGAAATCGCCGGTGCGATCATAGACGAACGCGACCAGCGGCACGCCGAGCGACGCCACTCCGAGCGACAGCACGAATTTGGCGCCGAAAGCGGTGGCGCGCCACCGCCCGGGCGTGTAGCGCACGAGGAGCGCGTTCTCGGTCGGGGTCACCATCGACATCAGCGAGAAGATCACTGTCGTGGTCGCGAAGAGCGGCAGATTGTAAAGGTGGACGGTCATCAGGAAGACCGGCACCGCCAACGCCCAGCTCACGACATAAACCCACTTGAGCGAGTAGCGGTCGGCGAGCCAGCCGCCGAGCAGCGGCATCACCATGCCTTCGGCGAAGACCAGGCTCGCGAAGCCGCCGGCGCCCAGCGTGGTGCCACCGGCGAGCCCGCCGAGGCGCTGCTCGAAGAGCTTCGGCAGCACCAGGGTCATCGACTGGTAGATGATGCCGGCGGCGAGCATGGTGACCGAGAGCGCAAAGAACGCACGCATGGCGTCGCCGCGCGTCGGCTCCGGCTGCGGCTTCAGATCGGTCTTGGCGGCGACGACGGTCCCGCTGCCGACGAAAACGGCGAGCGCCACACCCATGACCAGCGCGATCGCGCCCGGCACGATGAAGGCGGCGCGCCAGTCGATCCAATGCGTGAGCACGCCGGCGGTGGCCGGCGCGATGCCGACGCCGATGCTGCCGAAGATGCCGTTCCAGCCCAGGATGCGGCCGCGATTTTCGGCGTTGCGCACCAGCCACGCCATGCCCACTGGGTGATAGATCGAGCCGAAGAACCCGACCAGGCCCAGCCCGATGCCGAGGCCGAGCGGCCCGCTGGCGAGCCCGGTGGCGATGGCGGCAAGCCCGCTGCCGACATAGAAGAGCACCATCATGCGCTCGGCGCTCCAATGGTCGCCGAGCAGGCCAGCCGGCAACGCGCCGGCGCCGTAGAGGATTGTGCCCGGCAGCGACAAGAGCATCAGCTCGCCATAGCTGAGGCCGAAGCGGCCCTGCAGCGCCAGCACCACCGTCGGGTAGAGCAGCATCAGTAAGTGCGTCACCACATGCCCGGCATTGGCGAAGAAGAGAGCGAGCCGGGCCGACTTCTTGCTCATGCGGGCCCCTTGCGGCGTCTGAAGGCTCAGGCTGCCATGTCAGCCCCGATCGGACAACCCGTCGCTCTCCCCCGCAGGGCTCCCCTGCGTTTCCCGCGCAACCCAATCGAGGAAGGGCGGATATCCCGCTTGAACCGGCAGCGCTTCGATGCAGGGACAGTCATAGGAGTGAAGCTCCTTCACCCGCTGCACCAGCGCCTCGAGCTGCGCCTCGGTGGTCTTGAGGATGAGCACCGCCTCGGGTGATTCCTGCACCTCGCCCTCCCACCAATAGGTCGAGCGCGCGCCGGGGATCACCGTGGCACAGGCGGCCAGCCGCGCCTCGACCGCGGCGCGCCCGATACGCTGCGCCTCGACGGCATCGCCAGCGGTGGCGTAGACGAAGAATACCGCCATCAGAGCCTCCGACTTCTTAACGATGGCCTTGCTTCACCGGCGCGCCAGGGTAGGAACCGGGGACGCGCGGCGATGCCAGCATCGTGAGCGGCCCGGCGACGCTATTCCTGGCGCCAAGGACCGCCGTCCCTCCGGGTTGCACGTGACCCTGTGAGAAATCCGGGTTAGCATCCGGGCAACGCGAAGTCGAGGGAAGGGAGGCCCGAGATGAGCGAGTTCCGCGTCACCCGCAAGCCGGTGCCGAGCCCGGTGCAGCGCGCCTGGCTGAAGCGTGGCCTCGACCAGCCCGGCGGCAAGCTGCCGCTGTTCGACCGCCAAGGCCAGCAGATCGATCCCCGCACCATCCAAGCCTGCATCGAGCAGGGCTGGGCCGAACCCTGGTTTGCCAACCCGATCAAGCCCGACTGGCTGGTTTGCAAGCTCACCGAGGCGGGCCGCAAGGCCGCGCTGGGACGCTCGAAGGCGCCCGCCGCGGCAGCTCCTATTTCGGTTGAAGAAGAGCTTGCAACAGACTGATTAAGTTAATAAATTGGCGCGGTCTCGCTGGCGTCAGGCAGCCTCGACGGCGTGAAGCGGCACCGCGGTGCGGACGCTTCGGCCGAGCAGCTCGAGCAGAACGAAGACGCGCTCATGGTCGGCCATGCCAAGCAGCCGACCGACGAGGTCGGCGAAGGGGCCTTCGGTGAGCCGCACGGGATCCCCGGCCCTGAGACGCTGCACCGGCGAAGGCAGGTCGAACGCGCCGTCCTTCTCCTGGCGGCGCAGGCCCTCGACGATCTCGCTGCCGATCGGTACCGGCTCGTCGCCGGCGGTCACCAGCCCGACAACCCCGCAGGTCGAGCGGATGGGCCGCCAGGGCTGAGCCTCGCGATCGATGCCGACGAAGAGATAGCGCGGAAAGAGCGGCCGCAGCATCGGCGCCTGGCGACGCGCATGCCGGATGATCCTGCGGTAGCGCGGCAGGTATGTCGCGTAGCCCTGACGGACGAGATGCTCGACCGCCCTCGCCTCGCCATTGGGCTGCGTATAGGCGACGTACCAGGCGATCATGACGCACCGCCCTTGCCGTTGCGGCGCGGCCGCGCGGAGATGCGCAGCAGCTCCGGCGCCAGCACGCGTTCCGCCGGAAGGCTGCGCTCCGCCGCCGCGGCCAACATCTCTTCGAAGCGGGCCTGCGGCGCGCTCGTGTCGGTGACGATGAGCGCGTCGAGCGCCGCGCCTCCGACCGAGGAGAGCTCGCGCACCACCGGGCGCCCGGCGCAGCGCTCTCCCTCGCCGCCGATGATCGCCACGATCTCGACGCCGGTTTCGGTGGCGCTCAGCACCGCAATCTCGGCAAGGTCGCCGGTGCCCACAAGGACGAGCCGTCGCCAGCCTCGCGCATCGCAAGCGGCGAGCACCGCGGCGCAGTCGCGACGCGCGCGGCGGAAGAAATCGAGCGAATACGTGAGGTAGACGGCGGTGAGCCGGCTCTTCTCGGCAAAGCCGCGCGGCGTCAGGTAGTAGGCATAGCGGTTCAGAGGCGCCTGGCGGATCTTGATCAGCCCCTTGGTGGCGCAGCGGCGGAGATAGGCATTGGTGAGGCCGAGCGCGATGCCGAGTTCGCGCGCGATGTGACGTTGCGTGATGCCGCTGTCGCGCTCGATCGCGCTCAACAGCCCGAGCATCACGCCGGAATCTTCCGCCCCGGCCGCCGCATCGCGACGCTCCACCGGCACCTCCGTGTTCACGACGCGAACGCGTATACTCTCGTTGCCGGAGAGCGTCAAGCGCAGCGCCAAGGGCGCGCGGCCGACGGGCTCGCGCCCAGCCTCACGAATCGCGAGAGGATGCGCCTATAACTATTTGAAATTATAAGGGAAGTGGTCGGGCATGTCAGATTCGAACTGACGACCCCCAGCACCCCATGCTGGTGCGCTACCAGGCTGCGCTAATGCCCGACCGGAACGCGGACTATAGAAGCTGCACGCCGTGGCCGCAACGGCTCGCGGGCCGGATTGCAGGCGGAATTAGTGCCCGCGCCGCTTCAGCAGCTCGCGCAATTCCTGCAGCTCGCGCCGGATCTCGAGCAGCACGGTGCGCGGGCTCGCCTCCTTGGCACGGGCGGCAGCAGCCGGCGGCGGTGCCGGCGGGCGCGGCAGTGCGCCCTCGCCTTTCAGCGCACCTTCGCGCAGCAGCTTCTGTACGCCCTTGATGGTGTAGCCCTGATCGTAGAGGCACTGCCGGATGCGGCGAAGCAGCACGACGTCGTCGGGCCGGTAGTAGCGCCTTCCGCCGGCGCGCTTCAGCGGTTTCACCTGCGGAAACCGCGATTCCCAGAAGCGCAGCACATGCTGCGGCACTTCAAGCTCCTGCGCGACCTCGCTGATCGTGCGGAAGGCTTCGGCGGATTTCGCCGCGCGGCGGGAAGTGCGATCGGGCCCGATCTCGGGCGGTTGGTCGAACAGATTGGACATGCTCAAGTAGACGACGTGGTGACGGTGCTCGGTGCGGGCTTGCTGAGTGCTGCGTTGATCTGATCCTTCAGCACATGCGAGGCGCGAAACACCAGAACTCGGCGCGGATTGATCGGCACTTCCTTTCCGGTCTTGGGATTGCGCCCGACACGCTTGCCCTTGCGTCGAACGGCGAAGCTGCCGAAGGAAGATATCTTCACCATATCGCCACGGGACAGCGCCTCCGAGATCTCGTTCAGCACCGTCTCGACCAGCTCGGCCGATTCGTTCCGCGACAGGCCGACTTCCTGGTACACCGCCTCGCTGAGCTGAGCGCGCGTTACCGTCTGCCCTGCCATTGTTTTTTTCCTCCCTGCCCTCGAACGTTAAACCCGGGCGGGAAATTGGTCAATTACAGTCGCTTGGAAGAAAAAGCTTATTTTGTGGATAGATTCGCGTTTGTTAACGCTCGCCTTACCAGCGCACCAGCGCTGCGCCCCAGGTGAGCCCGCCGCCCATCGCCTCCATGAGGACGAGATGCCCGGGCTTGATGCGGCCGTCGCCGACCGCCTCGGACAGCGCCAGCGGCACGGAGGCCGCGGACGTATTGGCGTGACGGTCGATGGTGATCACGACCTTCTCCGGCGGCAGTTCCAGCCGCCTTCCCATGCTATCGATGATCCGCCGATTGGCCTGATGCGGCACCAGCCAGTCGAGATCGCGCGGCGCCAGACCATTGGCGACGAGCGCCTCGTCCACCACCTGCGCCAGGCGCTGCACGGCGTGGCGGAAGACCTCCTTGCCTTCCATGCGCAGGAAGCCGCAGCTCCCCGTCGTCGAGGGTCCGCCATCGACATAGAGGATGTCGTAGTGATTCCCGTCCGAATGAAGGTGGGTCGAGAGCACCCCGCGCTCCCGCGCCCCGCCCCCTTCATCGCGCGCCGCCGACAAGACGATCGCCCCGGCGCCATCGCCGAACAGCACGCAGGTGCCGCGATCCTCCCAATCGAGGATGCGCGAAAAGGTCTCGGCGCCGATGACCAGCGCGGTGCGCGCCCGGCCGGCACGGATGAAGCTGTCGGCCGTGGCAAGCGCATAGATGAAGCCCGAGCACACGGCCTGTACATCGAAGGCGCAGCCGCCCTGCATGCCGAGGCGGGCCTGCACCTTGGTCGCGGTCGCCGGAAAGGTATTGTCGGGGGTCGCGGTCGCCAGCACGATCAGGTCGACCGAGGCCGCCGGGACGCCCGCCTGCGCCAGCGCCCGCTCAGCCGCCCGCAGCGCCAGGTCCGAAGTGAATTCGCCGGGCGCAGCGACGTGGCGCTGGCGAATACCGGTGCGCTGAACGATCCATTCGTCGGAGGTTTCGAGCCGCTCGGCCAGCTCGGTATTGGTGACGATCCGCTCCGGCAGGTAGGCGCCGCAGCCGATGACGCGCGAACGGAAATTCATGTCAAAGTGCAGCCGATTGCGGTTTCTCGACCGGAGGCTGAAGCGCCGCAAGCGCGGCAAGCCCGGCGCCGATCTTGTCGAGGAAGCCGTTCACCTTCATGTCGACCGCCACGCCAATGGCACTGGCAAAGCCAAATGCATCGGCGCCGCCATGGCTCTTCACCGCGATGCCGCCGAGGCCGAGGAAGACAGCGCCGTTGTACCGCCTGGGATCGAGGCGCTGGCGCAGTTTCTTGAGCGCGGGCGCGGCAAACATGTAGCCCATGCGCGCCGTCAGCGAATGCTTGAAGGAGGCGCGCAGGAATTCCGTGAACAGCCGCCCCATTCCTTCGGCTGTCTTGACCGCGATGTTGCCGGTGAAGCCGTCGGTGACGACGACATCGACCGTGCCGGCGGCAATATCATCGCCCTCGATGAAGCCGTGAAATCGGATCGGCGAGCCGGCGCCGCGCAGCCGCGCGGCCGCGGCGCGGACCTCTTCATGCCCCTTCAGCTCCTCGGAGCCGATGTTGAGGATGCCGACCGTCGGCTGCAGCATGCCCAGCACCGTGCGGGCAAAGACATCGCCCATCAGCGCGAACTGCACGAGGTTGTCGGCGTCGCACTCGACATTGGCGCCGAGATCGAGCATCACGCTTTCGCCGCGCCGCGTCGGGAAGAACGAGGCCATTGCCGGCCGATCGATTCCCGGCAGCGTCTTCAGCGCGAACTTCGACATCGCCATCAGCGCGCCGGTGTTGCCCGCCGAGACCACGCAATCGGCCTCGCCATCGGCTACCGCGTCGATCGCGAGCCGCATGCTCGAACGGCGCCCCGTGCGCAGCGCCACCGACGGCTTCGCATCGCCGGTAACCACGTCGTCGGTGTGATGAATGGTCACGCGCTCGGCGAGCCGCGGCAACTTGGCAAGCAAGGGACGCAGCCGACCTTCTATGCCATAGACGCGGAAATGGACCTGCGGGAAGCGCTGCAGGGCGATGCTTGCGCCCTTCACCACCATATCGGGAGCGTGATCGCCCCCCATGGCATCGAGCGCGATGATCACCCGATCGGTCATCGACGCGGTGCGCCCGGCCGCACGGCTTACGCCGTCTCCGCCTTGGTCGCCACCACCTCGCGACCGTCATAGTGTCCGCAGGCGCCGCAGACGTGGTGCGGGCGCTTCATCTCGCCGCAGTTGGAGCACTCGACGTAGCCGGGCGCCTTCAGCGCGTGATGCGCACGCCGCATGTTTCGGCGCGACTTCGATACCTTCTTCTTGGGAACTGCCATGGAAAATCTGTCCGGAAAGGCCCCGAAAGGCGGAGCCGCGAGTAAGTAGCGAAAAACGCGCCGACTGGCAACCTTATTGGCCGATCAGTCTTAACCCTTTTGCTTCCACTTGGCGAGCGCGGCAAAGGGCGACTCGGGACTTGCTTCGCCGTCCTCCGGCGCAGACGGCGCTTCCGCGCCGGGCGCGCGCGGGAAAGGATCGAGCACCAGCGATAATTGCTGCGCCACCGCCTCGCCGATGTCGATGCTGCCGCCGGAGAGCGGCTCGACCAGCTCCGATTCGCCGCTCAACGTGACCTCGCCCTCCGCTGCCGGCTCGCCATAGAGCAGCACGAAGCTGTCCTCGATGTGCGTCGATACCGGTTCCAGCGTCACCACACACTCCTGCACGGCTTCGGCCACGAGCTCGGCTTCGAGCCGGATGAGGCCGCCCGCCAGCCGGACGAGCTTCACCCGCGCCTCGAGGCCGTCGAGGGACAGGAGGCCGAATCTCTCGGCGAGCGCCGCCCGCTCGCCGGCGGTGGCGGCGATCTCATGCGTGGTCTCGTCCGGCGGAAGCCGGTCGATATCGACGGGTCGCGAGAACTCGCTCATTCCATCACGGGGCCAAAGGCGATATCGCCGGCGAGGAGCGCTGGCACGGCGGCGGTGCGGAGCGCCGACACCTGACGGGTCAGATAGGCGGCTGCCGCGGTGAGCTGCGCCTCGGACGGGGTGGCGGTGCCGTAGAGATTGCGGCGCAGCGCATCGCGCAGCAGCGAGGGCTCGGCAAGGCCCTTATCGTAGGCGACAATCCGCCCGTAGAACCCCGCGGCCATCTCCTTCACCCGGCGCCCGACGCCGAGATCGCCCACCCCCATCTCGCGCAGCGCCCGATCAAGATCGGCGAACATGGTATCGAAGAGGTCCTGCGCGAAGGCGGCGGTCGCGGCGTGATCTTGCTTCAGGCGATTGAGCACGAGAAAGCCGTGCAGCGCGAGCAGCTCGAAGCGCCCGTCGAGCGTGTCCGGCACGCCCCATTCCGTATAAAAGACCGGGTCGCGGGCGCGCTCGACGATCCGGAGATAGGCGGCATGGACCGCCTCGCGGCGCGGATTGGGTCGGAACAGCGAAGCCAGCACGCGGATCATCTCCCACTCTCGGACGGCGCGCCCGGACGGTTGACAGCCGGTCGCCCGGAGGTGCAGTTTGGCGCAGATAAGCGCCTCTCAGCGCCTTGTCAATCGCTGCCGCGGAAAGCCGCTCGAGACCACGCCATTATGACGCATCACCGTTCCTGGCTCGCTGCCGCCCTGCTCGGTCTGACGCTGGCCAGCTGCAGCGCGCCGGTGGATCCGCGCGGCAATTTGCCCACGCCGGAGGAGCTCAGCCAGATCAAGCCCGGCGTCACCGACAAGGCAACCGTGTCGCGCATCCTCGGCTCGCCCTCGACCATCGCCACCTTCGACGACAGCACCTGGTACTACATCAGCCAGAAGACCAGGATCGTTGCCTTCTTCAAGCCGGAACTGCTCGACCAGCAGGTGGTGGCGATCGACTTCGACAAGAGCGGGCTGGTGACCGATATCAGGCGTCGCGGCCTCAACGACCGCGTCGCCGTCGAGCCCAATCCCAATGCCACCCCGGCGCCCGGCCGCGAGCTCACCTTCATGCAGCAGCTCATCGGCAATTTCGGCCGCTTCAGCAGCGACCAGCCCACGACGCCCGGCGGCGGTACGGGCGGACCCGGGCACTGACGCGCGGGAAACGGCGCAACGCCTAAAAGAAGACCCCGGAAGCGGCCGCTTCCGGGGTCTTGCTCTTCAGGGCCTCGGCCTCAGTGGAGGGAGGCGAGGATCGCCAGCAGCAGGATCGCCACGATGTTGGTGATCTTGATCATCGGATTGACCGCGGGGCCGGCAGTGTCCTTGTAGGGATCGCCCACCGTGTCGCCGGTCACGGCCGCCTTATGGGCATCGGAGCCCTTGCCGCCGTGATGGCCTTCCTCGATGTACTTCTTGGCGTTGTCCCAGGCGCCGCCGCCCGAGGTCATGGAGATGGCGACGAAGAGCCCGGTGACGATAGTGCCGAGCAGCATGGCGCCGAGCGCGCTGAACCCCGCCGCCGGGCCGCCGATGGCGCGGATGACGAAGTAGAGCACCACCGGCGCCAGCACCGGCAGCAGCGATGGCACGATCATCTCCTTGATCGCTGCTCGCGTCAGCATGTCGACGGCACGGCTGTAGTCGGGCTTTGCCACGCCTTCCATGATGCCGCGGATTTCCTTGAACTGGCGGCGCACCTCGATCACCACCGATCCCGCCGCGCGGCCGACCGCGGTCATGCCGAGCGCGCCGAAGAGATAGGGCAAGAGCCCGCCGATCAGCAGCCCGACCACGACATAGGGGCTCTGGAGCACGAAGCTGACATGCTCGTTCGGGAAGTAGTAGGTGAGGTCGTTGGTGTAGGCGGCAAACAGCACCAGCGAGGCAAGACCGGCCGAGCCGATGGCATAGCCCTTCGTCACCGCCTTGGTGGTGTTGCCTACCGCGTCGAGCGCGTCGGTGGTCTTGCGCACGTCCTTGGGCAGCTCCGCCATCTCGGCGATGCCGCCGGCATTGTCGGTGACCGGGCCATAAGCATCGAGCGCCACGATCATGCCGGCCAGCGCCAGCATGGTGGTCGCCGCGACTGCGATGCCGAAGAGGCCGGCGATGAGGTCGGCGACAATGATGCCGGCGCAGATGACGACCACCGGCATCGCCGTCGATTCCATCGAGACGGCAAGCCCCTGGATGACATTGGTGCCGTGCCCGGTAATCGAGGCCTGGGCCACGCTGCGCACCGGCCGGTAGGCGGTCGAGGTGTAGTATTCGGTGATCCACACGATGAGGCCGGTGACGAGCAGCCCGACCACGGCGCAGGCGAAGAGCCCGGTTCCGGTGGTGCTGCCGAAATCGCCCTTCATCTTGAGGACCGTGCCGAAGCCCACCATGTGCGAGATGACCGCGGCGATCAGACCCGCCGAGATCAAGCCGGAGGCGATCAGCCCCTTGTAGAGCGCGGCCATGATGGCCTGGCTGCTGCCGAGGCGGACGAAGAAGGTGCCGATGACCGAGGCGAGGATGCACACCGCGCCGATGATCAGCGGCAGTGCCATCATCGTCGTGCGCAGCGGCTCGTCGAAGAAGATATTGGCGAGCAGCATGGTCGCGACGATGGTCACCGCGTAGGTCTCGAAGAGATCGGCCGCCATCCCGGCGCAGTCGCCGACATTGTCGCCGACATTATCGGCGATGACGGCGGGGTTGCGCGGATCGTCCTCGGGAATGCCCGCCTCGACCTTGCCCACCAGATCGGCGCCGACATCGGCGCCCTTGGTGAAGATGCCGCCGCCGAGACGCGCGAAGATCGAGATCAGCGACGCGCCGAAGGACAGCGCGACCAGCGCCTCGAGCATGCCCCGCGTATCGCCGGGCGGCAGCGACCAGCGCAGGAAAAAGTAATAGAGCGAGACGCCGAGAAGCCCGAGACCGACCACCAGCATGCCGGTCACCGCCCCCGCCTTGAAAGCGACGTCGAGGCCGCGGGCCAGTCCCTGGCGCGCCGCCTGGGCGGTGCGCACATTGGCGCGCACCGAGACGTTCATGCCGATGAAGCCGGCCGAGCCTGAAAGCACCGAGCCGATCAGGAAGCCCACCGCGCTGCGCCAACCCAGCGTCGCGAGCAGAATCAGGAAGATGATGACGCCGACGATGGCGATGGTGCGGTACTGCCGGCTGAGATAGGCCTTGGCGCCCTCCTGCACGGCGCCGGAGATCTCCTGCATCCGCGCCGTGCCGGCATCGGCGGCGAGCACCTGGCGGCTGGTCCACCAGCCATAGAGCAGCGCCAGCACGCCACCGGCGACGACGACCCAGTAGGCATTCATAGTTCAAGTCCTTCGGTTATGGAGCTCGTCCCCCGACGAAAAGCGCGCGGACCATGCCAGAAGACGGGGGCTGAGGCAACCCGGGCAAGCCGCCCCGGGAGCCTCCTGCCCGACCTGGCTACTCGCTTCCGCCCTCGACCGCCAGCCCCTCGGCGCGCCAGCGCAGCATGCCGCCAGCGAGGTTCGCGACCTGGGTGAAACCAACGCGCTGGAGCAGGATCGTCGCCTGGGCCGAGCGGCCCCCCGCACGGCACACCGTGACGATCGGACGCTGCGGATCGAGCCCCTTGGTCTCGCCGGCAAGCTGGCCCAGCGGCAGCAGCCGGGCGCCCGCGATATGCCCCAGGGGCCCCGCGAACTCCTCAGGCTCGCGAACATCGACGATCTGGACTGCGCCGAGATGCTCCTCGACCCAGCGCGGCTGGATCTCCCAGAACCCGGCGAAGGTGAAGGCGAGCGGCGCCCAGCCCGGCTCCTCGCCCATGCCGTTGCCCTGCGCCGGGCGCCCGCAGCGCAGATTGGCCGGCACGGCGATATCCATCTGCTTCGGATGCGGCAAGCCCAGATTGTGCATATAGCCGACGAAATCGCCTTCGCTGAGATTGCCGCCGAGGCGCGGGTTGAGCCGGCGCTCCTCGCGCACGCTCGTCGCGGTGATGCCGCGGTAGTCGTGCGCGGGATAGAGGAGGCAGTCCTCGGGCAGCGTGAAGATCTGCTGATGAACCGAGCGGTAGAGCGCCTGCGCATCGCCGCTCTGGAAATCGGTGCGGCCGCAGCCCCGCACCAGCAGGCAATCGCCGGTGAACGCCATGCGCTCGTCGTCGAGCACATAGGTAAGGCAGCCGCCGGTGTGCCCCGGAGTCTCGCGCACGGTGAGGTAGCGCCGGCCGAAGCCGACCTTGTCGCCCTGGCGCAGCTGCCGATCGGCGCCGCTGGCTCCGGCGTGGACGCCGAGCGCGATCTCGCTGCCGAGATGCTGCTTCAGCATCCACGCGGCGGTGACGTGGTCGGCATGGACGTGGGTGTCGAGGCTGAAGCGCAACCTGAGGCCGAGTTCGCGGATCAACGCCGCGTCGCGCCGCATCTGCTCGAACACGGCGTCGATGAGCACCGCCTCGCCGCTGTCGGAATCCGCGAGCAGATACGTGTAGGTCGAGGATTGGGGATCGATGAGCTGACGGAAGATCAGCATGCCCGCCTCCGTCTCACGCGGCTGACATCCGATCCATGATACAGCAGAGCGCCGCGCCGGGAAGCTCGGCGTGGTCCTCTCCCCTACCGCTCTTCCTCGACGAGCTGGCGGATCAGGATCGCGTCGACCACGCCCTTGCCCAAGACCCGGTCGGCGGCGGCGAGCAGACGCTGCTTGATCAGGCGCTCGCTCACCACGCGGTCGTCACCGCTGCGCCAGCCATAGATGCGGTAGAGTTCGGTGATGAAGGCGTCGGTAAGCTGACGATCCTTGGCGCGCGCCTCGCTCCGGCTGTGACCCTGCCCCATCTCGACGGTCAGCAGGATGCCGACCTGGCGCGGCACCCGGTTGCCCTCGATCACCGGCAGCACGATCGGCTCGATATTGAAGAAGGCCGGCGTGCCGGGGGTCGATGGCTTGTCCTTCGGGTCCGTCGGCGCAGCCTGATGCTCGGCCGCCGCCGCCGGCAGCCCGGCGCCCAGCAGCGCGAGCAGCGCCAGGACGCAGCCTGCGCGCGATCTCAGCAAACCCGACCTGCGATCCACCGCCTCGGTCTCCCGGCGCCCTGTCCGACGGCACGCGGGTCCAGTTCAGCACGAGATGATTAACAATTAGAAATGGCGGTAGCCGGCCGATACCACCTGGAGAGGCGCGCCCCCGGCATCGATGACCTTGACCCCGCGTCCGGCCTCGATACGGCCGATCGCGGTGACCGCGACGCCGGTCTCGCGGCTGAGGGCCTCGATCTCGGCAGCGGCGGAAGGCGGGGCGGCGAACAGCAGCTCGTAATCGTCCCCGCCGCCGAGCGCGGCCATCAGCCATCGCTGCTCGGCCCGCACCGGCGGCAGCGCCGCTGCCGAGAACGGCAGCTTCGCCCCCTCGACGAGTGCTGCGACCCCGGAGGCATCGCAGAGATGGCCGAGATCGGCGACGAGCCCGTCCGAAATGTCGAGCATGGCATGCGCGATGCCGGCGAGCCGCTGGCCGAGCGTCAGGCGGGGTTGCGGCAGGTGATAGCGGTCGACCAGGAATTCGCGTGCGGTGGGCTCGGCCACATCGAGCCGCCCCTGCAGCACGGCAAGCCCGAGCACCGCGTCGCCGAGCGTTCCGCTCGCATAGACGAGATCGCCGGCGCGGGCGCCGCTGCGCAACACCGCGCGCCCGGCAGGAACGCGGCCGATTGCGGCAAGGGTAAGCGTGATGGGGCCGTCGATGGCGGACATGTCGCCGCCGAGCAGGCTGATGCCGTAGGTCGCCTGGTCCTTGGCAAGGCCGGCGGCGAAGCCCGCGAGCCACTCTTCGCCCGTCGATCGCGGCAGCGCGGTCACCAGCAGATAGCCCAGCGGCGACGCTCCCTTGGCCGCGAGGTCCGAGAGGTTGACGCGCAACAGCTTCTGCGCCACCAGCTCGGCCGCGGTACCGGGGAGAAAATCGACGCCTTCGACGATCGCGTCGGTCTTGAGAACGTATTGCTCGCCGGGCGGTCCGTCGATCAGCGCCACATCGTCGACGAGGCCCAGCGCGCCCGCGCCGGCGAGCGGCGCGAAGAACCGCGCGACGCGCTCGAACTCATCGAGCGGGCGGCTCGCCATCTCTCCCGTCCGCAAGATCGTCCGGCCGCAGCACATGCGCGAGCTTGTCGAGCACGCCGTTGACCAGCCCCGGCTCCTTGCCGCCGAAGAAGGCGTGCGCGATATCGAGATATTCGCTGATGACGACGCGCGCCGGAACGTCGCCGCGCGCCAGCAATTCGTAAGCGCCGGCACGCAGCACCGC
This sequence comes from Allostellaceae bacterium, assembly GCA_035553515.1. Taxonomy (GTDB): domain Bacteria; phylum Pseudomonadota; class Alphaproteobacteria; order ATCC43930; family CGMCC-115725; genus DAHUYF01. Next base: position 32,180 of record DATNDG010000159.1, on the reverse strand, counting down.
GCGCAGCACGGTCTCGAGCCGCTCGAGCGGCCAGTCCGGCGTCAGCGCGGCGGAAAGCGCGCGATCGAGATCGGCCTGGCGGTCGATCGTGCCGCGCACGATATCGGTGAAGAGTGCCGGATCGGCCTCTCCGTACCGGTCGCCATCGATTTCGCGCCCCAGCCGGTGCTTCTGGAATTCGGCGATCACCGCTTCGGGAGCGGCATCCGATACATCGATCTGATAGAGCGCCTGCACCGCGGCAAGACGGGCGACGCTGCGCTTTCGCGTGCCCCCATGCCGCGGATCGACTGGATCCCCGCTCATCACCGTCCGACCCCGAAATGCCGCTTGAGTTCGATCATGGCAAGGCAGGCATTGGCCGCCTCGCCGCCCTTGTTCTTCTTGTCGACGCGCGCGCGGGCAAGCGCCTGCGCCTCGTTCTCGACGGTCAGGATGCCGAAACCGACGGCGAGCTTGTGCTCGAGCGCCAGGCGCTGCAACCCGCCGGCGCTCTCGCCGCAGACATAGTCGTAATGGGTCGTCTCGCCGCGAATGACGCAGCCGAGCGCGAGATAGCCGTCGAAGCGCGCCTCACGCGCACCGCGCGCCTGCGCCTCGACGGCGAAGCGGACGGCCGCCGGAATCTCGAAGGCGCCGGGCACCGTGAAACGCTCATAGCTGGCGCCCGCCGCATCGAGAGCGGCGATTGCCCCTTTCGCGAGCTCGTCGGCGATATGCGCGTAATAGCGCGCCTCGACAATCATGATGTGCGGCCCCTCGGCCATCAGCAGGTACCTCCCGGCCGCTCGATCGGCCGCTGGCCGACCACTGCAAGGCCGTAGCCCTCGAGCCCGACGATGGTCCGCTTGGTGTTCGACAGCAGCACCATGTCGCGGATGCCGAGGTCGAGCAGGATCTGTGCGCCGACCCCGTAGTTCCGCAGCTCCGCTCCGCCGATCGTCTTACTGTCCATCAGGCTCGGCACGCGGTCGGACCAGCTGTTCGAGACCGGCTCGCGGATGAGCACGACGACGCCGCGGCCTTCGCGCCCGATCGCTTCCATTGCGCCCTGCAGCAAGCCGCCGCGGTTCCCCTTGTCATGGCCGAGCACGTCCTCGAGCACGTTGAGCGCATGCATGCGCACCAGCACCGGCCCCGGCGTGGCGATGTCGCCCTTCACCAGCGCGATATGCTCGACGTTGCTAACCTTGTTGGCGTAGATGTGCATCCGGAAATCGCCGCCGAAGCGCGAATGAAAGGGCGTCTCCAGCTTGAGCTCGACGATGCGATCGTGCCGCCGGCGGTAGGCGATGAGATCGGCGATGGTGGCGATCTTGAGCCCGTGACGTTGCGCGAAGCCGATAAGTTCGGGCCGACGCGCCATCGTGCCGTCGTCGTTCATGATCTCGCAGATCACGCCAGACGGGTTGAGGCCGGCGAGCCGGGCGATGTCGACCGCCGCCTCGGTGTGTCCGGTGCGCACCAGAACGCCGCCGTCGCGCGCCATCAGCGGGAAGACATGACCCGGCGTGACGATGTCCTGCGACCCCTTGGCCGCATCGATGGCGACCGCGACGGTACGCGCGCGATCCGGCGCGGAGATGCCGGTGGTGACGCCGTCACGCGCCTCGATCGAGACGGTGAACGCGGTCTGCAGCCGCGAGCTGTTGAGCTGTGGCATCAGCGGCAATCCGAGCTGCTCGACACGCTGGCGCGTCAGTGCCAGGCAGATCAGGCCGCGGCCGTGCTTCGCCATGAAGTTGATCGCATCCGGCGTCGCCATCTGCGCCGGAATGATGATGTCGCCTTCGTTCTCGCGGCTCTCGTCGTCGACGAGGATGAACATGCGGCCGTTCCGCGCGTCCTCGATGATGTCCTCGATCGGCGAGACGACCTCGACGAAGGTCATGCGAGATCCTTTCCAAGGAGCCGGGCGACATACCGGGCAATCACGTCGATCTCGAGATTGAGCCGATCGCCCTCCTGCGCTTCGCCGAAGGTGGTGTGGGCCTGCGTGTGCGGGATGACGTTGACGCCGAAGCGTCTTCCCTCCACTTCGTTGACGGTGAGGGAGACGCCGTCGAGCGCGACCGCCCCCTTGGGCGCGATCGCTCTTTCGAAGGCGGGCGGCACTTCGATGGTGAAGCGCAGGGATTCTCCCTCCGGCCGGCGCGCAGTGATCTCTGCAATGCCGTCGACATGGCCGGTGAGGATGTGCCCGCCGAGTTCGTCGCCGACCGAGAGCGCGCGCTCGAGATTGATCCGCATTCCCGCGCGCCAGTTCGCGAGCGTGCTCCGCCCCAGCGTCTCGGCGGAAGCCTGGACCTTGAACCACCCCTCGCCCTTTTCGGTCGCCGTCAGGCAGACGCCGGCGCAGGCGATCGAGGCGCCGATCGCAATCGAGCGCGTGTCATAGGCGGTCTCGATGGTAAAGACCGTGTCGCCGCCCGGCGCCACCGCGCGCACGCGCCCGATATCGCTGATGATCCCGGTGAACATGGCCGGGAGACCTTAGAGCTTTCACCTGACGCTGTCACGCGGGCGGGCGGGAAAAACCACCGGCTCTTGTGGCGCTCGTGCCTGTCGGGGAGACTTCCGCGCGAGGAGGCTCGGCGTCATGAAGATCACCGCAATCGACACCATGCTGCTGCGGATTCCCTACCGTCATAGCGGGCCGCCGACGGGGTTCGGCGGCAAGGTCTGGACGACGCTCGACACGCTTCTGGTGCGCGTCGACACCGACGAAGGCGTCACCGGCTGGGGCGAGGCCTTCGGCTACAACGTCAATGAAGGCACCAAGGCGACGATCGATACGCTGATCGCGCCGCTCTGCATCGGCCGGGACGCCGCGGCGATCGGCGCGCTGATGGCCGATCTGCAGCGCAAGCTGCATCTCTTCGGGCGCGGCGGTCCGGTCACCTACGGACTCAGCGGCATCGATATCGCGCTCTGGGACATCGCCGGCAAGCGCGCGGGCGAGCCGCTCCACCGCCTGCTCGGCGGCGCCGCCCGACAGAAACTCCGCGCCTATGCGAGCCTGTTGCGCTACGGCGATCCGAAGGTGACGGCGCGGATCGCCGCCGAGGCGGTCGAGCGCGGCTACCGCCATGTCAAACTGCACGAGATCGAGATTGCGCCGGTGGCGAGCGCGCGCGGCGCTACCGGAGCCGACACCGCCATCATGCTCGACACCAACTGCCCCTGGTCGCTCGGCGAGGCCACCGCCATGGCCAAGGCGCTTGCACCCCATGACCTCTTCTGGCTCGAGGAGCCGATCTGGCCGCCCGAGGATTTCGCGGCGCTGGCCCGCTGCGCCGCGTCGCGCCGATGCCGATCGCCGCCGGAGAGAATGCGGGAAGTACCCTCCACTTTGCGCAGATGTTTGCCGCCGGCGCCGTCTCGATCGCCCAGCCCAGCGTCACCAAGATCGGCGGGGTCAGCGAGCTGCGCAAGGTGCTGGTGCTCGCCGAGGCGGCAAACATCACGGTGGCGCCGCATTCGCCCTATTTCGGGCCCGGCCTGCTGGCAACGCTTCACGTCGCTGCCGCTGCGCCCCGCGAGATGCTGGTGGAGCGGCTCTATGTCGATCTCGAGGCGCCGCTTTTCGGCGATCTCGTCACCGCGCCGGACGGCTTGATGCGGCTGCCGGAGGGGCCCGGCCTCGGTTGCGATCCCGATCCGGCGGTCATCGAACGTTGCCGGGCCTCATGAGCGCGGCGCACCGGCGGCGCGATTTGACCGCCCCGGCACTGCCGGGATAGCGTTCCGCTACCGCTCACCGAGGGAGGTGCCGTCCTATGGAGCGCGCTCGCGTTTCGACCGCAGAACCCCCTGCCGCAGAGTTCAGGATCCGCCCGCTCGAGGGCGGGCTCGGCGCCGAGCTCCTCGGCCTTCAGGTCGCGGCCGTCGACGACCGAAGCTTTCCCGCCGTCTATGACGCCTTCCTGCGCCATCAAGTGCTGCTATTCCGCAATCAGAACCTGCCGCCCGCCGCCCAGGTCGCCTTCGCCCGCCGCTTCGGCGAGGTGCAGATCCATGTGATGGATCAGTACCACGCGAGCCAATATCCCGAGCTCTACACCCTCTCCAATCTCGACGCCGAAGGCCGCCCGAGCGGCAAACATCCCGATCGCGGCACCCTCGCCTGGCACACCGACGGCTCGTGGCGGCACGTCACCGGCCACGCCACCATGCTCTATGCGGAGCAAATCCCGTCCGATGGCGGCGGCACCAGCTTCGCCGATATGTATTCGGCCTATGAGGCGCTTGCCCCCGCCGAACGGGAGCGGCTCGAGGGGCTGCGCGCCATCCACAGCCTCAATTTCTCGCGCAACCGTCGCCACGCCGAGGAGCCGCTGACCGAGGCGCAGCGCGCCGCCGTGCCGCCCGTCGATCATCCGGTGCTGCGCACGCATCCCGAGACCGGGCGCCGCTGCATCTTCCTCGGCGATCACGCCGAGACGATCCTCGGCATGGAGTATGCCCAGGGCCGCGCGCTCGTCGACGAGCTCAACGAGCGGATCGCCGCCGCCGCGCGGACATACACCCATCGTTGGCGTCCCGGCGATTTCATGGTGTGGGACAATCGCTGCCTGTTGCACAAGGCCGAGAGCTACGACACCTCGCGCGAGCCGCGCGTCATCCGCCGCTGCACGGTGCTGGGCGAGGTCCCGGCCTGATCATCGGCGTCGGCTCAGCGCCGCCGCAGCGTCTCCAGGATATCCTCGCCCACCGTTTCGAGACCGATCCGCTCGAAGCGGTGCGCCTCGGCAAGGTGCGCCAGGCCGAAGCCGGCCACCGCCGGGATGCCGTCGCCGCCGATCAGCATCGGCGCATGGAACCAGACGAGCCGGTCGACCAGCCCGGCCCGCAGCAGCACCGCCCCCAAGGTCGAGCCGCCTTCCACCAAGACCCGCGTCAGACCGCGTCGTCCGAGCTCCTGGAAAGCGGCTTTCATATCGACCATGTGCGCCGGCGTCGCCGGCACTTCGATCAGATCGACGCCGCAGCTCAGAAAGGCCTCGCGCCGCGCAGGATCGCCGTGCCGCAGCGTGATGAACCAGGTCGGCACCTGTCGGGCCTCGGCCACGACGCGCGCGGTGAGCGGCACGTTGAGGCGGCTGTCGAGCACCAGGCGCACCGGGCTTTGATGGTCGAGACCGGGCAGCCGGCAGGTGAGCAGCGGATCGTCAGTGATCACCGTATTGCTGCCGATCATCACCGCATCGTGGTTGGCGCGCAGCAGATGCGCCCGGTCGCGCGCCAGCTCGCCGGTGATCCAGCGGCTCTCGCCGATCGAGGTGGCGAGCTGACCGTCGAGCGTCGTCGCCAGCTTCAGCGTGACCAGCGGTCTTCCGCTGTGCAGCCGCTGGAAGAAGCCGGCATTGACCTCCTCCGCCTCCGCCGCGGCAAGGCCTACGGCCACATCGATGCCTGCATCGCGCAAGCGCGCGATCCCCTGCCCCGAGACCCGGGGATCGGGATCCTCGATCGGCAGAACCACACGCGCCACGCCGGCGGCGATCAGCGCATCCGTGCAGGGCGGCGTCTTGCCCCAATGGCAGCAGGGCTCAAGGCTGACATAGGCGGTGGCGCCGCGCGCCGCCTCGCCCGCCCGCCTGAGCGCCTCGGTCTCGCCATGCGGCCGTCCGCCGGGTTGCGTCCAGCCGCGGCCAACGACGCGCCCGTCCTTCACCAGCACGCAGCCCACCGCCGGGTTCGGCCAGACCGAGCCCAACCCGCGCCGGGCCAGCGCCAGCGCCGCCTTCATGTGGCCGAGATCGTCCACCTCTCGCGCTCAGCGTCTAATCGTCGCCGTCGACGGTATTGCCGATACGGCCGATGAACTCGCCGAAATCCTTGGCTTCGCGGAAATTGCGGTAGACCGAAGCGAAGCGCACATAGGCGACCTGGTCGAGCGAGGCCAGTGCCTCCATCACCAGCTCGCCGATCAGATCGCTCGGAATGTCCGTCTCGCCGGAGCTTTCGAGCTGGCGGACGATCGAGTTGATGACGCGCTCGACGCGCTCGGACTCGACCGGACGCTTGCGCAGCGAGACTTGGATCGAGCGCGCGAGTTTGTCCCGGTCGAAAGGTTCGCGCTGGCCGTTCTTCTTGACCACCGTAAGCTCGCGCAGCTGCACGCGCTCGAAGGTGGTGAAGCGTGCGGCGCAGTTCGGACAGAGCCGGCGCCGGCGGATCGCCGCGCGGTCGTCGGTCGGCCGCGAATCCTTTACCTGGGTGTCTTCCGAGCCGCAGAACGGGCAACGCATCGCTTCTTCCCCCTCCCCATCGCTCCCGCGCTCAGTCGGGGTAGACGGCGAAGCGGGCGCAGAGAGCGCCTACCTTCCGCCGCACCGCCGCCTCGACCGCGTGATTGTCTTCGCTGCCCGCGGCAAGGCCGTCGAGCACCTCGGCGATCAGTCCCCCCACCTGCCGGAATTCGGCCTGGCCGAAGCCGCGCGTCGTCGCCGCGGGGCTGCCGAGCCGGATGCCCGACGTCACCGTCGGCTTCTCGGGATCGAAGGGAATGCCGTTCTTGTTGCAGGTGATGCCGGCGCGCTCGAGCGCCGCCTCGGCGAGTTTGCCGGTGAGCTTCTTGGGCCGGAGATCGACCAGCATCAGATGGCTGTCGGTGCCGCCCGAGACGATGGCGAGCCCGCTCTCGACGAGGCTCGCGGCAAGGACGCGCGCATTGTCGAGCACGGCGCGCGCATAGGCCTTGAATTCGGGGGTAAGTGCTTCGCCCAGCGCCACCGCCTTGGCGGCGATGACATGCTCGAGCGGGCCGCCCTGCAGCCCCGGAAAGACCGCGCTGTTGATCTTCTTGCCGAGCTCTTCGTCGTTGCCCAGGACCATGCCGCCGCGCGGACCGCGCAGCGTCTTGTGCGTGGTCGTCGTCACCACATGCGCATGCGGCAGCGGGCTCGGAAAGACGCCGCCGGCGACGAGGCCGGCGAAATGCGCCATGTCGACCATCAGCAGCGCCCCCACCTCGTCGGCGATCCGGCGGAAGCAGGCGAAATCGATGACGCGGGAATAGGCGGAGCTGCCAGCGATGATCAGGCGCGGCTTCTCCGCCCGCGCCACCTGCTCGAGCTGATCATAATCGATGAGCGCGGTATCCCGGCGCACGCCGTAGCTGACAACGCGGAACCACCTGCCGGAGATGTTGGCCGGCGAGCCGTGGGTCAGGTGGCCGCCGGCGGCGAGATCCATGCCGAGCACGGTGTCGCCAGGCTTGAGGCAGGCGAGAAACACCGCCTGGTTCGCCTGCGAGCCCGAATGCGGCTGGACATTGGCGAACGCGCAGCCGAACAGCTTCTTGGCGCGGTCGACGGCAAGCTGCTCGACCTGATCGACGAACTCGCAGCCGCCGTAATAACGCCGGCCGGGATAGCCTTCAGCGTATTTGTTGGTGAGCACCGACCCCTGCGCCTCGAGCACGGCGCGCGAGACGATGTTTTCCGAAGCGATGAGCTCGATCTGGTCGCGCTGGCGCTGCAGCTCCCGGCCGATCGCGGCGGCAATTTCCGGATCGCTTTCCCGCAGGGAGGCGGAGAAGAAGCGGTTGGAAAGAGCGAGATCGGCGGCGGTGGTGCGGGAAGGCATGGCGGCAACCTGGCGTGAAGGGTACGGGACGCTGATCAGGAGAGTTTGGCGACGCGCCGCGCGTGGCGGCCGCCCTCGAAGCCGGTGGTGAAGAATATCTTGAGGCAGTCCTTCGCGAGCTCGGCGCCGAGCAGACGGCCGCCCAGCACCAGGACATTGGCGTCGTTGTGTTGGCGCGCGAGCCGCGCGCTCAAGGCGTCGTGCACCAGCGCGCCGCGCAGCTCGCGATGGCGGTTGACCGCGATCGACATGCCGATGCCGGTGCCGCAAATGAGCACGCCGCGCTGGGCGCGGCCGTCGCCGATCGCAGCCGCGACCTTCTCGGCCATGTCGGGGTAGTCGACCGCATCGCTGTTCGTCGTACCGAGATCGAGCACGCTAAAGCCGAGCGCGCGCAACTCCGGCACCAGGATATTCTTCAGCTCGAAGCCGCCATGATCGGCAGCGATGGCGACCGTTTCGGGCATCGACATCGATGGGAACGACACTCTCACGCGATCCTACCAGATGTCGCGGTGGCTTGCCAGCAGGCTACCATTCATCGCGTGCTCGACCCCATTTCCCGCTGTTCTCGCCCGGCCGGCGAAATGGACCGTCCGGAGTTTTCCACTAAAACGCCTCTGCATTTGCCAACATCTTTGCCCGGCATGCCCGATATTCCGCCTTCGTCTTGACCATTGCCGCATCTCGGCCGTCGATATCCCCTCGTCCTAGTCTTCATTATTGAGCCGCCAAGTGGTTTTGATTGACACCCGAGACTTGGCCTGCAATTATGCCGGCGAATTCACTTTATTCACTGGGGGCTTCGGCAATGGCCGAACTAACGCCGCACAAGGTGACAGACGAGGAATTGCTGCGCATGACGGCGGAGGTCGTCGCCGCCTATGTCAGCAATAACCCACTGCCGACCGCCCAGCTCGCCGAGGTGATCGGCGCCGTCTACCAGTCGCTGAAGACGCTCGACGGCAAGGGCGCCGAGGGCAGAACCGAGGCGCTGAAGCCTGCCGTTCCCATTCGCAAATCGATCACGCCCGACTATCTGGTCTGTCTCGAGGACGGCAAGAAGCTGAAGATGCTGAAGCGGCATCTGCGCTCGACCTACAACATGACGCCGGACGACTACCGGCATAAATGGAATCTGCCGGCCGACTACCCGATGGTGGCGCCCAACTACGCGCAGCAGCGTTCGGCCTTCGCCAAGAAGATCGGGCTCGGCCGAGGCACCGGCCGCCAGGCCGGCAAGCGCGCCGCCATCGTCAAGAAGTAGCCGTCCCTTCGAGCACGGGTGACGCGCCCGCCGCGCTGCGCTAGCCTAGAGCTGGACAGCGGCGGAGAGCTCGGATGGCCCTTTCGATCCGCAAAATTCATCCCGGGTTTGCGGCGGAGGTATCCGGCATCGACCTCGCCCGCCCGCTCGGCGCGGGCGAAATCGCCGAGCTGCGTGCCGCCATCGACGACCGCGCCGTCCTGGTATTCCGCGAACAAGATCTCACCGACGAGCAGCAGATTGCCTTCACACGGCATTTCGGCGAGATCGAGAATTCGGCCGGCGGCCATATCGCCAAGCCCGAGCAGAACCGGCTCGACCCGCGCATGATCGATGTCTCGAATCTCGATCGCGGGGGCGCGCCGCTGTCGCGTGACGACCGGCGGCGACTGTTCAACCTCGGCAACCGCCTCTGGCATTCCGACAGTTCCTATCGCGCCGTGCCGGCGAAGTATTCGCTGCTGTCGGGGCGGCTCATCGCGCGGCGCGGCGGCGATACCGAATTCGCCGATATGCGCGCCGCCTATGACGCTCTCGATGCCGAGACCAGGGCGGAGGTCGAGGCCCTGGTCTGCGAGCATTCGCTCATCTATTCGCGGGGCGCGCTGGGATTCACCGAGCTTTCGGCCGAGGAGCGCGCCATGTTCCGGCCGGTGCGCCAGCGCCTGGTGAGGACGCATCCGCAGACCGGCCGGAAGTCACTTTTTCTCTCGTCGCATGCCGGCGCGATCCTCGGCTGGCCGGTGCCGGAAGCTCGCGCCTTTCTGCGCGATCTGACCGAGCACGCAACATCTCCGGCTTTCGTCTATGCGCATCGTTGGCGCCCCTTCGATCTCGTGATGTGGGACAATCGCCAAACCATGCACCGGGTGCGTCGCTTCGACGAGAAAGAGCCGCGCGACATGCGCCGGACCACCGTGGCCGGCGACGGTCCAACGATCGAACAGCCGCAAGCGGCGTGAGGTCACCCATGATCCGCTATCAGAAACTCGGTTATGTCGAGCTCAACGTCACCGACACCGGCCGCTCCCGCAGCTTCTACGAGCAGCTGGTCGGCCTCGAATTCGTCGGCGAGGGCGAGCGCGGCGAGGTGCTGCTACGCTGCGATGCCGATCATCACAGCCTCGTGCTCCACCAGGCGGCCGAACCCGGACTGAAGCGCGTCGGCTGGATGCTCGAGGACGAGGCTCAGTTCGCGCCGCTGCACGACGCGCTCAGCCGACATGACGTCGCCTGGCGTGAGCTTCCGCATGCGGAATGCCGCGCCCGTCATTTGGGCCGCGCCACCCGCATGGTCGAGCCCAAGAGCGGCGTCACCTTCGAGTTCTATCGTCCGGCGGAGACGCGCCCCTATGCGTTCCGGCCGAGCGTCGCGAGAATCCAGCGGCTCGGCCATGCGGTGATCCGCACCGCGCACTACAGCGAGGTCACGGCCTTCCTGCGCGAGGTGCTCAATTTCGCGGAATCGGATTCACTGGGCGAGGCGATCAGCTTCTTCCGCTGCTTTCCAAATCCCTTCCACCACGGCTTCGGCGTCGGCAACGGGACGCGGAACGGCTGGCACCATGTCAATTTCATGGTGACCGAGATCGACGACATCGGCCGCGCGCTGCACCGCCTCAATGCCGCCGGCGTCCCGATCGTCTATGGGCCCGGCCGCCACCCCGCCTCGGGCAGCGTGTTCCTCTACTGGCTCGATCCCGATGGCATGACCGTGGAGTACAGCTTCGGCATGGAGCAGTTCCCGGAGCACACGGCCCGCGCGCCGCGCCGCTTGCCGGCCTCGCCCGACTTCTTCGACAGCTGGGGCGGTCGCGCCGACCCCCGCATGGCGAGCCGGGGCGAACTCGAGCGCGCCGAGATCTGACCGGTCCGGCGGGCGAATTGCCGTTCCCAGGAGGAGCGGATATTTTGCCTGCCTCACTTTCGACGGAGCGGCCCCCGTGCAGCCTCTCAGCGTTGCCCTCGGCGATTACGGCCTAACGCGCCCGTTGAAGGACGGCAGCCTCCGCTCGGAGGGCCTGGCCCTCGATTTCGCCCGCGTCGAGCCGATCACCGCGGCAATGCGGCGGATGGTGCGCGGCCTCGACTTCGACGTCTGCGAGATGGCGTTCACCACCTATCTCTGCGCCAAGGCGCTGGGGAAGCCGATCACCGCCCTCCCCGTCTTCCTCACGCGGAACTTTCATCACCGCGCCGCGGTATGCACCGTCGTTTCGGGCATAAATTCGCCCAAGGATCTTGCCGACCGACAGGTCGCGGTCAACCGCGGCTACACCGTCACCACCGGGCTTTGGGCGCGCGGCATCCTCGCCCGTGAATACGGGCTCGACCTCGACAGCGTCACCTGGCTGCCGACCGACGAGGAGCATGTGGCGGAGTATCGCGCGCCCGCCAATGTCGACTATTCCTGCCGTGGCAAATCGGTCGAGGAGCTGCTGCTGTCGGGTCGCTGCGCGGCGGCGATCGGCGACATCCGCAGCGAGTCTCCCGCCATCCGCCCGCTGATCCCGAATGCGCGCGACGCCGGATTTGCCTCCTTCCGCCGGACCGGCCTTTACCCGCTCAACCACGCGGTCGTCATCAAGGACGCACTGCTGGCGCAGAACCCGGCGCTGGCGCGGGAGCTCTTCGAGCTATTCGTTGCCGCCAAGGCGCGCTACATGGAGCATCTCGCCCGCAGCGCCGAGCTTTCGCCGGCCGACCGCACGGCGCGCGAATTGGGCGACGTGGTGGGCGACCCGTTCCCCTACGGCATCGAGCCCAATCGCAGGGCTCTCGACGCGATCGTTGACTTCGCCGTCGAGCAGAAGGTGACGCCGAGCCGGCTTTCCCCCGACAGCCTGTTCGCGCCCCTGCCCTAGCCTCCCCTCCGATCCCCGCAAGGAGCTGACCCGCCATGACCATCGGATTTCGTATCTTCAGCCGCAGCCGCAAGGTCGACGCGGCCGTCATCGCCAGATTCAAGGAGCTCCCCCTCGCCAACATCAGCGATTGCATGTCGCGCATGTCGGCCGGCGGGCCACGGCTCAGGCCGATGCATGGCGGCGGCGTCATGGCGGGGCCGGCGCTCACCGTGAAGACGCGGCCCGGCGACAATCTGATGGCCCATAAGGCGATCGACATCGCCGAGCCGGGCGATGTCATCGTCGTCGATGCCGGCGGCGATCTGACGACCGCGATCATCGGCGAGCTGATGGCCTCCCAGGCGGAGCGGCGCGGTGTGGCCGGCATCGTCATTAACGGCTCGATCCGCGATTCGGGCGCGCTGCGCGCCGGCCGCTTCCCGGTCTATGCCGCCGGCGTCACCCATCGCGGGCCTTACAAGGACGGGCCCGGCGAGATCAATGTGCCGGTGGCCTTCGACGGCATGGTCGTCGAGCCCGGCGATCTCGTCCTGGGCGACGAGGACGGGCTGCTTTGCATACCTTTCGGCGAAGTCGAAACCGTCTATGCCGCGGCGCGCGCCAAGCACCAGGCGGAAGAGCGCATGATGGGCGAGATCCGTTCCGGGAAGGTCGATCGCGCCTGGGTCGACGAGAGCCTGAAGCGCCTCGGCTGCGAGATGGTGCGATCGGATTGGCGCGGCGCCGGCTCCTGACGGCCGCTGATCAGAAGGATGCTTGCCGCAGCAGCGGAATGACCTTGCGTCCAAATTGCTCGTGCGCCTGCGTCACTTCGGCGAGCGGCGCGCCCCAATGCAGGACCGCCAGGAAGTGACCCGCGCCGACCGCGCGGCACTGATCGATGATCTCCTCGGCGACCTGAACAGGCGTCCCTGAAATGAACTCATCGTCGCTGAGGCTGAACCCGCCCGAAGGCGACGCATCGGGGACGTTCTGCCTGAGCCTGGGATCTTGCGATACGTAACGCTCCAGGCGCTTTGCTACCGCAGCGGCGTATTCACGCGCTTCGCCAGCCGTCGCCGCCACCGTGACCCGGCGGCGCAAGGCGACGGCGTCGGGACCCGCAGCGAACCCAGCAGCATCGGCTTCCGCGCGATAAGCGTCGAAAATCGCCTTGATCGCCTCTGTCGAATTGAAGCCGGTCGCAATCTTCAAGTGGCGCCGCGCCGCCCGGCGCGCGGACTCAGCACTCACCACCGTGGTCCAGCGCGGCGGTGACGGCCGTTGGAAGCTCCTCGGCAAAAGCCGCAGATTCTCGAACGAGAAATGCTTTCCCTGATGGGACACGACCCGTTGGGCGAGCGCGGCATCGATCACGTCGAGGATCTCGTCATGGCGCTCCCGCGCTTCCGCCATCGTCAGATTCAGCCGCGCGAGCTCCTGCGGCACGCCGATTGCCGTGCCAAGCTCGAGCCGGCCGCCCGTGAGATAGTCGAGCAGCCCGATCTCTTCGACGACGCGTGCCGGGTGATAATAGGGCAGCACCAATCCCATGACGCCGAGCCGGAGCCTGCGCGTGCGCGCCGCAACGGCCGCGATCAGCAAGTTCGGGGATGCGGAAAAAGATCCCCCGAAATGATGCTCGCTGAAGAAGATCCCCTCGAATCCCAGCGCCTCGTCACGTTCCCAGAGCTCGAGGTAGTGCGCGAAATACTCCGCCGCGTCGCGCGGCTCCGGATCCAAGGTCTCATCGCCGAGTTCCGGCAGGAACTCGAAGATCCATGGCTTGATCATCCCGCGGTCCTCCCTTCCGAGAGGCGTTGGACCAGCCTCGACCAGTCGTCCCGAGACAACCCCGCGATGATCCGCTGCAGCGCCTGGATGAAATCCGCCCGGCCGGCACGCCCGATCAGCCGATCGATCTCGCGCTCATGCGCGAGGGCGCTCGCCTTGAGTTCGGTCATCACGGCCTTACCCGCCCGCGTCAGGCTCAGCCGGTAGCTTCTTCGATCGTTTTCGCCCCGCTCCCGGATCACGTAGCCGAGCCGGCACAAATCATCCAGCACGGCGGTCAAGGTCGATGTTCTGCGGTGGATCGCGGCGGCGAGTTCGCCCTGGGTCAGGCCGGGATTGGCATCGATCAGCGCGAGGGCGGCAAACCGCCACGGGCTGGCATCGACGCCGTCCGCCCGGCGGGCAAAGGACTGAAACGCCGCCTCGGACGCGATCCTCAGATAAAAGCCGACCGTCCCCCCGAGCCAACCCAGATCGATCTGTCGCGGCGCAGGCGGCTCCTGCTGCCGGACGGTCTTCACCCTTGCTGTAGACATGCGACCCACCAAAACTCCGCGACGCCGGCACCTCGGCGTGATCGCCTCGAGCGCCAAAATCGTCCGATACGATAGGTGCAAAATTAGTATGGAGTCAAACAGTTCGTTTGACAACTATGCGGCATCGAACTACCGTCAATCTTCGCCGTTTAGCACCGGCTTGGCGACACCACCGGGAGCACGAAGGCGCCTGCGGAACATGGTGGACCTGTCGACCCTTCCGCCCAACGGCTGTTCCGTCCTGATCGTCGGCGGCGGCCCCTGCGGGCTGATGCTGGCCAACGAGCTGGGGCGCCGCGGCATCGCCGCCATTCTGGTCGATCAGAAGCCGACCACGGCGTTCAATCCGCAGGCCAACGCGACCCAGGCCCGGACCATGGAGCATTTCCGGCGCCTGGGCTTCGCACAGGAGATCAGGGCACTCGGATTGCCGCCGGACTTCCCGACCGACATCGCTTATTTCACCCGCTATGCGCGCCATGAGCTCGCCCGCTTCGAGCTGCCCTCCGCGCGGCAGGCGACCGAACGGGTGAGGCAGCTCTCGGGCTCCTGGAGCGCCGCCGAACTCCCGCATCGAGTGTCGCAGAAATTCGTCGAGCAGGTGCTGCGCCGGCACGCCGAGGCGCTGCCGGGAATCTCGGTTCATTACGGCTGGCGGCTCCTGCGCTTCGACGAGACCGCTGACGGCATCGTTGCCGACCTCGAGCGCGTGAGCGACGGCGCCTCGCATCGGATCCGCGCCGCTTACCTGGTCGGCGCCGACGGTCCGCGCAGCACCGTGCGACAGGCGCTGGGACTGGGCTATGCCGGCGAGGAAGGTGCCGTCCGCGACTTCTTCGGCGGGCGCATGTTCGCGCTCTATCTGCGCGCGCCCGAGTTCTATCGCATCGTGCCGCATCCCCCGGCCTGGATGAACGTCACCTTCAACCCCGACCGCCGCGCTTTCATGGCGGCAGTCGACGGCAAGGGCGAATTCGCCTTTCACACGCAGCTCAGGCCGCACGAGGTCGAAAGCGAGATCACGCCGAAGCGCGCTCTCGCGATGTTCGAGGCAGCGGTCGGCGCGCCGATCCGCGCCGAGATCCTGTCGTTTGGCACATGGATCGCCGGCTACGCCCTGGTGGCCGAGGGTTTTCAGCGCAGCCGGGTGTTCCTCGCCGGCGATGCGGCGCATCTGTTCACGCCGGCGGGCGGGCTCGGCTACAACACCGCCATCGAGGATGCGGTAAATCTCGGCTGGAAGCTTGCGGCCGTCCTTCGGGGAGAAGCCGGCGCCGATCTGCTGGCGAGCTACGAGGCGGAGCGCCAGCCCGTCGCGCGGCGCAACACGGGCTATGCGCGACAGTTCGCAGAGTCCCTGGGATCGTTCCTGCCGGTTGCCGAAATCGAGGAAGACTCCCCCGCCGGCGCAGAGGCGCGGCGCGGCGCAGGCGCGTATCTCGGCGCGCATGGCCGGGCGGAATTCAACATCCCCGGCATCACCTTCGGCGCGCGCTACGCCTCCCCCGTCATCGTCGGCGACGGCACGGCGCCGCCGCCGGACGCGGCCAACGCCTACACGCCTTCGGCTTGTCCCGGCGGCCGGGCGCCGCATCTGTGGCTCTCGGCCGAGCAGTCGCTTTACGACGCGTTCGGCTTCGAATGGACCCTGCTGCGCCTCTCCTCGAAGGCCGAGGGGGAAGGCATCGTGGCAGCCTCCGCCGGGACTCGCTTGCCGTTGCAGGTCGTCGATCTCTGGCGCGAGGACGCACGGGAGCTCTATCAAGCCGACCTCGTGCTGATCCGGCCGGACCAGATCGTCGCCTGGCGTGGCAACAGCGATGAAGCCGCGGCGGAAGTCGTCAGCCGCGTCCTCGCCCGCGTCCCGGCGACGGAGTCAAAAGGACTCCCGCGGGTAACCGATTAGAGCGTAGGCTTCAGGTCGTGGCTTTTCGGCGGCGCCGCACCGGTTGCGGCCCCGAGCACGCAGATCCAATTCGACGCTCGTCAAGCGAGGAGATAACACGGGAGGAAGCAATGGCGCCACCCACCAAGCTTGCGCATATCGTGCTGCAGACCAATCGCATAGCCGAAATGCAGGCATGGTACTGCACGGTCCTGAGCGCGCAGGTCGTCCACGATGCGAGCCCGTTCATCTCGTTCATCAGCTACGATGACGAGCATCACCGGATCGCTTTCCTCAATCCGGGGCCACTCGCGGAGCGCGAGCCGGGCGTCGCAGGGTCCATAGCCGCCGGGCGGGAGACCGGACTGCACCACGTCGCCTTCACCTTTGCGAGCCTGAACGATCTTCTGGAAAATTATCGGCGCCTGAAAGAACTCGGAATCCAGCCTCACTGGTGCGTCAATCACGGCCCCACGACCTCGATGTACTATCAAGACCCCGACAAAAATCAGGTTGAACTGCAAATCGACAATTTCGCGACGGCCGAGCAAGGCCGCGCCTATATGGAGGGAGCCGCCTTCCGAAAGAATCCGGTTGGTGTGGAATTCGACCCCGACGCGCTCGATGCGCGCTTGCGCTCCGGTGCAAGCATCAAGGAACTGACGCTGATCGAGTAGACTGGGGGATCGAGGGCGAGGATGATCGACGTAAAGCAAACCGGCCGTTCCGATCCCCTCGAATTCGACGTGACGATCGGCGGGAGCGGCCGCCGGACGCGCCATCACGTCGGCATGTCCGAAGCCGATTATCGCCGGCTGGCGAACGGGGCGTGCACGCCCGAACGCTGCATCGAAGCCGCTTTCCGCTTCCTGCTCGACCGGGAGCCGAAGGAAGCGATCCTTTCGCGTTTCGATGTCAGCGTCATCGCCCGCTACTTCCCCGAGTTCGAGGCGAAGTTGCCGCGCTACATCGCAGCACTTTGAGCAACCGGCGGAGGACGGTCTGCTCCTGCCAACCCACGCTTCAGCGCGGGTTGCCGGTGGCGGCGCCGGCGCGGCGCCAACCCTCTTCCTGCTCGTCGTTGAGATCGCGGGCGAGACGGGGAACCGGTTTCAGCCGCAGCCACAGACAGGGTAGAGCCTGCCGGGGCGGTTTCATCGCCCGCGGCGGCCCTCCGGTCGATAGCTCCAGATACCGCACTTCCCTGGCGCGGCCCGGCGGCGTCTCCTCCATATCCGCGATTTAGGCGCGTCGGAGGCGGCCGGACCATACGTGGAAGCACGAGGGTGGCGCCGGCGCTGAGCCGCCGCCCGCCCGCGCGCGGGCTCTCCCGAGCCTTAGCGCGTGACGACGAAGCTCCGCTCCATGCCCATCTTGTAGTGGCCGGGCTGGTTGCAGAAGACGACGTAGCTGCCCGGGGCGAGCACGAGCCGCACCGTCGCGGCGAGGCCCGGCTTCATGTCCTCGATGCCCTGCATGTGGGGCAGCTTGTCCTCGTCGACTTGCGATTGCTTCGCATCGTAAGGCAGGCCGGTGACCGCGCCGCGCCACGGCACGATGAGGAACTCATGCATCAGCGATGGGGAGGCGTTCTTGACCTCGAACTCGACCGGTCCGGCCTTGACCTTATCCTGGCTCAAGGTGATGCCCATCTTGCCGTCCTTGTCCCAGAGGCTGACGTGGACCGAAGGCGGCTCGGCCATCGCGGGGGTCGCCGCAAGGATTGCCGAGCCAATGAGTGCGCAGATAGGCAGACGCAGGTGCATGAGAGTCTCTCCCGTCATCAATGGGTCCCCGCCAGACCGGGTCGGCATGCGGGAGGCGGCTTTCCAAGCCGATCAGCTCGGGCGCAATTCTACCTAGCCAAGCTTACGCGAAGCTGACGGTGCCGGATTTTGTTCAGCTCGCCGCGGCGCTGCCGACAACTCCGCCTCGGACGGCGCGGGCAGCGTCACGACGACCTGGCCGCGGCCCGGCCGGAACGTCGCCTCGCCGCCATGACGACGCGCCACCTCACGGACGATGGCAAGACCGAGCCCGGCGCCGGGCGCGGCGCCGTCGAGCTTGCGGAAGCGGGCGAAGACCGCCTCCTCCTGTCCCCTCGGGACGCCCGGTCCCTCATCGCCGACCTCGACCACCAAGCGGCCGGGCTCGGCGCGCAGCGACAGGCGGATGACGCCGCTTCCGTGCCGCAGCGCATTTTCGAGCAGGTTGCGCAGGAGATCGCCGAG
The DNA here is from genome assembly GCA_035553515.1 of Allostellaceae bacterium. Lineage (GTDB taxonomy): Bacteria > Pseudomonadota > Alphaproteobacteria > ATCC43930 > CGMCC-115725 > DAHUYF01. Next base: position 14,028 of record DATNDG010000159.1, on the reverse strand, counting down.
ATCGTCGGCATGCCCCCGACAGCGCAGGCGATCGGGAATATCGGTTTCGAGGTGCCGCCCAGCGGTTTCGATGAGCGGCAGCATCGCCGCCGCCGCCTCGCGCGCGACCCGCGCCAGGTTGATCATCGGCAGCAGCGCATCCTGCTGCCGCGCGGCAGAGTCCTTGCGCGAGAGGTCGAGGAGCTTGCCGACCATGCTGGCGAGCTGCGCGAGGTCCTGCTCGATCGCCGGCCAATCGGCCGCGCCGCTGCGCCGTGCCTTCTGCAGGCGCAGGCTCAGCACCGCCAGCGGCGTGCGCAACCCATGGGCTGCATCCTCGGTCATCCGCCGCTCGGCGGCATAAGCGGCGGCGAGGCGGTCGAGGGCGCCGTTCACGGCATCAACCAGAGGCCGGATCTCCCGGGGCAGCCCGGCAGCGGAGATGCGCCGCTCCGGATCGGCGGGGCCGACGGAGGCGGCCTCGCGCGAGGCACGGGTCAGCGGGCGAAGGCTCCAGGCGCCGATCACCCAGATCAGTCCCAGAGCCAGCAGCGCGAAAGGAGCGAGGATGAGAAGCTCTTCCGAATGCTCTTGGAAGAGGCTGTCGACCAGGCGCTTGAAATCGGCCTCGCGCCGCCCCGCCACCAGCACCCGCCCGTCCTTGAGCCGCAGCGCAATCACCGCCTTCTGCGCCGCGCCGGCGCCGGCCAGGGTGATCGGCGCGAAATCGGCGCCGGCGGGAACCGCCAGGTCCGGCAGCGGCGCATGCAGGTTCGGCGACTGCGCCACCGCCGCGCCGCTCCGGTCGTAAAGCGTATAGGCAAAGCCGGAAGCGGGATCGGCATAAGCAAGCTGCGCGGCCGGCGGCAGCAAAAAGCGCACCTTTCCGTCAGCGGTCACGCGCAGCACCGCGGCAAGCTCTCGCGCCTGCTCCTGCAACGTGCGGCTGCGCAGATCCCTGCCGTGGCTGCGTACCTCGTGGCGATAGGAGATCAGCGCCGCCGCCACGCCGAGAGCGAAGACCAGCGCCATGACGCCGAGAATGCGCCAGCGCAGGCTGAAGCCCCCGGTCATGGACGGTCGGACTCGGCGAGGCGATAGCCGATGCCGCGCTTGGTCTCGATGCGGAGCGCCGCCTGCGCTGCTGCCAGCTTCTTGCGCAGCCGCGACACCGCCGCCTCGAGCGCATTGGCGCTGCCGGCGTCCTCAAGCGCGTAGAGCCGATCCTCGAGCACGTCCTTGGCGATCACCTTGCCGGCGGCGCGCAGCAGCTCCTCGAGCACCGCCGCCTCGCGCCGCGTGAGATCGAGCGGCGATCCGCCGACCCGCGCCTCGCGCGACACCGTGTCGAAGCTGAGCCCGCCCAGGGCATAGCTCCGGCCCTGGCGCGGCCCCGGCCGCCGCAGCACCGCGCGCAGCCGTGCCTCGAGCTCGGAGAGATCGAACGGCTTCATCACATAATCGTCGGCGCCGGAATTGAGGCCGCGCAGCCGGTCCTGGAGACCATCGCGCGCGGTCAGCAGCAAGGTCGGCAGCGCCTTGCCGGCCTGCCGAAGCGCCTTCAGCACCTCCATCCCGTCCATGTCGGGGAGGCCGAGATCGAGGATCACCGCGTCATAGCTGGCAACATCCGCCGCAGCGAGCGCCGCCGCGCCGCTGCCCACCGCCTCCACGGCGAAGCCGCGCTCGACCAGGTAGTCGGCGGTCATCTCGCGCATCGGGGCGTGATCCTCGACCAGCAGGATCTTCATCCTGGCACCTCCGGCGGCCTGCAGGGGCAGGCAGGCCGAGATGCGCCCCCCACCTCACCCTCCCGCTTGCGCGGGTCCTCCCTCTCCGTCCCACGACGCAGAGGGGGTTGGGGTGAGATGGGCGGCACGCCATCGGCCTGCCCCACCTTCCGCTAAATGATGCCCCTCCGGCCTGACGGCAAGCTGACGCGGCGGCGCCTCTCGCGAGGCGATCCGGAAACGACGAAGCGCCGGCTCGCGCTCTCGCGCGAGCCGGCGCCTGGCGCTCCGGAAGCTCGCTTAGAGCTTCTCGTCAACCTTCTTGGTCTTGCTGCCCTGCAGCAAGGTAACCTGGGCCTCGGCTGCGCCGCCCTTCAGCTTGGGAACGACACGGATCGCCTCGAAGCCCGGATTGGCCTTCACCGCTTCGGCGACGGCGTCGGCCAGCGACTTCTGCCCCTTCGCCATGGCGTCCGCCTGGCCCTTGGCGTCCTTGATGTCGTCGGGATCGGTGAGCTTGTCGGAGCTCTTGATCTTGCCCGTCGCGTAATCGACGATCACCTCGTTGATGTCGGCACCCTTGCTCACGAAAACCGAGAGCTGGTAGCCGGCGTCCTCATCGACCTCGTATTGCGCCGAGATCGCCTTGCCGCCTTGCTCGGCATCCTTGATCCCCTGCGCGAGCGGCACCTTCGCTTTCGGCATCTCTTTGATGAGCTTCGGCATCTGCTTGCCGTACTCGTAGTCGGAATCGGCCAATGCGGCCGTGGTGGTGAACGCCGCAAAGCCAACCGCCATCAATCCGACAACCAAGCTCTTCATCATCTTAACGTCTCCCCTGGGTTTCAACGTCTCTGTCCCGAAAGCCGGTCGAAACGATCGCCTGTCACGGCCGGCTTTTCGAACTCCTATTCGGCGGCACCGGGGCGCGTGCGGCGCCCGCCCGCCCTCAGCAGGTTCATCGCCGGCGCGCGCTCGCGCTTGCGCACGAGCAAGCCGACCAGCACCGGCATCGCCAGCAGCACCAGCGGCAGCTGGACGATGCTGCCGGCGATGATCGCGATCGCCAGCGGCTGCAGCATCTGGTCGCCCGAGCCGCTGACCGCCGCGCCCAGCGGCAGCAGTGCCAGGATCATCGCCAGCGTGCTCATCACGATCGGACGCAATCGATTGAGCGCCGCTTCGAAGATCGCCTGGTGCGGCGGCATGCTCTCCTCGAGCATCTGGTACTCGGAGAAGAGGAAGATCGACATCTCCGTGGAGATACCGATGATCATCACCATGCCCATCATCGCCGTGATGTTGAGCTCGATGCCGGTCATCCACAGACCGATGAAGACCGCGCCGGTCGAGATCAGCGAGGAGACGATGATGATGATCGGGATCGAGAACCTCTCATAGAGGAAGAGCAGCAGGATGATCTCGGCCAGCACCGCGGCGGTGCCGACCTTGATCATGCCCCGCGCGGCCATCTGCTGCTGCTTGTACTCGCCGCCGAGATCGTAATAGACGCCGGCCGGCAGCAGGCCGGGCTTGTCCAGGACCTGCTTCACGGCGGCGACGGTCGAGCCGAGATCGTGCGTCCCGTCGATCACCGCCGTCACCGGAATGATCTCGGCCAGATTGTCCCGGTTGAGCTCGGGCTGGCCGACGGAGAGCTCGACCGTGGCAACCGTACCAAGCGTGAAGATGTGCCCGTCCGGCGAGCGGATCGGAATGTTCGCCACCTCGGTGCGATAGACCTTCCGGCTGCTCGGCGGGCGCGCCCAGAGGCGCACGCCGATATCCGAGGTCGTCCCGAGGAAGTTCGTCACGACCTGGCCTTGGAAGTAATTGCCGACCTGGTCCTTGATGTCGGAGGGCGTCATGCCGTTGGCGGCGGCCGCCGCCGAATTGACGTGGATCTCGAGCGCATCACCCGCCGGGTTGATGCCGTTGTTGACCGAGGCCGGCTCGATACCGGGAATCTTCGAGATCGCCTTCGCCACCCGGTTAGCGGCCTTGGGCAATTCAGCCGGGTCTTTGCCGCTCAGATTGATGACCACGGGCTGGCGGCGGCCCACCATGTCGCCGATCATGTCGCCGAGCAGCTGGTGCGTGTCGAAATCGATGCCGGGGACCTGGCTGGTGATCGTGTTGGTGATGTCGTCCATCACCTTCGAGATCGGCGGACGCTTCGAGGGATCGACGAGCTTGACGAAGAAGTCGCCTTGGAACTGCTCGTTCAGATCGCCGCCGAGCCCGGCGCCGGTCCGCCGCGAGTAGGTATCGACGTAGGGGTTCTTGGCGAGGATGGCCTCGGCCTGTTCGAGCTCGCGATTGGTCTCGGCGAGCGAGGTGCCGGGATCGGTCTGGTAGTCGAGGACGAAGCCGCCCTCGTCCATCTTCGGCAGGAAGCCGGTGCCGACATGGGTGTAGCCGAAATAGCCGAGCACGACGAAGAGGCCGACGCCGAGGCCGATCAGCCAGGGCCGACCGAACAGCGTGTTGAGCGAGCGCCGGTGCGATCGCTTGATGAAATCCTCGCGGCCGTGCGAGGGATCATGCCATTTCTTGAAGTCGATGATGCCATGCGCCAGCAGCGGCACGATCAGCGCCGTCAGCCCGTAGGAAATGATCAGCGACGACGCCATGGTGATCGACAGGAACTTGAAGAAGGCGCCGGTCACGCCCGAGAGGAACGCCAGCGGGATGAACATGATGATCGTGGCGAGCGAGGATCCGGTCAGCGGCTTCAGGAATTCCCGTGCCGATCCCAGCACGACGCGCTTCGGCTCCGGATGTCCGGGGACGCCGGCCCGCCGTGCAATCTGCTCGATCATGACGATGACGTCGTCGATCAGCAGGCCGATCGCCGCCGCGATGCCGCCCAAGGTCATGATGTTGAAGCTCATGCCCAGCGCGCTCAGCAGCACGCAGGTGACCAGTACCGACATCGGCACGACGATCATCGCGACCGAAGTGGCGCGCCAGTTGCGCAGGAATGCCATGATGACCAGGCCGGCGAACACCAGGCCGATCAGGATCGCCTCCTCCATCGCCTCGATCGAGGAATGGACGAGCTGCGTCTGGTCGTACCATTTGAAGAGCTTCACCGAGGCGGGTTGCGACTTCATGAACCCGTCGAGCTTCGCCTGAACCTCTTTCGCCAGCGTAATGGAATCGGCATTATCCTGCTGATAGACGTCGAAGGTGACCGCGGGCTGACCGTTGTCATTGACCAGCAGCCATTGCGGCTCGGATCCCATCGTCACGGTCGCGATATCGCCCAGCCGCACGATCCCGCCCTTGCCGGTGTGCAGTGCGACGTCCTTCACCGAATCGACGTTTTTGAACGAGCTGTTCGCGATCATCAGGTAGAGGAGATCGTTGTCCTCGAGCCGGCCGACCGAGCTCAGCGTGTTGGTGTTCGAGATCGCATCCGACACGTCCTTCATGGTCAGGCCGTAGAGCTGCAGCTTCTGCGGGCTGACATAGACCTGGACCTCGGGCTTCTGCCCGCCGAGAACGCCGACGCGGCTGATCCCTTGGATGCCGGTGAGCAGCGGCGCGATCTGGTATTTGGCGAGATGCCTGAGATCGGCCGGCGACTGCTTGTTGGAGATCAGCGCATAGGAGACGAAGGGCATGATCTTCGTCGGGCTCATCTGCACTACGTCGAAGCCCGTGCCCGCCGGCAGGTCCGGCAGCGCCTGGGCGAAGGCGCCCTGGACAGCGAGCAGCGCGCGCTGCATGTCCCAGCCCCAGGGGAAATCGATGAAGATCTCGGCCGAGCCGCGGCTCGTCGTCGATTCGACATCGGTGGCGCCGGGAATGGCGCGACCGACTTCTTCAAGCGGCTGCGTCACATCGACGAGCATCTGGTTCGACGGCATATGGCCGCTGTCGACCTCGACGCGGATGCGCGGGAAGCTGACTACCGGAAAGAGACCGATCGGCAGGGTTATTGCCGCATAAATGCCCGCCAGTGTCAGCGCGAAGGCGACGAAGAGAAGCGAGCGGCGATGCTTCTCTACCGAATCGATGAAATTCATTTGCCGTTCGCTCCCTTCGGGCTCGCGTCGGCGAGCCGGAGTTTGGTCCCGTCGTCGAGCTGGTGATTGCCCTCGAGAACCACCGACGCCTTGGGGTCGAGATCGTCTCCGCTGATCACGTCCTGTTTGCCGTCGGAGGCGAGAACCTGAATCGCCACCTTCTTGGCCGCCATATCGACCGCCTGGACGACGAAGATCGTGCCGTCGTCATCGACCAGGACTGCTTGGTGCGGCACGATGTAGCCCTTGACCGCGCCGGCCTTGATCACCGCGCGCGCCATCTCCCCGGCGAGCATCTTGCCGAGCGGGAAGCTGATCTGCACCGGCACCAGTCCGGTCGTCGAGTCGATCATCGCTTCGCGCGACAGCACCTTGCCTTCCAGGCTCTGCTCGCTGCCAAGCGGGGTGATGGTCACGGCATCGCCCTGGGAGATCTGCGCCGCCTGCGCCGAGACCACGCCGACCTCAAGCACGAGGCCGTTGGGCTTGGCGAGCTCAACCACCGGCGCGCCCTGCTGAAGCACCGCCCCGGGGCCGGCATCGACCTTGGTGACGATGGCGTCGAACGGCGCCTTCAGCATATTGGGTCCTGCGGCCCCCTCCTGCTCCATCACGGCGAGGTTCGACTTGGCGTTCGCCTCGTCGTTTTGCGCCTTGAGGAGCTCGGCCTGCGTCAGGAGCTTCGCCTGCACCATCGACTTGTCGCGGTCGACGAGCTGGCTCGCCAGCCGCGCCGCGAGCTTCGCCTGCTTATAGGCCGCAGCCGTCTCGGCCGTCGGGATCAAGGTCACCATGGGGGTGCCCTCCTTGATCTCCATCCCGGCCCGAACCTTGACGGTGCCGACGCGCGCCGCCAGCGGTGCGGGGATGCTCTCCTGCGCCGTGTCGCCCGGCTGAATCTGCCCGAACGCGGTGACGTTGAGAGGCAAGCTGCCCTGTTTCATCTTCGCCAGAGTGACCAGTGCGCTGGCATCCGGATTGTCATCCGCTCGCGCCAGCACTGGAGAAAGAACGATCGCGAGCGCCAAGGTAGATGCGATCCAGCGTGTCATAGACGTGTCTCCTGAGTCGGCTTGGCCGGCTGCGGCGAAAGATGATAAGGCGATGCGGGAATGGTCTGCGGCAATCCGATGCCGAGCTCGACGTTGAGCGCCAGGTAGTTCTCCTGAAGCGAGCGCTCGTAATCGAGCGCATCGAGCTGGCGCTCCAACGCGGTCGTCAGGAAATCGCTGACATCGCGCTGGCTGAGATTGCCCTGCCGATAGGCGCGCTGCGCCGATTCCGAGAGCTTGGCCGCGCTTTCTGTTGCGGTGCGCGCCCGCTCGAGGTTGGCTTCGGCAACCCGCGCCTGGGCCAGCAGGCCACGCGCCGTGCCTTCAGCCTCGTCGAGCCGGGCCTGGTATTCGGCATGAAGCTGCTCGCGGGTCGCACGGGTCGAGGCGATCTTGGCCTGGTTATGATCGAAGATCGGCAGATCGAAGGTGACCTGCGGTCCGGCCGAGAGCACGCCCGAGGTGTCGGACCCGGCCGCGAAGCCGAGGCTGAACGCCGGGAACTGGCCGAGGATTTCCGCCCTGACATCCTGCTCCGCGGCGTCATAGCCGAGCTTCAACGCAACGAGATCCGCGCGACGCCCGGGCAAGGAGGCAATGAGCGGGTCGATCGTCTCCGGCAGCTTCACCGGTTCCGGCGCGGCGATCGCAAAGCGCGCAGTCGGCTGCAGCCCCAACAGCGCGTTGAGCTCCTGCCAGTCCTTCAGCAGCGTGACGCGCGAGGCGGCGAGGTCGCGCTGCGCCCCGGCTTCGGCGGCGAGCAGCGGCGCGAGTGCGGTGAGGTCCAGATTACCTTGGGCCGTTGCTTTGCGCACGCCCTTGAGCTCGTCAGTCAGGACCGCGAGTTCCTGCTCGCGATAAGCGATCTCGCGGGTGTCGGCATTGATGTCGACCGCGAGAAGCCGCGCTTTCTGCGCCACCTGCCAGACGTCCCAGAGCGCATCGGCGCCCACCTGCTTGTAGCGCGCGTTCGCCGCGTCGACATGGGGGCCATACTGGATGATCGAGCGGATGTCCTGCGAGATCGATGCCGTCCATGCATCGGTCGTCGCGGGTCCGCTGAGCAGGAAATCATAACCGAGGCCGATCGACGGGTTCGGCAGCACCTTGGCCGCGAGGAGCTCCGCCTTCGCGACGTCGAGCTTGCCGCGCTGCGCAGCGAGATCGGGATCGTTCACCACCGCAAGCAATCCCACCTGCTGCGGGGTCAGCGGCTTCGCCGCATCGAGTTTCGCCGGCGCCTTGCCGGCCTCGTCCGACGGCAGCGTCAGATCGAGTTGCGCGAGACCCGGGACGAGATTGCCTCGCTCCGAGAGCGCCAGCGGGTGATAGCTGGCGCAGCCGGCGAGTCCGATGGCCAGAGCCAGGCTGGCAGCGTGTCGAGGAGCGCGCATTTTCATCGCTGGGCGCTCGCGGCCTGGTCAGGCGCGGGGGGCGAGCCGAAGCTCATCCGCACCCAATGCCACGCTCTACGCGCACTACTTTCCCGCCAGGACGTCTCGGTCATATTCCTCCCCGCTCATAATCGGGCAGCGGCTTCGTCTGCCGCCTTTGGTTCACAAGATACAATATGCCAAGCCAACGGCACTCGGACAAGCACCTAAAAACCACACCGAATTGGAGCGGGAAACCCTGCGTTTCCGCCCACCGGACCACATTAACGGGGGTACAGCACAGCCTATGGTGGCGTGTGGGCCGTTAGTCCGAGTCGGCGCCTTCGACAGTGTTCTCGAGAACCTCCCCATTCCGGGCATCGATGCCGACCTCGTAGGTCTTCGCTGCACGCTTTATATCGAAGGAGTAGCGCAGCCCGCTGCCGCCCTTTTCCTTCTCCAGCTCCTCATCGGTGATGGTACCGGGGCGCGCCTTAAGTGCCAACTTCCGCGCCTCTGCCATCGTCACCTTGGCATATTTTGCCAGCCCCTCGCCGGTATAAGCCTGCGCCGCGCCGGCCCAACTCACCGCCACCACGCCCAGAATCGCCGCGCCGAACCACGCACCGCGGCAAAGCCGCCGAAAGCGCCTCTCCATCGTCTAACCCTTTCCATTGCTTCAGGACGAAGCCGATCCCCTGACGATAGGACCTGCGACTGACCGAAAGCTGACGGCCGCGCATCGGAGGCGTGCAATCGGACGACCGTCGCCAGATCCGGACTGCTATAGTCCGCCGCGTCGATGGCGATGCGCATTGAGGAACCCGCTCGGAGGCTTGGTGTGATGCAGCGTGTGCCCGTGGTCGGGTTCGGCCTTTTTCTCCTGGCGATGCTTGCGGTCTCGTCGTGCACGACGCCGCAGCCGGCCGCTACCTCGAACGTGGTTTACATCGCCGACTTCGATCTCGAGCTCGCTCCAGTCCAGCACTCCGGCCCCGCCAGCGCTCCCAAGCCTGCCCCGCTGGGAGAGCGACTCGGCTACGGTCGGCCCGCAGTCGAGCGCACACCGGAGCAACAGGAGCGTGACCTCGTCGATCTCATGTCGCGCTCGCTGCTCAATGATCTCCAACGGGCAGGCATCCCCGCGCAGCGCCTGCCGCCAGGCGCTCCCTTGCCGTCATCGGGCTGGCTCGTCCGCGGCACCTTTCTCGACCTCGATGCAGGCGGCCGGCTGCGCCGGCCCGTCGCACTAGGCGCCGGCTCGACGCAGGAAGTGATCGCCAGCATCGACCAACTAGGTGCCGCTGCACCGCAGCCGCTTTACAAGTTCGACGGCGCCGCGCAGGACGCAAAATCGCCAGAAGCAGTCGTCACGCCCAACCCCAATATCGCATCAGGGCGCTTCGTGCTCACGCCGCGCGACCTCGAGCGCAATGTGGTCGGCGCGGCACAGGACATCACCGAACAGCTGAAGATGCGGATGGGTGTTGGAAACCCGGACACATCGGAGTCGAGCTAGACACCCTTCCTCCTCCGCGCCCGCGCGAAAGCATGCTTGAGCCGGTTGGCGTTCGGGAAGATATTGATCGTCTACGCTCTCACTCCGGACCACTCCCGATCGGCATGGCAGATTTGGATTCAGCATCGCCATCAAGAATGAAGAAGGAGATCGTTATGGCGCGGATCCTGCTGGCAGGTCTCGTCCTCGGGCTCTGCGCATCGCTTGCCGCGCCGGCCCGTGCGCAAGTCAACGAGAACTGCATGCTGCGATGCATGGACCATCTGCCCTATTCGGCCTGCGCTGTCCGCTGCACCAAACCCACGCCGCCGGCGCAAGCGCCGGCGCAGACTCGCGCCGCGCCGCCAACCACGGTTCCGCCTGCCGCATCGACCTCGCCAGCCCCGGCGGCCGCGCCATCAGCGCCTGCCCCTTCGGCACAACCGGCGCCGGTGGTGACCGTGCCGCCGCCGTCAGTTCCGCCGCCCGCCGTCGCGCAGCCGGCACCACAACCGAGTCCGAACGCTCAACCGGCAGCCAACCCGGCGCCCCCGCAGCCGACAGCGCAAGCGGCACCGCGCCAATCGGCGAAGCCGCAGGCGCCGCCGCAGCGACCGGTCAACGAAATGTGCGTCCTCCATTGCCTCGATCACGGCCGTCAGCGTCAACAATGCGAAGCGATCTGCACGAAGTGAACCGCGCGGTCGCTCTGAACACGCCGACCAGTCTTTGAGTTGAATTCGCGCTGGTTGTACGTGCGCGCTCTCCGACGGGGCGCGGCAGCACTTGGCAAATGGCATCGCCGCCTTCATAGACTGAAGGCGGCGATGCTCCGCAAATCATGAAGACCGCATACTGCCGGCGACGCCCGATCCATCGGCGGACAATGGCCGTCGCGACGCGCTAGCCTTGCGGCTGCTGATGCGGCGAGCCGCCTGTGCTGGCGTCATTGCGATCATAGGACTGGTGCTGCGTCGCGCTGGCGAAGGCCTCACTCTGCGGCGCGCTGTAGCTGGAGGGCTGAGTGACCTCCGCCAGTTCTTGCCGGTGAGCGGTAATGGCGTCCGCCGCTTGCGCAAAGGCGACTGCGGTGCCGCCGACCGTGAGCAGACCCGTCAAAGCGACCGTAAGCAACTTGGTACGCATTAGCTGTTCCTCGTCTCATTGCTGACAGGAGCAATCTGGAGAGGCCGGCTTACCGTTAGCTGACGGCGGCAAAAATTCCGCGCCGGAGAGTCTCCGTCAGGTTGCCGTCAGGCGCCATCAATCGTGAGTTCTGCAGTCGCGGGCATCGGCTCCGGCAGCAGGGCGCCCGTCGAGGTATCGATGCGGATCGGGCTTGTGCTCGTGCGGCTCGAGACGGTGCGACCGTGGCGACCGCCAGGGGCCTGATGCGACATCTCCTCTCGCCACTCCGCGAAAGGCAACGTCGTACGCGCCCTATGAAATTCGGGAGTGCCCGCACGAAGCAAATGCGATGAGAACAGCCGCACCGAGCTTACTGCACGCTGCGCAACGAACTCGCTCGGCTGGCCGACGCAATCACAAAAAAGAAGAGCGGCCCGGCGTGCTAGACGCCGGGCCGCAGGAACCGTGTATCCGTGCGTTGCTGACTTACGTCAGCGGGCGGTTACCGCGCCGCGCAAGGTACTGCCTGGCCGGGAAGCGCCCAGGCGCCGTTCTTCCCGGGGCCCTGAACGGGGCAGAACACACCCACCGCCGCGCGGCCGCCTTCATAGGCGTAGACCGCGTGGGTCGCCGTGTCGACGTCGCCGGTATGGGTGGTGCCGACACCGGTGTTGACCGCGGTGACGGCCGTCATCGTATCGGCGTTATAGACGCCGAAGCCCTTGCCGCCGAAGGTGTAGAAGAGGCGCAGACCCGGATCGAACGTAAGCTCGTCCGTGCCAGCCGGCTCGGGGATCGTCTTGATCAGTTCCAGCGTCTGCCCGTTCAGGACATGGACGCCGGGCTTCTTGGTGCTGGTGGCAACCCAGACATTCCCGGTCTTCGCATCATACGCGGAGCCCTTGGTGCCGCCCTTGCCGGTCAGCTCGATGTCGAGCTTGGCGTGACGCAAGACCGCGCCGGTGTGGGCATCGAGGATCTCTTCGTACTGATCGACCGCCTGGTAGATCTTGCTGCCGTCCGGGCTGAACGAGAACGCGTCCGGTCCGGTGTAGTCCGTGGTGTTCAGCCACCAGTGGTTCGAGTTCTGCGGATAGAGCGGCCATTGGCCCACGAACTGCGGATGCGCCGTGGCCGTCCACACGTCCATCACCGTGTTGTCGTCCATGCCCACGTACAGCCGGCCATTGGCCACGCCCGCCACGTCGGGGGTCGTGCCGTGCGGCCAGGTGTCGAGCCGATCGACGATCTTCCAGCTATGCTTGTCGATCGTGACGACCTCGTTCCTGGTGCCGAAGCCGGTGCCGGCGGGGCTGCCGTTCATGCCCTGCGGCAGACCCTCGGCCGCCATTACGTACACATAATCGGCGTTGAAGGCCATGCCGTTGGGCTGCGGAATGTCCTTGAAGACATGCGCCACCGTATTCGTCCGCGTGTCGATGACGGCCATGCCGTCTGCCTTCATCGCCACGTAGACCATGTGGTTTGACGGGTCATAGGCGACCCAGTCGCCGTGCCCCGTGGGGCACGGCAGGTAGATCTCAGCGATCTTCACATAGTGATAGCTTTGAGCGAAGGCCGGCACCGCGAGCAATGCGGCCGACGCCGCCAGCGCCCCTGCGAGTCCTCTACGCATAATCTCCTCCATAAGATTTCGTCTCGTGACTGTTTGTCGTGGGTCGCAGGGATTACTGACCGGTATCCATCTTCGAGAACTGGCCGAGCAGCCAGCCGAAATCCAGCATCACGACCACCTGGTCCTTGTCCGTGCCCCGGTTGCCGTAGGCATAGCCCGCCGTGACATTGGACAGACGCGTATAGGCGATCGTCGGACGGAGGAAGAGGTTGTGGTACTGGAAGTTCGGGCCGGTCTGGATGGCATACATGTTCGAGCCGCAGCCGAACGTTCCAAAGGCCCCCGTGTTCGCGCTCTGGTCGCCCGTCAGACCCGCGCCCAGGTTCAGGCCGAGGTAGTTGCCGAGCGAATTGCAGGCGGGATCCGACTTGTTGCCGTGCTGGAAGGTGACCGACGGCTGAACCGCCCATCCATACCGGACCTGCTCGTCGCCCACGCGAATGTTGCCGAGATCGTAGGCGAAGGTGATCTGAGACGACCAGCGATAGTAGTCCTGGTTGTTGTTGCCACCGCAGTCCACGGCCGTGCCGCAACGAACGTCCGCCGGGATCGCAGACTTCGGCAGCCATTGGGTCTCGACTTCGGCGTTCATCGACAGGCGATTGGTCAGATTGTAGACCGTGCCGAGGCCGATGAGGTCGGAGTTCCACAAGCCGAAGCCGCCGACGGGGAACCCGTTCACGTGCGAGCCGCCTGCGCCGGTTCTAATGGTATCGCCACTGCCCACCGTGCTGAGGCGGGTATGGCCGTAGCCGACGATGAAGTCGCTGCCGTCAGGTGTCAGGTTCCACAAGCCGGTGAAGCCGAGCTCGTTCGCGTGGCCGGTCTTGTAGCCGTCCGCCACGCGGATCGTCAGCGTCGAGCCGTAGCCCGGCAGGAAGCCGTAGAACGCCTTATCGGGTCCCGAAATGAAGTTGACCTGTCCGCCATCCGCGACCGTCGTCTGCATATTGTTGAGGTCGGAGAGGAACGGCAGGTTATTGAGGAAGCCGACGCCGATCTCGGTGCCGTCGACCGACGGCAGGCGGCCGGCCTGGACGCTGAACCAGTCGAGCGGCGCAAAGGTGGCCCAGCCTTTGAACAGGAGCGAGGCCGCGCCCAAATCATTCAGACTGTGTTTACCATTCGACGAATAGAGATTGGGACCGACATTGGGCGAGGTGTAGCCGATCACCGGCGTCTGCGGCGGTTCGCCGATCCAGGCATTGAACGACAGCGGCGTGCCGAAGAAGCTGTCGTTGCTAAAAATGAACATCGCATTGGTGAGGTCGATATCACCCGTCGTGCCGCCGCCGTGACCCGGCGACGCATCGGCCGCAGGTGCGCCCCCGCCCGCCGCGTCCGCCGGGATGGCGTTGTTCCACCCCGAGAGGGCCGCTTCGATGCCGCCGGAAAGTTTCCAGGTCCCGAGCGGGCCCATGTCATATTTATAGGCCTGCGGGAGATCCAACGCGAAGGCCGGTGCGCTGAGCAGCGCGAGCGCGGCTGTACCAAGAAGTGTGTTAAGTAGAACCCGGCCGTGCCGTTTCATGCGTCCCCTCCGAAGTGCATCCTCATTACGCGCAGGCCCGGTATCCCCCGGGGCCATGCGATTGTCG
>DATNDG010000158.1:0-5498 GCA_035553515.1 Allostellaceae bacterium | reverse complement strand
CGAGCTTCTATTTTCGTGGCAGCGAAGCAATCCAGCGCGAGCGATGTTCCCCTCGATCTGGATTGCTTCGTCGGCGATGCCTCCTCGCAATGACATCGTTTGAAACCGTGCCGAGGCCTGCTGCCACCGTGCGTTCGCGCGTCGCTATCCATGCTACCGCAGATAGAGGGCAGGCATCTCGGCCGCGCCACGGCGTTGGTCGGTGCAGCCCTATTTGCGGAGGATCCCCATGAGAATCGGTCGCTATCTCGTCGCTGCGGCGCTGAGCGCACTGCTGGCGGCTCCGGTGCTGGCGCAAACCACATCCTTCTCAGCCGGCCATCCGGTCACGGTGGTGGCGGACAGCAAGTCCGACAGCACGGCGCGGGCGCAGCCAAAAGGCGGCCTGGTCGACATCAATTCCGCCTCGTCCGCAGAGTTGGACAAGCTCCCCGGCATCGGCTCGGCACGCGCCAAGGCGATCATCGACAATCGCCCGTACCGCGCCAAGTCCGACCTCGCCCAGCGCAAGATCGTGCCGCAGAACGTCTACGACCAGATTAAGGACAAGATCGTGGCCCGGCAGGGAACGCCAGCCTCGGGCTCGACCAAACCACCATCGACCGGATCCAAGTCGAAGTAGCGTTCTACTCCAACGCAGTCATTGCGAGGAGCGCGAGAGCGCGACGAAGCGATCTCCCTCAAGCGCATCGCGCCCACGACCGATGGAGATTGCCGCGGCGGCCTGCGGCCGCCTCGCGATGACGCGCGGGCTGGTCGCTTTTTGTCGACCTCTTGTCCGGCGCCGGGCGACGTGCCAGTAAGCGGGCGCAACCGATCCCGCGAGGCTGCTGCACGTGCCCGATAACGATAACATCGCTTCCCTGCCGCCCGCGACGTCGCGGTCATCCTACATCATCTGGGCGTCGGACACGCTGCGCTATGGCGACACCGACCGGCAGGGGCACGTCAACAACGCGGTTTTCGCCACCTTCTGCGAGAGCGGCCGCGTTAGCTTCCTCTATGACGAGAAGCTCAACCTGCGCGGCGACGCCGAGTTCGCCATCGTCCGGCTCGAGCTCGATTTCCGCGCCGAGCTCTATTATCCGGGGACGGTCGATATCGGCACCCGCGTCCTGGCGATCGGCCGCAGCTCTTTCCGCATCGGCCAGGGCGTCTTCATGGCCGAGCGTTGCGCCGCCACCGCCGAATGCGTCATGGTGCTGCTCGACCCCAAGACGCACAAGGCGATGCCGCTGACCCTCCATCTGCGCCAGTGGCTGGAGGCCCGGCTGGCGAGGTAGCGGCGGGTAATTAGCAATTTCGTAAGACGGCGTTAGGCATAATCGGCCGTTTCTGTCCGGCTGATAAATCGCATGCAGCGCTCGGTCGACGACGTCAAAAACTGGATGAATATGTTCCGGTGGATCGTGAAGCTGATCCGGGACGAGTACCAGGTCGAGGAGGCGCGCCTGACGCGCGCCGCCACGCTCGAGCGCGACCTCGGCCTCACGCAGGAGCAGATTGCCGAGATTCTCGCGACCGTCGCCGAGAGTTTCAGCATCTTCTTCCCGCGCTGCGCCACATGCGAAGTCGAGCGGCTCGAAGAACTGTGTCTGCTCGCAAGCTGGCTTTCCGGTCTCTATAAGCGGCCCGATTTCCTCTGCGCCCGCTTCGAGGCGAAGTGCCGCGACGCCAACCCCTGGCTCGTGCCCTGAGGCGAGCGCCGCCCGGCCGCTTTCCCGCCTTCTCTCCCTGACGTTGCGCGCTGTCCCGGCTTGGATCACACTCGTTGATCCCAGGCGCACGCCAATGTCCGCCGGGCAGCGACAAGCCATAGGGAGGTCTCTCATGCATGCGATCCGCATCGATCGGAGCAAGCCGCTCGCCGAGGAACCGGCCTGCGGCCACAACCGCTATCACCCGGAGATCGCGCCGGTCGTCGAGGTCGGCGAGGGCGAGGAGGTCGCGCTGGAGACCCGCGACGCGCTCGACGGCCAGATCACGCCGCGCTCCACCGTCGCCGATTTCGCCAGTCTCAATGTCGGCGCGGTGCATCCGCTGACCGGTCCGGTGTTCGTCAAGGGGGCGAAGCCGGGTGACATGCTCGAGATCGAGTTCGCCGACATCGTCGCTGAGCCGACGGCGTTCAGCGCCATCCTGCCGGGCCTCGGCTTCCTGCGCGACGTCATGACCGAGCCCTTCCTGGTGCATTGGAAGATCAGCGACGGCTATGCCACCTCCGAGCAGATCCCGCATGTGCGCATCCCGGGCGCGCCGTTCATGGGCGTCTCGGCCGTGGCGCCCTCGGCGCAGAAGCTCACGGAATGGACGGCGCGCGAGCAGCGCGTCATCGACAAAGGCGGCATGGCGCTGCCGCCCGATCCGGCCGGCGCCGTGCCGGCCAAAGGCCCATGCGCCCTCGCCGGGCTGCGCACCCTGCCGCCGCGCGAGAATGGCGGCAATTTCGACGTGAAGCAGCTGAGCAAGGGCGCGAAGCTGTTCCTGCCGGTGTTCCAGGAAGGCGGCTTGTTCTCCACCGGCGACGGGCATTTCGCGCAAGGCGACGGCGAAGTCTGCGTCACCGCCGTCGAGATGGGCGCCACCTGCGTCGTCAAGTTCAAGCTGCACAAGGGCGCAGCATCGCA
The DNA here is from genome assembly GCA_035553515.1 of Allostellaceae bacterium. Lineage (GTDB taxonomy): Bacteria > Pseudomonadota > Alphaproteobacteria > ATCC43930 > CGMCC-115725 > DAHUYF01. The sequence continues at coordinate 2,871 of DATNDG010000158.1, read as the reverse complement.
GCGCAAATTCTCGGCGCCGATCTTCACGCGGCAGAGCTATTTCATCGATCCCAGATACGCCGCGCCGGAGCGCTTCTTGGGCGTCATGGGCATGCCGATCAACGCCGAAGGCGAGATCGAATCGGAGAACCTGACCCTCGCCTGCCGCAACGCCGTGCTCAACATGATCGAGCTGCTGCAAGAGCGGGGATTCAGCCGGCAGCAGGCCTATGTCATCTGCAGCGTCGCCGTCGATCTGCGCATCTCGAACGTCGTCGACGTGCCCAACTACGTCGTCTCGGCGCTACTGCCCGAGACGATCTTCGGCGGCGATTAGCCGGAAGGATGCCAAGCAAGGATAGTCGTTGCGAGGAGCGCGCCAACGCGACGAAGCAACCTCCCTCAGGCGTGAGCGCGATGCCGGAGGGAGATTGCCGCGGCGCCCCAGGAGCGTCTCGCACTGACAAACGCCGGATTGGCCACCGAAACCGCTGATTTCATATTATGCCTGTAATTTCAATCACTTGCCGGCCGCCACGCTTAGCGATTCCGTAAGGCATTTTAGGTATACTTGCCTCATGTCCTCGCAGCCGAGCACGCTCGCGCCGCGTCCCACCGCGGACGTCAAGAACTGGATGCACATGTCGCGCTGGATCGTGAAGCTGATCCGCGACGACTACCGCATCGACGAGACGCGGCTGCGCGGCACCGTGTCGCTCGACCGCGATTTGCGTCTCTCCCAGGAGCAGATCGAGACCGTCATGGCGACCATCGCCGAGAGCTTCGGCATCCGTTTTCCGATCGGCACCTACGACGAGCTCATGAATCTGCGCGAGTTGTGCATGCTCGCCTGCTGGCTCAAGGGCTTGCACAAGCGGCCCGACTTCGTCTCGCCGAAGTTCGAGCGCAAATGCCGCGTCGCCAACCCCTCGCTCGCGGACACCTGACGCGACGCCTCAGACGTCCGGCGCGGCGATCTTCTTCCAGTCATTGGCCAGCGTGAGCTTCGCCTCGGTCAAGGCCTGCAGCGCGGCGAGATCGAGCCCGTCCACCATCTCGCGCACGACGATGCCGTCGCGCGTCAGATCGAGCACGGCGAGATTGGTATAGACGCGCTTGACGCAATTGGGTGCCGTCAGCGGATAGCCGCATCGCTTGCGGATGCGCGGCTTGCCGTCCTTGGTGGTGTGCTCGACCAGGACGCGCACTTCCTTGGCGCCGGCAGCCAAGTCCATGGCGCCGCCGACGCCCGGCGAGAAGCTCGGATCCTCCGTCGTCCAGTTGGCAAGGTCGCCATTCTCGGCGACTTCGAACGCGCCCAAGAGCGCCACGTCGAGATGGCCGCCGCGGATCATCAGGAAGGCATCGTTGTGGTGGAAGAAGGAGCCGCCGGGCACCAGCGTGGTCAAGCCCTTGCCGGCATTGATCAGGTCCTTGTCCTCCTCGCCGGGCTTCGGCGCCGGCCCCATGCCGAGGATGCCGTTCTCGCTATGGAACACGATCTCGCGGTCGGCGGGGATGAAATCCGACACCATGGTGGGGAGGCCGATGCCGAGATTGACATAAGCGCCGTCGGCAATGTCCTGCGCGGCGCGCCACGCCATCTGGCGACGGGTCAACGGCTTCATGGCTCCCTCCTCTCTCACACGACGACGACGCGGTCGACAAAGATGCCGGGCGTCACGACGCATTCGGGATCGAGCGCACCCAAATCGACCACTTCGCGCACCTGGACGGCGGTGATGGCGCCCGCCATTGCCATGACCGGATTGAAGTTCCGCGCCGATTTGCGGTAGGTGAGATTGCCCCAGCGGTCGGCGCGGTCGGCGCGGCACAGCGCGATGTCGCCCTTGATCGGCTGCTCCAGCACATAGAGCTCGCCGCCGATCTCGCGCGTCTCCTTGCCGGCGCCGAGCTTCGTGCCGGCGCTGGTCCGGGCGAAGAAGCCGCCGATACCCGCCCCGCCGGCGCGCATGCGCTCCGACAGCGTGCCCTGCGGCACCAGCTCGAGCTCGATCTTCCCGGCCTTGTAGGCGGCCTCGAAGCAATGCGGGTCGGTCGTGCGCGGAAAAGAGCAGATGATCTTGCGCACGCGCCCCGCCGCGATGAGGCCCGCCAGTCCTTCATCGCCGGTGCCGGCATTGTTGGCGACGCAGACCAGGTCGCGCACGCCGGTCTCGCGCAACGCATTCAAGAGCTCGACCGGCTCGCCCACCGCGCCGAAGCCCGAGCACAGCACGGTGGCGCCGTGCTTCACGCCGGCCACCGCCTCGGCGACGCTTCTGACGCGCTTGTCGATCATCGCCGCCGCTCTCCCTTGCCCAGGCGCTTCTCCAGCAGCGCCAGCGTCCGGTCCACCACGCGAGGCGCGTCGCCCAGATACTGCGCGGGATCGCCAAGCCGCGCCAGGGTCGGCTTGTCGAGATGCTGGCTGATCGCCGGGTCCTCGGCCAGCACATCGACCAGCATGCGCTTTTCGGCAATCGCCTTGCCGCAGGCGGCCTGCACCGCGTGATGCGCGGTGTCGCGGCCGATCTTCTCGGCAAGCCGCATCATATAGGCCTCGGCCATGATGAGCCCTTGCGTCGCCTCGAGATTGCGCCGCATGCGCTCGGCATCGACGGTGAGCCCCTCCGCCAGCGTCGCCGCATGCGCCAAGGCGCCGGCGGTCAGCACGAAGATCTGCGGCAGCGCCAGCATCTCGCTCTGCCACGGCCCGGTGCCGCGCTCGTGGTCGTCGGCCATGGCCGCGAACAGCAGCGGCAGCAGCGCATGGACGCCGCGCGACGCCGCCAGGATGTATTCGCTGGCGATCGGGTTGCGCTTCTGCGGCATGGTGCTGGAGCCGCCGCGGCCCGCCTGGTGCGGCTCGTTGACCTCGGCGATCTCGCT
>DATNDG010000157.1:0-3322 GCA_035553515.1 Allostellaceae bacterium | reverse complement strand
GTCCTTGTTGATGTTGTAGCGCGGCTCGAAATAGGCGGCGACCGACGGCTTGTGGTTGGACTGGGTGATGCCGCGGAAGACGTAATCGCTCATGAGGGCGCTGCCGAAGGCGATGTCCCAAGGCTCAAACGCCGGCGGCGGTGGCGCCTTCATCGCCTTGACCGGCATATCCGCCGCAAGAGCCGAACCTGAAACCATTGCCAGCGCCGTTGCTAACAACACCATTTTCTTCATAACGATCCCCATCACTTTCCAAGAACCAGCCCGATTCCGGACGCCCCCAAGGGCAGATCGATAATCTGGCTGCAGACGAATTTTGCTAACCCGAAGCCAATCTGGATCGCGCCACCCAAGCGGTGAAGCAAAAAAGTCAAGCATCTGCCGCCTTTTTGGGCGTTTGAGCGATTCCAAGAAAGGTTGTTGCAGGGTGTTGCATTCCAACAACAATCTTGAAGCTTCTCGCCTGAAAAACGGCCCGCAAAGATACGGGCCGTGCGCATGGCGCTGCGCACGACCGGGAGAGGCCGCGAATCAGTCTGTGTAGCTCTGGGGCGGGCTCACCATGCCCAAGCAAAAGGCCGCGGAGCCCAGGGGCGTCGCGGCCTCGTTGCAGCCGATGTGAGGGGGCTTGCCTAGCCGTTGTGGTCGTCGCCGCCGGATGACGGGTTGTGGCCATAGGACGGAGCCGAGTGGCTCGGCATCGCCCAGCTTGGTTCAGCCGGAGCAGGTGCCGGCTCGGGAGCCGGAGCAGGCTCGGGTTCGTGCGCAGGCATTGGAGCCGCAGCCTTGGGCGACCTCTTCTTCGGGGCGCTCTTCTTGGGCGCAGCCTTCTTTGCGGTTTTCTTCGCTGACTTCTTCGCCGATTTCTTCGCTGACTTCTTGGCTGATTTCTTCGCTGACTTCTTGGCGGCCTTCTTCGCCGACTTCTTCGCAGCCTTCTTCGCGGACTTCTTCTTCGCCGCTACAACTTTTTTCTTCTTAGCCTTTTTCCCCTTGCTCTTTTTCGCTTTAGCCATCGAGATCCTCCTGTTGCCGCCGATTCATGCCCATCAGGCGTTTCAAGTCGACCGCGCCCTTTGCGCGGGGCCATTCGATCAATTCGGTCCTGGCCGCGGACCTCCCGTCGCCCAATCGAGAAGCTCAATCGTGTGCACGACAGGAACCGATGTGCCGCCGGCAATCTGCATCATGCATCCGATGTTGCCCGCGGCAATCATGTCCGGCTTGACGCTTGCGATATTGGCGACCTTTCGATCGCGCAATCTCGTCGCAATGTCAGGCTGGAGAAGGTTGTAGGTCCCAGCCGAACCGCAACACAAATGACTCTCAGGCACATCTTTCACCACGAAACCGCTCTTGGAAAGCAATTCTTTCGGAAGGGTTGTGATTTTCTGCCCGTGCTGCAGCGAACAGGCCGAGTGATAGGCCACGACAATGTCGCCGTGTTGGCGCGGTTGCGCCGCGAGCTCGAGGCCTGCGAGATACTCGGTGATATCCTTTGCCAGCGTTGAGATCCTCGCTGCCGGGCCGGCAAAATCGCGGTCCTCCCGCAGCATGTAGCCGTAGTCCTTGATCACCGTTCCGCACCCCGAGGTCGTCACCAGGATGGCGTCGAGGCCGCCGCGACCGGCCTCCGCCGTCCATGCCGCAATATTGGCGCGGGCGCGCGCCAGCGCGTCGCCGTCACGGCCCATGTGATGGGTCAATGCGCCGCAACATTGCTCGTCCTTGACCAGCACGACCTCGATGCCGTGGCGCGTCAGCACGTTGATGGCGGCCTCGTTGATGCGCGGCGCCAGCACCTGCTGAGCGCATCCCTGCAGCAGTGCAACGCGGGCACGACGCTCCCCGGCGGCAGCAAACACGCTGCCGCCGGCGGGGCCGGGCGGCGGCAGCCGGGAGGGCGCCATCGCCAGCATCGCCGTGATGCGCCGCAAAAGGCCCGGCGTCGCCGAGACTTTTGGCGTCGGCAAAAGCGCTGCGAAAGGCCTTGCGAGCCCGGCGAGCCGAAGGCTCCAGCGGAACCAATTCGGGTCCGGCAGCACCAGCGCGAGCAGCGATCGCAGCAGCCGCTCCGTCAGCGGGCGGCTGTAATCGCGCTCGATCCGGACCCGCGCCTGGTCGACGAGATGCATGTAGTTCACGCCCGACGGACAGGTCGTCATGCAGGCGAGGCAGGAGAGGCAACGGTCGATATGCTTGACCACCGCCTCGGTCGGCTTCTGGTCCTTCTCCAGCATCTCCTTGATGAGATAGATTCTCCCGCGCGGGCTATCGAGCTCGTCGCCGAGCAGCACATAGGTCGGACAGGTCGCCGTGCAGAAGCCGCAATGCACGCAGGCGCGCAGGATCTTGTCGGCTTCCTTGATGTCGGGGTCGGCGAGTTGCGCGAGGCTGAATTCGGTCTTCATGCCGCCCCTCGGATCATCCGGCCCCGGTTGAGGATTTGCTTCGGATCGAAGCTCTGCCGCACCCGCTCGCCAAGCGCGGCGACGCCTCGTGCTTGCGGATGGAAAACGTCGACGTTCCGCCGTACCTCCTCGGAGGCCCGCAGCAGCATGGCGTGACCGCCGGCCGCGCTGACGCGGCTGCGCACCAGCGCGGCCTGGGCGTCCGGCTTCGGCGGCAGCGCAGCCCAGATCAGCCCGCCGCCCCAGTCATAGATGACCTCGCCCCCGGTTTCGCGCGCCAGCCCCTCGCCGAGCGCGCCGCCCGCAGCCGGCGGGCAGACGATCCGCCAGACAGGCCGGGCGCCGAGGGCTCCGTTGGCCGCAAAGGGCTCGACGTCGCGGATCGAGCGCCAGACCTCGGCGGAGACCGCGTCTTCCAGCATCTCGGCGGTTCCGAACGGTGCCAGCGTCTTCGCGAGCGAGGCCGCGCGGTGGGCGGCAGAAGCCGGAATGCCCTCGAGCCGCACCAGCGTGACGGCACCGTCAGGCGACCCCAGCCGGTCGAGCCCACCGACCGACGGGCGCAGCGCGGAAGGGGGCAGATGGGCCGCCGCAGAGACGTCGAAGGGCGAGCCGAGCGCCGCGGTCATGGCGCGATTGGCGGTGAGGTCGTCGAGGGAGCTCAGCACCAGCGTCCGCTCGCTCTCCGGTCGCGGCATCACCTTGAGCGTCACCTCCGTCATGACCGCGAGCGTCCCGAACGAACCCGCGAGCAGCTTGCAGAGGTCGTAGCCCGTGACGTTCTTCACCACCTTGCCGCCGGTCTTGAAGCTGTCGCCGAAGCCCGACACCGCATGCGCGCCGAGTAGATGGTCGCGCGCCCCGCCCGCCTTGATGCGACGCGGCCCGGCCAGCCCCGTGCCGATCATGCC
>DATNDG010000156.1:0-32874 GCA_035553515.1 Allostellaceae bacterium | reverse complement strand
GGGATCGAAGACGACGACATCGGCCGGCCGGCCTTCGGCGAGAAGGCCGCGATCGCGAATCCCAAAGACTTCGGCCGGGCGCGAGGTCGCCATGCGGATCGCCTGCTCCAGCGACAGCGTGCCCTTCTCGCGCACCCAATGACCGAGGAGGTGCGTCACCTGACAGGCGTCGCAGAGCTGGCTCGCATGGGCACCGGCATCCGAGAGGCCCATGACGAAATCCGGATTGAGCAGCAGCTCCGCGACATCGGCCTCGTTGTCATTGGCGATCGGCATGCGGAAGCGGGCCTCGAGCTCGGTTGCTAGGCCGAGGTCGAGCATGAGGTCGACCCAGTGCAAGCCGCGCTCGGCCGCGATCTCGACGAGGCGTCGCTCCTCGAGCGTCGGGTCGGCCGCGCATTCGGAGACGACGAGCTGACGGAAGCCCAGCAGGATCTCATCCGGCGCGCGGTCCATCTTGTCGCGGAAGGCGCGGCGGAACTCGGCATCGGCATAAAGCTGCTTCTTGCCGGTGAAATCCGCGGCCGAGACCTGACGGAAGAGCGCCATGCTTTCGAAGACGAAGGGCTCCTTGAGCTGGAACTCAAAGACCAGCGGACGCGGGCTCACTTGCGGGAAGACTTTGAGCCCGCGGCGGATGAGCTCCATCGAACGCTCGACCTGCTCGCGATGATTGACGCCGAGGCGCATGCGGCCGGCGAGCAGCGCCGTCCAGCTCACATGGGCGCCGGTCTCGCGCGAGAGCTCGGCGAACTCGTCGAACATGAGGCCCTTGCCGGTGGTCGCCTGCATGACCCCGTGCCCCGCCTCGCCGAGCGCGCCGGCGATGGCGCGGATCTCAGAGAAGTCGGCAAGCCGGCTCGGCACCGGCTTCCCGCCATAACCCACATGGGTCGCGGATTTCGAGGTGGCGAATCCCACCGCGCCGGCGTCGAGCGCCTCGCGCACGATGCCGCGCATGCGCTGCACCTCCTCGACGGTGGCGGTGCGCTCGGTCGCCTCCTCGCCCATCACCCAGAGGCGCAGCGGCGTGTGGCCGATCATCGCGCCGACATTGATCGCCGTGCCGCGCTTCTCGATCGCGTCGAGATATTCGGGAAAGCTCTCGAAGCCCCAATCCTCGCCGAGCCCGGCCTCGAGCGCGGCAACGCTCATGCCCTCGACCTTCTCGAGCGTGCGGATCATGAGGTCGCGATGCCGCGCGCGCGTCGGCGCCACGCTGAATCCGCAATTGCCCATCACCACCGTCGTGACGCCGTGCCAGGGCGAGATGGTGAGCATGCGGTCCCAGGCGATCTGCGCGTCATAGTGAGTGTGGATGTCGACGAAGCCCGGGCAGACGACGCGGCCCGTCGCGTCGATGGTCTCGCGCGCCTCGCCGGGAGCCGCGCCCAATGCCGCCACCTTGCCGGCGCTGATGGCGACATCGCCCGCATAGCGCGGCGCGCCGCTGCCGTCGATGATGGTGCCGCCGGTGATCTTGATGTCGTAGGCCATGGGGCGCCTTTCCTCCGGGGTTTTGTGGAATTAAGCGGCCGGTCGGCGCCCCGGGTCAAGCGCGGCGGGAGAGGGGCAGCCCATCCCAGAAGGCGCAACTCAAAGGGCTCCTGGCGCCGCCTTGATCTGCACACCATCTTTTGTGCAGGTGCACGGCAGCGGTGGAGGGGCCCATGGCGACGAAAATCAATCCCGGCACGCCCGGCTGGCAGCAACGCCATGTCGAGCTTTACCTCAGGAGCAACGGCGCGGAAGGGCATGTGGTCGATCTCGGCCGGCCCGGCGCGCCGGAGGTCAATTGCCTTCTGCTGCAAACGACCGGCCGCAAGAGCAAGGCACTCAGGACGACGCCCCTCATCTACGGCCATGACGGGAATCGCTTCGTGATCGTCGCCTCGAAGGGCGGCGCGCCCGATCATCCGGCCTGGTTCCTCAATTTGCGTGACCAGCCCGAGGTCCGGTTCCAGGTCGCCGACAAGAAATATAGCGGCCTCGCCCGCATCGCCTCCGGCGCGGAACGTGAGCGCCTGTTCCATCTGATGGCCGGACTCTTTCCACCCTATGACAGCTATCAGGCCAAGACCGCCCGGGAAATCCCGGTGGTGGTGCTGGAGCCGCGAGAGAAGGTCGAGAGGCTCTAGGGTGAAAAGGCCGGTCTGGGCTGCATGGATGTAGTGCGCCCTTCGACGGACTCAGGGTGAGAGAGATTTCTTCGCGGCTCTCAAGAGGCCGCGGTCCGCAGTTGCTGCGACGCCAAGCGACGGTGCCGCCCCACCTCACCCTCCCGTCGCTGAACGCGCCGGGTCCCTCCCTCTCCGCCCCGGGGGGCGGAGAGGGTAGAGTGAGGTGGGGCGATTCGAGAATTTTCTGATAGATGCAGCGTCAGCGAAGCAGCTTCGGCGCCTGGCGGCGGATGACATTGCCGATCAGCCCGCCGAACATACCGAGCAGCGCCGGCAATCGCACCTCGACCCGGACCACGTGCTCCTCGACATCGATGCGGCTCTCGAAGGCCTGTCCCAATGCGACCGCACGCGCGCTCACGCCGCTTTCGTTCCATTCCTCATTGAGCGACGACACATAGGGCGCGATTTGCGCGCGGATGTCGCCGAAGCGGCTCCTGAGCCTGCCGAGAATCTCCTCGCGGGTCGAATGATGCTCGATCGTGACGATGACGGGCTTGTCCATGCGAATACAAACATCCTGGCCAAGGAACAGGTGCGGAACAAGTTGCGCCGGCGGCCATTTGGCTGGAACATGGCGGAAAGCCGCTCGGGGAGGAGACGGTCATGAAGCTGCTCTGGTTCCATCTCATGCCCTATACGCGCCTGCCGGAGGATTTCCGCGAGCGCCACAACTCGGTCTGGGTGGATATCGACCGCAAGCTGCTCGATCCCGCCATCGCCCACCGTCTCTACAACGAATTCATGGACGAGCTCGAATATGCCGCGGCGATGGGCTTCGACGCGATCTGCGTCAACGAACACCACGCCAATGGCTACGGGCTGATGCCGTCGCCCAATCTCATCGCCTCGGCGCTGGCGCGGCGCACCTTGGATGCGGCGATCTGCGTGCTCGGCAACTCGTTGGCGCTCTATAACCCGCCGACGCGGGTTGCCGAGGAGATGGCTATGATCGACTGCATCTCCGGCGGCAGGCTGATCGCCGGATTTCCGGTCGGCACGCCGATGGACACCTGCTACGCCTATGGCCAGAACCCGAGCATGCTGCGTGCCCGCTATCTCGAAGCGCACGATCTCGTCGTGCAGGCCTGGACCAATCCCGAGACCTTCGCCTTCAACGGCCGCTTCAACCAGCTCCGCTACGTCAACATCTGGCCGCATCCGCTGCAGAAGCCGCACCCGCCGATCTGGATCCCGGGCGGCGGCTCGGTCGAGACCTGGCAGTGGTGCGCTGCGATGGACTACGTCTACTGCTATCTCTCCTATTTCGGCTACAAGGCCGGGCGCGAGACGATGATGGGCTTCTGGCGCGAGATGGAGCGGCTTGGCAAGGACCGCAATCCCTATCGCGCGGGCTTCCTGCAATTCGTCGGCGTCGCCGAGAGCCGCGAGGAGGCGATGCGGCTCTACAAGGAGCCCGCCGAATATTTCTACGGCCGTTGCCTGCATGTGGATTCGCGTTACGTCAATCCGCCCGGCTACAACAGCGAAGCGACGCAGCGCGCCAAGGTGACGTCACAGGTGGCGCTTGCCTCGCAGAGGGCGCAGACCTTCGGCGGCGGCGCCAGCTGGGACGAAATCCTCGCCAAGGGCTTCGTCATCATCGGCTCGCCCGACGAGGTGGCGGAGCAGCTGAAGACGGTGGCGGCGGATCTCAATGTCGGCCACCTCATGCTGCTCATGCAATTCGGCAGCATGGAACGCGACCTCGCCTCCTATAATACGCGTCTCTTCGCCGAGCGCGTGATGCCGCAGCTCCGCGGCCTCTTCGACGATCGCTGGGAGAATCGCTGGTGGCCGAAGCCGCTGCCGAAAGCGGCGCGCGCGGCGCCGGCACCGGGCGAAACGCGGGAAGCGGCGGAATGAGCGCGCCGGCCGAGCGCACGGTCGAGGTCAACGGGTTTCCGTGCCGCATCTGGGAGAAGGGCAGCGGCGATCCGCTCTTCTATCTCGCCGGACTCTCGGGGCTGCCACGCTGGACGCCGTTTCTCGATCGGCTCGCCGAGCGCCGCTGCGTGGTCGCGCCCTCGATTCCCGGGTTTCCCGGCGCTGCCGGTCATGACCGGCTCGACCAGCCGCTCGACTGGGTCGCGGCGGTGCTCGATCTTCTCGAAGGGGCGGGGCTCGCCGGCGGCGACCTCATCGGCGCCTCGGTCGGCGGCACGCTCGCGGCCGAGGCGGCGGCGATGGCGCCGGGGCTCGTCAAGCGCCTCGTGCTGATCGCGCCCTTTGGTCTTTATGACAAGAGCTTCCCGCCGCCCGATCTCTGGGGGCAGAAGCCGGGCTCCTGGCCGCAGCTCCTGGCGTCACGGCCGGAAGCCTATAGCGAGCTCGTCGCGCCGCCCGAGGGCGCGGCCGCCGGAGAATGGTCGATCGTGATGACGCGGGCGAGCGAGGCCTCGGCGCGGCTCCTCTGGCCGCTCACCGACACAAGGCTCGCGCGGCGCCTTCACCGCGTTCGCTGCCCGACACTTATTCTATGGGGTGCCGAGGACAAGGTGCTGCCGCCTTCTTATGCCGAGCGCTTCGCCGCCGGAATCAAAGGCAAGAGCACGATGCGGATCATTCCAAAGGCCGGGCACCTGGCCGATCTCGACGCGCCGGGCGCCGTCGCCGAAGCGGTCTTCGAGGCGCTGCGGTAGAGCACGACAGGTCGCTTCCTATTGGCTCGAGGATGCGACGCTGACCTGGCCGCCTGAGTTCACGTCGATGCTCTCGCCGACATGAAGCGCCTGTAAGGTGTGCGCGTCCACTGCTCTGAACTGGAACTCTCTGCCTGTCGTCTTGTCCGCGGCGGTCACCACGCCGCTCTTTCCGTCAATGGCCATGATAATGCAGCAGCCATCCGCTGCACGGGCGGCGGCAGTAAAAGAGGCCAACGCCAGGGTTGCAAAAATCAGCAGCTTCGCGGCCGATTTTCCGGGATGCGTCAATCGGCGGCTATAGCTCCCGGCGTAGAAGGTGAGCGCCCGGTGCTCGATCTGCGCCTTTTGCCTTGGCATCGTTCGCCTCCCTGCGGTTTTTTGCTGACCGAGGTGCTCTCCGATGCCGCCGTGTGTTTCGCTGTTCTCCTGCCGAGATAGATAGTGCGACCTATGGCGCCACCCAAGGCGCCGGCGACGACCTAGCCGCCCCCGCTCACCGGGGGCAAGTCACGAGACCAAGGTGGTAATCCTTCCGCAACGGCGCCAGGTCGGCCAGGTTGACGGTCGAGTGCTCGCCGATCTCGTGGAGATGGCTCGCAATCCAGATGTCCGCGGCTTCCCGCCCATAGCCATAGAGATAGCGCAGGAACGCCGGATGGCTGTTCATCTTGCTCGATGCGCCGAGCTTGCCGAGCCTTGCCCCGCCATCGATGCCATGCAGCAGCATCGGTCTGAAGCGGCTCGCGTCGATGCCCTTCGTGTCGAGGAGCTGATCGATGAAAGCAATCGCCGAAAGCTCCAGCATGAAGGTGGAATTGAAGGAGATCTCGTCGATGCGGTTGGCGATCTCCCGGGCGGTTCGCGGCAGCGTGTCGCGCGACAGCGGATTGATGCCGATGATGATGAGGTCCGGCGCCGCCGTCTCCTGGTAGAGCGGAATGATCGCGGGATTGCCGGTATATCCGCCATCCCAATAGGCCTCGCCGTCGATCTCGACCGCCTGGAACACCAGCGGCAGGCAGGCGGACGCCAGCAGCACGTCCGGCGACAATTCGCCGTTGTCGAACACCCGGCGCCGACCGGTGCGGACATTCGTCGTGCCGATGAACACGCGGATCGCCTTGGGATCGCTGCGCAGTGCGGCGAAATCGATATGCCTGATCAAGGAGCTAAGCGGATGGATGTTGAAGGGATTGAACTGGTAGGGCGACAGCATCTGCGTCAGAAAATTGAACCACTGGAAGAAAGGCGAATTCTCCAGGTGCCACTCCCGGCTGGTCTCCATCCAGGGGCCGTGCAGGGTGGCGAAGCCCGGCATGCGGCCGAGCGCCTCCCAGAAGCTTCGCAGGGCTTGCCGCGCTGCGGCTGGGCTGTCGCGCAGGCCGTGCGCCAGCACGCCGGCGTTCATCGCGCCGGCACTGGTGCCGCTCACCCCGACGATCTCGAGGCTCGGCTCCTCGAGCAGGCGATCGAGCACGCCCCAGGTAAAGGCGCCGTGCGAACCGCCCCCCTGCAATGCCAGCGCGATGTGCCGGCGCCCGGACGCGCCGTTTTTGCGGCGCTGCCCCGCCCGCTTGACCTCCGCGGATGCCGAACGCAGCGACCGGGATGCGCTCTGCTGCCTATGCTTCGCCATCGACATGATCAACGCTCGACGGGGCTATCCGGCCAACCTTCCATCGCGGGCTGGCCGGAGAAAGGAGCGATCCGAACGACGGTTGCTTGCCACACAACAGTTGCGATTATGCCGCCTTCTCATAGGCGTCCGACAGGGCGTTGCGCAGTCGCTCCTCGTCGGCGTCGCTCAGGGAGGTCCTGAGTACGTGGCCGTGGAACTGGGACAATTCGGGCAGCACCTTGTCGGCGTTGATCTTATGCAACAGCACGAACAGCGCAGAGGAATTCGGCTCGATCGTGCTGCCCAGCTGCCGGATGAAATCGTCCGATATGCCATAATCGGTCAGCGAGGCCGACACTGCCGCCATCCCGGCGCCGATGCCGGCGCCGACCACCAGACCGGCAAGAGGATTGAGGAACAGCAGCCCGATCATCGTGCCCCACAGCGCGCCGAAGCCCGCACCGCTGATCGCTGCCGGCTTAACGAGTTGGACGGCTTGCTTGAGATGTATTTTTCCGGACGCATCCCGTACGACGACGCAGGCGTCTTCGAGCTCGACCAGATACTCCTTCTGCAGAGCTTGCAGCTTGTTCAACGCAAGATCTGCGGTGTTCGGATCGCGGAATGCGATGCACACCAGTTCGCTCATGGCTTCCTCCTTCGCAACTTTGAACCCGGCGCCCACGGTCGGGTGACCGAGTGCCCGAATTTCGAGCCGCCAGGCGAGCGGACGCTCGTAGCGGGGGCGAGACAAGATGCTGGCAGGACGTATTGCGGCAGCTACCAACGATCTGCGCTGCGCCCTCGCGATCCCTGCTCGCGTCGAACGCTCTCATCCGTGCCGGTATTTCGCCTGCGCGATGACTTCATCTTCATCGCTTATGGCGCGAGGTGCCCGAGCGCGGCGTGACAGACACCTGCCCCTGCCGGAGATCACGGCGATACCGGCCGGTGATCGTGACCAAAAATTCTCGGATAAAAAATTTTATGGGCCGCGTGGATTCCGGTCAACTCTAATCCGAGCGTGAGCAAGCCTGGCGCGCATGCCTCAGTGCGTGAACGTCAAGTGAGGCACCGCCTCGCGCGCGAGCCTGAAGGGCATTCGGCAGAACGGTAGTCCGCCTACTGCGGCGGCGTGGCCGGAACCCGGCGCCAGCCGCTGTTGCAGACCCTGACATAGGGATAGTAGCCCGGGGGATTGTCGCAGTAGTACCAACTGTGCGGCGCGGGTTGGAGTTGGGTGACGGGTGGCGGTACATAGATCACCGGCGGCGGGGTATAGAGCGGCCGCGGCACAAAGGTCACCGGTGGCGGGATCACAAACGGCGGATAGTAGTAAGGAAAGGCCGGCGCGCCGAAGCCGAAGCCGAGGTTGAGACGCGTGCGAGGGTGGCGCATGCGCCTGTGGCCGTCGGCGGTGCCGAGACCGGTCAGGAGCAGCACGCCGAGCAGCACCGGCAGTGACTTGAAAGCCCATCTGTTGAGCATCGGACGCCTCTCTGCGCCGAGAAGCCGGGCCGTGCGCCGTCCTGCTGAAGCGATCAAAAAACTTGCCCGGCCCGGCCGTCGGTCAACGGCCGGATCATGTTCCGCTACGAAGATCGGGGGGCTGGGCGTGGACCAGCCCCCGGATTTTCTATTGCTGCTCCTGTTCCTGCGTCGACCAGCGCAGGCCCTCCTGGAACCCGTGCTGGTAGCCTTGCTCATACGAGCGCACGATGGGATTTCTCATGCCGAACATGCCCATGCCGCCAGTTACCATCGACGGGGTAGAAGAACCTTCGCCTTCCCCGCCCTCCGCCCGCATCAAGGCAATCATGGTTTGCCCATCGATCTGCCCTGTCGGTTGAATATTGTGCTCCTCCTGAAAGTCACGGACGGCCTTGGACGTCTCATCATCCCACGTGCCGGTAGGCTTTCCCTGATAGACGCCTTGCGCGCTCAGGCGCATTTGAATCTGGCGCACGAACGGTTTTGCGAGCGCCTGCGAGCCGTGCGCTTCGGCCGCTTGATCTTGGTTCGACTGCGGTTGAGTCTGCGGAGCGTTCTGCGCATAGGCGGCGCTCGAGGCGAGAAGGCCTATGGCGATGAATGTGGCAAGCGCCCTCATTGCATCCTCCCATACAAATCATGAACGTCACGCAAACTCGCAACCTCGCGGGGCGTTCCGCGCGCCTGCAAACTTTTACGTGTCTACGTTCCTTGGGAGAGGACGCCCGCCGTCGCGGGACGATCGAAACGGGGCGAAACCAGAACGGTATGGAAGGTTGGTCACTTGCGCGCCAGGCGGGGCAGAATCCGCAGCGCGTTGGCGCGTTCGATGTTCTTGAGGTCCGCTCCGCTGAACAGGGCTGAAACGCCCCTGGTGTGCTCGGCCGCGGTCCGATACGGAAAATCGGTGCCGTAAACGATCTGCGTCGCGGGAACAAGCTTCGCCAGCGCGACGAGCGTTCCAGCCAAAGAGACTTGGGCCGTGTCATAGTAGAAGCGGTCGAGCTCCGCCTGAACGAGCTCGCGGGTGAATTTGCCCTGGTAGGGCGGCCGGCTTATCGCCTGGACCAGGATGCGCTCCGCGACGGCCGTGAGCACGCCGCCGCCATGCGAGAATATCCAGGTGATGGCGGGATATTTCCGCGAGGCGCCGCTGAAGATGAGATCGCAGATCGTGCGTGTCGTGTCGGCGCCCCACTCGATAATCGACGAGTGAAGGCTCTGCACCAGATTGACGCAACAATTGGCATCGGTTGGATGGGTGTAGACCGTCGCATTGCGGCGATTGAGCTCCTCCCAGAGCGGCGCGAAGTAGGAATAGCCGAGCCATTTGTCGCCATAGTTCGTCATCACGCCGATGCCGTCGAGCTTGAGCACGTCGAGCGCGTAGGCAGCTTCTCGGAGGCTTTCCTCAATGTGAGGAAGCGGGAGCATGGCGAAGGCGCCGAAGCGCCCGGGATAATCCGTCATGAGCTGCTTGGCGAACTCATTCGATTGGCGCGCGATGCGGATGGCCGCTTCCTTGCCGAGCGGCGTCACCTGAGGCGTTGTCGGCGACACGATCGCAATGGCGACGCCACCCTTGTCCATGTCGTCGATACTCTTGTGCACCGACCAGCCGCGCATCAGAGGATCGGTGCGGCCGATGATGTCCATCGCCGCAAGCCAGCTTGGCGGCACAAGGTGATGATGCACGTCGATGCGGTGTGGCTCTGTCATGATCGCCTCTTCGGCTGGGTGCGCGGGCGAAGGCGCGAGCAAGGCGGTCCCGAGGAGAGCGATGAAATTTCGCCGGTTCATCGCCCACCTCCCGCACGAACGCTGCGGAAATGGTTATCATTGCGGCCGGCTCACAGCAACCTCCGCTACGCCCCCGGGTGCCGTTTTCGATCCGGCGGTTTTCAATTGGCGAAAGTGGATAGATTGCGACCATGATTTCGGAGGGCCAGGGAGCGACAGTGTCGCGCCAATCGCGCCGCGGTCCGCGCCCCGGAGAATCCCCCGCTGGCGGAGAACCGAAGCCTGCGCGAACGCGCAGCCGCCCGCGATCTCGGGTTTTGCCAGCCCGCCGTGCCTGGCTTAAGCTCGGGAAAACTGGCGGCGGAGGAAGCGTCGTGAAGATCGGCGGAGTGCTGGTCGCCGGACGTGGTTCGTGCGTTGAAGCCGCGCCGAGGCTGGGCTTGGGATCATGATCTACGATTACATCATCGTCGGTGGCGGCTCGGCCGGATCGGTCATGGCCAATCGGCTCTCGGCGGCGAGCGTCAACCGCGTTCTGCTCTGCGAGGCGGGGCAGGATACGCCCGACGGCCGCGTGCCGCCGGAGATTCTCGACAGCTATCCCGGCGTCGCCTATTTCGATCCGCGCTTCCACTGGACCGAGCTCAAGGCCCATACCCAGGTCGTCTCGCACAACAATCCGCAGGAGGATCGGCCGCCGCTGCGCAAATACGAGCAGGCGCGCGTGCTCGGCGGCGGCTCGTCGATCAATGGCCAGCTCGCCAATCGCGGCGCGCCGAGCGACTATGCCGAATGGGAAGCGCGGGGCGCTGCGGGGTGGGGCTGGCCTGACGTGCTGCCCTATTTCAGGAAGGTTGAGCGCGACCTCGATTTCGACGGACCTTTCCACGGCAAGGAAGGCCGCATTCCGGTGCGGCGGATCTTTCCCGATCTCTGGAACGGGCATGCCAAGGCGGCCGCCGCCGCCTTCGCCGCGGCAGGATTCGAGTATCTGCCGGACCAGAACGGCGAGTTCAGGGACGGCTATTTCCCGATCACCATCTCCAACGCCTATGATCGCCGCGTCTCGGCGGCGATCGGCTACCTCGATCCCGCGACACGGCTTCGCTCGAACCTGACGATATCCACCGGGACCGTCGTGACGCAGCTGCTGCTCGAAGGATCGCGCTGCGTCGGCATCAAGGCGGTCGTCGCCGGGCGCGAGACCGAGTTCCGCGGCCGCGAGGTCGTCCTGTGCTCGGGCGCGATCCATTCTCCGGCGCATCTGCTGCGCGCCGGCATCGGCCCGCCCGGCCAGCTGCGCGATCTCGGCATTGCCGTCGCCGCGGCCTTGCCCGGCGTCGGGCAGGGCTTGATGGATCATCCCTCGATCTCGCTTTCCTCCTTCATCAGGCCCGAGGCGAGATTGAACGGGTTGACGCGCCGCCACATCCTGCTGGCGCTGCGCTATTCCTCCGGCATCGGCGGCGCGCCGGCTGGCGACATGTTCGTGGCGGTGATCAACAAGTCGGCCTGGCACGCGGTCGGCGAGCAGATCGGCTCGCTGCTGCTCTGCGTCTACAAGACCTATTCGGAAACCGGGCAGGTCCGGCTCGCTGCGGCGGATTGGCGGCGCGAGCCGATCGTCGAGTTCAACCTGCTCTCCGACCGGCGGGACCTGGACCGGCTGATGGACGCTTTCCGCCGCGCCGGGCGGATACAGGAAAGCGCGGCGTTGCAGGCGGCGACCGTCAATCCCTTCCCGGCGAGCTATAGCGAGCGCGTCAAGAAGGTGGGCGAGGTCACGCCGCGCAATCGCTTGATCACCGCGGCGCTCGCACGTCTCCTCGACGGACCGGCAGCGCTCAGGCGTGCGCTCATCGACAAGGTCATCGTCGAAGGTTATCGCTTCGACGAGCTGATGCGTGACGACGATGCTTTGGAAGAGTTCACGCGACGCGCGGCGATCGGCGTCTGGCACGCCTCCTGCACCTGCCGGATGGGAGCGGAGAGCGATCCCATGGCGGTGACCGACACGGCCGGCCGCGTGCGCGGGGTCGCGGGCTTACGCGTCGTCGACGCTTCGCTGTTTCCGGTCGTGCCCTGCGCAAATACCAACTTTCCGACACTGATGACTGCCGAGAAGATCGCCGACGCGGTGATCGCCGGACGCTGACGCGCCGGGCGATCCCCCTGTCGAGCGGCGTCCCGCCGGCATTCGCCCATGCCGGGCATCACACCAGGAACGAGACGCCTCCGGCCGTCAGAGCGACGGCGTAAAGCTTGATCGGCAGCGTCCAGCCCACGATGGGAAGGACCGAGGTAAAAATCGCAAAAGCGCAAAGAAACAAGACAATTCTAAGCATGACCCATTGCATCGTTTCCCCCAAATGCGCGTTTTATTGAGGCTAGCGATAGCGTGAGGGTTGGGTCACGTGAGGAAATTGTGTCGCAGAGGTCCGCGCACCGCCGAGAGCTCGGAAAGACGGCCTGAACACGGCACGAAATACGTGTTTGCGGGACATATCGCAAAAATCACGAGCGAAACGCGTTGTCGCTTTTCACGGGGTCTGCATCATGGGGCATTGGATTGCACTTGTGCTGCGGGAGATGAGATGCACGGCTTGCACTCGATAGGCAGTCACGATCGGATGACGCGTATCGCTTCCCGTTCGACGGTGATCGACGCTTATCGGATCTTCTTCTTCAATCTCGGCTCGTTCTTTCGTCTCTCAGGCGGCTGGATGGCGTGTCTGCTCGGATGCGTCCTGATCAGGATGGTGCCGTGGCCCGAGCCGATAGCGTTCACGCTGCTGCTGATCACGCTCATCTGTGCCGCAGTTTTCTCCGCCGCGTTCTCCGTCGGCTGGTGTCGCGCTCTGCTCGACGAAGAGCCTGCGTCCGACGTCGTGCCCTTGACCTTGGGTAGGCGAGAGCTGCGCTTCCTCGGCTACGAAGCGGCAATGGTGCTGGTTCCTGCCCTGCCGCTCCTCATGCTGTACATGCTGGCACATGCGGATGGCTGGTGGAGCGACGCACTCGGCTTTGTCCATGGCGGTCCGCCGGCGGTGATGCCGATCCTTCGGCTGGTTGCCGGGCTGGCGCTCTCCCTGCCGGCAGGGATCGCGGCGATGATCATCCTGCCCCGTCTGATGATCGCGCTGCCCGCGGTCGCCACCGACGCAGCCGGTCCGCTTCTCGGTTCTCTATGGCAGCAAAGCCGCGGCATGACGAAGCCGATCCTTTACGGCTGGCTTGCCTGCGTGCTGCCGGCTCTCGGGATCTGGTCGGTGCTTTGGTTCGAGCTGTCGGATGCGCTCGGCGGCCTCGCCCCGCCGCTCGTCGAGCTGCTCTTCTACGTCTGCTGGTTCGTGGCGAGAGCGCTCGGCGGCGGGTTCTTGTGTCACGTGTTCCTAGAGCTCGCCGAGGGCAGGCCGAACGTCGCGGATGCGTCGCCGCTCGTCCTGCGGACTGCCGCGGAATAACGGTTGAGGTTGCGACGGCGTAGCCGACGGGCGTCCCCTGGGGCTACGTGCTTCGAGACGTGCCGCTCGTCAACCGCCGGGAGCGCGCAGAATCATCCGGTAGCAATCGAGACTGCGGCTGAGAAATTCGTAGGTCGCCCCCCAGAGATAAAGCCGGAAGCGGCGATAGTCGAATTCGCCGAACCGCCTCACCACCTCGGCGCGGTTGCGGTCGAAATTGCACGCCCACTGCTGAAAGGTCAGGAAGTAGCTCTCCCGGTCGTTGAAGAGCTCGAGCAGCTCGAGACGCGTCTTCGCCACCTGGGCGAGGAAATCGTGCAGCACCAGGAACGAATGATTTCCGCCGTAAATGTACTTCACCATGTAGGAGGAGAGCTCGTATTTCTTTGTGCTGGCGCTGCCGTCAAGAAAGATGCGGCCGCCCGGTTTGAGCAGGGTGGTGAATTTATCGAGCACCCGCGCATACTGCGGCAGGTGCTCGATCACGCCCATGATGACGATCGCGTCGTATTTCTGCTCGGTCGCGTATTCCAGGAGATCGCAATTGATGACCTCCCAGTTCACCCCGAGCTCCTGCGCACGCCGCCGGAGATAGTCGACCGAAACTTGTGAGATGGTGATGCCCGTGCACTTCACGCCGCGCCGCGACGCATAGTCGAACCACGCGCCCCATCCTGGTCCGATCTCGAGAATATGGTCGCCGGGCGCAAGGCGGCATTTCTCGTAGCAATAATCGAACTTTCTAAGTGTCGCGGCATCGAGACTCTCACCGGGATCCTCGAACAGGCCTTGGGTGTAGCAGGGCATCTTCGGGTCGAGAAAGCTCAGGAAGAATTCAGGGTCGATGTCATAATGCGCGGTGATGGCACGGCGGTTGGTACGCAGCTGCCCGAAAAGCAGCGGCTGCAGAAAGCGCCAGGCCGCGGTGATCGGGTGGAGATCGTTCATCGACTGCCGGAGCTCGAAAGGCCGCAGCATGTCGCCTTCGATATCGATGTCGCCGGCGACATAGGCGTCGCCGATCCGGCCCTCGTCGAGGCTGCCGATCGCACGCAGCGCCCGCCGGTTTCTGAGCGTCACCTGGAAGCTCGGCGCGCCTTGGCCGAAGCGCCGAACGGAGCCGTCGGGAAGCGTCACGGCGAATGGCACGGAGAATTGCGCGAAGCGGCCCGTAAAGCGAGCGATCGGCGAACGGTCGGCGCTCACGCGACGCGTGGACTGGGTCATCGAGGTCCCCTCCCGGTTCATCGCCGGCGTCGCGGAGGCGCGGCAGCCCGCGTTTGTGGCGGTTGTCGCCTCTCGTGGATGGGCGGCTTCTTCATGCAATCCATCAGGAAGCGGCGCGCAAAACCCTGAAGCGCGCGATAGTCGTACCGGTCGAGAAAGGCACGCACGGCCATCTTGTCGACGGTCGCTGCACGTGCCTCGCGCAGGAATTCAATGGTCGCGGTCGGCGAGGCCGGCTTGGAAACCGCAGCCGGTCGCTTCATAAGGTCCATCACGATGGTCTGTCCGGGCGCGACGAGCCCGCCGAGCCCTAACAGGATCGCCGGCTGCTCCATCAAGAACATGTGATTTAAATCGTCCTTGTCGCCGAGAATGGTGGCGACGTTTGCCGGTGGCGTCGAGACCAGCCGCGCCGACCAGGCAGGGATCGTGTCATCGCCTATTCCCAAGACATCGGCGAGCGGCGACGCATCGGTGTCGGGATTGAAGCCAGGATTGACCCAGTCCCAGCTTAGCGCGACCGCGGTTTCGTTGACTGGCGCTTCGCCGTCGGTCTGGACGCCGCGAAAATTGTAGAATTTGGCATTGATCTCGTCGGGGAGCGGCGCGGTTATCTGCTGGCGCACCATGTTGGCAATCGGCAGCTCATTCCACAGGAACCAGTTGCCGTTGCCGGTGGGGTAGCGAAACTTGCCCGGTTGAGTATCCGGCGCATAGGGATCGATGGGATTGCCGGTGGTCAGATCAACGCAGGGATAGGTGGGCGGCGGATAATCGAGATCGGCCTGAAGCGCCGCCCGGTCGCGCAGAAAGGTCGCAAGATCCGTGAAGAGCAGCGCATAGCCTCCGCGCATCGAGGCGATGAGCTGAGCCATGGCCATCTTGCCGTAGATCGCGTTGAGATAATCCTCACCCGAGAAATATCGATGGAGCTGGCCGGCATAGCCGTAGAAGGGCGTCGCAACGGTTATGGCCTGTGCCATCTGCTGCAGGTAGGGGCTGCCGCTCCCCAGGAAGAGTTTGACGAAGAAACCGCCTTCGCTGTGTCCGACCAGCGTGAAGCCGTCCAGGGGATCGTCCGTGTAAGCGTCCTCGACGCGCTGCTTCAGCGTCGACAGGAAGTAAGCGATGAAAAACGCGACGCTTGGACCGAGCACGCGGCGCCAATCCCAGCCGAGAACGAAGTAGTTGAAATCGTTGTCGTCGCACCAGCGCGTGAAAGTGCCGTAGGGATTAAGGCCCAGCAGCGCGACCGGTCCGTTGGCAATGCAGATATGGTTTGCGTCATCGATGTCTCCCGCCATGCCCAACTCCATGGCGTGGCAGAGGATGCTCGCATCGAGCCAGGCAATGTTGTAGTCGAGCTGCTCAGCGGGATCGCCGTCGTGAAACACCTGCCGCGCGCGCTGCAGATCGGAGCCGAGACCGCCAGGAAGCAGGATGACGGTGGGGCGAGACTTCTTGTAATCCTGAACGAACCGGGTCAACTCGGGCTCAAGGATCCGCAGTTGCTCGGCGCTCCGCTCCTGATCGTAGTTCATGCCTACCCCCTTCGTTAGCACGGGGTCAGTCGGCGTCCTCCGGGGCGAGCGCCGGCTCGCGCGTCGTGGCCGCCGTGGGAATGTAGGGTCTCAGCCACTCGACCGGGCGCCCCGCCGCGTCGGTCAGCGCAATAGGCTCGAAATATCGCTGTCGATCTTCCTCCGAGATGTCGGCAGGGTATTCGAAATATTGGGGATCAAGCACTTCATCGCCGGCGCGATAACTTCGCTGCCGGCACGGCGAGGCGCGCGCCCAGACGAAGCAGTGCAGATTGGCGGCGGCAATGACGTACCAGTGGAAGGGATCAAAGCTGCCCGAGTTCAGGATCCGCCGCAGCGTCTTCGCCAGTACACGCAAGCGACCGACGACGGTCCAGGGACGGCGGAAGATCCGCTCAACGAAGCCAACGATCGCCTCCGGCGCGTCGGCGAGGTCGCGGTGACAGATGGTTTCGCCATCGAGATCGCGCAGGCGCAGATTCCCGGCGAGGTGACCGGCGGCAAGATCGCTCCAGAAACTCGCGGTGCCGGCCAGCGGCGCCACCACGCTGAGATAGACCGGCATCGGCATCGTCGGATCCTCGGCGATGGCACGTATCTGTTTTTCCATCGCCGCAGCGGTCTGGAACCGCGGATCGAAGAGGTAACCGTAACCGATGCCGATGCCCTGGGCTTCGGCGAAGGCGATGTCGTCGATGACGTTGTGCCGGCTTAAATTCTGCTTCTTGTTGTAGCGGCGGAGAAACTCGCGGTCCAAAGATTCCAGCCCGACGAAGAGGGTGAAGCATCTCGCTTTCGCCAGGCGCCGGATCAACTGGCGGTCGTGCAAGACGTTCTGCGTCACCAGCGCGGCCCAGCCGCGGATGCGCCGGTCCTCCTGCAGCATCTCGCAGACGCGCAGCATGTGCTGCCGGTCGTCGGAGAAGTTGTTATCGACGAAAATGAGGGTCGGATACCAGCGGCGGAAGCTGAAGAAAGGGCTGGAAGCGATCGCCGCATCGATAGAGGCGCGGAGCGCCGCCAGACCATACGCGGCATGCCCCTCCATCTCCGCCGGCATGACGCAGAACCCACATTGAAAGGTGCAGCCGCGCGAGGCCTCGATCAGATGCGATTTCGGGCTGATGCCGTTTTCGGCGAGCAACCTGTAGTCGACAGAATAGTCAGAAATGCGCGTTCCTGGCGATCGATAGACCCGCTTCAGCGTGCCGCCGGCATAATCGGCGACCACTTGCCGCACGCTATCGACGCCGCCGGCGCAGACCACATCGAAGAAGCGCGTGGCGAATTCGGGAAAGAGCGTGCAGATGCTGCCGCCGGCGACGACGGTGGCGCCGGAGCGGCGAAAAAAAAAGGCCAGCTGGCGAAGTCGGTCGAAATCCGGCTGTAGCCCGGTGAGGAAGACGAGGTCATAGCCGGCGGCCTTGGCGACATCGAAGGGGCCATGCCAGTCTTCATGGTACAGCTCGACATCGAGGATCGACCGGTCGATCAGCGAGCCGACGTGCAAGCCGCTGATCGGCTGCATGACGTAGCGCGATCGGCGCTTGACCCGGCCTGGGCGAAGATGAGTGCAAATCACGAGCGCCCGTTTTTTGCGGCCGGGCGAAGCACAGCTAAGCGAGTTGCATCGATGGTCTGACACCGAGATGCCCACGCCCCTGTGAAATCCAGGCTGGCGCCTCCCCGGTCGATTAGGCATTATTTTAGTGCGCTGGACAAGCAGCGGTTGTTTAAGCCGGCTCGCGCGGCCGCTCCAAAGGCAGAAGAATGATCGAATCTGCGGGTTCGGCCTCTGCTCAACGCCGCTATCTGACGATGCTGTTCTGCGATCTGGTCGGCTATACCGAGCTGGCCGAGCGTCTGGATCCCGAGGATCTCCGCGAGCTGCTGCAGAATCAGTACCGGCGCTGCGCCATCGCTCATGTCGAGAAATATGGCGGCATGGTCGCTTCGTTTACCGGCGACGGCGTCCTCGCCTATTTCGGATACCCGGCGGCGCACGAGAATGATGCCGAGCGCGCGGTGCGTGCCGCGCTCGAGCTGGTGGAAGCCATTCCCACACTCGAAGTTGCGGCCGGCGGTCAAATGCTCCCGCCGCTGTCCGTCAGGATCGGTGTCCATACCGGCGTCGTCGTGGTCGGGCCGGAGCTCGCGAGCATGGGGCAGTTCGAACATGGCGTGGTCGGCGATGCGGCGAACCTCGCGGCGCGACTGCAGAGTGCGGCGCAGGCGGGCACGGTGCTGATCAGTCAGGCGACGCTCGAGCTGGTGGAAGGGCTCTTTGAAACGGAAGCGCTCGGCACCAAGACACTCAAGGGATTCTCACGACCGGTCGGCGTTCACCGCGTCGTCGCCACGCGCCACGCGACCGGCAGGTCACGGGCGCGCTGGCAGCGCGGCGCTACCCGGATGGTCGGCCGGCAGGCGGAACTCGAGCGCATGCTTGCCGGATGGCGCTCGGTGCTGCACCAGTCGCGATGCGTGACGGTCCAGGTCGTCGGCGAGGCCGGCGTCGGCAAGACACGCCTGGTGCTCGAGCTGTGCCAGCGGCCCGAACTTGCCAATGCCACGATTCTGCGGTTGAACTGCCTCGAGATCTTTGGCAGCACGCCCCTCTACCCGCTGGTGAGCTTCCTTTGGGCGCGCAGCAATCTCGGCGCCAGCGACAACGAAGAGACACGCAAGCAGAAGATCGCCGCGCTGGTCGAGCAGCTCGGAGCCAATGAGCCGGACAGCTTCGACATCATCGCGAATCTCCTTCTTGCGCCCGCCGGCGCAAGCAAGGCGCTCGGGACTGCTCCGGTTCTCGCCAAGCGCCGCCAGAACGCGCTCTTCGTTTCGGTGGTGGAGCGGCTGGCGCGCGCCAATCCGACAATCCTATGGCTCGAAGACGTACACTGGCTCGATCCGTCATCGGCCGAGCTTCTCCACGAGCTGGTCGAGCATCTGGCGAACTGTCCGATACTCGTCGTACTGACGCTCCGCTCCTTCCCCAAGGGGCCGGCATTGCCCGCCGCAGACGAGGCCATTCATCTCGAGCAACTCGCGATCGAGGAGTGCCTGGCGCTGGCCCGCACCGTTCCCGGCGCCCGCTCCCTGCCGGAGGAGATGCTGGCGCGGGCGGCCGAAGCGTCGGACGGCATTCCGCTTTACATCGAACAGCTGTTGATCTCGCTCATCAACAAGGAGGCACGCGGGTCGGTGGACGGGCGCGACGCGCTTCCGCTTACACTTGCCGAGATCATGTCGGAGAGGCTCGACAGGCTGGAGGGCGGGCGACGCGTGGTGCAGGCAGCGGCCTGCATCGGCCGTTCCTTCGCGCCCGAATTCGTGGGCAAGCTTCTCGGCCAGAGTCGGGAGCAGGTCAGAGCGCCACTCGAGGCGCTGGTCGCTGCGGAAATACTCCGTTGGCGGCGCGATGGCCAGGGAGAAGCTTACGAGTTTCGCCATGCACTGCTGCAACGGGTGGCCTACGAATCGATGGTACAGCCCGAGCGACGGGCGATGCATGCGCGCATCGTCGATGCGTTGACGAGTGGTTTCCCCTCCGAACCTGTGCTGCCAGAAGTCATGGCCCACCATCTGACGGCAGCAGGGCGTCCGAACGAGGCCATCAAGGCCTGGCTGCATGCCGGCGTCAGCGCCAGTCGCCGCTCGGCACAGGTCGAGGCAATCGCGCATCTGAAGCGAGGGCTCGGACTGCTCGACGAAGTCCGCGACCTGGAACTGAAGCGGCAGCTCGAACTCCAGCTCCAGGCGGCGATGATCGGGCCGCTGACCGCGACCCAGGGTGCGACTTCGGAGGATTTCTCGGCGTGCTGTGAACGAGGTCTGCAACTCGCCAGCGTCGGCCCTCCGACGCCACTCGCCTTTCCCTTCGTCTTCGGCAGATTTACGTTCGCGATCGGCCGAGGACGGATCCGCATGGCCGTTTCCTTCGCCGAGCACTTTCTGTCGCTTGCCGAGCAGTCAGGAAATCTTTCCGGACAGGTTGTCGGCCACCGCCTCGTCGGCATGGCTGTTCTGGGAGAATGTCGGATGGCGCTCGCGCGCCAGCATCTCGAGCGATCGCTGAAGCTCTATTCTGCCGAGCGCGACGAAGCAGCGACGCATATGTATGGCCAGAACACTCAAGTACACAGCCGCGCCTTGCTAAGTCTCACGCTTTTCCTTGCGGGCGAGATCGACGAGGCGCTCGCGTTCGGACGCGATGCCCTGCGGGCCGCCGACGCGCTGCGCCACCCGCATTCGACCGCGCTCGCACTTGGATATGTTGGCGGCTGGGTGTTAGGGCTTTGCGGCGCGAGCGAGGAGCTGATGCGCTCGGCGCGCCGCCTGATTGCGATCGCAGATCAGCATAGACTGAAACCCTTTAGCACCACGGGCACCGCCTTTCTCGGATGGGCGCTGTGCCAGCAGGGCTACCTCGATCAAGGCATCGCCGTGCTGCAGCAGGCGATCAGTGCGTTCGACGCGACAGGATTCCGCCTGACCCTCTCCGGCCACCTCTCGGTACTCGCCGACGCGAAGCGGCGACGCGGCGACCTGGGCAGCGCTGGAGAACTGAGCTCCCGCGCGATGCAGATGGTGGCGGAAGGATCCGATGTTCGCTGGCTCGAACCGGAAGTGTGCCGCATCGCGGCGTTGGTTGCGCAAGATGTCAGCCCGCAAGAGCAGTTGGCGCAGGCGCTGCTCGGCGAGGCGGTCGATCGCGCCCACGCGTCGGGCTTGCCCGTCTTCGAGCGGCGCTGTCTGGCCAATCTGGCCGAACTGCAGGGGCTCGATCGGCGTGACGCCGCCGTCACCGAGCGCCTCCAGCAATTGGCGCATCTCGGCAATCTCGACCGCCGCGCCAGCGCGGCTATGCGCGAAGTGGGGCCAATTCTTGGCCTTCGGGATGAGCTGAACCCCTTGCCGGAGTCGGCGTCGGTACGCCGGGGCACCGGCAGATGACCGCTTGGAAGCTCGACGATATTGCCTGGGGCGAATTCGACGCTGAAAAGGTGGACCGCGAGTACCTGCCGATCATCAAGGCCGCGAGCGTCCTTGAACGCAACGGCGCGACCTACGCCGAATATCTCTGCGGCGTCTTTCATGACGATCCTCTGTTCCGCGAGGCGGTGGCGCATTGGGCCATCGAGGAGATCCAGCACGGCAACGCGCTCGGGCGATGGGCGATGCTGGCGGACCCCGGCTTCGATCACGCCGCGGCGTGTGCACGCTTCGCGCAGGGCGTTCGGGTCGAGACGCGCGCCACGGCATCGGTGCGCGGCTCGCGCGGCGGCGAGCTTGTGGCACGCTGCATCGTCGAGACCGCCACCAGCTCCTATTACACCGCAGTGGCGGATGCCGCCGAGGAACCGGTTCTCCGCGCCATCTGCCGGCATATCGCAGCCGACGAGTTCCGGCACTACAAGCTCTTCTATACGCATTTGCGCCGCTATCTCGGTAGCGAAGCGATGGGGCGGTGGCGGCGCTTCAAGGTCGCGGTCGATCGCATTGTCGAGTCCGAGGACGACGAGCTCGCCTATGCCTACTACGCAGCCAATGGCGGCGATCAGCCCTACGAGCATGCGCGCTTCAGCGCCGCTTACGCGCGGCGCGCCTATGGCGTGTACCGCCTGAACCACGTCGAGCGCGGTGCGGCAATGATCTTCAAGGCGGCGGGGCTGCGCCCGCAAAGTTGGCTCAATCCCCTTGTGGCACGCATCGCCTGGTGGGGCATGCGCCGGCGCGTCGAGCGCTTGCGGAGAGCGGCGGCGGCGTAAGGGCCCAGGCGAACCGCGGCATACTGGTTGCTCACACCCGCGCGGCCGAAGGTCCGATCCAAATCGCGATTTTGCTCAGCCGCGTCTCGATCGTACGCTCAGCCCGCTTTCCGCCCGTCGAGGATCATCTTTGCCGTCTGTGCGCCGCTGGCCAGCGCCGCCTCGACCGTGCCCATCTCGGCGCCGGCGTAGAGCGCTTCGCCGGAGAAGATCACGCCGGCTGCCGGCTCCCCCAGCATTGCCTGCGCTTGCCGCGTCCTCGGCGTCGCGTAGGAATAGGCGCCACGCGCGAAGGGGTCGTGCGCCCAGTTGATCGCCCGCGCCGCGACCAGCATCTGCCGCAGCCGGTCGACCGGCAGGGCGAAGCACTGCGCCAGCGAGGCAAGCGCCATCGCGATAAGCTCGTCTGTGCCAAGCTCCGCCGCAGATGCCGTCCTGGGGCCGGCGAACCAGCCGGTGAGCACGGGATGCGCTGCCGGGCGCTGTGTCCACCAGGTGCGAACCGGCACGTCGGAGAAGAGGAAGGAAAGCTCGCTCAGGTCCTGTCCTCGCCAATTGGCCCACCAGGGCGCGGCGAAGCGCAGGAGGAACTTGATCACATTGCCGAAGCCGATATCGGCAGCGGCCGCCGCCTTTTGGCGGGCGGCCGGCGGCAGCGCGATTTCGGCGAGCAGCGGCAGCGGCACGGCGAGGATCGCGGCACCACCCTCGAACACGCTTCCGTCGCGACAGCGCAAGGCGACCCCTCGGTCATGCGCCTCGATCGCCACGACGGCGGCGCCGAGATGGATTGCGGCGCCGTGGCGGCGACACTCGGCGACGAGAAACGCGATGAGCGCGCCATAGCCGGCCGCGAGCCGTCCCTGCTGCCCCAAGCCGCGGCCGAGCCATTCCTCGCGCAGCGCCAGCGTGCTGGCGCGGCTCGGATCGGCGGCGTCATAGCCCTCGACCATCCGCGTGATCGAGCGGCGCAGCTCGGCATAG
The DNA here is from genome assembly GCA_035553515.1 of Allostellaceae bacterium. Classification (GTDB taxonomy): domain Bacteria; phylum Pseudomonadota; class Alphaproteobacteria; order ATCC43930; family CGMCC-115725; genus DAHUYF01. The sequence continues at coordinate 10,213 of DATNDG010000156.1, read as the reverse complement.
CGCGGATCGGCGAATTGCTGCGCGAGGAATTCGGCGACCGGCAGATCGGTCTTGAGCGCGACGAGCGCCTGGCGGAGCTCCCCCGCATGCGGCGTCGTGCGGTCGTCGGGCGAGAGCGAGCCGGAATCGGCGCGCCAGCTGGTGCCGGCGAGCGGCGAGAGGGAGAGGCCGGCCTCGCGCAGCAAGCCACGGGTGAGCGTCGCGGCGCCGTGAACGAACTCGGCGCCGCCCTCAGCGGGATAGCCGAACTCCGCTTCCGGCAGCGGCAGGATGCGTCCGCCGCATCGCTCGCGCGCCTCGAGGAGGACCACACGCTTGCCGGCGCGCGCCAGGTCGCGCGCGGCCATCAGCCCCGCCGCGCCCGCGCCGACGATCACGAAATCGTTCTGTTCGCGAGATACCATCGCTCACCGTTTGCCTGACGCAACACCGGCACCACGCCGCTTCCGTCTGAGTCCGCCGCGCACCATAACAAACTTCGGCGCGGGGCGAGCCGAGGCGCGAGAGCGCCCTGGAAATCAATGGTTCTGGAGTCGGTAGCGCAGCCACACCGCACCGCCCTCCAGCACTTCGCTGCTGATCAGCGTCATCGCCCGGAGCGGCGCCCGCCGCCCACTCTCGGCCTCGCCGGAGTCGAAGACGCTGGGCGCGCCCGTCGCCCCGTCCACGGCCGGGCAGACGACGAGGCTGATCTCGTCGACGAGCCCGGCGCGCAGGAAGGCGCCGTTCGTCCCGCCGCCGCCTTCGAGCATCAGGCGCTCGATGCCGAGTTCCCGGTTCAGGAGCTTCAGCGCGAGGCCCAGATCGAGCGCGTTCTTTCCAGCGAAGATGTAGGACACGCCCTCGGCGCGCAGCCCCGCCAGATGCGCGTCGGAGACCTGCTCGGAGAGGATGGTGACGATCGGGTCGCCGCCGATCTCCGAGCGTCCCCAGGCGATCTTTCCCTGCGCGTCGAGCACCACGCCGAAGGCCGCCGCATCGCGGCGCGCGAACCAGGCTTGGCGCGGAAAACGCTCATCCGCGCGGGTGGGATAGGGCTTGCCCTTGGCGAATTCCTGGCCGGTCACACGGCCGACGAGCCAGGTGCCGCCGCCGAGCCGCTCGTGCAGACGCTCGAAGAGGCCGCCCGCGGCAGCATTCTCGGGCCGCCAGCGGCTGTGGAGAATCCGGCCGTCTATGCTCGCGACCATGTGGCAGATGACCTGGGGCTTCATCGATCTCTCCTGGCGAGGGGCTGGTGCGGTGGGATGCCGGGCGCGCCGCAACCGGTGAACGATGGGTGAGGCGGTCCGGCCCGAGCAAAGAGCACCACCTTGATGCACGTCAATGCGCCCGGTCCGGTCGCCGTCTAGGCAGGGTCGAGCACGGAGGAGCGGAGCGATGGTCGAAGATTGGCTGGCCCTCATCGGCAACATGAACGGCGCGGTCCGCGATCTCAGGAAGGCCGCACCGGAGGTCATGAAGACCTTCTCCGACATGGCCCGCGCGGCGCATGGCGGGGAGGCGCTGGACGGCAAGACGAAGGAGCTGGTCGCGCTGGCGATCAGCGTGGCGATCCGCTGCGTGCCCTGCATTGCCTATCACGCCGAGGGCGCGGTGAAGCAGGGCGCTTCGCAGGCCGAGATGGCCGAGGCGCTGGGCATGGCGATCTATATGGGCGCCGGCCCGTCGGTGATGTATGCGGCGCAGGCGCTGGAGGCGGTCGACCGGCTGGCGGCGAAGGCGGCGAAGCCGGGGTAGGGCGTGTACTTATCTCTGTTTCTCTCTTTGCGTCCTTCGGCATAGGGTCCGGGTAGGCGGCGGCTGCTTGCTTCGATATCGATTCGAGCGCACGCTCAACGCAGCATGCACGGCGCTCATCTCCTGCGTGACTTAGCCGCACCAGCGAAAAGGGCGCGCGCTGATCATGAGAGCCAACCACGAGCGAACAGGAGAATTACGACATGGAAACGGTCAATTTTCGCAATCGCGACATGTATTGGGACATCGCGGCCGACATTCACTTCCCGCCGGATTTTGACAGGACAAGGAAATATCCGGCCATCATCAGCGCCCATCCGATCGGCAGTTGCAAAGAGCAAACCTCAGGCAACGTCTACGGACAGGCTTTGGCGCGCGAAGGGTTCGTCGTCATCGCCTTTGATCGCAGCTTTCAGGGCGCCAGCGGGGGCGAGCCGCGTTTTATTGAAGACCCGGTGCAAGCCGTCGAGGATTTCCGTCGCGTCACTGACTACCTCGTGACTCTGCCTTACGTCGATGAAGAAAGGATCGGCGTGCTTGGGATCTGCGGCGGAGGTGGCTATGCCGTCAATGCCGCCATGACGGAGCGCCGCATCAAGGCGTTGGGAACGATTACAGGTGCCAATTACGGCCGGCTAATGCGCGGCAATTTCAGCGGTATGAATCCGATCGCCGCCATGGAAAAGATGGCGAAACAGCGAACCGCCGAGGCGCGTGGGGAAGCGGTCAAGGTGGACGACCTCCTCCCGCCGTCGGTCGAGGCCGGCAAGAAGGCTGGCCTGACTGATATCGATGTGCTGGAAGCGACCGACTACTATCGCACGCAGCGCGGGCAGAAGCCGAATGGACTGAACCGTTCCGTCCCCTCGCATCAGGCGGCGGCTGTCGGCTGGGATGCGTTCCATCTCGCAGAAGTGCTACTGACGCAGCCGATGTGCATTGTGGTCGGCGACAAGCCCGGAGCCTTCGGTGCTTATCGCGATGGTTGCGAGATCGTTGAGCGCGCGGCGTCGAAAGAAAAGGAACTGGTCGTAGCCGAGGGTTGGTCACACTACGACCTCTATGACCAACCCAAGCCGGTGAAGATCGCGCTGGATAAGCTGATCCCCTTCTACAAGAAGCACCTTTGATCGGCCGCATTCGTACGTAGCTGACTGCGTCGCAGTTGCTCCAGTGTTCCAGTCTTGACGGCGGATCTCCCTTGCCTACGGGATCATCTGCCAGTCGGTGTGCTATGCTGCACGTGCTTAGGACTGCTTCGGGTCATTAGCAGACATTGAGACCGCTTTGCCGAATGTCCCGTTCGCTCCCGGAAGCGGAGATCGGGCGTTAATGGGTACACGCCCTAGTCGGGCGGCTGCGACGGATGCTTAGAGCCAGAGGATCTTCTTGCGATAATCGAGGTCTTCGAGCAGCGGCTGCGCCGGTCCCTGGTGGAAGACCGCGCCGCGCTCCAGGGCGAAAACCCGGTCGGCCAGCGCGAGCACCAGGTCGAGGTTGTGCTCGACGATGACGATCGAGAGATGCCGGCGAAGATCGTCGAAGACGCGGAAGAGCTCGAGCACCACGGCCGGCGCCAGCCCTTCGAACGGCTCGTCGAGCAGCAGCAGCCTGACATTCCCCGACAGGGCGCGCGCCACGGCGACCATCTGCTGCTCGCCGCCCGAGAGATAGTCCGCGGCGACGTGCAGGCGCTCCTTGAGGCGGGGGAAGTAGTCGAGAATTCTCTCCTCGCTCCAGGCCACGCCGAACTTTCCGTCGGTCTGCCGCGCCAGCCTGCCGAGCGCCAGATTGTCGGCCACCGTCATGCCGGCGAAGAGGCCGCGGCCTTGCGGCACGTAGCCGATGCCGAGCCGCGCGATGTCCGGTGCCGGCAGCCCCGTGATATTCCGTCCCGCGAACTCGATCCGGCCAGAGGTGGGCGGCAGCAGGCCGCACAGCGTCTTGAGCAGCGTCGATTTGCCGGCGCCGTTGCGGCCGAGGAGCGCCACGATCTCGCCCTCGCGCACGTCGAGCGCCGCGTCGTTGAGGATGTGGCTCTTGCCGTAGAAGGCGTTCACCTTGTCGAAGACCAGGAGGGGCGCGTCGCGGCGCGTACCGGCGCTGCGCGCGGCCAGCGGCGGGATGCCCTTGCCGGTGTAGATCTCCTGCACGCGCCGATCGCCGCGGACTTCCTCGGGCGTCCCGCTCATCAGCACCTCGCCCTGGTTCATCACGGTGACGCGCCGCGAGACGGCGAGCACGCGGTCGATGTCGTGCTCGACGATGAGGATCGGAATTCTGACGGCGATGCTGGCGATGAGATTCGAGACACGCTCGCGCTCGGCCGCGGCAAGGCCGGCGAGCGGCTCGTCGAGCAGCAGCACCTGCGGCTTCGAGCCCAAGGCAATCCCGAGATCGACCAGCCGCTGGCCGCCATAGGAGAGATCGGCGCCTTTGACCTCCTCGATGCCTTCGAGACCGAGAAAGCGGATGAGCTCGGCCGTCTCGGCATGGACCTCGCGGTAGCGGTCGGCGTCGCGCCAGATGTCGAAGCGGCCGGCATGCGTCGCCTGGACCGAGAGGCGGATGTTCTCGTAGATCGACGCCGCCTTGAAGAGGCTGGTGATCTGAAAGGAGCGGGCGAGGCCGCGCCGGCAGATCTTCTGCGGCGGCAAGCCCTGGATCTCGCGACCGTTGAGACGGATCGCGCCCCCGCTCGGCGCGAAGCGTCCGGAGACCAGATTGAAGAGCGTGGTCTTTCCCGCGCCGTTCGGTCCGATCAGCGCGTGGATCTCGCCGGCGCCGAGCTCGAGCCCCGCCTGCGCCACGGCGCGGATGCCGCCGAAGCTCCGCGAGACGCCGACGACCTCGAGCACCGTGCCATGCGCGCCGGCCGGACGCAGAAAATCTGGCGGCGCCAGGCCCTCATAAATGCGGCGCTTGCTCATCGCCGCGGCGTCCTCGGGTGGCGGGCGCCAGCGCCGGCGCAGGATGCCCCAGATGCCGACAAGCCCGCTCGGCGAGAACAGCACGAAACCCACGAAGACGAGACCGAACCAGAAGAGCCAGTTTGCCGTCCAGATCGACAGCAGCTCGCGGAAGAGCACGAAGAAGAGCGCGCCCAGCGCCGGTCCGAGCAGATTGTGCATGCCGCCGATCGTCACCATGGCGAGCAATTCGCCGGAGAGCCCGATCGAGGTCGCGTCGTAGGAGATGAAGTAGTTCTGGAAGGCGGTGAGCGCCCCGCCGAGGCCGGTGACGGTGGCGGAGAGGACGAAGGCTACGAGCTTGTAGCGCTCGACCGGGTAGCCCTGGAAGGTGGCGCGCAGCTGGTTCTCGCGGATGGCGACCAGCACATGGCCGAAAGGCGAGCGCGCCACGCGCTGGAGCGCATAGACCACTGCAAATCCCACCAGCGCGACGAAGGCGTAATAGGCGGCAGGATGGTCGAGATCGAGGGGGCCGAGATGGCCGCGCTGGAGCCCGCCGAGGCCGTTCTCGCCGCCGGTTACCGCGGTCCAGCGGAAGGCGATGGTGGAGGTCAGCGCGACCAGCGCCAGGGTCAGCAGCGCGAAATAGACGCCTCTCCGCCGCAGGATCAGTGCGCCGACGCCCAGCGAGAACAAGGCCACGAAGCCCATCGACAGCAGGATCGGCAGGACAATCTGGCCGGGGAACAGGCGTTGCTGCAGCAGCGCCGCGGCGAAGCCGCCAATGCCGAACCAGGCGCTGTGGCCGAAGGAGGTGAGGCCGGTATAGCCCACGAGCAGGTTGAGCCCCATCGCGGCGATGGCGAGGCTCACCGTCATCGCCGCGGTGCTGAGCGTGAGGCCGAGGCGGTCGAGCAGGAAGGGCAGCAGCGCCAGCGCGATCGCCGTCACCAGCAGCACGCGATGGCGGGGATCGAGCCGCCCGAGGCTCATTCGAATTTCTCGATGCGCTCGCCCAGGAGGCCGCGCGGGCGCAGCAGCAGGACGACCACCATCAGCACATAGATCGAGGCTTCACCGGCGGCGGGCACGAAATTGATGGTGACGCCGCGCACGATGCCGACCAGAAACGCGGCCAGCACGACACCCCAAAAGCTGCCGAGCCCGCCGATGGTGACGACGACGAAGGCGACGATGAGGATGTCGGAGCCCATGGCCGGCTCGACGATGGTGATCGGCGCGAAGAGCGCGCCGCCGAGCGCCGCCATGCCGACGCCGAGCATCACGATGGCGGTGAGGTAGGGCTGAAGCCGGATGCCGAGCGCCGCCACCATGTCCGGCCGCTGGATGCCGGCGCGCACCACCCGGCCGAACGAGGTCTTGTGCAGCAGCAGCCAGATGGCGAGGAGCACCGAGGCGACGACGCCGAGCAGCACCAGGCGATAGCGCGAGAAGAGGAAATCGCCGACGATGACCGAACCCTTGAGCGCTGCCGGAAGCGTCTGCGAGATCGCGGCCGAGCCCCAGATCATGCGGATCGCCTGCTCGGCCACCATGGCAAGTCCGAAGGTGACGAGGAGCGTCAGGATCGGATCGGCGGTGTAGAAGCGGCGCAGCAGGAAGCGCTCGAAGCCGATGCCGAGCAGCGCCACGGCCGCCGGCGAGATCGCGATGGCGGGCAGAAATCCCAAGCGGTTGGTGAGTTCGACGGCGATATAGGCGCCGATCGCATAGAACGCGCCATGCGCCAGATTGACCACGCCGCCGACGCTGAAGATCAGCGAGAGTCCGAGGGCGATCAGCAGGTAGTACCCCCCGAGCACGAGGCCGTTTACGACCTGCTCGAGCAAGTACATCACTTCCATGATCTATCCCGGTGATTGAAAGGACCGCGGCGCCGGAAGCAAGACCGGCGCCGCGAGGTTAGCGTGGAGCCCTCAGAGCGTGCAGGGGTTCTGCGTCTTCGTCGGATATATCGTCTCGAGCGGTACGTTCGACGCCGGCACTGCCGGGCCGAGCACCAGCATGTCCCACTGATCCTTCATCTCGCTCTTCGGCTTCACCGAGAAGGGATAGGCCTCCTGGACGAGCTGGTGGTCCCAGGAGCGGTAATAGGCCTTGCGCCCCTTCATGATGTCGAACTGCGACTGCTTCTCGAGATGAGCGATGAGCGCCGCGCTCTCGGTCGATTTCGTCTCGTTCATCGCCTGTGCAAGCAGCTTCAGCGACACATACTCGATCCAGGCATGGTTCTCCGGCGGCTTGCCGTTCCTCTTCCAGAACTTGGCGACGAAGGCCTTGGAGGCGGGGTTGTCGAGCGTGTGATACCAGACGGTGGGCCAGGTGCCGCTGAGATTGCCGGGGCCGGCGGCCCAGGCATCGGCGGTGTTGAGGTTGAAGCCCACCAGCGGATAGGAGAAGCCGAACTCGGCATATTGCTTGACCAGGTTGGTGACCTGGTTGCCGGCGAGATTGCAGCAGACCACGTCGGGCTTCGCCTGGCGGATCTTAAGCAGATAGGGGCTGAAATCGGTGACGTCGGTGGCGATCAGCTCGTCGCCGATGAGATTGGCGTCATGCGCAGCGAAGAAGACCTTCGCCGCCTTGAGGAGATCGTGGCCGAAAATGTAGTCGGCGGTGAGCGTGAAGAACTTCTTGCCCTTGACCATGTTCTGGCCGAGCAGCGCCGTGCCGACGGCATTCACCATCACCGTGTTGGGGATGTCGCAATGGAAGGTGTAGCGATTGCAGTTCTTGCCGCGCAGCGCGTCGGAGCGCGCGCCGGTGCTGAAGAAGACCTTCTTGTTGCGCTCGGCGACGCCCATGATGGCGAGCGCCGAGGCGGAGCTGATCTCGCCCAGCAGGACCGCGGCGCCGTCCTGCTCGATCATTCGTTGCGCCTTGGTGGAGGCGATCGCCGGGTTGACCGAATCCTCGGACATCACCTGGATCTTGCGGCCCATCACGCCGCCCGCGGCGTTGATCTCCTCCTCGGCCTGGCGGATGCCGAGCAGCGCATAGCCGCCCAGCGCGCCGAGAAAGCCGGTGAGCGGCGTCAGATGGCCGATCTTGATGACCTCCGGAGCGGCGCGGAGGATGGCGGGAAAACCCAGGGCGAGCGAGCCCGTCAGCGCGGCACCAGCCTTCAAAACGTTCCGTCGAGTCCTCGTCGCCATGATCTGCTCTCTCCTCCCTGGACAATCCGCGGCGCTTCGCGGCGCTCTTCAGCGAGCCGCCTCGCGCGGCTCGCGATGGCCGGGGAGTCTCTCACTATATGGGAGAGATTTTCAAGCCTTGAAAGACACGCTTGAAAGCGGCTGAAATTCGGGGAAGATGCCCGCGGGCCGGGGCCGGCGGCAATTTAGGTTTTCATATGACCGGATGTCAATTTACCCTATGGCAGGCGTCCGAGCCCATCCATCCGAAACACCGCCGAACGAGCCCGTGACCCGGGCGGGGAGCGACAATGCCGAAGATGAAAGGTGCCGAGCTCATCACCGAATACCTGATCGCCAACGACATTCCCTATGTGTTCGGCATTTGCGGCCACGGCAATGTCGGGATGCTGGACCCGCTCTATCAGGCGCGCGACCGCATCCGGCTCATCTCGCCGCGCCACGAGCAGGTCGCGGCGCATATGGCGGATGCCTATTTCCGCGTCCGGCACAAGCCGGTGGCGACGCTGACCTCGTGCGGTCCGGGCTCCTGCAACATCATCATGCCGCTGGCGACGGCGCTCACCGATTCCTCGGCCATGCTGGCGATCACCGCCAACGTGCCGACCTCGCAGTTCAACCGCAGCCCCTTCCAGGAGGTCAACCGGCATTTCCAGGCGGATTTCGTCAACATCGTGCGCCCGGTGGTGAAGCGGAGCTTCCAGCCGACCCGCGTCGACATGCTGCCGCTGGCGCTGCGCCAAGCGATGACGACGATGCTCTCGGGCCGCCCCGGGCCGGTCAATGTCGACGTCCCCTTCAACGTCTTTCAGGAGGAGGACGAGGTCGAGATGCCGCCGCCGGCGCCGCCCTTCAATACGCAGCGCAGCGGCGCCTCGCCGGAGGAGATCGCCCACGCCCTCGACATGCTCTCGCGCGCGCGGCGCCCCGTGCTCTTCATCGGCCATGGCGTGACGCTGGCGGAAGCCAGCGCGGAGCTCACCCAGTTCGTGCGGCGGCTCGGCATCCCGGTTATCTCCTCGCCCAACGGCATGGGCTGCCTCGACATGAACGATCCGCTGTCGCTGGGCTTCATCGGCCGGAACGGCGCGTTTCCGGCCAATGAAGCGGGGCGGCATGCCGATCTCGTGATCGCGCTGGGGGCGCGCTTCGACGACCGCTCGGCGTCGTCCTGGATCCCCGGATATTCCTGGAATTTCCCGACCACCAAGCTGATCCATGTCGATGTCGACCCGGCCGAACTGGGCCGCAACTACCCGCCCGATCTCGGCATCCTCGCCGATGCGCGCACCTTCCTGCGCCAGATACTGGCCGAACTCGAGCGCGGCCAGAGCGGCTCCGACACCAGGGCCTGGCTCGCCGACATCGGCCAGTGGCGCGCGACCTGGGAGAAGTTCATTGCGCCCAATTTCGAGCTGCACGCTTCGCCGATCCGGCCGGAGCGCGTGGTCGCGGATTGCCAGGCGGTGCTGCCGGACGACGCCATCCTCGCCTGCGATGTCGGCGTCAATCACAACTGGTACATGCAGTTCTGGCGGGCGCGCAGGCCGCAGACCATGCTCAATTCCTGGGGCTTCTCCGGCATGGGCTTCGGCGCGGCGGGCGCGCTGGGTGCCAAGCTCGCGGCACCCGACCGGCCGGTGGTGGCGATCGCCGGCGATGGCTGCTTCACCATGGTGCCGCATGTGCTGTGCACGGCGGTGGAATACGACATCCCCGTGGTCTGGGTGATCTGGAACAATTTCGGCTGGGTCTCGATCCGCGACATCCAGCTCGGCATGTTCGGCGGGCGCGAGCACGGCACGATGTTCCATCAGGGCGACAACAAGAAGCCCTACAACCCGGATTTCGCGATGCTGGCGAAATCCTGCGGCGTCGATGCGGTGACGGTGACGCGCTCCGAGGATTTCCGGGGCGCGCTGGAGCACGCCGTGAAATCGAACAAGCCCTACGTGCTCGACGTCCATGTCGATGCCGATGTCCGGCCGCCTGCGACGGGCACCTGGGAATTGCCGCCGACCCCCTTCAAGGAACCGGTGTTCGGCAAGCGCTTCCTGCCCGACGCAGCGCCGGCCAAGTGAGGTCAGCCATGCAGCGCGACGATCGCAAGGCCTCGATCAGGAACATCGCCGAGACGCCATGGCGCCAGTTCCCCAACCATGTCGGCGGCGCGCTGTCGAAGCCGCTGGTGATGCCGGAAACGCTGGGTTCGAAAGAGCTCGACTACCGCATCTCGATGTACCAGCCGATGGCCTATGTCGAGCGGCACAGCCACAAGGTCCAGGAGCAGGTCTATCACGTGCTCGAAGGCGAGGGGCTGATGGAGGTCGGCGACAAGACGCAGGTGGTGCGCAAGCACGACGTGATCTACCTGCCGCCCGGCGT
>DATNDG010000155.1:0-2293 GCA_035553515.1 Allostellaceae bacterium | reverse complement strand
CTCGCAATGATGGGTGGATGGCCCCCATTTACGGCATCGATGTGCCAAAGTTGGAGCGTCGACAACCAACTTACACGGGAGCCATCCATGAAAGAGGTTAGCACGGTGGGCGTGGACATCGCCAAGAAGGTCTTTCAGGTGCATGCCGTCGATCGCGCCGGCGCCGTTTCGGTCCGTTGCGCGCTGCGGCGGGGGCAGGTGCTGGCGTGGTTCGGCAAGCTGGCGCCCTGCCTGGTCGGGATGGAGGCTTGTGCCACGGCGCATTATTGGGCGCGCGAGCTCAAGAAGCTCGGGCACGAGGTGCGGCTGATCCCGCCGGCCTACGCCAAGGCCTATGTGCGGCGGAACAAGAACGACGCGGCGGATGCGGCGGCGATCTGCGAGGCGGTGAGTCGGCCGCAGATGCGCTTCGTCACGGTGAAGAGCGAGCGGCAGCAGGCGGCGGCGGGCATCCACCGCGTGCGCGATCTCCTGATGAAGCAGAAGACGATGCTGCAGAACCATCTGCGCGGCATGGTGGCGGAGTTCGGCGTGGTGGCAGTGAAGGGGCGGCGCGGCCTCGCCGAGCTCATCGCGATGCTGACCGACCCCGAGGATCGGCGCGTGCCGAGCCCGCTGCGCGAGGCGCTGGTGCTGAGCGCGGAGACCCTGTGCGGCATCGAGCGCAAGCTCGAGGCGATCGACCGGCAGCTCGTGGCTGCCGGCCGCGAGAATGCGACCTACCGCCATCTCATCACCGCGCCCGGCTACGGACCGATCGTGTCGAGCGCCATGGCGGCCATGGTGATCGATCCGGCTTCCTTCCGCCGCGGCTCGGATTTCGCCGCCTCGCTCGGCCTGGTGCCGCGCCAGGACGGCACCGGCGGCAAGGTCCGGCTCGGCCCGATCAGCAAGCGCGGCAACGGCTATCTGCGCCGGCTCCTGGTCAACGGCGCCATGGCGGTGCTCAAGAGCAAGCGCGCCAAAGAGGATCCATGGCTCAGGAAGCTGCTCGCCAGCAAGCCGCGCAAGGTCGTGGCGGTGGCGCTCGCCAACAAGATGGCGCGCATCGGCTGGGCGCTCATGATGCGTCAGGAGGATTACAGAGACTTGCCGAAGGCGGCCTGAGCGCCGCGTCGGCAGGGCCGGAAGGCTTGCGAGGGTGAAACACGCGTGATGGCAATGTCGGTCAATCCGGCGATCGAGGGCTACCTGTCAGCTGTCATGGGGCATCTGGACCCCGCCGCAATGATCAGGCCTCGATCCACGGGTCCCATCAAGGCCAGCGGCCATGCAGTGCCGCAGCAACAGGCCGTACACATGACCGCAGCTGGCCGCACCTTGCACACGCGCGAAAAATCCCTTGCCAGCCGGGGGCCATCCACACATGACAGCCTATTGCGACTAAAAGAGACCATGCTCCAGGTGGATCGATGAACGTCGACACGCGCTGGTCATTCGAGGGCTTTCCGGTGCTGCGGCTCGAGAGCGAGGCGCTGTCCGTCGACGTCCTGCCGGATCTCGGCGGCAAGATCCTCCAGATCACTCACCGCAGTCTCGGCCGATCGTTTCTCTGGCACAACCCGCGGCAGCGCCTGCGCCGCCTGCCGCTGGGGGCGAGCTACGACGACCACTTCTTCGGCGGGTGGGACGAGCTCCTGCCCAACGATGTCGTCGAGAAGGTCGGCGGCGAGACGCTGGCGGACCATGGCGAGCTGTGGACGACGCCGCTGTCGGCGGCGGTCGAGGGGAGGGCGGTCGTGCTAAGCGGCCTTCTGCCCATCACGCCGCTCAGGTTCGAGAAGCGCATCGCGCTCACCGGCGGCGATTCCATCGAGCTGCGCTACACGCTGGAGAATATCGGGCGCCGGCGCCTCGACATCCTGTTCAAGCTGCACCCGGCGTTGCGCATCAGCCCGGGCGCCGAGATCCGCGTGCCCGCGGCGCGCGCCACGGTCGCCGATGCCGGCTTCAGCCGCTTCACCGGGTCGTTCGATTGGCCGGGCGAGGCGGGCGTGGTGCCCGCGCTCGACGGGACATGCGAGTTCCTCTACCTCACGGGGCTGGCGCGCGGCGCGTGCGCCCTCGCCCATCGCGGCGAGGATTGGTGCTTCGAGTTGCGCTTCGATCCACAGGTCTTCCGCTCGGTGTGGCTGTTCGCGTCCTTCGGCGGGTGGCGTGAGCTCGAGATGCTGGTGCTCGAGCCGTGCACCGCGTGGCCGATGTCGCTGGTGGAGGCGGCCGCGGCCGGGCAGTGTCTCCGGCTCGACGCCGGAGAGCGGCTCGAGACCACGGTCGACTGCCGCATCGGCCG
>DATNDG010000154.1:0-11838 GCA_035553515.1 Allostellaceae bacterium | reverse complement strand
CAACGTCGTCTGGGGCGGCGTCGATCTCCAGGCGCTGCTCGAAGAGGCGGGCGTCGCGCCTGAAGCACGCTTCCTCCACGCCTACGGGCTCGATCACGGCACCTATGATGGCGAAAGCGCCCGCCATTACGCGAAGGATATACCGCTGGCGCGGCTCGCCGAAGGCGACGTGCTGCTCGCCGACGAGATCAATGGCGAGGCGCTCACCGCCGAGCATGGCTTTCCGCTGCGCCTGGTAGTGCCGGGCTATTACGGGACCAACACGGTGAAGTGGCTTTGCCGGCTGGAGCTCGCACCGGAGCGTGCGGAAAGCCCGTTCACCACTGTGCTTTACAATGATCCCTTGCCCGGAGGCGGCACGCGCCCGGTCTGGGAGGCGCCGCCGGAAGCGCTCATCGTCGCGCCCGCGCCGGGCGCACTCCCGGGGCGCGGTCCCATCGAGATCTGGGGCTGGGCGTGGGGCGCAAGCGCCGTCACGCGCGTCGAGGTCAGCCGCGACGGCGGAGAGAGCTGGGACCCGGCCGCGCTCGAGCCGCGCACCCAATGGTCGTGGCAGCGCTTCAGCCTCGCCTGGACCCCCGCGGCGAGCGGCCCTGCAACGCTGATGGCGCGCGCGAGCGACGCCGCTGGCCGGACGCAGCCGCCGGCCAATGCGCGGAACGCCATCCATGCGGTGTCGGTGGTCGTGCCCTAGCGCGGCCTCCGCGCAGCGCGATTGACAGCCGGTAAGCGGGCCTTCACAGAGCTCTTCTTCTCAGAGATCGACAGCAAGCAGGGAAACTGAGGTTCGCGAGATCATGGCCGTCACCGCCGCGCTCCACTCATCCCCACCGGTTCCGGCCGAGCCGCTGCTCGAGGTCGAGGGGGTCACGCTCCAATACAAGACCAAGCATCATCTCGTCACCGCCACCTATCGCGTCGGATTTCGCGTCTATCGCGGCGACCGCTTCATCTTGCTGGGCCCGTCGGGATGCGGCAAGTCGACCCTCCTGAAGGGTGTCGGCGGCTTCCTGAAGCCGGTCGAGGGCAGTATCCGCTTGAACGGCAAGGCGATCGAGCGTCCGGGTCCCGACCGCATGATGGTGTTCCAGGAGTTCGACCAGCTCCTTCCCTGGAAGACGGTCAAACAGAACGTGATGTTTCCGATGCTGGCGAGCCGGCGCTGCTCGGCGCGCGAGGCTGCGGAGCGGGCGATGAGCTATATCGCCAATGTGGGGCTCGATCGTTTTTGCGATGTTTACCCGCACATGCTCTCGGGCGGCATGAAGCAGCGCGTCGCCATCGCGCGAGCGATGGCCATGGAGCCGGAGATCCTGCTGATGGACGAGCCCTTCGCCGCGCTCGACGCGCTGACCCGGCGCAAGATGCAGGACGAGCTGCTGCAGCTCTGGGACGATGTCCGCTTCACCGTGCTCTTCGTCACGCATTCGATCGAGGAGGCGATCATCGTCGGCAACCGCATCCTTGTGCTCTCGCCGCATCCGGGGCAGATGAAGGCGGAGATCAATTCGATCGCTGGCGACGCTGCCGAGGCGCTGGAGCGCCGGATCCATGGCATGCTTTTCACCGAGGAGACCGAGCACGCCGGAGAGCCGTCATGAGCGAACGCGCCGCCATCCTGCCGCCGGTACGCCCCGATTTCGAGCGCAGGACGCTCGATGCGCGCAATATCGGCGAGATCGAGCGGCCGCTCCCGCTGCTCGAGCGGCTCACCAACATCACCGCGCTTCGCCGCTTCCTGCTGCTCGTGCTGCTTGCGGTGATCTGGCAGGCCTACGCCGCCTGGCTCGATAACCCGCTGATCTTCCCGACCTTCGCCGACACGCTGGCGGCGCTGGTCAAGGGCTTCCTCAGCGGCGAGCTGGTTTCGCGCACCGCTACCTCGATCAAGGTCCTGCTGATGGGCTATGCTGCGGGCGTTGCCCTCGCGGCGGTGCTGACCGGCTTCGCGGTTTCAACGCGCATCGGCACCGATCTCCTGGCGACGCTTACCGCGATGTTCAACCCGCTGCCGGCGATCGCGCTGCTGCCGCTGGGGCTTCTCTGGTTCGGTCTCGGCAATCCCAGCCTCATCTTCGTGCTCATCCATTCCGTGCTCTGGGCGGTGTCGCTCAACACCTTCTCGGGCTTCCTCGCGGTGAGCCAGACCTTGCGCATGGCTGGGCACAATTACGGGCTGAGCGGCATCGGCTATGTGACGCGCATCCTGGTGCCGGCGGCGCTGCCGGCGATCCTGACCGGGCTCAAGGTCGGCTGGGCTTTCGCCTGGCGCACGCTGATCGCCGCCGAACTGGTCTTCGGCGTAAGCTCCGGCTCCGGCGGTCTCGGCTGGTTCATCTACGAGAACAAGAACGAGCTCGAGACCGCCAACGTCTTCGCCGGGCTGTTCACCGTGATCATTATCGGCCTTCTTGTCGAAGGCGTGGTCTTCCGCGCCGTCGAGAATGCCACGGTGCGCAAATGGGGAATGCAGCAATGACGCCCTTCAGGGGCTGGATTGCTCACCCTGTCGCGCTTCTGCGGCGCCGCGCCCTCGGCTGATCAATCTTCCTCGTCGAGCTCTTGCTGCTCGATCTTCCTCAGCTTGGCGAGCGGCGTCTGCAGGAACCGCGCGAAATCGTAGACGGTGTCGTCGTGCTGGTCCCAGCAAATGTAACCGCGGCAATCCTTGGGCCGAGCCTCATAGACCGTGCAGCGTCGGTCCGGCCCCAGGAACTGGCAGGTCTGATCGGCGTGCTTGATCCGCTTCTTGCCGCGACGCGTCACATGGACGATGTGCTTCGCCTCGAATTCCTTGGGACGGAGCCCGAAATGCTTGGCGAGGCGGCGGATGTCGTGGTCGGTCACCTCGACATAGCCCGCCAGCCGGCAACAGAGGGCGGGGCATTTGAGACAGTCGAGAGGCTTGTGCTCGGTGGCCATTGAAGTTCGGTAAGCTGTGCGCTGAGAACGCCCACTCTATACCGCCGCGCCGTCTTCTGCGCCACTTCTGGCGCGCGAAATCCGCGACTTTTTTGTGCGATGGCTCAGACGAGTGGCGCGAGCTGCACCTTCAGCCCGTCGCGCGGCTTCGGGATCGGCGTCATCTGCCAGCGCGGTCGATAGCCGGGCTCGACCGACACGCGGCTCGAAGCGAGCAGGTGGTAGGCGAAGCATTTCGCCTGCATATAGGCGAAATTGAGGCCGAGACACATATGCGCGCCGCCGCCGAAGGGTGCATAGGCGAAGCGGTGGCGTCCGCGCGACGCCTCTTCGGAGAAGCGATAGGGATCGAAGCGCCGGGGCTCCGGCCAGATTTCCGGCATATGGTGGGTGAAGATGATGCTGGTGTTGACCGGGGTCCCGGCGGGGATGCGATAGCCGCCGAACTCGAATGCGCGCGTCGCGCGGCGCGGCAGCGACACCACCGGCGGGATGAGCCGCAGCGACTCCTTGAACGCCATCTCGGTGAGGCCGAGCTCGCCGAGCCGCTCGAAGGGCAGGGGTTCGCCCGGCGCGAGGCCGAGCCCCTGGATTTCGCCACGGAGCTTCTCCTGCCAGTCGGGATGGGTAGTGAGGAAATGCACGAAGGCCGAGAGCGACGAGGTCAGCGTGTCGTGCGCCGCCATCATCAGGAAGCTCATATGGTCCGCGATCTCCTGCACGCTCATCAGCGAGCCGTCCTCATGCGTCGCTCGGCAGAGCTGCGCGAAGATGTCGCTGCCGCCGCGCTCGCGCCGGATCGGCGCCTGCCGGCTGAAATAGCCGATGATGAACGCGCGGCCCTTCACTCCGCGCCGCATCTGCGTTCCTGGCAGCGGCTTGCGGACCACGGATGTCGCGGCAGCGACCATGTCGATGAAGGCGCGCTTGATCGCCTCGACCTCCTCGCCCATGGCCTCGCCGAGGAATGAGGTCGCCGCCAGGTCGAGGGTGAGCTGCTTGATTGCCGGATAGAAGAGGAACTCCGCCGGGCCATGTCGCCACCGCGCCATGCGCGCCGCAATCCCGCCATTGAGCGCGGCGAGATAGGCCTTGAGTGGCTCCGCCTTGAAGGCTACCGAAAGCGCGCGCCGGTGCAGCCGGTGCTCGTCGAAATCGAGCAGCATCAGCCCGCGCGGGAAGAGCCGGCCGAGCAGCGGCTCCCACCCTCCGGCCGAGGAGAAGAGCTTCGCCTGGTCGAAGAGCAGATGTCCGATCGCTTCCGGTCCGAGCAGCGCGACGCTGCGGATGCCGAGCACATAGGTGCGCTGGACGAGGCCGTAGCGGGCGACCTTGTCCTCGGCGAAGCGCAGGGGATCGGCGAGAAAGGTGAGGGTATCACCGATGAGCGGTAGACCATCGTGGCCGGGAATGTGCGCCAGCGCTGCGCGGCCGGGTAGCGGCAAGGCGGCGGGCGAGGCGATGTCGAGTGCGATCGAGGACACCGGCGACCCCCTTTGGCTCCGGGTGCAGGATCGCCGCCAGGCTAACCGCCCGACCGGTCAGCCGTCAAAGCGCGCTACGCCTCTCTCGCCAAACCGCTCACGCGCTGACGCTGGCAAGCGCCTGCTTGATCCGCATCGGCGCCCGCGGCCGGGCATACATCCGCTCGACATAGCTTTCGAGCTGCGGCAGCCCGCCGAGCAGCCCTGCCGCCCCTGCCCAATCGAGCGTGTAGGCAAGCACGAAATCGCCGACGGTGACCGTATCGCCCACGACGAAGTCCCGGCCTCTCATGTGTCGCTCCATGATTTCAGCCATGGCAACGAAATCATCACGGGCGAGCGCCACTTCGCCGGGAAGCCGCTTCTCTTCGGGATAGAGCGCCTTATGGCGCGCCATGCGCCACAGCGGCTGCTCCAGCTCCGTGGTGGTGAAGAGCAGCCAGCGCATGAGCTCCGCGCGCTGCCTCAGCTCCACCGGGATGAGCTTCTTTTCCGGGTATTTCTCGCCCAGATAGAGCACGATGGCGATGGATTCGGTCAGCACCATTTCGCCGTCCACCAGAACCGGGAGTTTTCCGGCCGGATTGATCTTGAGGAACTCGGGATTCCGCTGCTCGCCTGCGATCAGGTTGACGGACACCGCCTCGAATGGGACGTCCAGCTCCTGGAGCGTCCAGCGCGCCCGGATCGAGCGGGTCGGCGCGAACTCGAAGAGCTTCATGCGATCCTCCGATGCTCGGGGGCGCGGCACTCCAGCCGCTCGGCAGCTGGTGGCGATTGTTGCCGGCTCGGCGGCGCTCGTCTAGAGAACGATCCGCCCCTCGAGAGGTGCCCCATGAAAGCCGTCGCCTTCTATCGCCCGCTGCCGATCGACGACCCGGAGTCCCTGGTTGACGTCAGCGTCGAGAAACCGGCGCCAGCCGGATGCGACCTTCTGGTCAAGGTCGCCGCGGTCTCGGTCAATCCCGTTGACACCAAGGTGCGCCGGCGTCCGGTCGTTGATGCGCAGCAGCCGAAGATCCTCGGCTGGGATGCGGCGGGCCTCGTCGAGGCCGTGGGGTCCGAGTGCCGGCTCTTCAAGCCTGGCGACCGGGTCTGGTACGCCGGCAGCATCGCTCGATCGGGCTCCAATGCCGAATATCAGCTGGTCGACGAGCGGATCACCGGTCGCATGCCGAGAAACCTGTCCTTTACCGAGGCGGCGGCGCTGCCGCTGACCGCCATCACCGCCTGGGAGATGCTGTTCGACCGCTTCGGGATCCGCATCGGCAAGCCGGCCGACGAACGGGCGATCCTGCTCATCGGCGGCGCCGGCGGCGTCGGCTCGATCGCCATCCAGCTCGCGCGACGGCTGACCGGGCTCACTGTCATCGCCACCGCGTCGCGGCCGGAGACGCGCGACTGGTGTCAAAAGCTCGGCGCGCACCACGTGGTCGATCACAGCCACCCGCTTGGGCCGCAGCTCGCCGCGCTCGGCCATCCGATGCCCGGCTATATCTTCTCGATCACCGAGACCGAACGCCACCTGCCGGAGATCATCGAGCTCCTGGCGCCGCAGGGGAAGCTCGGGCTCATCGACGATCCCAAGTCGCTCGATGCGCTGCCCTTCAAGCGCAAGAGCGCCTCGATCCATTGGGAGGCGATGTTCGTGCGCTCGGGCTTCGCGACGCCGGACATGATCGCGCAGCACCGCCTGCTCGACGAGGTGGCGAGGTTGGTCGAGGACGGACTCATCCGCACCACGTTGACGGAACGCTTCGGACGGGTCTGCGCTGCCGATCTGAAGCGGGCGCATGCGCTGATCGAGAGCGGGCGCGCGCGCGGCAAGCTCGTGCTGGAATGGTGAGCGGGCGTCGGTCGTCAGGATCGCGCCACATCATCGTCCATGCTGCGCGCCGCCGCACCGCGGGCGCTTGACGACGCGTCAGGCTCGTCCGCAAGGCGGCTTCGTCCGTTGCGTGCTCACCGTCCGAGGATCGCGCTGCTGACCGCGCGCGGATCGCGCTTTGGCCATTTGTCGAGATCGGCGGCGTGGAAGAGATCGGCCAGGTGCTGGTGGAACAGCGCCGGGTCCTCGAGGTTGATGGCGTGGCCGCAATTGCCCATGACGACGAGCGCTGCGGTGGGGATGCTGCGCTTCATCAGGATGCCGGGCTCGAGGCAGGGCCAGTCCTCGTCGCCATGGATGATCAAAGTCGGCACGGTGATCGCCTTCATCCGCTCGACGAGATCGTAGAGCGACGGTCTTTGCTTCTGCACGCCGCGCTGGGTAAGCGCTGCTCCTTCCTTCGAATGCTCGGCGAGCTGCTCGGCGAATTCGCGCCAGCCGCGCGGGTCCTTGTTCTGAAACTGCACCCGGGTCGGACCCAGCGCGTAGGTCGCGCCCGCTTCCTTCATGCCGAGGCTCTCGAAGCGCTTCGCCCAGGCTTCGGATTCCTCCTGAAATTTCGGCCGTTGCTCGCGCTCGGCGCCATAGCCGCAGCCGCCGATCACCAGCGAGCGCGCACGTCCGGGATAGCTCATGCCGAAATGGAGCGTCGCGAAGCCACCCATCGAGAGGCCGACTACATGCGCCTTCTCGATCGCGAGCGCATCCAGCACGGCGCGGATGTCGTCGGCCGCGCGCTGCTGCGAATACCGCGCGCCGTCGGCCGGGACGTCGGAGGGCGGATAGCCGCGTGCATTGTAGGTGATGCAGCGGTAGCGCCGGGAGAAGAAGCGCACCTGCGGCTCGAAGGAGCGGCAGTCACCGGCGAATTCATGGACGAAGAGGAGGGGAATGCCGGTTCCGGTCTCTTCGTAATAGAGCTTGATCCCGTCATCGGTGGTGAGATGCGACATGGCGCGCTCCTCCCTGGCCTGAGCCCTGCCTTTCTAGCATGCGTCCCGCGCCGGCGCGGCAATAGTGAAATTCGATCGGCCGGCGTAGCATCGATCGTTATTTGAGATGGGGCGAGGCATGGATGCGGCGGATCTCAGGGTCTTTGCAGCAGTGGCGCAGGCGGGCGGCATGAATCGTGCCGCGGGCCAGCTCAACACGGTGCAATCGAACGTGACGGCGCGCATCCGGATGCTGGAGGAGGAGCTGGCCGTGCCGCTCTTCGAGCGCCACAGCCGTGGCGTCACGCTCACTCCTGCGGGCAGGCGGCTCATGCCTTATGCCGAACGCGTGGCGCGCCTGCTGGAGGATGCAAAACGGGCAGCGCGCGACGATGGGGCGCCGGCCGGCCCGCTGCAGATCGGCTCGCTCGAGACCACGGCCGCGCTGCGCCTCTCGCCGCTGCTCGCCGCCTTCGCGGCAGCCCATCCGGCGGTCGATCTGGCGCTCGTCACCGGCACCTCGGCTGAGCTCGTCGAGCAGGTTCTCGCGCAGCGTCTCCAGGGCGCGTTCGTCTGCGGTCCGGTGCGCCATCCCGATCTTGTCGCCGTGACCGTATTCCGCGAGGAGCTGGTGCTGGCGACGGCGCCGACCTTCACCACTGTCGATGAGGCTTTGATGCAGCGCGAGCTGCGGCTCGTCGTGCTGCGTGCCGGCTGCTCCTACCGCCAGCGCCTGGAGGAGATCCTGGCGCGGCGCGGGGCCGTCGGCATCCGCCGGCTGGAGTTCGGCACGGTCGACGGCATTCTCGGCTGCGCCGCTGCCGGTCTCGGCGTCACCCTGCTCCCGCGCGCGCTGGTCGAGCCGGCGCGCCGTCAGGGCCGCATCGCGCTGCATGAGCTGCCGTGCGAGGAGGCCGAGGTCGAGACTCAGTTCATCCGCTGCCGCGACGGCTTCCTCTCCAGCGCCCTGGCAGCCTTCCTCGCCATGGCACGGCCGGCCGACTTCGCCGCGGCGGCGGAGTAGGGGTTATCACCGGCGCAGATAGCTGCCATCACATAAACCCGTTTTCCCTGATGGTGCCGCTCGCCTAGCTTCCGCGAATGAGCAGCGACATTTCCATCGGCGCGGAGTTGAGCGTCCCCCGCGCGACCCTTTCTGCGCTTTCGGCAAGCCTCATCGGCATCGGGCTGGCGCGCTTTGCCTATACGCCGCTGATCCCGGCGCTCATCGCCGAGCATTGGTTCACACCCTCGGCCACCGCCTATCTCGGCGCCGCGAACCTTGCGGGGTACCTCGCCGGCGCGCTGCTGGCGCGGCCGCTTGCGGCCCGGCACTCGCCCGTGGCGGCGCTGCGCAGCACGATGGCGCTGGCGGCTCTCGCCTTTTTCGCCTGCGCGGTGCCGCTGTCCTTCCTCTGGTACTTCGCCTGGCGCTTCGCTGCGGGCTTTGCCGGCGGCGTGCTCATGGTGCTGGCGGCGCCGACGGTGCTGCCGCATGTGGCGCCGAAACGCCGCGGGCTCGTCGGCGGCGCAATCTTTACCGGCGTCGGGCTCGGCATCGCGCTCTCCGGAACCCTGGTGCCGCTGCTGCTGCGGCTCGGTCTTGCCGCCACCTGGTGCGGTTTGGGCGCGCTCGCGGCGGCGCTGACCGCGCTTGCCTGGACCGGCTGGCCGCACCAGGCGGCGCTCGGGAGGCGCAGCACCGTGGCCCTGCCGCGCAACCCGCTGCTGACCGCGCTTTACGCCGAATACGCGCTCGCCGCCGTGGGGCTCGTGCCGCATATGGTGTTCCTGGTCGATTTCGTTGCCCGCGGCCTCGGTGAGGGCGTCGCGACGGGTTCGCGTTATTGGGTGGTATTCGGACTGGGAGCGCTCGCGGGCCCCACTCTCGCCGGCCATGTCGCCGACCGCATTGGCTTCTCCCGCGGTTTGCGCTTGGGGTTCGCGCTCCAGGCGGCGTGCGTTGCGCTCGTGACTGTAACCAGCGGCCCTGCCGCCCTGCTCGTCTCATCGGCGGTGATCGGCGGATTCGTCCCGGGCATCGTGGCGCTTGTCCTCGGTCGTGCGCATGAGCTGGTCGGCGGTGATGCCGCCGCGCAGCAGCGAGCCTGGCGTTTTGCCACCATCGCCTTCGCGATCGGCCAGGCGGTGGCGGCCTATGGGTTTTCCTATCTCTATGCCGGCGGCAGCAGCTACGCGCTGCTCTTTGCGCTCGGTGCCGGTGCCCTGGTGCTGGCGCTGGTGCTCGATTTTGCCGCGCCCGCCTTCGCTAGGCGGCGCTGAGTTCGGGCATTACCTGCCGGGCGAAGAGCTCGGCCGAGCGCAACGCCTCGGCGCGCGTCATGTCGCCGAAGGCGAACCGGCAGACGAGGTAGTTGGTGCGTGCTTCGTCGAGCTGACGCTGGAGCGCATCGCGCACCATGGCCGACGTGCCGGCAATCCCGAATCCGCGCTGCTGCGCCTCGTCGAAGCTCTCGGGGTAGAAAGCGTTGATTGGCCGCGTGCCGTGCTTCTCCCAGAGCGTGAAGAAGCTGTGATGCCAGCGCCGATGCGCGCGCCGTGCCGTCGCCAGCGCCTCCTCTGCACTCTCGGCTATGACCACCGTCCGCGTCATGCCCATCAGCGGCAGCGCCGCCGCGTCGAGCCCGGCGGCCGCCCAGTCTCGGCGATATCCCTCGGTCACCTGGCGCACGAGCGCGGGCGGCCCGTTGCAGACGATGTTGACCCGGTTCGCCACCACCCAGGGAAGGCCCTCGGGCCGCGCCAGGCCGTACCAGAGCGGCGGGTGCGGGCGCTGCACCGGTTGCATCTCCATCGGCACGTCGTCGAAGCGAAAGAACTCGCCCGAGAAGCTGAGGCTGGGCGAAGCGAGCCCTTGGCGGATCACCGCGAATGCCTCGACATAGATCGCCTGCGCCTTGGCGGGGTCGACGCCATAATATCCGACTTCATGAGGGGAAATGCCGCGGCCGATGCCGAGTTCGAGCCGGCCGCCGCTGATCTGGTCGAGCATGCAGATCTCTTCGATTACACGCAGCGGATGATGCAGCGCCAGCGTATAGACCAGCGGGCCGAAGCGCAGTCGGCGGGTGCGCTGCGCAACCGCGGCGAGAAATACGCTGGGCGAGGGCGCCATGCCGAGCGGCGTCGCGTGGTGCTCGGCCAGGTGATAGGTACGGAAGCCGAGCCGGTCATAGGCTTCGACCAGGTTCAGCCGATCCTCGTAGAGCTCAGCGAGCGTGCCCGCGCCGCGGTCGACGTGATCGAAGATGCCGATCTCGATCATGCTTCCTCCCTGCTCCCCGAAGACCCTAACCTGGGTTTCACCCGGTCGCCAGATCGCCGCTCCCCAGCCGGCATCCGACCTGCTAGCGTTGGGTTCGTGAGCCTCTACGCCGTCCAGAAGCTGCTCTTCCAGCTCAATCGCGACGCCGAGCTGAGGCGCCGCTTTGCCGCCGAGCGCGATGCCGTGCTCGCGGGATATGAGCTGAGCGCGGAGGAGCTGGCGGCGATCCGCGGGCCCGATATCGGCCTGCTCTACGTGCTCGGCGTCAACGGGCAGCTCCTCATGCACTACGCGGCGCTCTGCGGCCTGGAGTGGAACGCCTATCTCGAAGCGATGCGCGACGGCGTACGCCGCCACGGGCCGGTACGCGCCGGCGTCTATTCCATGGTCCCGGACTAGGGGCGCGCGATGCCGCTCGTCTTCGCCGGCGCCTGCAGCCATGCCCCCGGCATCACTGGCCGCGCCGAACGCGCCGACCCGGCTGCGCGCGAGCGCTTCTACGCGGCGATGGAACGGCTGCGCCGGGCGCTCGAGGCGGCGCGGCCCGATGCGCTCATCGTTATCGCCGCCGAGCATTTCGCCAATTTCTTCCTGAACAACATGCCGGCCTTCGCGATCGGCATGGCCGACCACTATGAGGGCCCGATCGAGGACGAGCGCTTCCTGCGCATCGCGCGGCGCCGCATTCCCGGAAATCGCGATCTCTCCGAGCGGCTCGTCAAGGCGGCCATGCAGGAGGTCGACCTCGCCTATGCCGAGGAATGGTTGATCGATCACGGCATTGCCGTGCCACTGCACTTGCTGACGCCGCGCTGGGACCTGCCGATCATTCCGGCCAACATCAATTGCCAGGGACCGCCGCTGACGCCGCTCCACCGCGCCTATGCCTTCGGGCGTGCGCTGCGCCGTGCTGCGGACGGCGTGCCGGAGCGCGTGGCCCTGATCGGCACCGGCGGCCTCTCGCATTGGCCGGCGACGCCCAATTCCGGCAAGATCAACCAGGACTGGGATCGTGATTTCCTGCGCCGCTGGTGCGCCAACGACAAGCCGGCGCTTCTCGCGTACACCGACGAGGACACCTATCGCGAGGCCGGGCAGGGGGGCTTCGAGATCCGCACCTTCATCGCCGTCGCCGGCGCGAGTGAAGGCGAAACGGGCGAGGTCTTCTGCTACGAGCCGATCCCGATCTTCGCCGTCGGCTGCACCGCCGCGGTGATGCATCTCGCCCCACCCGGCTGAGCGCCGCCCTTTGGTACCGGCCCCGTCCTGCTGGCGCTCGCCGCTCATAAGCAACCGGAGGCCGGGTCCTCTCGCCGGCGCTGAACA
>DATNDG010000153.1:0-3829 GCA_035553515.1 Allostellaceae bacterium | reverse complement strand
AGCGCCTGCCCGTCGGTGCCGCCGAGCAGCGGGTCGGTCGCGTCCTCGGGATGCGGCATCAGCCCCAGCACCGTCTTCGTCTCGTTGAAGATACCGGCGATGTTGCGCGCGGAGCCGTTATGGTTGCTCTCTTCGGTGAGCTCGCCCGCGGGCGTGCAATAGCGGAAGGCGACGAGGCCCTTCTCCTCGAGCCGGTCGAGCGTGGCCTCGTCGGCGAAGTAGTTGCCGTCGTGATGCGCCACCGGCACGCGGATCACCTGGCCCGCCTCGTAGCGGCAGGTGAAGAGGCTCTGGCTGGTCTCGACGCGCAGATGCACGTCCTTGCAGTGAAATTTGAGCGTCTTGTTGGTCAGCAGCACGCCCGGCAGCAGCCCGGCCTCGGTGAGGATCTGGAAGCCGTTGCAGATGCCGAGCACCGGCGTGCCGCGCGCCGCGCGCGCCTTCACCTCGCGCATGATCGGCGAATGCGCCGCCATGGCGCCGCAGCGCAGATAATCGCCATAGGAGAAGCCGCCGGGGATCACCAGCAGATCCGCCTTGGGCAGCTCGCTCGCGCGATGCCACACCTTGAGCGGCGCCTTCCCCGTCGCGCGCTCCAGCGCGTCCTCGACGTCCTGTTCGCGGTTGGAGCCGGGAAAGACGATGATGGCGGCTTGCATCGGGCGCGGGGCCTCGCTTGGTCGGCGGCGGTGGAATGCGGGTGATCTACCGCGCCCCCCGCCGCCGATCAAGCGGCGCTTGGGCGCGCTGTCAGCTCTTGCGCTTGCGCCCGCCGCGACTCGATGAGCGCCGGCTTTTGCTGCTGCTGCTGCGCGCGGCGCTGCTGCGCGCGCTGCTGGTCTTGCGTGCGGATTTGCGGCTCGTCTTGCGGGTCTGGCTCGTCTTGCGGGTCTTGCGCTTGCCGCGATTGCGCGACTGACCCGATTCGGACATGGCGATGGCGATCGCCTGGCGACGGCTCTTCACTTTGCCGCGCCGTCCGCGGCCGGCCTTCAAATGTCCGTACTTGTATTCGCGCATGACTTTTTTGACCTTGCGCTTCTGACGTGTTGACGCCATGACGTCCTCCGCTTGAAGTTGTCCCTGAACGGGGAACGATCCCGTTCGAGCACCGTTCCGCGCCGCTCATGAGCATCGAGGACACAAACGACAGATATCTGGTGCTGTTGCGTCGCGAGCTCGTGCGCGCCCAGGCGCGCCTGAAGCGCGCCGAGCGCGAGCGCGACGCGGCGCTCGCGGAAAACGAGCGGCTCAAGGCGAAGCTTGCTGAACCGAAGAAAAAGCGGAGCCGCGGCTAAGCGAGTGCGCACACAATCAACGCCCCACCTCACCCCAACCCTCTCCGCCCCTCGGGGGCGGAGAGGGAGGGACCCGCGCAGCGGGAGGGTGAGGTGGGGTGTTGGTTGAGCGAGGTCGGTGCCGGCGATGCGATTCGAAATTACTGACCGAGCTCGATCTGGTAGCTCTCGATCACCGTGTTGGCGAGGAGCTGGCGGCACATCCGCTCGACCTCGGCCTTGGCGCGCGCCGGGTCGTTCTCGGCGAGGTCGAGATCGATCACCTTGCCCTGGCGCACTTCGTTGACGCCCGTGAAGCCCAGTGAGCCCAGCGCATGCGCGATCGCCTTGCCCTGCGGATCGAGCACACCGGTCTTCAGCATGACATGGACGCGCGCCTTCATCACTGTACCGTCTGCGTGCCCTTGATGTCGCCCGGCCCGCCCTCGGGCAGGATGCCGAGCCGGCGCGCCACTTCCTGATAAGCCTCCTCGACGCGGCCAAGATCCTGGCGGAAGCGGTCCTTGTCCATCTTCTCCTGGGTCTTCACGTCCCAGAGGCGGCAGTTGTCCGGGCTGATCTCGTCGGCCAGCACGATGCGCATCTCGTCGTTGTTGTAGAGCCGGCCGAACTCGAGCTTGAAATCGACCAGCTTGATGCCGATGCCGAGGAAGAGCCCGCAGAGGAAATCGTTGACGCGCAGCGACATCTGCATGATCTCGTCGAGATCCTGCGTCGTCGCCCAGCCGAAGGCGGTGACGTGCTCCTCCGACACCATGGGATCGCCGAGCTCGTCCTTCTTGTAATAGTACTCGACGATCGAGCGCGGCAGCGCCGTGCCCTCGGCGATGGCGAAGCGCTTGGCGAGCGAGCCCGCCACCACGTTGCGCACCACCACCTCGATCGGGATGATCTCGACCTGCCGCACCAGCTGCTCGCGCATGTTGAGCCGGCGCACGAAATGCGTCGGGATGCCGATGTCGGCGAGCTTCATCATCAGGAATTCGCTGATGCGGTTGTTGAGCACGCCCTTGCCGGTGATCGTGCCCTTCTTCTGGTTGTTGAACGCCGTGGCGTCGTCTTTGAAGTACTGCACCAGGGTGCCGGGCTCGGGGCCCTCGAAAAGCACCTTGGCCTTGCCTTCGTAAACCTGCTTGCGTCGGGACATGGCCGTAACCTGCACTGGCAAGGGATGGGGCTGATATAGCAGCCGCGCCGCCGAGAGACAAATCTCAGGGCGTCGCGGTCCCGGGGGCGAGGATGTCGCGCCAGGGGGTGGCCTCGGGCTGCCAGGCGCGAAAGCGGAAGACCGGCTTCACGCCCGACCGGCCGACCCCCGGCAGCGCGATGAGCGCGCTCGAGACCGTGGCAAAGCCGCGCTCGGTGATAAAGCGCATGGCGCCCGCCGGCCCGTCATGCGGCGTCGTCTCGTCATCGCTGAGGAGCGCCTCCCAGGACGACCAGTCGCCGCGGGCGGGATCGGGCGTCGGCGCCTCGGCGAAGCGCGGCCGGTAGCGGCGCAGTCGCGGCGTCTCCTCTTCGTCGAGATCGCCGGCGGCGATCATCGACACTCCCGTGCCGAGCGCCTTCACCGAGACGCGCGCCCGGCCGGCTGCGTCGGCGTGACGCAGCCAGAAGGCGTCGCGGTTGTCGGTGATGATCATGTTGAAGGGGCGATAGGCTGCGGGCTCGATGGCGCCGAGCGCCTCGGCCGCATCGCGCGCATCGGCATGGTCGAGCGCCTCCAGCACCAGCTCGCCGCGCGAGCGCTGCCCCGGCGCGGGCCCGAGCGTGCCGAAGCGGTTGAGGATCGCGGCGACGACGCCGTGATCGTTGAGCCCGAGCCAGGAGCCTTGCGCCAGCTCGTCCAATCCCGCGACGACCTCCGGCCGGTCCGGCCAGTGCCGCCCCGGCGCGCGCCAGGGGCGGTCGATCATTTCGTCGCGATTGGCGGCGAGGAGCAGCGGCCAGTCATCGCCGGGCCGCCGCAGGACAACCAAGGTGCACATGCGTTAGTCTCACCTCATCTTCCTTCGGCATAATGGGGATCGGCCCCCGGCGCGCCAATAGGAGAGGCGATGAGCGGTTTCGACGAGCGCGAGAAGGGCTATGAGCGGAAATTCCAGCAGGAGCAGGAGCTCGCCTTCAAGGTAAAGGCGCGGCGCAACAAGCTGCTGGGCCTCTGGGCCGCCGAGCGCCTGGGCCTTTCCGGCGAAGAGGCGCAGCGCTATGCGCGAGAAGTGCTGCAGGCCGATCTCGAGCGGCCCGGCAGCGCCGACATCGTCGGCAAGGTCTGCGCCGATTTTACGAAGCACGGCGTGGCAGATGACGAGGCGCGCATCCGCGCCGAGCTCGAGCGCTGCACGACGGATGCAAAGCACCAGCTCCAGGCGGGGAAGTAGGGCTTCTACTCCAAGCACGCACGCGAGGCGGCGCAGCCGCTCACGCCTTCCCGAACACCCGTTTGAAGATCGTCTCGACATGCTTGGTATGAAAGGCGTCGTCGAAGAGCGCGTCGAGCGCCGCGGCGGGAAGATGCTTTGACACGTCCT
>DATNDG010000152.1:0-14759 GCA_035553515.1 Allostellaceae bacterium | reverse complement strand
GAGCGCGATGAGACGCCGCGCCAGCCGGCTCGCGCGCGCCTCCAGCGCGCGGTAACTCACCGATTGACCGCCGCAGCGCACCGCCTCGCCCGCGCCGTGCCGCAGCACCGCCTCGGCAAACAGCTCCGCCAGCGTCGCCTCGCGAACCTCAGACCCGCTCGCGTTCCACCCCTCCACCACCAGCGCCCGCTCCGACGCCGGCAGCAGCGACAGCTTGCCGAGGGGGGCCGTGTCCGCATCCAGATACGCCTCGAAAAGGACGCGGAAGCGCTCTGCCAGCCTTTCGACCTCCGGAGGTGAGAGATGCCGCGAGTTGAAGGCGAAGTCGAAGAGCACCGGCTTCTCGCGGTGATACTCGCGCACATAGAGTGCGAGCGGATTCAGCTCATAGCCGCCAGTCAGTCCGATCAGCTGGAAAGCCGCCTCGCCAATGTGAAAATCGTAATCGTTCTTCTCGTAAGAGAGCGCCACATCGAAAAGCTGCCGCCGCCCCAGCCGTGCGAGCCCAAGCGCGTGCTGCACGTCGTGGATCGGCGCGCGCTGGTGCCGGTAGCCGCGCCGCAACTGCTCACCGACATGCGCGACGAGATCGCTGGCCGAGGCAGCCTCGTCCACATCGAGCCGCAGCGGCATCATGCCCGCGAACATGCCGATCGTCCGCTTGAACTCCGCTGTCGGACGATTGAGGATCGGCACGCCGATCGTGATGTCCCTCCGCTGCAGGGTCCGGGCAAGCACCGCCGCCAGCAGCGCGGTCAGTACCGGGAACGGGGTGGTCCCGCGACTGCGGCAGACGTCGAGGAAGCGGCTGTATTTCGTCCAGTCCAGCCAGAACTGCACGGACTGGGATGGCATGTAGATATCGGGCGCGCCATCGCCGCGGCGCATGGGAAACAGCGGTTCCGGCAGCCGCCGAAAGCAATCAACCCAATAGGCGACGTCCCGTGCACGTCGCGGCGATGCCCAATAGGCCGCATCGTCACCGATGAAGCGCTCATAGGAGAGTGATGAGATTTCGCCCTCCGGTTCACCCGCCATGATCGTCTTGTAGGCATCGGCCACGGCCCGGATCATCAGCGAGATGCCGAAGCCATCGATGATCAGGTGGTGGTAGCGGATGAGCAGAAACCAGCGTCGTTCCTCCGCCCTGGCCAGGACGAAGTGGAACAACGGCCCGCGCTCGAGATCGAAGTTGCGCGTAAATTCCTTGTCTATGGTGTCGAGAAAGGCCGCTTCCGGGTCGGACGACTCGCTAAGATCGAGAAAGGTGACCGGCGGTGCGCGGCCGGGATGAAAGGATTGCTTGGAGTCGTCGCCGTGAATTCTGAGCCGCAACGCGTCGTTGCGCGCCATCGCCAAGGCGACGGCGCAGTGAAACACCGCTGGGTTGATGGCGCCAGCGATCCTCAGATAGCCGCCGATGATGTAGAACCGCGGATCGGTTCCGCTCTGCAGGTCGAGCCAGATCGGCATCTGGGCGGAACTCAGCTCCGTCCAGTCGATCGTCGCTGCCGAACGCGATGCGCCGTCCATCCTGACCCGCGGGCCCAGAGGCCCCCTCCTTCGTGCCTCAGAGTGGGCGAAATTCAGCAGCGGAGCAACGGTTTACGTTCGCTGTCGCTGCGCTACAGACCGGAGTGAGTAGCGAGCCCGAGCCTCTGCCACCGCTCGCCATGAAAGGATGGGGAAATCGCCTGCTGGTTTAGGGCTTTTTTGCGCCGTCCATCGCTCTACGCAAGCTCAGCGGACGCATATCGGTCCACACCGAGTTCACGTAGTCGAGGCACTCCTGCTTGCCGCCCGTCTTGCCCGTGGCACGCCAGCCGCCCGGGATTTCCAGGTCCGCAAGCCAGAGCGAATATTGCTCCTCGTCGTTCACCAGCACCATGTAGCGCCGGGTATCGTCGGCGTCGTCGTCGCTTTCCACGTGCCACCTCGGGCGCGGATGTGATGTGACACCGGCACGGTAGGAGCGTGCACCAATCGGGTCAATGGCTCGGGACCGAAAGCGCGGATTAGGTGACGACGGTCAGGTTCGCGCGACGCTTGTACATGGCGCCGAGGTCGAGGATCTCGTCGTGAAACGCTCGTAGCGTGCTGCGGTGTCCGATGCTGACGATCGTCGGCCGCCACTCCGTGCTGCGCAGCAGGCGGTAAAGCATCGCCTCGCAGGCTTCGTCGAGCGCCGAACTCGCCTCGTCGAGGAATACGATGGCCGGTCGGATCAGCAGCACCCGGGCGAAGGCGAGCCTCTGCTGCTCGCCGAGCGAGAGGCGGTGCGCCCAATTCTGCGTCGAATCAAGTTCGTCGATGAGCTCGGGAAGCCCCACCTGGCGCAAAACGCCGACGACCTCCGCCTCCGGCACCGCCAAGTCCTCGCGCGGATAGAGCACGGCATGGCGCAGTGTGCCAAGCGGCAGGTAAGGCCGTTGCGGCAGGAAAAGGCAGGTGCCTTCAGGCAGACGGATCTGGCCGCGTCCATAAGGCCAAATGCCGGCGATCGCACGCAGCAATGTGCTCTTGCCGGTGCCGGTCGGGCCGGCGATGAGCAACGCCTCGCCGCCCTCCACGGAGAAACTGACATCGCGCAGCAGGGCCGTGCCATCCGGCAGGTCGAGCTCGAGCTCGCTGACCTCGACACCGGTTCCTTTGATCCGGGCCTCGATCTGCTGCGGCGCACGAGCGGCGGCGGCGATCTCGCGCACGCGATGATCGAAGCCGCTCAAGCGTTCAACCACCGACTGCCATTCGGCGATTTCAATGTAGTTCTTGACGAGATAGGACAGCGCCACCTGGAGTTCGTAGAAGGCGCCCGCCGTCTGCATCAGCCCACCGATCTCCATGTTGCGGGAGAAATACATCGGTGCGGCGATCAGGATGGGAAAGATCACGGCGATCTGGTCGTAGGTCCGGGTGTACCACCCGAGAACCTTGATCCGCTTCATGATCGACCAGAAGTTGCTGACAACGTACGAAAACCGGTCGGTGAAGGTACCGAGCTCGCGTCCTTCCCCCCGGTAGAGGGCTACGCTTTCGGTGTTCTCGCGCAGCCGCACCAAGCTGAAGCGGAAATCGGCTTCATAACGCTGCTGATCGAAATTGAGCTGCACCAGCGGCCGGCCGATCTTGAAGGTCAGCCAGGTGCCGCCGACCGCGTAGACCATCGCGATCCACACCATGTATCCCGGGATATAGATGCTTCCCAGCGGTCCCAGCGGGATGGTCAACGGCCCGGAAATGACCCAAAGAATCGCCAGGAAGGAGATGATGGTAAGGCCGGCGTTCAGAAAGCCCGTCGTTCCGATGGTCAGCGCCAGGCTGTATTTGGTGAAGCGGTCGAGGTCCTCGGCGATGCGCTGATCCGGGTTGTCCGTGCCGAGATCGCTCACTTGCAGCCGGTAATAGGCACGTTCTTCAAGCCAGGCGTTCAGGTATCGGCGCGTGAGCCACTTGCGCCACCGAATCTGCACCATCTGCGTCAGATAGGTCTGGTAGACCACGAACGCGATCGACGCGATGGAGAGCACGGCAAAGACGCCGAGCTGATGGAAAAACTCTGCCTTGTCGTAGTGCTGCAGCGCATCGAAGATGTTCTTGCGCCACCAGTTCAGGGCAATGACGACAGCGACCGCGAAGACGTTCAGGAGGACGACAACGCCCAGCAGACCCCAGGCCCAGCGCCGGTCGTCCGAGCGCCAATAGGGCTTCGCCAAGCGCCACGCCTCGCGCCAGATGCCTCGCTTTACCTGCACGACGCCGACCCCTGAGTAGGAATTCGTGTGGTCATTCGGCCCCTTATGAGGCCGTCCGCGAACAGGCAACCCACCCGTACGCCGGCGGCGCTCATGCTTCGTGCCACTCTACACCAGACTGATTAAAGAAGCTCCAAACCTTGAGTCGCTGCGCCGCCGTCGAGCTCATGCGGTTCCCCAGACAGTTCGGGCGGCTTCGACGACCCTGGCGAGCTTCGCGCGCTCGACCTCTTCGGTAACCGGGTTGCCGGCGACGGTGCTCGCAAAGCCGCATTGCGGACTGACCGCGAGGCGGTCGAGATTGATGTAGCGCGACGCCTCGTCGATCCGTCGACGCAGGAGGTCGAGCGGCTCGAGCTGCGCCACCTTCGAACTAACCAAGCCGAGTACGACGCCCTTGTCGGCGGGCACGAAACGCAAGGGAGCGAAATCGCCCGCGCGCGGCGTATCGAATTCAAGCAGAAAGTGACCGGCACGCGCACGCTGGAAGAGCTTTTCGGCGACGGACTCATAACCGCCCTCGGCCAAGTAACGACCCTTAAAATTGCCCCGACACATATGAACCCCGATCACCATGTCGGCCGGATGGTCGGCGATGGCTGAGTTGATCGCCTCGATATAGAGGTCGACGAGGTCGTCGGGGTCCAGGCGATCGGCCTTGACCCGCTCGCGCGCCTCGGGATCGCAGAGCATGGCGAGGGCAACCTCATCGAGCTGCACGTATCGGCAGCCGGCACGGCCGAGATCGGCGATCTCCGCGCGGTAGATGGTGGCGAGATCGCTGAAAAACGAGGCGCTGTCGGCATAGACCCCAGGCTCGGCAAATTCGCGGCCGCGCCAGAAATGCATCGTCGAGGGCGAGGGCATGGTGATCTTCGGCGTCGCCGCTGCGGTATCGTGCAGAAATGCGAATTCGTCGAGGCAGATCGGCCGGCGGCGGTGCGGCGTGCTCACGACATGCGGTGCGGTGAACGACTGCTCGTGCCCATGCTCATCGCGAAAGCGGAACCGGGCTTCGCGCACGTCGATGCCATCGGTCAGCTCGACGAAGCGGCTCCAGTAGGATCCGCGGCGGAATTCGCCATCGGTCACCACCGCAAGTCCGACTTCCTGTTGCAGGCGTAAAACCTGGCTAATGCTCTCGTCTTGCACGCGCCGGAATTCGCCATCGTCCAGCCTGCCCTCCGCGTGCTTGCGATACGCCTCGCGCAGCCGCGCAGGACGGAGCAGGCTGCCGATGTGATCGGCGCGAAAGGGCGGACATCCCAGCCCGGAGCGCGACATGAAATGTCCTCCCTGCATTGCGCCTGTTGGCACACCCGGCTCTTTCTCCGCCATATGCTGCCCGCGCGTCAATCGGCTGCGTTCGCCTCGAGCTTCAACAGAGCAGCCGAGCGTTTCGGTCGTCGAGATTGTCGCGGAGCGCTACCGTGCCGTTCTCGGTCGCTTGCGGAATAGACCAGTTAGATAGGGAGAGGGCGATCGTCACCCGGCGGTTTTTCCCGCCGGCAGTGATCGCAGCGAGCGGCGCCGTCGCGACCGGCTGGCTCCGGTAAGTATTGCCATCCGGTTTTGTAATTCGCTGGGTCCGTCGCCATACTGCTATCGGTTTCACGCCACCGATTGCGAGAGAACATGCGGATCGCCGTTCTGGGAGGGGGAAATGGCAGCTATGCGGCGGCTGCCGATCTGAGCGAGCAGGGGCATGAGGTCCGGCTGTGGCGGCGCGATGCCGGCGCGTTTGCTCCGGTTCTCGAGAGCCAGATTCTGCAGCTCACGGATCATCGCGGTAGCCGTGATATCCGTCTGACGCTCGCCACTCTGTCGCTCGCGGAAGCGCTCGCCGGCGCGGAGCTCATCGTCGCACCGGTGCCCGCCTTCGGACAAGTCGAACTCGCGCAGGCGATGGCGGGTCATCTGAGCGACGGGCAGGTCGTCTTCCTGCCGCCGGGGAGTTTCGGCAGCTACGTGATGGCGCGCACCGTGCGCGACGCCGGTTCGACTGCCGAAGTGAGCTTCGCGGAAGCGGGAACGCTGCCCTATCTAACGCGCAAACGCGGGGCGGCCGAGATCGCCGTTACCACGCGCGCGACGCGGCTTCCTGCAGGGGTTTTCCCCGGGCGCCTCGCTGAGCATGCCTTTAAGATCATCAGATCGGCTTATCCCGCCGTCGTGCCGGTCGAGGATGCGCTCAGCGCGGCGCTGATGAACGCCGGCCCGATCATCCATCCTCCGCTGATCATCATGAACGCGGGCCCCATCGAGCATTTCGAGCACTGGGATATCCACAACGAGGGAACCACGCCGGTCATCCGCCGCGTCACCTCGGCGCTGGATGAGGAGCGCATCAAGCTCCGCGAGATGCTGGGCTATCCGGCGCCGCATTTTCCGCTCGCGGATCATTACGAGAGCGATCGGTGGATGTACGGCAATCTTGCCCATGACAAGCTGGTAGATAGCGGCCACTGGCGCGAGCGTCTCGATCTTTCGTGCCATCGCTATATGCGCGAGGACGTTGCCTATGGTTTGGCTTTCCTCGACTCCGTGGCCCTGTGGGCCGGGGTTCCCTGTCCGGTAGCGCGTGGTCTTCTCCGGGTGGCATCGGCGATGTGCGGCGAGGATTTCACCCGAAGCGTGCGCCGCCTCGATGCGTTGGGGCTCGATCGGCTGAGCCGCGACGCCATGGCGCGATTTCTGCTGGAAGGTTCGTCGTGACGGGATTGCCCGTGATTGCTGCGCTTGGCGCGGGACGCATGGGCCGCGGCATCGCCCATGTCTTCGCCTATGCCGGGTACCAAGTCACGCTGATCGACGTGAAAGCAAGAGCGCCGGAAGATGCACGGCGCGTCGAGCAGGAAGCGCGCGCCGAGGTCGAGGCGTCGCTCAAGGCGCTCGCCGAGATCGGGGTTTTCCCGGCCGCGGAGATTCCCGCCATCCTTGACCGGCTGTCGTTCGCTGCGCGCGAGCGGGCGCCCACCGCGCTGGCCGAAGCAGACTATGTGTTCGAGGGGGTGCCCGAGGTACTGGAGCTGAAGCGCGAGGCGCTCGCCTTCGCCGCGGCGCATCTCCGGCCGGACGCGGTGCTCGCTTCGACCACCTCGACCTTTCTCGTCGACACGCTGGCTGCGTTTGCGGCCGTGCCGGAGCGTTTCCTCAACGCCCATTGGCTCAACCCGGCCTATCTCGTTCCGCTGGTCGAGCTCAGCCCGGGCAAGGCGACGTCGCCGGACGTTGTCGCGGCGATGAAGACGCTGCTCGAGGCGATCGGCAAGGTGCCGGTGGTCTGCGCCGCATCGCCCGGCTTCATCGTGCCGCGCATTCAAGCGATCGCGATGAACGAGGCCGCGCGGCTGGTCGAGGAGGGGCTTGCCACGCCCGAGGATGTCGACAAGGCGACCCGCTATGGCATCGGCTTCCGCTACGCCGCGATGGGCCTCCTCGAATTCATCGACTACGGCGGAGGCGACATTCTCTTCTACGCCAGTCGCTACCTCGCACAGGCGTTGCAGGACCAACGCTTTGCCGCGCCCGAGATCATCGACCGCAACATGCGCGAGGGGCGGGTCGGATTGCGCAGCGGCCGGGGTTTCTACGATTTCAGCGACGTTGACGTCGCCGCCTACCGGAAGGACGTGCTGCGCCGCCTGGTCGATCAGCTCCGTCACGTCGATCTGCTGCTGCCGCCGGGCGCCGCGACGCGATCCCCACCAGAAAAACCTTAGCTCTCCGGCCAATCGACAGCACCGTCATGCGTCACTGCGCCGAGATGCGCCGGACCGACGCTTGCCGCATATTTCTGCAGCAGCCCGGAAAGCCGCGGGCGTTCGGGCGGGCGCCAGTAAGCACGGCGACGCGCAAGCTCGTCCTCGGCAACTCTGAGCTCGATGATCCCCGCGGCTCCATCGATGCGGATCGCATCGCCGTCTTCGACCAGCGCCAGCGTTCCGCCGACCGCCGCTTCCGGTCCGGCATGGCCGATGCACATGCCGCGGGTCGCGCCTGAAAATCGGCCGTCTGTGAGAAGCGCTACTTTTTCGCCCATGCCCTGACCATAGATCAGCGCGGTAACGCCGAGCATCTCTCGCATGCCCGGACCACCGCGCGGCCCCTCGTAGCGGACGATGATGACATCGCCTTCGGCATAACCCCGCGCAGCGACGACCGCCATGCAGTCTTCTTCGCAATCGAACACGCGGGCGCGCCCTTCGAAGACGGGATTGCGCAGCCCCGCCACTTTGAGCAGCGCGCCCTCCGGGCAGAGATTGCCGGTGAGGACCGCGACCCCGCCGGTCGGCAGCAGCGCGTCTTCGAGCCGCCGCACGACCGTGCCGTCGGGCGGCGGTGCTGCGTCGATCTCCTCCGCGAGACTGCGGCCGCCGAGGGTCGGCACGCCGCCTTCGATATACCCGCCGCGCAGCAGCTCCTTGAGCAGCACCGGGACGCCGCCCACCGCGTGGACATCGGCGGCATGGAACCGGCCGGCGGGACGCAGATCCGCGATCAGCGGCGTGCGGCGCCAGATGGCGCCGATCTCGGCGAGGGTGAAGCGGATCCCCGCTTCATGCGCGATCGCCGGCAGGTGCAGCGCCGCATTGGTCGAGCCGCCGGTGGCGGCGACGAGGGCCGCGGCGTTGGCGAGGCTCTCGCGCGTGACCAACTCGCGCGGCAGCGGGCCGCCGCAGTGCAACACCGCCATGACCCGCTCGCCGGCGGCGCGGGCAAGCGCGGGGCGAAGCGCGTGGACAGCCGGCAGCATGGCCGAGCCGAGCGGTGCAAGGCCGAGCGCCTCGCTCGCCATCGCCATGGTGTTGGCGGTGAACTGGCCGGCGCAGGCGCCGATCGTCGGCAGGCAGACGGCTTCGAGCCCGGCGAGCTCGCTTTCGGTCATCGCCCCGGTCATCACCGCGCCGACGCCTTCATAGCTGTCGAGAACGCTGACATCGCGGCCGCGCCACCGGCCCGGCAGCGCGCTCCCGCCGTAGAGGAAGACGGCGGGCGTGTTGACGCGCACCATGCCCATCATCACGCCGGGTAGCGTCTTGTCGCAGCCGGCGAAACCCACGAGCCCGTCATAGCAATGGGCTCGTATCACTGCCTCGATGCTGTCGGCGATGAGCTCGCGGGAGACCAGGCTGAACTTCATGCCTTGATGGTTCATGGCGATGCCGTCGGAAACGGCGATCGTGGTGAACTCGCGCGGCGTGCCGCCGGCGGCAGCCACCCCCTCCTTGGCGTGCGCCGCCTGCGCCCGCAACCCCATCGTGCAGGGCGTCACCTCGGCGTCGGTGGTGACGACGCCGATGAAGGGCTTCGCTATCGCCGCCTCGTCGAGCCCCGTGCCGCGCATGAACGCACGATGCGGGGTCCGGTCCAGCCCGTCGGTGGTGATGCGCGAGCGCAATCGGTCGCTTTTCATCGCGGTCAACCGAGCGGCGGCAGCAGCCTGCCGCGCTCGACGATCACCCGATTGTCGAGCGCGATCGTGCAATTCCTGAGCGGCAGGTCGAAATGGCCGCGGGTAAAGCGGCCGGCAGTCTCGTTGGCGCCGGTCGAATAGAGGAAGTTTCCGGCAAAAGCCCGCAGCTCGGTGCCGTTGAGATCTGCCTTGTCGTAAAGCGCCAGCGCGTCCCAGCGGGCGCGCGGGTTCATTCCCCAGCCGACATGCGAGACGGCATAGGCATCGCGTTCGTCCCAGGCGGCGATGTAGCTGCGCATGAGCTCGGCATCGAGCCCGTCGCCTTCGATCGCGGTGACGTAATCGCGCTCGACCGTCATGCGGATCGGCGTTTCCAGATAGCGCTTGAAGGTGAGATTGACGTCGCCCGGCGCCATCACCAGCGTGCCGTTCACTGTACCGGCCTTGGGAAAGCAGAGGCAGAGCCCGCCGGGCCAATAGGCGACCTTGGCGTCGGGATCGAGATATCCCGCATTTCCGCGCACCGGCGCGCCCGCTACGTCGATCACGAGGTCCGTGCCCGCCGCCGAGGTCACCCGCATCTGCCGTGCGGCGCGCAGCATCTCGAGCGCCGTCGCGACGCGCGGCTGCAGCGCGGGGTCGGGCAGCAGGCGCTCCAGGATCTCGGGGTGCTCGTTGCTGATCATGAAGATGCGCGCTCCGGCGGCGAGGATCTCCGGCGTCTCGGGAGCGTGCAACAGCCCCTCGACGGTGCAGTCTACGATGATCTCGCAAGCGGTGAGGGCGCGAATGGCGGCGGGATTGCGCTGGAGCGCCTGCGAGGCGCCGGTCGAGCGCACCGGGACCGGCTCGACCTGCGGCGGGGTCGGCAAGCTGATGTGGAAGACGCGCGCGCCGATCTCGATCAGGGCGAGCTCGGCCAGCTTGACGTTGACTTGGCGCGATTGGCTTTCCGACAGGATCGCGACGAGGGTGTGCTTGCCGATGCCGCTCAGCGCGAAGGTGCGGCGAAAGCAGCTCACCCATTTCGCCTCGATCAGGACGCTCGACATTGTTGGCTCCCGGCGTTTTCGGTATGCTGACACGCGAAGAGAGAGGCGGTCAATTTTGACGGCGCACGCGACGATGATGATCGGCCCGCGCCCGCGCATCGCGGTCGACGTCCAGGGACGGGGGCCCCTTCTCCTCTTTCTCCACGGCATCGGCGGCAATCGCGGCAACTGGCAGGGCCAGCTGCCGGCCTTCGCCGGCGAGTTCACGGCCGCCGCCTGGGATGCGCGCGGCTATGGCGCGAGCGACGATTACGAGGGACCGCTCGATTTTGCCGAGTTCAGCGCCGATCTGCTGCGCGTCATCGACGATTTCGGCACCGGGCGCGCTCATCTTTGCGGCCTGTCGATGGGCGGCCGTATCGCCATGGATTTCCATGATCGCCATCCGGAGCGCGTGGCGAGCTTGACCTTATGCGATACCCAGCCGGGTCTGGCCCAGATGCCGACGGAGAAGCGCCGCGAGTTCATCCGGCTGCGCCAGGAGCCGCTTCGGGCCGGCCGGACACCGGCCCAAATGGCGCCGGAGGTGGCAAAGAGCCTGGTCAGTCCGAATGCCTCGCCCGGCGCGCTTCAGCTGCTGATCGACAGCATGACGGCGCTCCATACAGAGTCCTATCTCAAGACCATCGAGGCGTCGTTCCTTTACGAGCGGACTCCGAACCTCGAAGGGATCCGCCTCCCGGTGCACGTTGTCGTCGGCGCCGATGACCGTCTGACGCCGCCCGAGCTGGCGCGTGGCATGGCCGACCGGATCCCCGAAGCGGCGCTCACCATCATCCCGGAGGCTGGCCATCTTTCGAATATCGAGCAGCCCGAGCGCTTCAACGCGGCGGTGCTGGGTTTCCTGCGCAGGCAGCTCGGATGAAGCTCACCGATCGCCAGGCGTCGCTCGTCGAGCTCGCCGGTCGGCTCGGGCGCGAGCGCTTCGCGCCGCGCGCCGAGCGCTATGACCGTGAGGCGAGCTTTCCCTTCGAGAACTATGCCGATTTGCGCGAGGCAGGGCTGACGCCGCTCTGCGTGCCGGAGCGCTATGGCGGTCTCGGCGCCGATTTCGCGACCTACTGCCTGGTCTCGGCCGAGCTCGGACGTTATTGCGGCGCGACGGCGCTGACCTTCAACATGCATGTCTGCTCGACCTTGTGGACGGGCGCGCTGGCCGATGACCTCGATCTCTCGCCGGAGCAGCGCGCGCGGCACGAGCGGCATCGCGCAGAGCATTACCGGCGCATCGTCGAGGAAGGCGCCCTTTATGCGCAGCCCTTCTCCGAAGGCGGCGCCGCTGCCGCGGGCAAGGCGCCCTTCGGCACGGTCGCGCGCCGGGTTGCGGGCGGCTATGTGCTCAACGGCAAGAAGATCTTTGCCTCGCTCTCCGGTGCGGCCGACTATTACGGTGTTCTCTGCACCGAGGAGAAGCCGGCGCTCTCGCAGCGCGACACGCTTTATCTCGCGGTTGGGGCGAAGGCGGAAGGCGTCTCGGTTGTGGGCGACTGGGATCCGCTGGGCATGCGAGGCACGGTGTCGCGCACGCTGCTGCTGCAGGACGTCTTCGTGCCGGAATCGGCGGAGCTGATGCCGCCCGGCATCTATTTCCAGGCAGCGTCGCGCTGGCCGCATATGTTCCTGACGCTTGCTCCCACCTACATGGGCATCGCCCGTGCCGCCTATGATTTCACCGTCGCCTATCTGCGCGGCGAGGTGCCCGGCGTGGCAGTGAAGCGGCGCATGTATCCGACGAAGCAGATTGCAGTGGCCGAGATGTTCGTGCGGCTGCAGCAGACGCGTGCGCTCTTCGAGCAGGCGATCGGCGAGGCGCGGATCGATCCGAGCAAGGAGGAGCGGCTGCGCGCCTATGCCGCGCAATACACCATCATGGAGAACGCCAACGAGCTCTGCCGGCTCGCCATCCGGACCTGCGGCGGCCAGGCGATGCTGAAAGCCCTGCCGCTCGAAAGGCTCTACCGCGACAGCCGCTGCGGCTCGCTCATGCTGCCCTGGACGGCGGAGCTCTGCCTCGACCGGCTCGGCCGCGAGACACTCTACGAGCCCGGCGAGAAGGACGACTGACCGAGGCGCGGCGCTGATGGACATCTCCTCCTGGCTCGAGCGCCACGCCGATTTCTCGCCCGATCGGACCGCGCTCCATTTCGAGGGGCGCGATCATTCCTGGGGCGCGCTTGGGCGCGACATGCGTCGGCTGGCTGGCGCGCTTTCGGCGCTCGGCATCGGCCGTGGCGATCGCGTCGCGCATCTCGGCCTCAACAACCCGCTCTTCCTCGTGCTGCTTTTTGCCTGCGCGCGGCTCGGCGCGCTGCTGGTGCCGCTCAACTGGCGGCTCGCCGCTCCCGAGCACGCGGTGGTCCTCGCCGATGCCGAGCCGAAGCTGCTGATCCATGATGCCGCCTTCGCCGCGGCGGTGGCGCGGCTCGATGCCGCGCGGACTCTATCGCTCGCCGATCTCGCGGCGCTGATCGCCGAAGCGCCCGAGCGGGAGCCCGATCCGTCGCTCTCCTCTGAGGCGCCACTGCTCCTCGTCTACACCTCCGGCACCACCGGCCGCCCGAAAGGCGCGGTGCTAACGCAGCACGCACTCTTCTGGAACGCGGTCAACAGCATGCTGATGCACGACCTCACCAGCGACGATCACGTGCTGACCACGCTGCCGATGTTCCATGTCGGCGGCCTCAACATTCAGACGGTCCCGGCCTTGCATGCCGGCGCCCTCGTCACCCTGCATGCGCGCTTCGAGCCGGGCGCGACCCTTCACGCAATCGCCGAGCGCCGACCGAGTCTCGCGGTTCTCGTCCCGGCACAGCTCTCCGCCATGATCGAGCATCCGGCATGGGCCGCGACGGATCTCTCATGCCTGCGCGCGATCACTACCGGCTCCTCGATCGTGCCGACGCCGCTCATCGAAGCGGTCCATGCGCGTGGCGTGCCGGTCATCCAGGTCTATGGCTCGACCGAGACCGCCCCCATCGTGATCTACCAGACGCGACGCGAGGCCTTTCTTTCGGTCGGCTCCTGCGGCAAGCCGGCACTGCACTGCGAGGCCCGCATCGTCGATGCAGACGGCAAGGACGTGAAGCGCGGCGCGTGCGGCGAGATCCTGATCCGCGGCCCCAATGTGACGACCGGCTATTGGCGGAATGCGGCGGCGACTGCCGCCGCGCTGCGCGACGGGTGGTTTCACACCGGAGATATCGGCCATGTCGACGAGCGCGGCTACTACTACATCGACGAGCGGAAGAACGACGTCATCATCTCCGGCGGCGAGAACATCTACCCGGCCGAGGTGGAGGCGGTTCTGCTTCGAGATCCGCGCATCGCGGAGGCCGCAGTGGTCGCACGGCCGGATCCGCGCTGGGGCGAGGTTCCGGTCGCGGTGATCGTGCTCCGCCCCAAGGCGGAGATGAGCGAAAGCGATGTGCTCGCGCTGTTCCGCGATCGGATCGCGCGGTTCAAGCAGCCGCGGCACGCGGTCTTTGTTGCCTCGCTGCCGAAGAATGCGTTGGGCAAGGTGCTGCGCTATGAATTGCGGCGCAGCGTAGCAGTGGATCCGCAGGCGCATGGCTGAGCGAGCCGACCGGCTCGGTGCCGCTGCGCTGCTGGAATTGTGTCGGCGCCGCCGTGTCGCTGCGCTTGGAGGGAGGGGAGGGCCATGAGGTACATTATCAATCGACGTGACTTCACTTTGGGCGCCGCTGCCGGTGTGCTGACAGCCGCAGGCTTTGCACCGCACGCACGGGCCGCGATGCCGCCGCTCAAGATCGGCGTGCTGCTGCCGCGTTCCGGCATCCAGGCCCTCATCGGCCAGGGCTGCCAGCGCGGTTTCGATGTGGCGGTGAAGATGATGGCCGCCCGCGGGATCCCGGTCGAGCTGCTCAACGCGGACACCGAATCGAAGCCGGAGGTCGCGCGCACCCAGGCGGAGCGGCTCGTCCACGACGGCGCGCATGTCATCTGTGGGGCGTTCGACAGCGGCCAGACCGCGGCGGCGGCGCAGGTCTGCGAGCAGCACGGCGTTCCGATGGTGATCAATATCGGCGCCGATCCCGCGATCACCGAGCAGGGCTACAAATTCGTCTTCCGCAATTTCCCCACCAGCATCATGCTCGGCACCGGCAGCCTCGCGTGGATGGGCGCCCTCTTCAAGGCGACGCATACGGCGCCCAAGACCGCTGTGCTGATGATCATCAACGACACCTTCGGCCAGGGCTATCAGAAGGGCCTCAACGCGCTGCTGCCGAAGGCCGGCCTGCCGTTCAAGATCGTCGAGACGATAAGCTACGACCCGCAGGCGAAGGACCTTTCGGTCGAAGTGGCGAAGGCGAAGGCCGCCAAGGCCGACCTGCATCTGGCGGTCACCCGGCTCAATGACGGCATCCTGATGATCCGCGAGATGGTGAAGCAGCGCTATTCCCCGATGGGGGTCATCAGTCCCGGCGCGCCCGGCTTCTACGAGCGCCAATTCATCAAGGTGCTCGGCAAGTACGCCGAGTACAATTTCTCGATCAACGCCTGGATGGACCCGAAGCAGGA
>DATNDG010000151.1:0-6466 GCA_035553515.1 Allostellaceae bacterium | reverse complement strand
TGGTCCCAAAGCTCACCCGCGGTTGTGGCCTGAGGTGGGGCGGGCGCCAGTCGCCGCGCGAGGGGGCCGATGGCCATCGGCCCCCTCGCAGCGACGCTTTCACCACATCCCGCCGCCACCTTCCAGATACAAGGTGGGGCGATCGTGCCGCCCACCTCATCCTAAATCCTTCTCCGCCCCACGGGCGGAGAAGGACTTACGGCGGTTGCCGGAGGAAGGACTTCCCGGGTTTGCCAGCGGAATTCACCCGCGAT
The DNA here is from genome assembly GCA_035553515.1 of Allostellaceae bacterium. Classification (GTDB taxonomy): domain Bacteria; phylum Pseudomonadota; class Alphaproteobacteria; order ATCC43930; family CGMCC-115725; genus DAHUYF01. The sequence continues at coordinate 6,212 of DATNDG010000151.1, read as the reverse complement.
ATCGTTTGCGCCTCTGCGTCGCAGGAGGAGCGTCATGGAGCATACGATCGAGCAGCTCGCCGTGGAGTGTCACCGCATCCTGGCGAAGGAGCCGGGGCCGGGCGGGCGGCAACAGGTGTGCCGGTTGCTGGAAGGCGTGCTGAAGGACGAGAGCTTCGTTGCGCGCCATCTCGGCGACCATGTCGGCGAGCGGCAGGTGCTCTACGAGGATCCGGAGCTGGGCTTCTGCATCCTCGCCCATGTCTATACGGGCGCGAAGTCGAGCAAGCCGCATGATCACGGCCCCTCCTGGGCGATCTACGGCCAGGCGCGCGGCGAGACCGAGATGAGCGATTTCACGCTGGTCGAGCCGGCGCAGGACGGCAAGCCCGGCAAGGTGCGGCATGTCCGCACCTACAAGCTGGTTCCCGGCATGGCCCATCTCTACAACGAGGGCGACCTGCACAGCCCGCGCCGCATCGGCCCGACACGGCTCATCCGCGTCGAGGGGGTGAACATGGATAAGGTGAAGCGCCCGGCCTACGAGCTCGCGTAAGCGCCGGGAGGGGGAGGGGCATGGAAGGAACCCAGGCGGGCTGGCAGAACGAGCTCTACGAGCTGCTGCGCCGGCACAATGTCACGCAATTCTGCTATGTGCCGGATGCCGGGCACCGCGTGCTGATCGACCGCTCGCTCGCCGATCCCGCGGCGCAGGCGGTGGCGCTCACCACCGAGGAAGAGGGTGTGGCGCTCTGCGCCGGCGCCGATCTCGGCGGCGCGCGCGCCGTGCTGCTGATGCAGTCGAGCGGCGTCGGCAATTGCATCAACATGCTGTCGCTGACGAAGGGCGGGCGCTTCCCGTTCCTGACCCTGGTCAGCATGCGTGGCGATTTCGGCGAGGGTAATCCCTGGCAATACCCGATGGGTCAGGCGGTCGAGCCGGTGCTGGGTGCGATGGGCGTGATCTGCCTGCGCGTCGAGCGGCCGGAAGAGGTGACGCCGACGGTGAGCGCGGCGCTCACCATGGCCTTCCAGTCCGGCATGTCGGTGGCGGTGCTGCTGACGCAGAAGCTCATCGGCGCGAAGCCGTTCTAGCCCGCGAGGAGAGGATGATGGCGACCCCCAACACTCGCGGCCTCGCCGCAGCAACGGCGCCGGAATTCGCGCTCGACCGGCGCGAGGCGGTGCCGGCGCTGCTCGGCCGGCACGAGGATTTCCTGATCATCGCCGGGCTTGCCGGCACGGCGCGTGACATCGCGCATCTCATCAAGGACGGCGCCAACGCCTATACGCTCGCCGGCGCGATGGGTGCGGCGGCGGCGATGGGGCTGGGCCTGGCGCTGGCGCGGCCCGACCGGCGCGTGCTGGTGATCACCGGCGACGGCGAGCTCTTGATGAATGTCGGCACGCTCGCCACCATCGCCGTGCTCAACCCGCCCAATCTCGCGATCGTCTGCGTCGATAACGGGCATTACGGCGAGACCGGCTACCAGAAGAGCCACACCAGCCTTGGTGTCGATCTCGAGAAGATGGCGCAGGGCGCCGGCATCAGCCGCACGCTCAGCATCTCGCGCGACAGCGAGATCGCCGAAGGCGCGTGGCTCATTCGCGAGGGCAACGGCACGTCCTTCGTGCTGCTGCGCGTCAAGCCGACCGATCCGCCGAGCTTGAAGCGCAGCCTCGATCCCTCGTTCGAGCGGCTGCGCTTCCGCCAGGCGCTGCTGGGGAAGCCCTGAGCTTGTCGAAGGATGCAGGATCAGGCTGCAGTTCTACAACGGCAGCTTTGGATACCCCCTCTCCGCCCGCTTGCGGGGGGAGAGGGTGGCGAGCGCAGCGAGCCGGGTGAGGTGGGTCTCGATGGAGAATGCGCTCGTGCCACGGTGAGACACCTCACCCTCCCCGTGGCTCTTACGAGCCACGGGAGCGACCGCATGCGGTCGCTCCCTCTCCCCGCTTCGCGCGGAGAGGGGCGAGAGACCGGTTCCAACTAAACGAGATGCGCCTCAGTTCATCAGCCCGTAGAATTTGCCGGCGTTGTCGCAGGTGATCTTCTTGGTGACGGCGGCGGGCAGGTGGGCGAACTGCTCCTCTATGTATTTGGAGGATTCCGGCCAGACGCCGTCGCCATGCGGGTAGTCGCAGCCCCACATCAGGGATTCGACGCCCATCTCGTCGACCAGCTTGCCGCCGATGCGGTCGAACTGGAAGGTCGCCTTGCATTGCCGGCGCCAGTAGTCGCTCGGCTTCATCTTGAGGCCGAGATCCTGGAAGCGGTCCTCCCACTCGAAATCCATGCGGTCGAGCGCGTAGGGGATCCAGCCGATGCCGCTCTCACCGAAGGCGATGCGGACATTGGGATAGCACTCGAGCACCGCGGCGCCCATCAGCGCGGCGAGGATGTTGACGAGGTTCATCTGGAAGCCGGAGACGACAGTGAAGAAGGCGGCGCGCCGCGTCTTGCCGGTCTGCTCCTCGAACACCCTGAGCGGCATCGAGGGGAAGGTGTGGAAGTGGAGCGGCAGCTTCACCTCGTTCACCGCCTGCCAGAGCGGCTCCCAGATCGGGTGCCACATCGGCTCCATGTCCCAGGAGCAGGAGAGCTCGAGCCCGTGCAGCCCCATCTTGGCGACGCGATGCACCTCCTTCACCGCCGCGTCGATGTCGCCATAGGGCAGGCAGGCGAGGCCGATCTGGCGCTCGGGATAATGCCGGCAGAAATCCTTGAGCCAGTTGTTGTAGATGCAGAGCATCTCGTTCGCCGCCTCGCGATCGTTGAGCCGGCCGGCGGCGCCCAGGATGCCGTAAATCACCTCGGCATCGACGCCGTCGCGGTCCATGTCCTTGATGCGCAGATGCGGGTCGGAGACGCGGCGGATGCCTTTCTTGCCGTCGTCGTAGAGGCCGGTCTTGGCCATGATGTCGACGCGGGCATGGCTGCCGGGAACGAATTTCTGTCCCGAGGGGCCGACGCCGTTGACCAGGCCGAAATTGGCGCCGTTCTTCGCCGTCCAGCGCGGCCCGTCCGGCCCGTCGACGACATAGGGCATGCGCTCTTTGAAATCGCGCGGCGCCTCCGAGACGAAGAGGTCGGGCGGCATCCAGGGCAAATCGAGATGGCAGTCGGCGGAAATCCGGCGGTATTCCATGGCATTTCCTCCTGGTGCGCGAGCCGTCGCTCGCCGATGCTCAGTTGAGCCGCAAATCGGTGATGTGGCGCGGATCGGCCTTGAGCTCGCCGCGTTCGACCTTGTGGACGATCTCGGTCAAGGCGGCGTTGGCGCGGGCGGGAAGCCCGATGCTCGACGCCTTCTCGACGATGAAGCCGTTCAGGAAATCGATCTCGGTGCGGCGCCCCTTCATCATGTCCTGGCCCATCGAGGGCCGCTGCTCGGCCGAGAGATACTTGGTGCCGGCGAGCAGATGATCGGAGGCCTGCGCCAGCGCCGCGGCATCGCCCTCGCCGGCGCGCGCCACCGTCTCGGGCGGCAGGTGCAGCACCTCCTCGAGCTGGTAGCCCAGCGCCTCGCCGGTGCGGATCGCCTCGGCGCCGAGGCGCAGCATGAAGCGGCGGATCGCCTCGTTCTCGATGCAGGCATTGCTGGCGAGGCCGGTGCAGGCGGAGAGGCCGTTTCCCATGACATTGGCGACGAGCTTCGACCAGCGCTCGCCCCAGAGATTGCTGGTGGTCTTGGCGCTGTCGGCGTTGGCGACGAGCCGGCGCACCGCCTCGGCGCGCTCGGTGATGCGGCCATGGACCTCGCCGGTGCGGAAGACGGTGTGGCGCTCGCCGCCCTTGCCGGCGCCGCGATGCACATGGCCGGGCGCGCGCAGCTCCACGGTGATGCGGCTGGCGATGCAGCCCAGCGTGCGGCCCCAGCCGACGATGCCGGCCACCGTCTCCTCGTTCATGCAGTTCTGCAGCGAGACGACGAAGCCGGCGGGCGCCAGGTACTGACGGATGAGCGTCGTCGCCCAGGCAGTGTCGTAGGATTTCATCGACACGAAGGCGATGTCGATCGGCTTCTCCTTGGCGAGGCTCTGCGCGTCAGTCAGGTGCAGCGCGCGCGCAGGGACGGTGAATTCCGGCACCTGCATGGCGTGGGTGATGCGCAGGCCGTTCTTGCGCATCGCCTCGACATGCTCGGGCCAGGGATCGATGAAGGTCACGTCCTCGCCCGCCTGCACCATATGCGCGCCGCAATATCCGCCCACCGCGCCGGCGCCGACGATCGCTATCCTCGCTCCCATTGGCACTCTCCGCCTTGCCGCTATTTGTCCCCGAGATAGTCCCGCATGAAGCGGCGATGATCGCCGTCGCGCGTCACCTCCTTCATGAGATCGGCCGAGGCGATGCCGGGCAGCGAAGCGGGCTTCGCGCCCTCGCGCAGCGCCTTCAAGGTGTCGTGCACGGCGCGCACCGCGGCCATGAAGGGCTGATGCCCCTGCAAGGCGACGCGCACGCGGCGCGCGCTCAGATAATCCTTGTCGTCGAGCTCGCCGCCGATGCCGCCGAGGATGATCGGCAGCCGCACCGCCTCGGCGATGGCGTCGAGCTCGGCGCGCGTCTTGACGCCGACGAAGAACAGCGCATCGACCCCCGACGCTTCATAGGCTTGGGCGCGGGCGATGGTGTCGGCGAGCCCGCTCACCGAGATCGCCTGGGTGCGGCCGGCGATCACCAGGTTCGGATCCTGCCGCGCCGCGAGCGCCGCGCGCAGCTTGCCGACGCCTTCATCGATCGAGATGAGGCGCATCTCGCCGGGCGCGCCGAAGCCTGCCGGAAGCGCCGTGTCCTCGATCGAGAGCGCTGAGACCCCGGCGGTCTCGAGCTCTTCCACCGTGCGCATCACGTTGAGCGCGTTGCCATAGCCGTGATCGGCATCGACCAGCAGCGGCAGGCTGCCGGCGCGGCAGATGCGATAGGCCTGCTCGGCGAACTCGCTCAAGGTCAGGAGGATGAGGTCGGGACTGCCGAGCACGGTGAATGAGGCGATGGAGCCGGCGAACATGCCGATCTCGAAGCCCAGCTGCTCGGCAAGCCGCGCCGAGATCGGGTCGAAGACCGAGCCGGGATGGACGCAGCGCGACCCCTGCAGCACGGCACGAAACCGCCGACGTCGCTCGCTCCACTCCATCCGAGGCACCCTCCCAATGCGGCTTTTCCGCCGTCTGCCGCGATTATGGGGGGGCAGCGGCGGGACTGTCCATGCCGGGTTCCGGGAGGCAGGTCTGCGCCGGGAGGGGGGTGCGCCGACGCGTCCGCTGCTGGCGCGTCGGCATCGCACCCGGACAGGTTCCCGGTGCGTGAAACACGGGGAAAATGTTTCACGGGCGCGCGGTCGTGCAATGTTCCACGTGAAACATTGCACGATGATCGATCGCGATGGCGAGCCTTGGTGAGCAAGGGGTGCAGGCGTAGAACGGACTCGACTGCAGTCCCCTGCATCGGCGCGCCGCCGGTGCGGGAACCTTGCGCCGCGCGCCGCGGCGTATTCGCTCTTTGGAATAGATCCCTGAGCCTCTGCGCCCGGCGCGCCGCCGGGTGCGCGCGCTCGCGCGCGCAGGTGCCTCGGTCGCCACGCAGGAGCGCCGCGTCGCGCCGCGTCTGGCTGCGCCTGCCGCAGCTCGATCATTGAAAGGAAGGCATTACCGCAGCGCTTTCGGATGCGAACGATCGTGTGGGCATGATTTGCCGCTGTCTTATTCGGAACACTCCAACTTCGCATGCTGTTGGAGAGTCAGTAGCGGACGATGTGGAGATAATCATGCGGCGGTATCTGGCGAAGGGTTTCCTTGCCCTCATGCTGCTCACCGGCAGCGCCGCGGTTCTCAGCGCGTGTCACACCGTTGAGGGAGCCGGGCAGGATGTGAGCTCGGTCGGCCAGGCGGGTGAGCGCGCGGTTGGCCAATAGCCACACTCAAGCTTTCTGAGGATCTATGACGCCCCGCCGTCACGGCGGGGCGTTCGTTTTCTTCCCGTGGCGCCTCAATCTCATCGCGATCGCCCATTATTTCGCGTTATTTCGCGGCAAATTATCCCATCTGAGACATCAGCCAGTTATCGACACCGCGAAGCGGTCTCGCAGGCGCCATGCCGCACCATCATCTGCCGCCGGGAAGCTCAATCCTTGCGCCGCGGCGCCCGAAGGTAACGCTACCTTTATCATCGCCCATCAAGGTTTCAGACCGCAGGTGCTGGCGACTCTCTGCTGCGAGCACGGACGTTTGCCGCG
>DATNDG010000150.1:0-3735 GCA_035553515.1 Allostellaceae bacterium | reverse complement strand
AGGTGACGCTCCGGCTCTACGGCATTCCCGAGGCGATCATGGCGGCGGTCTGCCCCTTCCCATCGGTCGAGGCGGCGGTGGACACGGTGGTCGCCACCATCCAGGCCGGCGTGCCGGTGGCCCGCATCGAGCTGCTCGACGAAACCTCCATGGCGGCGATCGCGGCTTATGCGAAGCTCGAAGGCTTCGCGCCCGTGCCGCATCTCTTCTTCGAGTTCCATGGGACGTCGCGCGGGGTTGAAGAGCAAGTGGCGCAGGTGAAGGAGTTCGCGGCCGAGCAGGGCGGCAGCGAGTTCCGCTGGGCCTCTACCTCCGAGGAGCGCTCGAAGCTCTGGCAGGCGCGGCATGACGCGCATTACGCGTCGATGGCGAGCCGCCCCAGTGCGCGCGTCTGGGCTACCGATGTCTGCGTGCCGATCTCGCGGCTTGCGCCGTGCATCGCCGAGACGCGCGCCGATATCCAGGCATCGAGTCTCACCGGCGGCATGGTCGGTCACGTCGGCGATGGCAATTTCCATGTCGGCATCCTGGTCGATCCAGCCCGCCCGGAGGAGATCGCCGAGGCGACGCGGCTCAACGAGCGGCTGGTGCAGCGCGCCATCGCCATGGACGGCACCTGCACCGGCGAGCATGGCGTGGGCTATGGCAAGATGCCCTTCCTCATCGCCGAGCATGGCGAGGCGCTGAGCGTCATGCGCACGCTGAAAAAGGCGCTCGACCCCGACAACATCATGAACCCGGGAAAGATCGTCCGCGTTTGACGGGCGCGCCTTTCGCTCAGGATCGCCCTTGCGACCGGGATGAGGAATTTTTTGGCTAACGGCGCCGGACAAAAGCCGCGAAGGTCGGCCTTGCAGCGCGCCCCGGTCGCGGCGCTCCTCGCCCTGCTCGCGGCAGCGCCGGCGGTCGCGCAGGATCGCGGCTGGACCGGGACCATCCTCGAGGAGGACGATTTCTGGGCGCCGCAGAACCATGACGAGTACTACACGCATGGCATCCGCCTCTCGCTGACCAGCGGCGACGTGCAGGACCCGTTCTGGCTCGCGCCCTTCAATTGGCTGAGCGGCCTCACCCCGGCCTTTCCCGACGTCGCGACCGCCTCGCGCCGCTACAACATCATCCCGGTCGGGCAGAACATGTACACGCCGCGCAACTGGAGGCTGGTCAATCCGGATCCGCGCGACCGCCCCTATGCCGGCTGGCTCTATGGCGGAGTGGGGCTGATGCAGGACACGCCGGGGACAAACTCCGACCCGGTCGACCGCTTCGACGAGCTCGCGCTGAAGCTCGGCATCGTCGGGCCGGGCTCGCTCGCCAACGCGACCCAGACGCACTACCACCTCCTCATTCGTGTCGAGCCTTTCGCGGGCTGGCATGCGCAGATCCGCAACGAGCCGGCGTTCGACCTCTTCTACCAGCGCAAATGGCGCTATTACGCCGAGACCGCTTCAGGCTGGGGCTGGGATGCGATCCCGCAATGGGATCTGCGGGTCGGCACTGTCTATGACTATGCCGGGGCCGGCGGCATGCTGCGCCTCGGCCGCAATCTGCGTGTCGATTACGGCCCGCCGCACATCGACCTCAATCTCGGCGCCGATTACATAAACCCGACGCGCGCAGCGCCCAAAACGCTGGGCTTCTATACCTTCATCGGCGCGGAGGCGCGCGCTGTGGCGCATAACATCTTCCTCGACGGCAACGACTTCAAATCGAGCGCACAGGTCTCGAAGATTCCCGCGGTGGGCGATCTCGAAGCGGGCGTGGCCTTCACGTACCGCCATTACCGCCTCGCCTACACTTATGTCCTGCGCAGCCCGGAATTCGCCCATCAGGCCGGTCCCGACCATTACGGCTCGCTCAATCTCACCGTGCATCTCCCGTTCTGAACGGAAGCGTGCGCGTCAGCCCAACTCCGCCAGCATCGGGCGCAGCGCGGCCAGCGCCGCGGCGCAAGCACCCCAACCTTGCCGCGGCATATGCGTTTCGAGCGCGACGGGAATTGCATCGAGCGGCGCCGCGGCGGCGATGGCGGCAAACGCGCCGCGATGATCGACCGTCCCTTGGCCGAGCGGCACGAAACCGCCGCCCGGCGCCAGATCCTTGATGTGGATGTAGCCGATGCCGGGCGCGAGAGCGGTGATCTGCGCCGGGCTCGGCGTTTCGCCCATGGAGGCGAGATTGCCGAGATCGAAAAGGAGCCGCAGCCGGTCATGCGCGAATTCCGCCCGGAAAGCCGCCATGTCGGCGATGCCGCGGATGTTGCACACCGGCTCGTTCTCGAGCAACAGCTCGCAATCGTGCCGCTCGGCCAGCTCGATGAGCGCGGCAAGCGGCCGGCGCAGCCGCTCCAGGTGGAAGCCGTCATAGGCGAGGTAGCTGAAGATGCGCAGCCGGCTTATGCCGAGCCGGGCGCAGATCTCGAAAGCGCGGCGAAAGCGGCGCGGCTCGTCGACCGCGCCGGCGCTGAAGCCGAACGCGTCGTGCGGCTGCGGCGGCGCCGCAATTTCGGGCGGCAGCCATTTGAGCAGCGGCGAGGCGAAGCACGCCACCCTGATCCCCGCCGCGGCAAGCGTACGGCGAAGCGCGTCGAGCTCGGCGTTCTCGAAATCGATGAGGTTGCGCCCGCCGATCGAGCGCAGATCGAGATGCGCGAGGCCATGCGCGCAAGCAAAGCGGATCGCCGTGTCGATGTCGGGCGCGATCTCATCGGAGACAACGGAAAGCAGCGGGGCCACGCCGGGCTTATATCAAACGGCCGCGCCCCCTGCGACTCTGCCCCGGGCGCCGCTCAGGCAGCCCGGATCTTGTCGAAGAACCCGTCGACTTCGCCGCGCAGCTTCTCGGCCTGCTTGCCGAGCTCGTTCGCCGAGGCGAGCACCTGCGAGGCCGCGGCGCCGGTCTCGCTCGCGGCGCGGTTGACGCCGGCGATGTTCTGCGAGACCTCGCCGGTACCGCGCGCCGCTTCCTGGGTGTGGCGCGTGATCTCGCGCGTGGTCGCCCCCTGCTGCTCCATCGCCGAGGCGATCGACGCTGAGATATTGTTGATCTCGGAAATGACGCCGCCGATCGACTTGATCGCCTCGACGGCGTCCTTGGTCGACGCCTGAATCGCGCCGATCTGTCCGGCGATCTCCTCGGTTGCCTTGCCGGTCTGGGTGGCGAGCGATTTCACCTCGCTCGCGACGACGGCGAAGCCTTTGCCGGCTTCGCCGGCGCGCGCCGCCTCGATCGTGGCGTTGAGCGCCAGAAGGTTGGTCTGGCCGGCGATGTCGTTGATCAGCTTCACCACGTCGCCGATCTTCTGTGCCGCTTCCGCGAGTGCCTGGACCTGCGCGTTGGTGTTGTCGGCATCGGTGACCGCCTGGCCGGCGATGCGGGTCGATTCGGCGACCTGACGGCTGATCTCGGCGATCGACGACGACAGCTCTTCGGCCGCCGAGGCGACCGTCTGGACGTTGGTCGACGCCTGCTCGGACGCCGCGGCCACCGCCGTCGACTGGCGGCTGGTCTCCTCGGCGGTCGCCGACATGCTCTCGGCCGTGGAGCGCATCTCTGTGGACGCGGAGGCGAGCGTGCCAAGCGCATGCTGCACGGTCTTGTCGAACTCCCCGACGTAGCCCTCGATCTTCCTCTGCCGCTGCGCCTTCTTATCATGCTCTGCGCGTTGCTCCTCGGCGAGGCGTGCGCGCTCGACCATGTTCTCCTTGAATATACGCAATGAGCGGGCGAGGCGGC
>DATNDG010000149.1:0-3774 GCA_035553515.1 Allostellaceae bacterium | reverse complement strand
GCGGCGCGGCGATGACGAGGACGTCGGCGGTGGCGAGGAGCGCGTCGAGCCGGTCGGGCGTGCCGAGCCATTCGACCGGCTCGCTGCTGGTGCCGCTGCGATTGATGGCGTGGATCTTAAGGCCCATGGCGCGCATGAGCCGCGCCGTGGCGATGCCGATGCCGCCGAAGCCGAAGACGCCGCAGACGCCGCCCGCGAGCATGCGGGTCGGCGTGAACTGATTGAAGGCGCCGCGCGCGAGATTGGCCTGTTCGACGAGCAGGCGCTTGGCCGCGGCGAGCGCCAGGGCGAGCGCGTGCTCGGCCATCGGCTCGGCATAGGCGCCGCGGTTGGTGGCGACCTTGACGCCGGGTGGATAGTCGGCGAAGGGGATGAAATCGACCCCGGCCGACACGAACTGCACGAGCCGCGCCTTGCCGATGAGCGCGAGCTCGCCGGGCTTGAGCTCGCGCGCGGTGTTGCGCGCCAGCAGCACATCGGCCCGCGCGAGCGCGGCGGCGCGGTCGGCGGGCGCGAGATCGGTCAGGAAGAGCGCGTCGGCGGCGCCGCCCAGTGCTTCGGCGACGCTGGCGCGGCCGGCGGCATCGATCTCGAAGGTCGCCAGGAGAAGCGGACGGGCCATGCGCCGGTCACTCGAGCGATTGGCGCAGCAAGTCGAGCCCGGCGCGCGCGAAGGCGATCATGTTGGCCTGGCGATCGGCACTGCCGGTCTCGAGCGTCAGGGCGCGCTCGGCCGCTCCGGCGACCGCGAGGCAGCTATGGCCGGCGGCGTCGCCATAGCGGTTGCCGGTGGGCCCGGCGGCGCCGGTCTCGGCCAGCGCCCAGCTCGCCGGAAAGCGCTGCCGCGCGGTGCGCGCCAGTAGCAGCGCATAAGCCTCGGTCGAAGCGCGCATGCCAGCGAGCGCGCTGTCGGGGATGTCGAGCAGCGCACGGCGGGCCTGGCGCGTGTAGACCACCGCGCCGCCGATGAAATAGGCGGAAGCGCCCGGCACGGCGAGAAGCACCGCGGAGATCAGGCCGCCGGTCGAGGATTCGGCGATGGCGATGGTCTCGCCGCGCGCTTTGAGCCGTTCGGCGATGGACGTCGCGAGCGGCAGCAGCTCCTGCATCGGATCGGCCTTTCTGGTTGCCACGCGAGTCTAGAGCGTTCCCCGTTTCGTTGGAAGCAAGGCGATCTCTTGTCCCTCTCCGCGCGAAGCGGCGCGAAGCGGGGAGAGGCAGGGGACCCGTGGCGTGAGCCACGGGGAGGGTGAGGTGTGTCACCGCCGCACGACGCATTCTCCATCGACACCCACCTCACCCGGCTCCCCCGCGTCAAGCGCGGGGTCGCCTCCCTCTCCCCCCGCAAGCGGGCGGAGAGGGGCTATTCAAAGCTTCCGTCAAAACGGGATACGGTCTAGCAGCCGGCGCAGATCAGCGCGACGCGCCGAGCACCTGCTCGACCATCTCGAGGAGCTGCGCCGGGCGGAAGGGCTTCGCCAGCACCGCATCGGCGCCGAACGCGCGCGCCACGTCGAGGAACATCAGGTTCTGCGACATGCCGCCGCCGGAGACGGCGATGATGCGCGTCTGGGGGGCGCGCTCCTGCACCTCGCGGATGGTCTCGATGCCTTCCTTCTGCGGCATGAGGATGTCGGTAATGACGAGGTCGGGCTTGTGCTCCTCCACGAGCTTCAGCCCTTCGCGGCCGTTCTCGGCCTCGATCACCCGATGTTTTTTCCCGGTCAGCGTGCGCACCATCAGCTTGCGCATGCCTGCGTCGTCATCGATCACCAGAAGTACTGCCATATGACCCCGTCCCCCACCCCGCAAAAAGCTTAGCCGAGGCAACCTTTCATCCCGTGCACCGGCTGCGCCGTTTTCTATCTACCAGATCATCAGGGTACATTGACGAGTTATTCCGCCGATAAGTACGCTTTAAGGTAGCATGAACCGGGCGCGCAGTTCGAGAGGTTTGCGCGGCCCTGCGCAGCTTCAGCGATGCGTGCCGAGGCGCCCTCGTCCGCCGCCGGCGCGCTGGTGAGCGGCGGGCCTGCGGGATAAGCTTTCGGCCAAGCGACAAAGCCAAGGGAGACGAGCCGTGGACTTCGCGTATTCCGACAAGGTGAAGGCGCTGCAGGAAAAGCTCGGACGGTTCATGGACGACCATGTCCATCCGAACGAGCACCGCTACCACGAGGAAGTGACGGCGGAGAACCGCTGGCAGCCGCGGGCGGTCATTGAGGAGCTGAAGCCCAAGGCCAAGGCGGCCGGGCTCTGGAACCTCTTCCTGCCGGAATCCGAATACGGCGCCGGGCTCACCAATCTCGAATATGCGCCGCTCTGCGAGATCATGGGTCGCGTGCACTGGGCGCCGGAAATTTTCAACTGCTCGGCCCCCGACACCGGCAACATGGAAGTGCTGGTGCGCTACGGCACGGCGGCGCAGAAGAAGCAATGGCTCGAGCCGCTGCTCGACGGCAAAATCCGCTCGGCCTTCGCCATGACCGAGCCGGCGGTCGCATCGTCGGACGCGACCAACATCCAGGCGAGCATCGCGCGCGACGGCGACCACTACCTGATCAACGGCCGCAAATGGTGGACCTCGGGAGCGCCGGACCCGCGCTGCAAGATCCTCATCTTCATGGGCAAGACCGCGCCCAACAACCCAAACAAGTACCTGCAGCAATCGATGATCCTGGTGCCGATGGAGGCGCCGGGCGTCAAGGTCCTGCGCTGGCTGCCGGTGTTCGGCTATGACGATGCGCCGCACGGCCATGCCGAGGTCGAGTTCGCCAATGTGCGCGTGCCGGCGAGCAACATGCTGCTGGGCGAGGGCAGGGGCTTCGAGATCGCGCAGGGCCGCCTCGGCCCGGGCCGCATCCATCACTGCATGCGCATGATCGGCCAGGCCGAGCGGGCGCTCGAGAAGATGTGCAAGCGGGTGAAGTCGCGCGTCGCCTTCGGCAAGCCGGTGGCGGAGCAGACGGTGACGCTGGAGCGCATCGCCGAGGCGCGCATCATGATCGAGCAGGCGCGGCTGCTGACGCTCAAGGCCGCCTACATGATGGACACGGTCGGCAACAAGGCGGCGCGCGCCGAGATCGCCATGATCAAGGTCGCCGCACCCAACATGCTGTGCAAGATCGTCGACTGGGCGATCCAGGCGCATGGCGCGGGCGGCGTCTCCGACGATTTCGGCCTCGCCAAGGCCTATGCCGGCGCCCGCACGCTTCGCCTGGCCGACGGGCCGGACGAGGTGCACCGCAACCAGATCGGCCGCATCGAGCTCAAGAAGTACAATTAGATGCTTCCCGTTTAGTTGGAATCACGCCGGTCCCTCGTCCCTCTCCGCGCGAAGCGGGGAGAGGGAGAGGACCGTGGCTCGCAAGAGCCATGGGGAGGGTGAGGTGTCTCACCGCGGCACGAGCGCATTCTCCACCGACACCCACCTCACCCGGCTCGCTGCGCTCGCCACCCTCTCCCCCCGCAAGCGGGCGGAGAGGGGATTTTCAAAGCTTCCGTCAAAACGGGATACACTCTAGCGGCGGCAGCGCGGGCTGGGATGGGCTGGCCCTGCCGAAGGCCGCGCCGGCGTCCGCCGTTCACGCTATTTCTATTACCTTGCCGTCTTCGGCCGCTTCGACGGGGAGGTCGGCGATCTGCGCCAGCATCTCGGGGCTGAAATGGGTGAGGACGAGACGCTTCGGCCGGATCTCGGCGAGATGCGGCTCGAGCGAGCGCCAGTCGAGGTGATGGCGGATCTTCCGGTCGGGGAAATAAGCCTCGGCGATG
>DATNDG010000148.1:0-54798 GCA_035553515.1 Allostellaceae bacterium | reverse complement strand
AGTTCGGCACCAGCGTCACCGCGCCGTCGCGCCAAAATCCAATGAGGCTGTTCGTGGTCCCTAGATCTATGCCGACAAGCATGGCGACACCTCATCGCAGAGGCCGCAACCCGAGTCGCGCGATGAGGTAACCTATAGTTGATCCGGAACACAAAGGGAACAAAAAACTGCCGGCAGCCTTCCAACTACGGGAGCCGGCCTTACAATCCCCATTATCGGATTTCTACAATCGCCTGATTATGAAGCATTATGCAGGCGCGACGACTACTCGGACGGATTCTCCTCGTCCAACAGCGGCTCATCTTCCTCTTCGTCCTCGTCGTCATCCGCATCCTCGTCCTGCGCGGTCATGGCGGCATTCGTCGCCTGCTCGCTAAGGACAAAGTCGGGACGCGGGCCGACCAGGCCGGCCGCCTTGAGCTCCTCCATCCCCGGCAGGTCGCGCCGGTCGGCGAGGCCGAAATGGCTGAGGAAGTGCTCGGTCGTGACCCAGGTCACCGGACGGCCCGGGGTCTCGCGCCGTCCCTTGGGCGTGATCCACCCCGCCTCCATCAGCACGTCGAGCGTGCCGCCGCTGACCACGACGCCGCGGATCTCCTCGATCTCGCCACGTGTCACCGGCTGGTGATAGGCCACAATGGCAAGCGTCTCGATGGCGGCGCGCGAGAGCTTGCGCGTCACCGTCTGCTCGAGCTTGAGGCGGGGCCCCAGATCGGGCGCAGTGCGGAGCATCCAGCCGCCGGCGATGCGCACCAGATTGACGCCGCGCCCGCTGTACTGCTCGCCGAGCTCGGCGATGAGCGCGGCGACATCGCTCCCTTCGGGCAGCCGCGCGGCGATGCTCGCCTCTTCAAGCGGCGCCGCCGAGGCGAAGAGCAGCGCCTCGAGCAAGCGCAGCCGATCAGCATGGAGATGCGCCGCATCCGGCGCCGTCGCGCTATCGGCCGCGGTCTCCGTTTCGGATTCGGTTTCAGTTTCGGTGTCGGCGGCGGTCGTGTCGGTCATGGGGTTTCCGGCAGGCTGCGGATGTAGATCGGGCCGAAAGTGCCGTCCTGGCGGAGCTGGAGCTTGCCCGATCGCACCAGCTCCAAGGTCGCGGCGAAGGTCGCGGCCACCGCCGAGCGCTCGACGATGCCGCCGCGCAGGCCTGGCGGCAGGAAGCTCATCAGGCTGCGCCATTCCGGCACCCGGCCAAGAACCCGGCCGAGGCGCTGGAGCGCATCATCCATCGAATAGAGCTCCGGCGCCTCGATATGCAGCACCGACTGCTCTTTGCGCTGGCTCTGCTCGCCATAGGCGCGCAGCAGATCGTAAAGCGTCACCTCGTAGACCGGCTTCAGCACGCGCGGCAACCCCTCCGGCGCGCCGCGCCCGAAGACGTCGCGGCCGAGCTGCGGACGCGCCAGCAGCCGCGCGCCGGCTTGCTGCATCGCCTCGAGGCGCTGCAATTGATGGGTCAGCGCGGCGGCGAGATCGGCGCCGGTCGGCTCGTCCGCCGGCGCCGGCTCTGGCAGCAACAGGCGCGATTTCAGATAGGCGAGCCAGGCCGCCATCACCAGATAATCGGCGGCGATCTCGAGCCGCAGCCGCCGCGCCGCGCTGATATAGGCGAGATACTGGTCCGCCAGCTGCAAGATAGAGATCTTGGTCAGGTCGACCTTCTGCTCACGCGCCAGCGTCAGCAGCATGTCGATTGGCCCCTCATAGCCTTCGAGGTCGACGACGAGCTCGGCCGAGGCGGGCGGCTCGGGCTTGGCCAGCTCGAAAGGCTCAGCTTCGCTCATATGAACCCGCCATTGACGCCGGTGAGCCACGCGATGCCGCGCAACACGTATTCGGCGGGATAGCCGATGACATAAGCGAGCACATCGAGATTGAGATGCATATGCTGGCCGAGGCTCGGCAGGACGAAGAGAAGCGCGACGATGATCAGCAGTCCGTAGCGCTCGAGCCGCGCCAGCGGAAAGGCCAGCACATCGGGCAGCAGGCCGACTGCAACGCGGCCGCCATCGAGCGGCGGCAGCGGGATCATGTTGAACACCGCAAGCAGCACGTTGAACTGCATCGAGGTGACGAGATTGCCCGCCGCCCAGGCATATCCCACGGCCGGAACGAAGGGCAGCACGTAGGCAAGCAGCGCCGAGACGATGGCCAGGACGATGTTCGTCGCCGGCCCGGCAAGCGCGACCCAGACCATGTCGATGCGCGGGTGGCGCAGCCGGCCGAAATTCACCGGCACCGGCTTCGCATAGCCGAAGAGGAACCCAGTGGTGAAGAACAACACCAGGGGGATGAGAATGGTGCCAATGGGGTCGATGTGGCGCAGCGGATTGAAGGTGACACGCCCCATCCGCATGGCCGTGTCGTCGCCGAGCCGATAGGCGACGAAGCCATGCGCCGCTTCGTGGAAGGTGATGGCGAAGATCGCCGGCAGCGCGAGGATCGAGATCCGCTGCAGCGCCGTGGCGAAGTCGACCGGCATCACGCGGTGCCCGTGAGGGCCCGGAACCGCGCCTCGAGCGCTGGCCGGTCGATCGCCTGCGCCGCGACGCGGCGTGCCTCAGCCCGGTCGAGCCGTGCCCGCCCGGCCGCGTCGAGCGGCCGCACGGCGCCGGCGATCTCCGTCATCTCGGCCATGTCGCCATTGCAATGCAGCACGACATCGCAACCGGCTGCGAGCGCGTCCGCCGTTCGTGCGGCGAAACTGCCGCCCAGCGCGCGCATCGACAGGTCGTCGGTGAGAAGCATGCCGTCAAAGCCGATACTGGAACGAACCACCCCGTCGATCACCCGCCGCGACAAGGTAGCGGGACGTTCGGCGTCGAGCGCGGTGTAGACGATATGCGCGGTCATCGCCAGAGGCATCTCGGCGAGCGCGCGAAACGGCGCGAAATCGCTCGCCTGCAGCACGGCGCGCGGCGCATCCACCCTGGGAAGCGCCGCGTGCGAATCGACGGTGGCGCGACCGTGGCCGGGAATGTGCTTCAGCACCGGCAGCACGCCGCCCGCCAGCAGTCCTTCGCAGGCAGCTCGGGCCAGCGCCGCAACCTGCTCCGCGGAATGGCCATAGGCACGGTCACCGATCACCGGATCCGCTTCGGCGACGGGAATGTCGAGCACCGGCAGGCAATCGACGGTGATGCCGAGTGCCGCAAGATCATCGGCGATGAGCCGCGCGCCGAGCGCCACGGCCTCCTTTGCGCGGGCGCCGCCCAACGCCGCAAGCTGCGCCGCCGCGGGATAGATCGGCCAATGTGGCGGCTTCAGCCGCTGCACCCGCCCGCCCTCCTGATCGATCAGCACAAAGGCGTCGGCGCGCCCGACCGACTGGCGCAGATCGCCGATCAGGCGGCGCAGTTGCTCCGGCGTCTCGCAATTGCGCTGAAAGAGAATGAAGCCCAACGGGTCGGCATCGCGAAAGAACGCGCGCTCCGTGTCGCTGAGATGCCTACCCGTGCAGCCGAAGATGACGGCCGACGGTTCACGGCTTGACAAGGATGCAACCCACGCCGCGCCGCTTCAACTCGTTGCAGTCACGCTCAGCTTTGGCCGCATCGGCAACCGGCCCGCCCTGGATGCGGTAATAGATGCCGCGCGCGCCGAGGTCGACACGCTCGGTTGAAAAGCTGAGACCGCCCAGCACTTCGGCATGAAGCCGCTTCAGCCGCTCCCATTCCTGCTTGGCCGCTTCCGGCGAGCGCACTGCGCCCACCTGCAAGCGATATCCGCGCCCCGCCACCGCCGCGGGAGCGGCCGGCTTGGGGGCGACAGCCGGCGCCGCCGCAACCTGCCGCGGCTTCGGCGGCTCGGCCGCAACCACCGGAGCGGGCGGCGCAGCAGGCCGCGGCGGCGGCTCGCTCGCCGTCGCGACGGGTGGAGGTGCCGCCGGCACTGGCGGCGTCGCGGTAGCCGCAGCTGCGGGTGCCGCGGTCTGCGCCGGCGATTCAACGGCAGGCGCCGCCGGCGCAGGACGCGGCAGCGGCGCCTCGGGCGGCGGCAACAGCTCCTCGACCTTGGACTCGCCCTGCCCACCGTCAAGCACCATTGTCCCCTGCCCCGGGATCGTGATGCCGCCGGGATTGGCCGGCCGGTGCTGCATCGGCTGCGCATCGGCGCGGATCAGCGGCACGTCGGCCGGGGCGGCGGGGTGTGTCATCCAGCGATAAAGCGTGAGCACCCCGCCCGAGGCGCCGAGCATCGCGGCCAGCGCGACGAGTATCACAAGAAGCCGGCGCGGACGGCGCCGTACGAAGATCCGCTCATGACGCTCATCAGGCCCGATCGGCCCCAGCGCATAGGCCATCTACATCTCCTCGGCCGGAGCGACCCCGAACACGGTCAAGCCCGACGCCACAACAAAGGCCACCGCCTGCACCAGCGCGAGCCGCGCCGCGGTGAGATCCGGCGCGTCGCTGAGCAGGAAGCGCAGGCTGGCGTCGTCATTGCCCTTGTTCCAGAGGCCGTGAAACAGCGCGGCGAGTTCCTGGAGATAGAAGGCGATGCGATGCGGCTCATGAGCCTCCGCCGCGCTTTCGATCAGGCGCGGCCAACCTGCGAGATGTCGGATGAGAACAAGCTCTGCCGGGTCCGTCAAGCGCGCCAATGGCGCATTCGCCAGCGACTCGGGCGTCAATTCCTCGGCGCCGGTCGTTTCGGCGGCGCGGCGCAGCACCGAGCGTGCGCGCGCATGAGCGTATTGCACGTAGAAGACCGGATTGTCCTTCGACTGCTCGATCACCTTGGCGAAGTCGAAATCGAGCGCCTGGTCGTTGCGGCGGGTGAGCATGACGAACCGGAAGACATCTTTGCCGACCTCGTCCACCACCTCGCGCAAGGTGATGAAGGTGCCCGCGCGCTTCGACATGCGCACCGGCACGCCCTTGTCGAAGAGGTTGACGAGTTGGCAGAGCTTGACGTCGAGCGTCGCTTCGCCGCCGGTCAGCGCCGCGACCGCTGCCTGCATGCGCTTTACGTAGCCGCCGTGATCGGCCCCCCAGACATCGATCATGTCCTTGAAGCCGCGGCGGTATTTGTCGAAATGATAAGCAATGTCGCCGGCGAAGTAGGTCCAGGAGCCGTCGGACTTCTTCAGCGGGCGATCGACATCGTCGCCAAAGCGCGTCGAGCGGAAGAGCGTCTGCGGCCGCTCTTCCCAATCCTCCGGCAACTTGCCCTTCGGCGGCTCGAGCGTGCCGACATAGATGAGGCCCGCAGCCTCGAGCGCCGCCAGCGCGCGATCAACAGCACCGCTTTCGACGATCGCGCGCTCCGAGGCGAAGACATCGTGCTCGATGCCGACCGCGGCGAGATCCGTGCGGATCAGCTCCATCATCGCGACGATGGCCGAGTCGCGCACCGGCCGCAGCCAATCGTCGAGCGATTTCCCGACGAGTCGGCCTTGAGCGTCACGTTCAGCGAGGCTTTCGCCATGCGCCTTCTTGAGCGCCTCGCCGACCGGGATGAGGTAGTCGCCCTGGTACTGGAAGCCGGCAAAGCTCTTCTCGTCGATCGCCGCGCCGAGCGCCTGCAGGTAGCGGAAATAGGCCGACCAGGCGAGCGCCTCGACCTGGGCGCCGGCATCGTTGATGTAGTATTCGCGGGTGACGTCGAAGCCCGATTTCTCCAGCAGCGCGGCCAGCGCATCGCCGATCACCGCGCCCCGACCATGGCCGACATGCATCGGCCCGGTCGGATTGGCCGAGACATATTCGACATTCACCTTGCGCCCGCGGCCGATCGCGGCATCGCCATAGGCAGGCCCGGCGCGCAGGATCTCGGCGAGGCGTGCATGCCAGAAGCCCGCTGCGAGTCGCATGTTGATGAAACCCGGCCCTGCCACCTCGGCGGCGGTAATGTCGGGCTGCCGGCGCAGCCGCTCGACGAGCCGATCGGCCAGCGCGCGCGGCTGAAGTCCGGTGGGCTTTGCCAGCACCATGGCGGCATTGGTAGCGATGTCGCCATGCGCCGCATCGCGCGGCGGCTCGACGGCGATGCGGCTCAGGTCGAGCCCGGCGGGCAAGCCGAGCTCGCCGAGTTCGGCGAGGACGATGTCGCGGAAATGGCTGAAGAGATTCATCACGTGGGTGCGTATCGATCATAAAGGCGGCGATGCTCGTCGAGGGCGAAGCGATCGGTCATGCCGGCGATATAGTCGGCGACCAGCCGCGCGGTCTCGGGCGTCCCTGCCCCCTTCGCGTTGAGACGCCATTCGGTCGGCAGGCATTCGGGCTCGGCCAGCAGCAACCGGAACAGCTCCTGGACGATGCGTCGCGCCTTCGATGCCATGCGGTTGACCCGGTAATGCCGGTACATGTGCTCGAACAGGAAATCGCGCAGGCCTTTCGCCTCTCGGCTGAACCCTTCCGAGAAGGCCACCACCGGCGCGCCCAGTGCGCGGATCGCCGCAGCGTCGCGCGGCCGCGCCGCGGCCAGGCGCCGCCTGCTCTCGCCGATCAGGTCGGACGCCATGCGGTCGATGAGGCGCCGGATCGATTCATGGATGAGCCGCGCCTCGTCGATGCCGGGATGAAGCCGCGAGACCTCGTCCAGCATGGGACCGACCAGCGCCACTTCGCGCAGGTCGCGCAAGCCGAAGAGCCCGGCGCGCAGCCCGTCATCGAGATCGTGATTGTTGTAGGCGATGTCGTCGGACATGGCGGCCACCTGCGCTTCGGCGCCGGGCCAGGTGCCGAGCTCGAGGTCCTGCCGCGTCACGTAGTCGCCGATGGTGCTGGGCAGCGGCGGCGCGAGCGGCCCGTTGTGCTTCACCGTCCCTTCCAGCGTCTCCCAGGTGAGATTGAGCCCGTCGAACCCGGCATAGCGGCGCTCGAGCCGGGTAAGAATCCGCAGCGTCTGGTCGTTATGGCCGAAACCGCCGAATCCCTGCATCGCCGCCGCGAGCGCGTCCTCGCCCGCATGGCCGAACGGCGTGTGGCCGAGATCATGCGCCAGCGCCAGCGCCTCGGCGAGATCCTCATTGAGGTCGAGCGCCCGGCTGATGCTGCGGGCGATCTGCGCCACCTCGAGGCTATGAGTGAGCCGCGTCCGGTAATGGTCGCCCTCGTGATAGACGAAGACCTGGGTCTTGTATTGAAGCCGCCGGAACGCGGTCGAATGGACGATGCGGTCGCGGTCACGCTGGAAGGCGGTACGCGATACGCTCTCGGGCTCCGGATGGAGGCGGCCGCGGCTCTCCTCCGGGCGCGAAGCATAGGGAGCGAGCGACGCCGGCATCGACATGATGCCGGGAAACTAGCCCGGATTTATCGCAGGGTCACGTGCTGCGTTCTCAGCCACCCTCATGGGCAAAGGCGGGCGCGCGCGGCGGAGCAGGGTTCGGCGGCTCGCCGAATTGGGTCGAGAAGTCGCCGACGAACGGCACCGCGCCGACATGCGTGAGCTTGCTCTTGAGATCGATCCAGATCTCGCCGCCCAGCGCGCTCCAGCGCCGGCAGAACGCGAAATCCTCCGACAGGTAGATCCCGGTCGCGGGATCGATGAGGCAATCGAACAGCGCGAAGCGGTGCGGGCTGCCCTTGATCGGATCGTCGGCCGCATGCACGCCGGCATAGCGCAGCTCGGGATGCGCCGCGCAGAGCCGTTCGAGGGCGCGACGCGCGACCATCAGGAATCCGGTGCCGGCGAAGTTCGCCTTGATGAAGCCGTTGCGCGTCTCGATCCGGCCCTGGTCCTCGACGCCGTAGACGTAGCGGTGGGAGGTTGCCGGCGGCTGCGCCACGCCGCGCTCGAGCGCGCGGCGATGACGGTCCCATTCCACGCGCTTCAGCGGATAGGCCGCGGCGGTGACATCGGCGCCGAAGTCGAGGAGCCGGAACACCTGATCCGGCGAATAGCCGATATCGGCGTCGATGAAGAGGAGATGGGTGGCCTCCGGCCGCTCGAGGAAACGCGCCACGAGCTCGGCGCGGGCGCGGGTGAGGAGCGCGTCGCTGCCATGCAGCAGCCAGCTCAGGCCGATGCCGCGGGAGCGGCAGGCTTCCTGGAGACGGAGCAGCGATTCCGCCCAGATGGCGAAGACCTGGCCGCCATAGCAGGGGGTGGCGACGACGATGTGCGGACGTACGGGCATGGCGGTTCCCCTCCAAGATGCGTGAGGACTAGCCTGGGGTTAACGCCGCAAGCGTTTGACAAAAGCCATGATTTACCTACATAGAGAGCCTGATCTCTTAGCACGTACCCGGCGCTCACCAGGGAGAGACACGACCATGTCCGATGGGGGCAGCATCCCACCCGAAAGCGGCGTCAGCCTGAGCGCCAGTGCCGCCCGGCGCGTTGCCGAGCTGAAGCTTCAGGAAAATGCGGCCAACGCCTTCCTCCGTCTCGCCGTTTCGGGCGGCGGGTGCTCGGGCTTCCAATATGGCTTCAGCTTCGACGATGCGCGCCAGCCGGACGACTTCGTCTACGCGCGCGACGGCGTCGAGCTGGTGGTCGATGCGGTGTCGCTCGAGCTGGTCAGGGGCGCCGAGATCGATTTCGTCGAGGACATGATGGGTGCCTCCTTCCAGGTGAAGAATCCCAACGCCGCGTCCTCCTGCGGCTGCGGCAACTCCTTCTCGGTCGGCTAGAGCGAACCAGCACTTCTGCGCTCGACGCGCAGCCGCCCAGCGAGCGCGCGAGGCCCTTCTTGAAGATCGCGACCTTCAACGTCAATTCGATCAAGGTACGGCTGCCGATCCTGCTCGGCTGGCTCGAAGAGGCACGCCCCGACGTCGTCTGCCTGCAGGAGATCAAATGCCTCGCCGGCGATTTTCCGGCGCTGGAGCTGAAGGGCCTCGGCTATCACGCCGAGATCATCGGGCAGAAGACCTATAACGGCGTGGCGATCCTCTCCAGGGAGCCGCCGCGCGACGTGCTGAAGGGCCTGGCTGGCGATGCCGGGGACGAGCAGGCGCGCTACATCGAAGCGACGATCGGCGAGGTTCGCGTCGCCTCGCTCTATCTGCCCAACGGCAACCCCGTCAGCACCGAGAAATTCACCTATAAGCTCGCCTGGATGGCGCGGCTGCGGGCGCGCGCCGCCGCGCTGCTCGCCGAGGAAATCCCGTTTGTGCTGGCGGGCGACTACAATGTCTGCCCGACCGATGCCGATGTCTTCGATCCCGCCGGTTTCCGCGACGACGCGCTGTGCCAGCCGGAATCGCGCCGCCAGTTGCGCGCGCTGCTCAATCTCGGGCTCACCGATGCGTTTCGCGTGTTCCACCGCGAGCCGCACCGCTACAGCTTCTGGGATTATCAGCAGGGCCGCTGGTATCGCGACGAGGGGGTGCGCATCGATCACTTGCTGCTGTCGCCGCAGGCCGCCGACCGGCTCACCGGTGCCGATATCGACAAGTCGCCGCGCGGCAAGGAGAAGGCCTCCGACCACACGCCCGTCTGGTGCGAGCTGGGCGCCAGCCGCTAAGGCCGGGCTAGAACTTCAACCCGTAGCGCAGGCTCACATTGTCGCTGGTCTCGGAGTTGAGCCGCAGCTCCGGCGAGCGGCCCTCGTCGAGCCGCAGCGACACGTTGTGCTGCTCGCCGAGCCGATATCCCAGTTCGAGCGCACTGTGCAGCATGAGCGGCGGGCCGAAGGAGTGGCGCGTCGGATCGTTGAGCGGGCCCGCGAGCCCCGGATCGTAGCTGCCGGCGAGACCGAAACTGCCGAACAGCGAGTGCGTGTCGAACAGGTTCCAGGTGAGCCCGGCGAAGCCGCGCGTGCCACCGGTCAAGGGATCGTAGCCATAGCCGAATTGCGGCCGTGGCGAGAAGAGGAAATGGAAGACGCCGGTCTTGGGCGAGCTCAGCGCGATCTCGAGATCCTGGCTATCGCTGGCCGGGCCGAGGCTCAGATGCCCGGGCTCGTCGAGCAAGAAATTGAGGTGGAAGTCCGGCATCGGCGCGCCGCCGCGCACCAGCGCTTCGCTGCTGGCACTGAGCGGCTGCTGCTGTCCTCCGGCCGATGCCGTCCCTGCGGCGAGAATACCGGCGAGCGCCGCAGCGCCGCCAAGGGCGATAAGCCGGCCTGCGCTCAACTGCGCCGCCGCGACACAAGCCGGCGGGCGAGCGCGCGATCGAGCTTGGTCACGGCAAGCGGCGTCAGCTCATGGAAGCGAAAGCCGAACGCGCCGTTCTCCCGATCTTTGCGCACCACCTCGGCGGTGAATTCGAAGCCATCGCTGCCGTCGATATGCAGCGTGCCGTTGACCATCGCACCGACCGCAAAGGCGAGATCGCCGCTCAGCTGAAAGCCGCCCAGCGACCAATTGTCGGTGGCATGCTCTTGCCCGCCGATGACGACGGTGAGCGGCGGCATGGCATAGCGACGATCGCGACGATGCTCCTGCCGGTCAAAATTCGTGCGCGCAATCCGCATAGGTGACGCCTCTATCGGGCAGATTACAGGACAGCACACCGGCCTTAACAAGGGGTTTCGCCCGGGCGCCTAACGCCCCGGCAGAACCGCTGGTTCCGCGGCGGGCGAAGCTCCATCGCCACTCTCTTCCCGCCTTATAACGCGCGAGAGACCCGAGCAATACATTTCATTTTCAAGACGTTAACCTTACTTTTTGAGACGCCGATAGAGCATTATCCGTCAGCCGGTCCGGCCTCGCGGCGGATAGCGGTGCCGCCCGCCCCAGGGGTCGGAGACGAGCCAATCCTCGGCTGATTCGCCCGGCTCGGCATAGCACGGGCCCACCGGCACCTTGCCGTGGCCTCCCGGCAGGTCCAGCACATAGCTGGGCTGGCAGAGCCCGGAAACGCGCCCGCGCAGCGCCGCCATCAGAGCGCGGCCCTTGGCAAGGCCCGGGCGGAAGCCCGCCGTGCCGCGGGCGAGATCCGGATGGTGCAGGTAATAGGGCTTGATGCGCGCCGTCACCATGGCGCGGAACAGCGCCGTCAGCGTCTCTGCGTCGTCATTGACCCCTTTCAGCAGCACGCTCTGGCCAAGCAGAGGGACGCCCGCCCGCGCGAGGCGCCGGCAGGCGGCCCGCGTCGCCTCGCCGAGCTCGCGCGGGTGGTTGGCGTGGATCGCGACATAGACTGCTTTCTCGGCGGCGAGCGCGCGCGTCAGCGCCGCAGTGACGCGACCGGGCTCGACCACCGGCACACGGGTATGGAAGCGGATCACGCCCAGATGGGGAATGGCGTCGAGCGCGCGGACCAGCTCGCCGATGCGTCGCGGCGACAGCACAAAGGGGTCGCCGCCCGTGACGATCACCTCCCAGAGCTCGGGCCGGGCGCGGATATAGTCGAGCGCGGTCTCGAGCTCGGCGGCATCGAGCGCCTCGCCGCCCGGGCCGACCTGCTCGCGGCGGAAGCAGAACCGGCAATAGACCGGGCAGGCATGGCCGGGCTTCAGCAGCACCCGGTCGGGATAGCGGTGCACGATGCCCTTCACCGGCGAGAGACGGCGATCGGCGATCGGATCGGCCAGCTCCTCGGGTGCGGCCTCGAGTTCGGCGGCACTCGGCACGAATTGGCGCGCGATCGGATCGGCGGGATCGTCCGGCTCGATCAGCGCCGCCATCTCCGGCGTGATCGCCACGGCAAAGCGCTCCGCCACCGCAGCGATCTCCGCTGCCCGCTCTGCCGGCACGAGGCCGGCGGCGACGAGCTCGGCCGGACGGCGCAGCCGCTTCCCCCTCATCTCGCCTCAGATATTGGCGTAGACATGGGTCTCCGCCTTGCCGCCGGGATGGGTGACCGCCCCCTTCTCCGCATCGCCCACCGTCTGCGCGTATTTCCAGAGCGCGCCCGACTGGAAATCGTGTCGGCGCGGCTTCCAGGACTTGCGACGTTCGGCCAGCTCGGCCTCGCTCAGCTCGACATCGATGGTGCCGGCCTCGGCATCGATGACGATCACGTCACCGTCGCGCAGCAGCGCGATCGGGCCGCCGACCGCCGCCTCGGGCCCGATATGGCCGATGCAGAAGCCGCGGGTCGCGCCGGAGAAGCGGCCATCGGTGATGAGCGCCACGTCGTGCCCCATGCCCTGGCCGGTGATCGCCGCGGTCGTCGATAGCATCTCGCGCATGCCGGGGCCGCCGCGCGGACCCTCGTAGCGGATGACGATGACATCGCCCTTCTTGTAGTCGCGCCGCTCCACCGCGGCGAAAGCATCCTCCTCGCGATCGAAGCAGCGCGCAGTGCCGCGGAATTTGAGATTGTGCATACCGGCAACCTTAACGATCGCACCCTGCGGCGCGAGATTGCCTTTGAGACCGACGACACCGCCCGTCGGGCTCAGCGGCGCCGATGTCGGGCGGACCACATCTTGATTCGTCGGCACCCGGACCTTGGCGAGGTTCTCTGCCACCGTCTTGCCGGTGACGGTGAGACAGTCGCCATGCAGATACCCGCCGTCGAGCAGCGCCTTCATCAGCACCGGCACGCCGCCGATATCGAAGAGATCCTTGGCGACATAGCGGCCGCCCGGCTTCATGTCGGCGATATAGGGCGTGCGCTTGAAGATCTCAGCGACGACGTGAAGATCGAAATCGATCCCCGCCTCATGCGCGATCGCCGGCAGATGCAGCCCGGCATTGGTCGAGCCGCCCGAAGCGGCCACCACCATGGCGGCATTCTCGAGCGATTTGCGCGTGACGAGGTCGCGCGGGCGGATGCCGCGCGCCAGCAGCCTCATCACTGCCTCGCCCGAGGCCTCGGCATAGCTGTCGCGGCTGTCATAGGGCGCGGGCGGGCCGGCCGAGCCGGGCAACGCCAGGCCGAGCGCCTCGGAGACGCAGGCCATGGTGTTGGCGGTGAATTGTCCGCCGCAGGAGCCCGAGGAGGGACATGCGACGCATTCGAGCTCGTGCAGCTCCTCATCGCTCATGCGCCCGGCGCTATGCGCGCCCACCGCCTCGAAGACATCGCCGACCGTGACATCCCGGCCATGGAACCTGCCGGGCAGGATCGAGCCGCCATAGACGAAGACCGCGGGCACATTGAGCCGGACCATCGCCATCATGAGGCCGGGCAGCGACTTGTCGCAGCCGGCGAAGCCGACCATCGCGTCATAGCAGTGGCCGCGCATGGTGAGCTCGACGGAATCGGCGATCACTTCGCGCGACACCAGGGAGGATTTCATGCCGGCATGGCCCATGGCGATGCCGTCGGTGACGGTGATGGTGGTGAACTCGCGCGGCGTGCCACCGCCCGCCGACACCCCCTTCTTGGCCGCCTGCGCCTGGCGCATCAGCGCGATGTTGCAGGGGGCCGCCTCGTTCCAGGTGGTGACCACGCCAACCAGGGGCTGGGCGATCTGCTCATCGGTGAGCCCCATCGCATAGAGATACGAGCGGTGCGGCGCGCGCTCGGGTCCAACCGTGACATGGCGGCTCGGCAGCTTCGCTTTGTCGAACTTCGGCTTCCTGACATCGTCGGGCATCAGCATCTCCTCGATGTTCTCGCTGGGTTGCGCCCACCATACAAAGCAGCGCCTATGCGCTCAACCGGGGCCGGCTTGGCGGGCTCGTTGCCGGCCGCTAGAAGGCGCGCCCATGCTGTTCCTCAGCTTCGCCGAAGCCTGGCGCGCCTATCGCCGCGCCGAAATCCGGCTCCCGGCGAAGCCGCCGGCCGCGACGCCGCGACGCATCGCCGACGCCGCGGTGATCGCCGATCGCTTCGACCTCTTCGTGCTCGACGCCTGGGGTGTGCTCAATATCGCCGATCTGCCGGTCGCCGGCGCGCCCGCCGCCGTCGCCCGGCTGCGCGCACTAGGGAAGCCCCTCGTCGTACTCAGCAATGACGGCACGCGCGAGCCCGAGGCGGCTGCCGCCCGGCACCGCCGCCGGGGCTTCGATTTCGCGCCGGATGAAATCCTGCCCGGCATCGCGCTGCTGCCGGGACTGCTGGCGTATCTGCCGGCGCCGGAGACCATCGGCCTCATCGCCGATCCGCCGCCCCCCTATGACGAGCTCACCGGAGCGATGCAGCCGCTCGCCGACGATCCACTCGCCTACGATGCCGTCTCCGCCTTCGTCTTTCTCTCGAGCGACGGCTGGAGCGAAGCGCGGCAGGAACTGCTGGCGACGAGCCTGCGGCGGCGGCCGCGTCCGCTCATCATCGGCAATCCCGACATCGTCTCGCCGGAGCCGGAAGGCATGGCCGCGGAGCCCGGCCTCTTCGCCCATCGTCTCGCCGATGCGATCGCCGTCCACCCGGTCTTCTGCGGCAAGCCATTCGCACCGATCTATGAAAGGCTGCGCGCGCGCTATCCCGAGATCGCTCCGGAGCGCGTCCTCTGCGTCGGCGATACGCTCCACACCGACATCCTGGGCGGGCGCGCCGCGGGATTTCGCACGCTTCTCATCGAAGATGGCTTCTGCCGCGGCCAGGACGCAACGGCGCTGGCCGCGGAGTGCGGCATCTGGCCCGATTTCATCGCCCCGCGGCTCTAAGCCTGATCGAGCCCGCCGACGACCGCTCGTTCACGCCATGCCGAGAGCGGTAATGCCGAGCACGAGGGCGAGGATCACGCCACAGGCGATGTAGAGCAGAACAGCGATCCCGCCGAGCGCAAGCGCAAAGCCGGGTGCGCGCGTCGGCGGGACGCCCAGGAGCTGCGGCGCACCGCAATAGACGAGATAGATGCTGTAGAGGCTCGTCAGCAGGCTCAGCATGCCGAGGATCGGCACCAGGCGGAATATGCCTCCGAGCCAGCTCGGTGTTGCCGCATAGGCAACGAGCTTCATCGCCTGTTCGGGATGATCCTCACCCTCGAAATAGGGAGAGAGCCACGATGCAATGAAGGCCAGCACCGCGACCCCGACCAGATTGAGCGCCCAGGCGAGCAGCCCCGCCAGCACCGCCGTACCGGGGGCGATGAAGCCGAGTACCAAAGACCAGCTCAACAGCTTCGCCAGCGGCGCGATCGCCGCCAGCGGCATCACCAGCCGCACATAGAGCCCGACCGGATCCGGCGGCTCGGCCGCGATCGAGCCCCAGGCCTGTCTCGGTGAAAGGAGGAGTGCGCGCACCCGCGCCGCCATACCGCCCTGTCGCAGCGCTGCCACCATATCCACACCGTTTCTCCCGGCAATGAGCGTCGACGGGCGAACGCTCAACGCAGGCCGTTGACTGTGTTATCCCCGTGTCAACCGGGACGCGCTTTGCGGCTGCGTCGCTAGCCGCCGATGCGTCCGAGCGCGGCACGCACCCGGGCAAGCCCGGCCTCGGCCTCGGCGAGGCGCTCGCGCTGCTCCTCGACCACCTCGGGCTTGGCCTTGGCCAGGAACTGCTCGTTGCCGAGCTTGCGACCGATCTTCTCGATCTCTCCGGCGATCCCGGCCGCCTCCTTGGCGAGCCGGGCCCGCTCCTTGGCAAGGTCGACGGCGCCCGCGAGGTCGAGCGACAGGGTGAGGCCGCCAGCCACCACCTGAATCTGGCTCTTCGTCGCCGGGCGGTCGCGCCGCGCAGTATCGGCCGGCTCGATCGCCGAGAGCCGCGCCAGCCGCCGGATGACCTCGCCGTGCCCCACCAGCCAGCGCCGCCCGTCCTCGCCGCTCTCCACGACATCAGCAGCGATTTCGCTGCCCGCCGGGACATTCATCTCCGAGCGGGCGGTGCGGATGGCGGAGATCACCGTCACCACCCACTCCATCTCGGCCATCGCCGCCCGGTCGACCAGCGCCGCCTCATGCGCCGGCCAGCGCGCCGCGATCAGCAGGCCCCCCGTCCCGCCGGTGAACTGTTTCCACAGCACCTCGGTGATGAACGGCATGAAGGGATGCAGCAGATGGACGAGTTCGCCCAGCACCCAGGCTGTGGTGGCGCGCGTCTCCGCCTTGGCCGCTTCGTCATCGCCGGCAAGGATCGGCTTGGTGAATTCGAGGTACCAGTCGCAGAAGGTGCCCCAGGTGAATTGGTAGAGCGCGCCCGCAGCTTCGTTGAACTTATATTCGCCGATCGCCTCGGCGGCACGCGTCCCGGCCTCGGCCAGCGCGCCGATGATCCAGCGATTGGCCGTGAGCCGCGCCGCATGCGACGCGAAGTCCGGCACCAGCGCGCAGCCATTCATCTCGGCATAACGCGCCGCGTTCCACAGCTTGGTGGCGAAGTTGCGATAGCCCTCGACCCGCGATTCCGCCAGCTTGATATCGCGCCCTTGGGCAGCGAGCGCGGCCAGCGTGAAGCGCAGCGCATCCGTGCCATAGCGGTCGATCAGCACCAGCGGATCGATGATGTTGCCCTTCGATTTCGACATCTTCTGGCCGCGCTCGTCGCGCACCAGCGCGTGGATGTAGACCGTGCGGAACGGCACATCGCCCATGAACTTGCAGCCGAGCATCATCATCCGCGCGACCCAGAAGAAGATGATGTCGAACCCGGTGACCAGCACATCCGTGGGATAGTAGCGGTGGAGCTCCGGCGTCTCTTCCGGCCAGCCCAGCGTCGAGAACGGCCAGAGGCCGGAGGAGAACCAGGTATCGAGCACGTCGGGATCGCGGGCGAGCGGCGTGGGCTTGCCGTAATGGCGCGCCGCGGCGGCTTCGGCCTGGGATTCGCTCTCCTCGACGAAGATGCCGCCGTCAGGACCGTACCAGGCCGGGATCTGGTGCCCCCACCAGAGCTGGCGCGAGATGCACCAGGGCTGGATGTTGCGCATCCATTCGAAGAAGGTGTTCTCCCAGCTCTTCGGCACGAAAACCGTGCGTCCGGCCTCCACCGCTTCTATCGGCGCGCGGGCGAGGGTCTTGGCATCGACGTACCATTGGTCGGTGAGCCAGGGCTCCAGCACCGCGCCGGAGCGGTCGCCATGCGGCACCATCAGCGTGTGCGGTTCGATCTTGGCGACGAGGCCCTGCGCTTCGAGGTCGGCGACGATGCGCTTCCTCGCCTCGAAGCGCTCGAGGCCGCGATAGGCCTCGGGCGCATTGTCGTTGAGCCGCGCATCACGGTCGAAGATGTTGATGAGCTCGAGGCCATGCCGGCGCCCGACCTCGAAATCGTTGAAATCATGCGCCGGAGTGATCTTGACCGCACCGCTTCCCGTGGCGGGATCGGCATAATCGTCGGCGACGATCGGAATGCGGCGGCCGACCAGCGGCAGGATGACGTGCTTTCCGACGAGTTCCTTGTAGCGCTCGTCCTCGGGATGAACGGCGACACCGCTGTCGCCCAGCATTGTCTCGGGCCGCGTCGTCGCCACGGTGATGAAGCGGCCCGGCTCGCCTTCGACCGGATAATTGAAGTACCAGAGCGAGCCGCGCGTCTCGACATTCTCGACCTCGAGATCGGAAATGCCGGTATGCAGCTTCGGATCCCAATTGACGAGCCGCTTGTCGCGATAGATCAGCCCCTCGCGGTATAGCGCGACGAAGACTTTGCGCACCGCCGCGGAAAGCCCCTCGTCCATCGTGAAACGCTCGCGGCGCCAGTCAGGCGAGGCGCCGAGCGCCCGGAGCTGCCGCGTGATCGTGCCGCCCGATTCGGCCTTCCACTGCCAGACACGCTCGACGAAGGCGGCGCGGCCAAGCTTGTGGCGGCTCGACTGCTCGAGCGCGAGCTGGCGCTCCACCACCATCTGCGTCGCAATGCCGGCATGATCGGTGCCCGGCTGCCACAGCGCATCGCGGCCGAGCATGCGGTGATAGCGGATGAGGATGTCCTGAATGGTGAAGGTGAGCGCATGGCCCATGTGCAGGCTGCCCGTGACATTGGGCGGCGGCATCATGATGCAATAGGGCTCGGCCGCGGACTCGGGATGGGAGGCGAACGCCCCCGATTGCTCCCATTCCTGGTAGACGGCCGCCTCGACGTCGGCCGGACGATAGGTCTTGTCCAGCATGGCTGAACGCTTCTCGCTCGCTGCGCGGTGCTGCATCTGAAGGCCGGCGGCGCTCGCCGCCGAGGACCGCGGCTCAGCGGGTCTGGGCGTCGCGCGACATGCGCCGGATCTCTTCCTGAACCAGCCGCTCGACAAGCTGCGGCAGGTTCGCGTCGAGCCAATCGCGCAGCATCGGCCGCAGCAGCTCGCGCACGAGATCCTCGAGCGTCCGGCCGGCATCGCCCAGCGGCAAATTGCCGAGCTGATCGCGTCCGCCGATACCCGAGAGCTGCGACAACGCCGAGACCGAGGCCACGGCGGTTGCCTGGGAAACCAGCCGGTCGGTCTCATCCTCCGGCGGCGCGACGAAAGCCGGCCGTGGCGGTTCGGGCTCCGGTAGCGGTGGCGGAGGCGGTGCCGAGTCGAGACCGAAGATCGGCTTGGGCGGCGGTGGTGGCGGAGGGGGCGGTAGCGGCTCGGGTGCAGCCTTGCGCCCGCCTGAGCCGATGCTGACGACGGTTCCGTCCTCCTCCACGACCTCGGTCAGTTCAAGCACCTCTTCGCCGCGCGGCTTCTCTTCCGCCGCGGCCGCCGCTCCCGGCGCAGGCTCTCCGTCCTCGGCGATGATGCGGCGGATGGAGGCGAGGATCTCCTCCATCGATGGCTCGTGCTGGCCTTTCGGGTCCGACATGGCGCTCAATCCAACTCGCGTAACCGCGGCTACAGTAGGGGAAGCGCCAGCAAAAGGCCAGACGAACCCACCGATTCGCGCCTTTTGCACGCGCGACGAGGCGTCGCTCGCCTCGGGAAATGCCGACAATGTCGGCCCCCTGCCTTGACCCTGGTCAATGCGGCGATGCGTCGCTGGCGCCGAAACCGACGCGTGGGCTTGCCCGGCGCGACTCCATCAGACCATGTCCGATCAGATGGGCTTCGCCTCCTGGGAGTGGCGCCGCGACCTCATCAACGGCATCAGCCTCCGGCCGCTCGCAACCGATGGCTGGGACGTGCCTATTTCTTGGCGCCGAAGCCCGCCCACTTGTCGCGCACCGAGCGGTAGTGCCGGTCGACATCGTAGAGCTTCACCGGCAGGCGCAGATCGACGGCGGTAAGCCGCCCGATCTGCTCCGCCAGCGTGAACTCCGCGACGGCGAGATCATGCTGCGCGGTCACCAGCTGCACCTGGTCGGTGAACAGCTCCTGCTCCGCATTGAGGACGTCGAGCACGGTGCGTGAGCCGACGGTCGCTTCCTGGCGTACGCCGTCGAGGGCAATCTGCGCCGCCTTGATCGTCGATTGCAGCGATACGACTTGCGCGCGGCCGGAGGCGATCTGCTCCCAGGCCTGGCTCGCCCCTTGGATGGCAGCGCGGCGCGCATCGTCGGTCTGGCTGCGCCGCTCGCCCGCCACCTGGACCGCCTGGCGCGTCTGCGAATAGATCTGGCCGCCCTCGTAGAGCGGCATGGTGAGCCGCGCCACCACCGAGAAGGTATTGGTGAGCCGACCCGAGATCACCGTGTTGTTGGCCCGGTTGGCGTCGCCCACAAGGGCCAGGCTCGGTAGCAGCTGATCGCGCGTGGCGTCGATCGCATTGCGTGCCGCGTCCTCGGTGTAGATCGCGGCGATGACGTTCGGATTCTTGAAGGTTGCAAGGCCGATCGCATCGGCGCGGTTGGCCGGCAGCACCGGGTGCACGGTCGGTTGCGCGAGCTTGCCCGGCGGGAGATGGCCGACGGCGCGCTCGTAATTGGCCCGGCTCACCTGAAGATTGCCGGCGGCCTGCTGGCGCGATGCGGTTGCGCCGGCCAGCCGCGCCTCGGCTTGCGCCACGTCGGTGCGCGTCACCGCGCCGACGCGGAATTGGTCGTTCGTCGCCTCGAGCTGACGGCGCAGCACCTGCTCGTTGTTGATGCTGAGCTCGAGCGTGGCCTGGTCGCGCACCACGTCGAGATAGGCCTGGATGACGCTGAGGAAGACCGTCTGCTCGGTGGCGATGTTGCGCGCTCGCTCCGCCTCGACCGTTTTCTCCGCTTCGGCGGTGAGCGCCACGGTGCGGCCGCCGCTGTAGACCGGCTGGGTCACATTGAGATCGGCGGTATCGGGGAAGGTTTTTATTTCGCCCGGAAGGACCGGCGATCCCGGGCGGTTGTCGATGCTCTGCGCGCCGATCGAGCCGGTGGCGGTGACCGTCGGCCGCCAGCCGGAGAGCGCCTGCGGCACGCTCTCGTCCGTGGCGCGAAGGTTGGCGCGCTCGGCCAGGATCTGCGGGTTGTTGTTATAGGCGTCGGCGAGCGCATCGGTGAGCGTCTCGGCGCGCGCAGTTGCAGAGGCGGCCACGAGCAGGACGCCCAGTGAACAGGAAGCGAAAAGTTGACGTCGCATCATGCGCTCCCGTCGCGCTCAGAAGACGAAGCTCGGCTCGGCGCTGAAGCCCGGCAGCAACCGCGCCACCGCATCGAAGCAGGGCCGTTGCGACAGCACGCCGCCCGCCGCGGTCATCAGCACGGCGCGCGCGATGCCGTTGGGCTGCTGCAGGACGGCGACCAGCCTGCCGCGATCGGCGAGCTGCTGGCCGATGACGGCTGGAATCTGCATGGCCGCGCCTTGGAAGACGATCGCATCATAAGGCGCGCGCCCGGGATATCCGCCCGCAAGCGGGGCTTCGACCACGGCGGCGTTGCCGACCCCCAGCTCGCGCAGTCGGGCCATCGCAAGCCGTGCCAGATCGACATCGCTCTCGATCGCCACGACGCTGCGCGCCAGGCGCGAGAGGATCGCCGTGCCATAGCCGGTTGCGCAGCCGATCTCGAGCACGCGGTCGCCCCGGCCGATCTCGGCAACCTGCAGCAGCCGCGCCAGCACCATCGGCTCCATCAGCGCCCGGCCATTGCCAAGCGGCAAGTCATCATCGACATAGGCGGTTCCGCGCAAGCCTGGCGGCACGAAGCGCTCGCGCGGTACCGCGAGGAACGCGTCCAGCAGCGCGTCGTCGGTCACCTTGTTGGTGCGCAGCTGGCTCTCGACCATGGTGAGACGCGCTTGAGCGTAATCGATCATCGAACCCCGCCCGAAGATGTCACCGATGAGGCGGACTTATAAAGGCGGGTCCAGGCGAACACAATCCTTGGCTGCGCCTCGGTGCGCGCCTTGACCCTCATTGGTGCCGCAGCATATACCTGCGAGCCCCGGCCGGATGGCAGAGTGGCTATGCAGAGGACTGCAAATCCTCGTACAGCGGTTCGATTCCGCTTCCGGCCTCCACTTCTCCGCCGCTCCAGGGTGGCGTCGCGCGCGCGGCTCTGTTATAAGGCCGCCCGGTCGCGCCGTTAGAGGCGCGGCCAGCACTGATCCCGGGTAGCTCAGTGGTAGAGCAAGCGGCTGTTAACCGCTTGGCCGGGGGTTCGAATCCCTCCCCGGGAGCCATTTTCAAGTCGACGGATGTCCGTTGCCGTACAGGGAAGCTCGAAAAAGCCGAGCTTCCCTGCGGCGTTCGCGCGTTCGCGCGCCGGGACGCGTCCCGCGCGGTATGACTGGCACCTCGCGGTGGGTGAGGGTCATGACTTCGGCTGCGCATTTCGGACCGCAGATCCGATGCCGCCGATCACGAGCAGGCGAAACATCTGGTCCGCATCGGCAGGCGTCACCTTCGGTTTCCGCTCCAGAAGCCACGTCATCACGGTCATGAAGGAGCCGACGACGAAACGGACGGCAAGGTCGCGTGACAGGGTCTCCCCATGCCGCACGCGCGGCAATTCATCTTGCACCACGTCCGAGAGGATGCGTTGCATCTCGTTGACGACGACGACACCGCCACGGCTGCCGACCAGGGCGCGGTAGATATGTTTGTGAGCGCAAGCGTGCTCGAACATCGCGACGCTGAAGCTCAGGATTTCGCCTTGATCCCCGCTCCGCTTGGCCGTGGCATTCCCATTCCTCTGGGCGGCCGCCAGCTCCGCGCGGAGCGGTTCGAATCCCTTGCGCAGCAGGTCTTCTTTTCCGGTGTAGTGCGCGTAGAAGGTCGAGCGTCCGACATCGGCCTCGTCGATGATGTCCTGAACCGTCGTCGCTTCGTAGCCCTTGCGTAGAATGAGCGAAATCAGCGCTTCGTGAAGGCGACGGCGGGTGCGTGCAATCTGCCGATTGGCGAGCGTGGTCATCGCGCCGTTCTGTCTTTCCGGGACACTTTCCGCGAACTGTTCGGGACGGGACAGTTGGCTGGCATTGCTCGTTGGATGGATCGAACACTGTGTTCATTTTCATACATCGAGTTCAACGCTACAGCAGTTTCGTGGAGGTTGCCATGCTCCACATGATCGGTGCGGTCGTCATCTCGGCCTATGCGACCGCGGAACTGGCGCTGCTGATCGGCCTTCTGCCGGTCCGCGCCATGGCCAAGCTGTCCTTGGCGACCATCACGGCGGGGTGGCTCGCGGTCATCGTCGGTCTCTACGCAAGCGGGGTTTTGCGTCCCGGTATGCTCGGCCCGGTCCCGGTCAACTTCCTTCCTTTCACCCTGCTGCTCGCCCTATTGCTCGGAAGCTGGGTGCTTTCTTCGCGGGTCCGTGGCGCGCTGATCGAGGTGCCGCTGCCTGCCCTGGTGGCGATGCATATCAGGCGCATCGGCGGGATCTTTTTCCTGTTTCTTCATGCCGCGGGGCGCCTTTCCGCGCCCTTCGCGCCGATTGCCGGTCTCGGCGACATGATCACCGGCGCCGGCGCCTTGATCCTTGTGTTGGCGGTTCTCCTCGGCGTCGACCTGCGGAAATCGTGGTTCGTGTTGTGGAATAGCTTTGGCACGCTCGATCTCGTCGTGGCGATAACCCTGGGCCTGCTTTCGGCCGCGGGCACGCCGTTTCGCGTTTTCACCGAAGCCCCCGGCATGCTGGCGATGGCAAGCTTGCCCTATGCATTCGTGCCGGCGCTGCTCGTTCCGCTCGATCTTTTTATTCATACCGCCATCGCGGCGAAGCTCAGATCCCTGCCGCGCTCGGTGGGCACCTTCGCCTTGGCCACCTAGCCGGCACCAACCCTCCGCCCCTGCCGCGTCAGGGCTCGGCGGCGGCTCGGGTCGCCGGGCAACGCGGATAAGGACGGGACAGGGCCGGCCTGCAACGGGCCGGCCCGTCGATTTCGCTAGAGCACGGCGCCCGGCGCGCCGAGCGCATTCTCCGTCAGTCCGCGCGTGATGATCTCGTAAGCCTCGTCGACGGAGTCCGTGCGGTGGAAAAGCTCGACGTCCTGCGGGCTGATGGTGCCGTATTTGACGAGCGCATCGAAATTGACGATCTCGTTCCAGAACTTCGCGCCGAACAGGACGATCGGCATGCGCTTCTTCATCTTGCCCGTCTGTACCAGGGTCAGGATCTCGAACATCTCGTCGAGCGTGCCGAAGCCGCCGGGGAACAGCACCACCGCCTTGGCGAGATAGACGAACCAGAACTTTCGCATGAAGAAATAGTGGAAGTGAACGTGCAGCTCGCGGCTGACATAGGGGTTGTCGAACTCATCGTTGGGGATCGAGATGGTGAGGCCGACATTGAGCCCCTTCGCCTCCGACGCGCCGCGATTGGCAGCCTCCATGATGCCGGGCCCGCCGCCGGTGCAGACGACGAAGCGCCGCTCCTCGCGGTCGAGCTTCTTCGACCAGTTCGTGAGGCGCTGGGCGAGCTCGCGAGCCGCCTCGTAATAAACCGAAGCGGCGACCGCTCCGCGCGCCACCTCGACCCCGCTGCCGGCCCGTTCGGCCTTGGCGAGCGCCGCTTCGGCAGCTTCGCGCGACAAAAGCCGCGCCGAGCCCATGAAGACGATCGTGTCCTGCACGCCATAGCGCTTGAAGCGCGATAGCGGCTCCAGATACTCCGCCAGGATGCGCAAGGCGCGCGCGTCTTTGCTTTCGAGGAAGCGCGAGTCCTGATAGGCCTTGGGCTGCTGATGCGATTGCTTTTCGGCGTGGGTCTTGTCCAAGATTCACCTCTTCGGCGAGCGAGTATGGCGCGGGTATGGTGAATAAGAGCTGAACGCCCGGCAAGGCGGCGGCTCCCTCCCCCACCGGCGGCGCCGATGCCGCATCAACAATAAGTTTACCCAAAGGTTCGTAGAATTGCCTGTTTGGGCTGGGATTCGATCGGGGTTCCCGATGGCACAAAACGCGCGCAAACCATTGCCCGCTCTGGTCAAGATTCGCTTCGACGCGAACGCGATCGAAGCGTTGCAGGAGCGCCATCGCCGCTACCTGCGCAACCAGAGCGGCGGCGCGAGGGCGATTCTGCGTCAATGCGACCTGAGCGGGCTCGATCTCAGCGGCGGCGACTGGACCAACAGCGAATTCCTGGTCTGCAAGTTCGACGGCGCGAACATGCAGCGCACCGTCTTCCGCCACGCCAATCTCTTTGGCGCGCGCTTCAACAATTCCGATCTTACCAGCGCCGATTTCGAGAAGGCCGATCTCCGCGGCGCCAAATTCGAGCTTGCCAATCTCACCGGCGCGCATTTGGGCGGCGCCGACTTGCGCGAGGGCATGGTCATCGATTCCGGCGTCACGCTGGACGGCGATACCGGCAGCCGCTTCACCAACGCCATCCTGAAAGGCGCGCGGCTGCCCAACGCCCGCTGCAAGGCGGTCGATTTCAGCGGCGCCATTCTCGACAGCACCGACTTCTCCGACGCCGATCTGCGCAATGCCTGCTTTCACGGCGCAGAGCTCATCGATCCCATTCTGCGCGGTGCGCAGCTCGCCGAAGCCGATCTGCGCAGCGCCGTCCTCAAGGGCGATGTCGGCCAGCGGCTGGAGAACAGCGGTGCCGCTCTGCCGCAGGCGCGCCTCAAGCTCGAGGCGATCCTCGATCGCCTGCGCCAGCACGAGATGTGGGTTGCGAGCCAAGCCAAGGAGGGCCGCCGCCTCAACCTCAGCGGCTGCAACCTCCAGGGCGTCGACCTCTCGGGCAAGCTTCTGGCCGCCGCGAGGCTCGATCACACCATCCTCGTCGGCGCCAATCTCAAGAGCGCCAATCTCGCGGCGGCGGTGCTCACCGGCGCCAATCTGCAAGGTGCCAATCTGGTCAATGCCGAGTTGCGCGGCGCCGATCTCCGCTGGGCCAATCTGCGCGAGGCGGTGCTGCTCAACACCAAGCAAGGGGCGATGCCCGGGCTAGAGGCGCTGAAGACGCTGCTCGAGGCCGACGAGTAGGCCCTACCGGCTCCCCAGATTCAGGCCACGGCGAGCTTTCGCATGAGCGAGCTCGGCAGCGATTGGCGCGCCTCGTCGATACCCTGCCAGGGATCGCGCTTCAGCGCGGCGAGCCGCTTCGGCAATGTGGCGATGGTGAAGGCGTCCGAGCGTATCCCCGCCTCGACTTCCTGCCAGTTCAGCGGCGCCGCCACCGGCGCATTGGCGCGCGCCCGGGCCGAATAGGCCGCCACCGCCGTGGCGCCCCGCTGGTTGCGCAGATAGTCGACAAAGATGCGCCCCCGCCGAGCCTTCTTCGCGAGGGTCGCCGTATAGGCACCGGGCCTGCGCTCGACCATGAGCTGCGCGATCGCCTTGGTGAATCCCTTGATCTCTTCCCAGCCGTAGCGCGGTCGCAACGGGAGCACGACGTGAAGGCCCTTGCCGCCGGTGGCTTTGACGAAGCTCTCGAGTCCCAGCTCCTCGAGCAGCGCGCGCAGCTCGAGCGCCGCCTCGCCCACCCGCTCCCAGGCGAGCCCCTCATCGGGATCGAAATCGAAAACGATCCGGTCGGGCTTCTCGATCTGCGGCTCCTTGGAGCCCCAGACATGGATTTCGAGCACGCCCATCTGCACCAACGACCAAAGCGCTGCAAGATCGTCGGCGACCAGATAAATGCTGCTGCCCGATTTCTCGGCGATGTCGACGCGGCGGAGCGCAAGCGGCACCGACTGGCTCGCATGCTTTTGATAGAAGCAATGACCGCGATAGCCCTCGGGGCAGCGCACCAGGGTGAGCGGGCGGCCGGCGATTTCCGGCAGAATCTTCGCCGCCACAGCCTCGTAATAGCGCGCGAGGTCGAGCTTGGTGATGCCGGCTTCGGGATAGAGAACCTTCTCGGCATTGCTGAGCCGAACGCCGCCGATCTCGACGGTCCCGCGCGGCAGGGCCGCGGTAGGCGGCGCCGCCGCATCGGCGGGAAGCGCGCCGCCGCTCAGCGGATCGCGGACGACGTCGCGCGCCGCCTTGTCGTCGCGCAAACCCAGGAACACCGGATGGCGCAGGCGTCCGTCCGTGGTCCATTCGCTGAAGCGCAGCTCGGCAACGAGCTCGGGCTTCACCCAATGAGTGCGGCGCGGCACGGCGCGGGCGATTTCCGGCGAGGGCGCCTCCTTGCGTGCCAGCCGATCGAGCTTGGCGCGCAGTGCGCGCAGTGTGCGCGTATCGAAACCCGTGCCCACGCCACCCGCGAAATGCAGTCTTCCATGGGCATCGTAATAGCCAAGAAGCAGCGCGCCGAATCCCTGTCGCGAGCCGCTAGGATCGGTCCAGCCGATGACCACCAGCTCCTCGCGCGCCTGGCACTTCACCTTGAGCCAGGCGGCACTTCGCCCGGAACGGTAGGGCGCGTCGGCGCGCTTGGAGACCACGCCTTCGAGCGCCATGCGGCAGGCATTGCGGTGGAAGGCCTCGCCACTGCCTTCGACATGATCGCTGTAGCGCAGCGTGCCGCCGCCCCGGTCGGCGATGAGCCGCTCCAACGCGGCTTTGCGCGCATCGAGCCGCGCGCCGGTGAGGTCCCAGCCGGCAAGGTATAGCAGATCGAAGAGGAAATAGATGGTGCCGGAGGTGTCGCCGGCGGAGAGATCGTCCTTGAGCGCGCTGAAATCGCTGACACCGTCCGCGCGCAGATGCACGATCTCGCCGTCGAGCACCGCCTCGCCGAGCCCAAGCTCGGCCAACGCCGCGACAGTGCCGGGAAATTTCCCCGTCCAATCGTTGCCGTTGCGGCTCAGCAAGGTCACCTTGCCGCCGGCGATCCGGGCGAGCATACGATAGCCGTCGAGCTTGATTTCGTGCAGCCAGCCTTCGTCGGGCGGCACGGTCGCGGCGAGCGTGGCGAGCTGCGGCGCGAGCTTGCGCGGCATCGGCCGCCGCCGCGCTCTCGGTATGGCCGAAGGATCGACCGCGAGCGGGGTGGCTTCGGCGCGGTTCGACTGCCACACACGGTCGCGCGCCTTCGCTACCGCCGCGAGGTCGCGCCGGCTCAGCACGCTGCGCGGCCGGCGTCGGACGATCTCGTCGTCGCTGCCGGGCTTCGCCTCATCGTCCTTCTCCTTGATCAGCAGCCAGTTCTTCTCGCCGCGGCGTCCCCCCATGCGGACCAGCGTCCAGCGCCCCTGCAGCTTCTTGCCGCGCAGCTCGAACTTGAGCGCGCCCTTGCGCAGATCGCCCTCGGGATCGTCGCCGAGCGGCTGCCAGCTGCCGGTATCCCACACCAGCACCGTACCGCCGCCATATTGTCCCTGCGGGATGACCCCTTCGAAATCAGCGTAGTCGAGCGGATGGTCCTCGACCTGCACCGCCAGCCGCCGCGCGCGCGGATCGAGGCTCGGACCCTTGGGAACCGCCCAGCTTCGCAGCACGCCGCCAAGCTCGAGACGGAAGT
Source organism: Allostellaceae bacterium (assembly GCA_035553515.1). Taxonomy (GTDB): domain Bacteria; phylum Pseudomonadota; class Alphaproteobacteria; order ATCC43930; family CGMCC-115725; genus DAHUYF01. The sequence continues at coordinate 27,414 of DATNDG010000148.1, read as the reverse complement.
CGTAATGGAGGCGCCGCGCCGCATGCTTCTGGATGACGAAGCGGAGCGTGCCCGCGCTGCGCCGCCGCGGCTTGCCGGCGGGCTCCGGCGTCTCTGCGAAGTCACGCTTCCTTCGGTAGTTGGCCAGCCGATCCATCATCTCTGCCCCTGCGCGCCGCCTGCTAAACGACGCCCGAGATCGGAGGTTGCATGGCTGCCGTGCATGTCGCGACGATGGGTGCTTCCCTCTCGTGGTCGGGGCGACCACCCGGCAAACCGAGGCCGATTGATCCAGATCAGTGCGCCCCCTGCCCGGCCCTTCTTCAATGCCGTCGACTGTCGCTTTCCGCGAAGGAGGGACACAAATGGACGCCGGCACCAGCACCGCCGAAGACATCGGCGTGTTCGCTCACGGCCCCCTTGCGCGGCTGCGCGCCTGGTGGCACGCGCTGCGCGAGCGCCGCAGGCTCCGCGATGAGTTCGCGGCGCTGGAGGCGTACGGCCAGCTCGACACCATCTTGCAGGAAGCTGGCGCGACGCGTGGCGTCATCGACGCCATCCTGCGCGCGCACCCCGACACGCCGCAACGGCTCGCGGCCATGCTGAAGCGGCTCGGCATCAGTCGCGACCGGCTGCGCGCGGCCGGCGCACAGCATGATGTCGAGTTCACCTGCACGATCTGCGAGACCACCGGCAAATGCGAGCATTGGCTGCGCTCGGGCAAAGCCAGCGGCTATGAAGCGTTCTGTCCGAACGCAGAGACCTTCAAGAGCCTGCAGACCAAACAGTAGCTGCAGAAGACGGCAATGCTAGGTGTCGCTCAGCGAACCAGGGACAGGAGTCGCTTCATCCGCGCCGAGAGCCCGTGGCGCAGCCGCTCGCGCCGCGCCACGCGCTCGCTTTCGACCCAGTTGAGCTGAATCACGCGGCGCGGTCCGCTGACCGGCGCATGGCCGTGCCAGGAATGCGGCGTGACCCGGAAGGCGAGCAACGTTCCCGCGGCCGGCGGCACTTCGGCGATCACATCTTCGAGATTGTCGGGCGAGCGCAGCAGCCTCAGCCTGCCGCCCGGCGCCTCCCACGACTCGTTCATGTAGATCAGCACGGTGATGAGCTTCGTCGCGGTGTCCGTATGGATGCGGCCATCGGCGGCGCGGGCTTGGCCGCGCACCGTGATCGTCATCGGCCGGTCCGCCAAGTCCATGCCGAACTTCGCGGCGAAGGCCTCGCGCAACGCCGGCCCCTCGAGCTCGGCGACGAACTCGCGGAACGCCGGCCCGTAGCTGAGATCGCCCACGGGAAAGCTGCCCGGCTTTTCGATCGCCGGATAATCCCGGGTCAGCGCGGCCCGGGCCGCGGGCGGAACGAAACCCGGCACAACCAGCCACGGAAAAGGCTCGCGCGCCAGCGGCGTCCGCTCGAACGCCGCCAGGTCGAGGAAGCGCCCGCCCTCGCTCACCGCCGCTGCTGCCTTCACGGCCCGCTCCTTAATTTCCTGCCCGTGACCTTGCCACAAAACGGCGCGGCATGAAACCATGCCTCAAACCGTTGTCGCGTAAGGAATTACAACGTGGTGGTCGCCACGTTAACCCGAAATTGACCATAATGGTGGCGTGGTGGATCGGGGCAGGCCATGACACTCTCGAACCGGATCAGACGAAACGCACCCACCGTACTGGCGTCATGCTTCGCCATGGCGTTGGCGGGGTGTCAGCTGTTTCAGCCGCCACCGCCCGCGCCGCCACCGCCGGCGCCGCGGGAGCCGGCGGTCAGCGAAAGACTGCCGCCGCCGCCGCCGCGCAAGCCGGCGCCGCCAGCGGCGCTGGCCCGGCTCACCCCGCCCGCCGCACCAGCCGCGCCGAGCGGTCCGGATAAGCTGATCGGTCTCGATCAACCGGCGGTAGCGGAACTGCTGGGCGAGCCGCGCAGCCGCGCCGAGGCGCCGCCGGCGACGATCTGGCGCTACGGCGATAACGACTGCGAAGTTGACGTTTACTTCTATCTGGACCTGCAGAGTCAGGCCATGCGTGCCCTCCACTATGAAGTCAGGAGCCATGACCTTCCCGAGCGATCTGCCCAGCGATGCTATGATGCCCTCCTCGCCGAGCGGCGGGCCCATGCCGACACTGCCGCCGGTCCGGATAGTCCTCGTTGACGACGACGATTCGTTCCGCGAATCGCTCGGCCTCAACCTGGTCGACGAGGGCTTCGACGTGCAGACCTTCTCCGCCGGCGAGCCGGCGCTCGAGTATTTTCGCAGCGGCGGTGGCGCCGACGTCATCCTGCTCGACTGGCGCATGCCCGGCATGAACGGGCTCGAGGTGCTGCGCAATCTGCGCCGGGCAGGCACCAGCACGCCGGTCATCTTCCTAACCGCGCTCAGCGACGACATCTACGAGGAGGCGGCGCTCGAAGGCGGTGCGGTCGATTTCATCGACAAGTCGCGCCGCTTGTCGATCCTGCTGAAACGCCTTCACCTCATCACCGAGGGCATGCGCCCGGTGGCGGACCCCATCGCTGCCAAGCGGCCGGCGGGCGAGGTCGTCAATCTCGGCCCGCTCGAGCTGCGCTTCGATATCAACCGCGCCGCCTGGAATAGCACGACCCTCGACCTCACCTTGACGGAATTCAAGATCGTCGCGCTGCTCGCCTCGCGCAGCGGCGAGGATGTGGGCTATCGCGAGATCTACGATCTCGTGCACGGCAAGGACTTCGTCGCCGGCTACGGCGCCGAGGGCTACCGCGCCAATGTGCGAACCTTCATCAAACGCATTCGCAAGAAGTTCCGCGATATCGATTCCGACTTTGATCAGATTCACAATTATGCCGGATTCGGCTACCGCTGGATTGCCGGCGACTAGCCGGCAGGAACTCGCGCCCGCCCCGCCGGCGCCCTCGGCGCCGGCCGCGCCGCGGCCGCGCTTCTACCGCTCGCTCACGGCGAAGGCGGCGGTGCTGGCGCTTATCTTCATGGTGGTGCCGCTCATCGTCTATGACCAGTTCCGCGCCGCCGACGAGGCGCAGAAGGCGGTGCTGCTGCGCAGCGTGCGCGAGCACGGCCATGTCATAGCGGCGGCTCTGGCGCCGCTCCTCTCCGCCAGCGACCACCCTGCCTTGCCGCAGCTTGGTCGCGAACTCGCTCGCTTCGCCGACGATTTCACCAATGTGAAGCTGCTCTACGCGCCGGCCGGAACCGCAGGTTTCTACTATGTCGCCTCCTGGCCCGTGGTGCCGGCGACCCAGCTCGACGCCGAGCGAGAGACGCTGCAGCGCCAGGGCATTCTCGACCGGCTGTCGGCGAGTTGCGACGGCGAATTTCCCTTCGCGCTGCGTTACCGCACGCCGCAGGGCGGCGACGAGGTCGTCACCTCGATGACGCCCCTCAAGACCCCGGCCGGCTGCTGGATGGTGCTGACCTCGACGGCCGCCGGAGCGCTCCCCGATTCCAATCTCGGGCGGCCTTATTGGGCAAGCTCTGAAGTGCGCATCGCGGCGGCAATCTATCTCGCCATGGTGCTGCTCACCATCACCACCTTCTGGAGCGTCCGGCGCGGCCTGCAGCGCTTCGCCGAGCGGGCGCGCACCATCCGCGAGCGGCGCGCCGGCGGCGGCTCCTTCCGTGCGCAGAACGATATCCCCGAGCTTGCCGACGTGGCCGAGGAATTCGACCACATGGTCGAGGTGCTCGACGCCTCGGCGCGCGACATCCGCCGCGCCGCCGAGGACAATGCCCACGCCTTCAAGACGCCGATCGCCGTCATCCGCCAGTCGCTCGAGCCGCTGAGACGCGCGCTTTCGACGGACAATCAGCGCGGGCTGCGCGCCGTCGGACTCATCGAGGCGTCGCTCGACAAGCTCGACGGTCTCGTCGCCTCCTCGCGCCGGCTCGACGAGGCGACCGCCGATGTGATGGACATGCCGCGGGCCGACATCGACATGTCGCTGCTGCTCGGTCGGCTGCTGCAGGCGCATGCCGAGGCCCTGGTCGAGCGCCGCCTCGCACTCAAGGGCCACATCGCGCCGCGCGTCATGGTGCACGCCAATGAGGAGCTGGTCGAGACGGTGATCGAGAACCTGCTCGACAATGCCGTCTCCTTCTCGCCCGAAGGCGAGAGTATCGGCGTCCGGCTCGAGCCGCGCGAAGGTTTCGCCGAGCTGCTCATCGGCGACAGCGGCCCCGGCGTTCCCGGCGACGATCTCGCCCGTATCTTCGACCGCTATTTCTCGCAGCGCGGACCATCGCGCAGCGATGGTCACGGCGCTCATTTCGGCATCGGCCTCTGGATCGCGCGGCGCAATGTGGAAGCGCTCGGCGGTACCGTCCACGCCGAAAATCGCAGGCCGCACGGGCTCCTCATGCGCGTGCGGCTGCCTCTCGCAGAGGTCGCGCGGATCGGCAGCAACCCAACCAAACCGCGCAGTTGAACTAGTTCCCTGACATTATTTTGACGCGCGTCACCGCTACGCACCGCCGGTAGCATCGGGACATCTCCGAAACGCTACAGGGATCGGCTTGCAATGGATTTGGCAAAGCTCGTGACAATGGCGCAGAGCGCCAAAGAGGGCAGCGAGTACCTCGACTACGCCATCCAGCGTCTCTTCGGCACGGCGAAACCGGTGCCGCTCTATACTCGCTCGATCGACGCGGCGCTGAAGCTGCTGCCGGAAGGCTGGACGATCCACCGCCTGAGCCAGCTCAGCGATTGCCGCGGCGGATTCGGCGGCTGGATCGGCGAGATCTACCGCGCCTCCGACGCGATGATCCCCTTCCCCTCCTCGGCGCCTTCCGCATCGGCGCCGCTGGCGCTCTGCGTCGCCGCCTTGCGCGTGCGGCTTGCCGACGAGCAGCGCCGCGAGGAAGAGCGTCGCGAGACCGAAGCTCTGGCGGTTGAGCAGACGCAGCGCAGCGGCACCTGACCGCTTGGATTGTGCGGCGGCGGCGACCTGCTAGACTCGGGTCGTGCCGCGCCTTTTCGCCTTTCGCCTCGTCGCTTCCCTGTGAACGACGCGGCCATCGAGATCCTCGACCGCGAGACCGCCTATCAGGGCTTCTTCCGGATCGACCGTTACCGATTGCGCCACCGCCTCTATTCCGGCGGCTGGAGCCCCACCTTGTCGCGCGAGGTCTTCGAGCGTGGCCGCGCGGTGGCGCTGCTGCTCTACGATCCCGCGCGTGATGCGATCGTCCTGATCGAGCAGTTCCGCCTGGCCGCGCATCTCGCCGGATTCGCCGGCTGGCAGCTTGAGATCGTCGCCGGCATCGTCGATCGCACCGACGAGGCCGAAGCTGAGGTCGCGCGCCGCGAGGCGGGCGAGGAGGCAGGCCTTGCGGTCATCGGCGACCTCGTGCCGGTCCACCGCTTTCTCACCAGTCCCGGCGGCACCACCGAGACCGTCGCACTCTTCTGCGGCCGCGTCGATGCCAGCGCCGCGGGCGGCATTCACGGGCTCGCCGACGAGCACGAGGACATCAAGGTCGTGGTGAAGCCCTATGCCGAAGCGCAGCTTCTGCTGCGCGCCGGCCGGATCGACAACGCCTTCACCCTTCTCGCGCTCTATTGGCTCGCGGCCAATCGGGTAAAGCTGCGGCGGCTATGGAGCAAGGGCTGACGAGCTTTGCCGCCGATAGCCGCGGCTCGCGTCGATGAGCGCGGCCGTGTAGGGATGCCGCGCGCGGCCGGCGCGGAGATCCTCCACCGCCAGCTCCTCGACGATGCGGCCCTCGCGCATCACCGCGACGCGCGAGCAGAGCTCGGCAATGACCGCGAGATCGTGGCTCACCAGCACGTAAGTGAGGCCCCGCTCCTGCCTGAGGCGCTGCAGCAGCGCCAGGATCTCCGCCTGGACCGAGACGTCGAGCGCCGCGGTCGGCTCGTCGAGCAGCAGCACGCTCGGCGACAGGATGAGCGCACGAGCGATGGCGACGCGCTGGCGCTGCCCGCCGGAGAGCTGATGCGGGTAGCGGAAGCGATGGCGCGGCTCGAGCCCCACCGAGGCGAGCGCCGATGCGATCCTGGCCTCGGCGCCGCCGATGCGGTTGACCGCGAGCGGCTCGGCCAGGGCACGGTCGACGCTGTGGCGCGGGTGAAGCGACCCGTATGGATCCTGGAATACCATCTGCACCGCATGCGCGAGCCGCCCGCGCCGCATCGGCGCGCCGGCAATCGAAAGCCCGCCGCTCCACTCCGCATGGAGCCCCGCAACGACGCGCAGCAGCGTCGACTTGCCCGATCCGGACTCGCCGGCAATCCCGAAGGCCTCGCCCTTTGCCACGGCGAAGGAAACCTTGTCGACGACCTGGGCGGCGCCATAGCGCGCGGTGAGGCCCGCCGCGTCGATCATCGCTCGAGCCGTCGCTCGGCCGCGAGCAAGCGCCGCGTATAGGGATGCCGTGCCGTAACAAGCGCCGCAGCAGCGCATTCCTCGACCACCTCGCCCGCTCGCATCACCAGCACACGGTCGCAGAAATCCCCGACGACGCCGAGGTCGTGGCTGATCAGGATGAGCCCCATGCCGCGCCGGCTCACCTGCTCGTCGAGCACGGCAAGCACCTGCTGGCGCGCGGTGACGTCGAGCGCCGAGGTCGGCTCGTCGGCAATGAGCAGATCGGGATCAGGCGCCAGCATCATGGCGAGCATCGCCCGCTGCCCCATGCCGCCCGAGACCTGATGCGGATAAAGCTGATAGACGCGCTGCGGCTCGCGGATCCGCACCGCCTCGAGGAGTGCCAGAGCCTTCTGCCGCGCCGCGCGCGGCCCCTCTCGCCCCGAAGAGCGGCAGGCCTCGGCGATCTGCTCGCCGATGCTCATCACCGGATTGAGCGAGAAGCGCGGATCCTGCAGCACGAGGCCGATGCGCCGGCCGCGCAGTCGCCGCATTTCCCGCTCGCTCGCCGCCAGCAGATCGATGCCGTCGAAGACGAGCCGCGCCGCGCTGAGCCGTGCGGCGGGCGGCAACAGGCGCAAGATGGCGCGCCCGGTGAGCGACTTGCCCGATCCGGTCTCGCCGACGATGGCGAGCCTTTCACGCCCCAAGGTGAAGCCGACGCCGCGCACCGCCTCGCCGGATGCGAATCCGACCCGCAGCCCCGCCACCTCGAGCAAGGTTGCGCTCATCGCTGCTTCGGATCGAGCACGTCGCGCAGCCCGTCCCCCACCAGGTTGAAGGCGAGACTAACCAGCGCGATGGCGACGCCCGGCATCGCCGCCACCCACCACTGATCGAGCATGGTGCTGCGCCCGGCGGCGATCATCGCGCCCCATTCCGGCGATGGCGGCTGCGCGCCCAGGCCGAGGAATCCGAGCCCCGCCGCGATCAGCACTACGCCGGCCATGTCGAGGCTGACGCGGACGATGAGCGAGGCGAGGCAGAGCGGCATGATGTGGCGCAGCACGATGCGCGCCGCCGAGGCGCCCATGAGCCGCGCCGCGGCGACGAAGTCGCTGCTGCGCAAGCTCAGGGATTCGGCGCGGGCGATGCGCGCATAGGGCGGCCAGGCGACCAGCGCGATGGCGAGCACGGCATTCTCGATCCCCGCTCCCAGCGCGGCGACGAAGGCGAGCGCCAGGACCAGCCGTGGCAGGGCGAGGAAGACATCGGTGAACCGCATCAACGCCGCATCGGCAAATCCGCCGAGATAGCCCGCCGTGCAGCCGACGAGAAGCCCGACCGGCGCGGCGATCACCGTCACCAGCGCGACGATGCCGAGCGTGATGCGCGCGCCGAAGAGCAGGCGGGAGAGGATATCGCGGCCGAATTCATCGGTGCCGAGCCAATGCACGGCTCCGGGCGGCTCCAGGCGATGCGCGAGATCCTGCGCCGCCGGCGGGAAGGGAGCGACGAGCGGCGCCACGATCGCGGCGATCGCCAGAAGGCCAATCAGCAGGAGCCCGAGCACGGCGAGGCGATGGCCGAGGAACGCCCGCAGCAGCCGATAGGCTTCGCCGAGCCGGGCCTGGCGCCGCGAGCCTGGGCGCTCGCTCGTGAGCCAGGTGCGCCAGTCCTGCGCGACGCTCATCGGACCCTCGGATCGAGCAGGCGATAGAGCAAATCCGACAGCAGGTTGAGGGTGATGAAGATGAGGCCGATCACCAGCGTCGCGCCGAGCACGGCGTTCATGTCGACGTTGAGCAGCGAATTGGTGAGATAAGCGCCGATCCCCGGCCAGGCGAAGACGGTCTCGGTGAGCACCGAGCCCTCGAGCAGCGCGGCATAGGAGAGCGCGATCACCGTCACCAGCGGCACGAGCGCGTTGCCGAGCGCGTGCCGCCACAGCACACGGGTTTCGCTCAGCCCCTTGGCGCGGGCGGTGACGATGTATTCCTGGCCGAGCTGGTCAAGCATCAGGCTCCGCGTCATCCGGCTGACATAGGCGAGCGAGAAATAGCCGAGCACGCTCGCGGGCAGCAGCAGATGGGCGAGCGCGCTCGAGAAGATGGCCCAATTGCCGGCCAGCGCGCTGTCCACCAGCAGCAGCCCCGTGACCGGCCGCAGCGTGTCCTCGTAGAAGATATCGACCCGACCCGGCCCGGCGACCCAGCCAAGCTTCGCATAGAACAGCAGGAGCGCCATGAGGCCAAGCCAGAACACCGGCACTGAATATCCGACGAGCCCGAGCACGCGGACGAGATGGTCGCCGAGCCCGCCGCGGCGCGCCGCGGCGAGCACGCCCAGGGGCACGCCCAGCAGCACGCCGATCAGCGTCGCCGCGGTGGCGAGTTCGATCGTCGCCGGCAGGAAGCGCGCGATATCCTCCGTCACCTTCTCATGCGTCAGCGCCGAGCGGCCGAAATCGCCGCGCGCTACTTCCGCGACATAACGGTAGAACTGCACCCAGAGCGGCCGGTCGAGGCCGAGCTCGGTGCGGACGCGCTGATAGACCTCAGCAGAGGCGCGATCGCCTACCACCGCGAGCACCGGATCGATCGGCACGACTCGGGAGATGAGGAAGGTAGCGAGCAGCAGCCCGAAGACGGTCGGCACGAGATGCGCCAGGAGGCGCAAGGGGGCAAGAACGGCGCGCCTCACTGCCGGTGAATTCCCGCGTAGCGGTTTCCTGCCGGCCCCAGCCCGAGCACGAAGCCCCCGACATCGGCAGGATGTGCCGCCACTTCGACATCTTCATACATGAAGACGAAGGGCGCCACGCGCTGATCGTCGCGCTGCAGCGCGCGATAGAGCTGGGCGCGGGCCGCCTCGTTGCGCTCCTCCTTTGCCGTCGCAACGCGCGCCGCCAGCGCCGGATCGGACCAGAAGTTCCGCCACGCCGGCGACTTCTGTGGCGAGTCCTCGGCATTGTCCGGGTTGACGATGAAGGCCTCGGCATTGCTGTTGGGATCGGGATAGTCCGGCCCCCACTCGCCGAGGAAGATATCGTGCCGGCGCGCGCGATACTTGGTCAGTACTTGCTTGCTGTCGCCGGGGACGATCTCGAGCCTGATACCCGCCTGGGCGAAGCTCGCCTGCAGCGCCACCGCCATATCCATCGAAGGCCCGGTGTTGCGCACGTCGATGGTGGCAGCGAAGCCGTGCGCCAGCCCTGCCCGCGCCAGCAGTGTCCTCGCACGCGCCGGATCGTAATCGAATGGCCGATCGCCAATCGCGCCGAGGAAGCCTTCTGGCTCGAACGACTGATGCACGATGCGCGTCGGGCCGAAGAGGTTGCGCGCCATGCCGTCGTAATCGACGAGGTATTTGATCGCCTCGATCACCTCCGGCCGCCGCAGATAGGGGTTGCGCTGATTGAGCGCGAGATAGGTGATGAGTGTATCGACCCCCTTGTCGAATCTGAGGCGCGGATCGGCCGAGAGCGCCTTCAACTGATCGGCGCCGAGATCGCGGGCGTAATCGATGTCGCCGCGCTGCAGCATCAACCGCTGCGTCGTCGCTTCCCTTATGTCGCGCACGATGATCCGGCGATTGCGCGGCGCGCCGCCCCAATAGCCGGGATTGGCGTCGAGCGTATAGTGCTCGGAGGGGCGCCAGACGGCCAGGCGATAAGGGCCCGAGCCGGCGGAATGCGCCGCGAGCCAGTAATTGCCGAGATCGCCCTCCTCCTCATGGGCGAGCACGACGCTCCGCTCCACGACGCTCGCCACCGGCGCGGTGAGGCAGGCTAGCACCAGCCCCGGCGCCAGCGCCCGCGGCGTGACGATGACCAGATGATCCGCATCGGGTGCTTGCACCTGTGCGGCGACGTTCTCCCGTGTGAGGCCGAGTTGTTCCAGCACCAGCGCCGGCGCCTTGTCGAGCCGGAGCGCACGGGCGAGCGAGAACGCCGCGTCCGAGGCGGTCACCGGCGCGCCATCGGCAAAGCGCGCATCAGGCCGCAACGAGAAGGTATAGGTGCGCCCATCCGCGCTCACCTGCCACGAGCGCGCGAGGCCGGGGCGGATCAACCCCGGCGCCTTGGCGTCGACCTCTACCAGCCGGTCGTAGAGATTGCCAACCACCTCGCCGCCCGACGCCTCGTAGACCTCGGCCGGGTCGAGCGAGACGATGTCGTCGATCGCCTTGCCCATGACGATGGTATCGCGCTGCGGCGCAGCCGCCGCCAGCAGCAGGAAGGCGATGAGCGCTACCGGCGCTCTCCAGGGGAAGCTCACAGCGGCGGATTGTGGAGGTGACGTTTCCGGCAAGTCAACGAGCGGCTGCAGCCGGACCGGTCGGGCCCGCGCTTGATCGCGCACGACTCCTCCCTATAGTGAGCCGACGCCCAAACACGGCCTCGGACGATGCAAATTCGCAACGGATTTCTTGAAACTATCGGCAACACGCCGCTGATTCGGCTCCGCCGCGCCTCGGAGATGACCGGCTGCTCCATCCTCGGCAAGGCCGAGTTCCTCAATCCCGGCGGCTCGGTAAAGGACCGCGCGGCGCTTGCCATCGTCCGCGACGCCGAAGCGCGCGGCTTGCTCAGTCCCGGCGGCGTCATCGTCGAGGGGACCGCCGGCAATACCGGGATTGGTCTGGCCCTGGTCGGCAATGCGCTGGGCTATCGCACCGTCATTGTCATGCCGGAGACGCAGAGCCAGGAAAAGAAGGACATGCTGCAGCTCTGCGGCGCCGATCTCCGCCTCGTCGCCGCCGTCCCCTACTCCAACCCGATGAACTACGTGCGCTACTCCGACCGCCTGGCGCAGGAAATCGCCGCCAGCGAGCCCAAAGGCGCCATCTGGGCCAATCAGTTCGATAACGTCGCCAACCGGCGTGGCCATTACGACACCACCGGCCCCGAGATCTGGGAGCAAACCGACGGCAAGGTCGATGCCTTCGTCTCCGCGGTCGGCACCGGTGGCACCCTGGCCGGCGTCGCCATGGCGCTCAAGGAGCGCAATCCCAAGGTGCGGATATACCTCGCCGATCCCATGGGCTCGGCGATCTACGGCTATTACGCCCACGGCGAGCTGAAGGCCGAAGGCAGTTCGATCACCGAGGGGATCGGCCAGGGCCGCATGACCAAGAATCTCGAGGATGCGCCGATCGATGGCTGGTTCCAGGTGACCGACGAGGAGATGCTGCCGGTGCTCTTCGACCTCGTCGAGGAGGAAGGGCTGATCCTCGGCGGCTCGACTGGCATCAACATTCTCGGCGCCATCAAGGCGGCGAAGGAGCTCGGCCCCGGCCACACCATCGTTACCGTGCTCGCCGATTACGGCACGCGCTACCAGTCGAAGCTCTTCAACCCCGCCTTCCTGCGCGAGCGCAAGCTGCCTGTGCCGCACTGGCTCGACCGATGACCGTCCTGCTCTTTCGCGAGGATGCCTATCTCACGAGCTGCGAGGCGCGCGTGACCTCCGTTTCCGAGCGCGGCATCGAGCTCGACCGCACCGTCTTCTATCCGCAGGGCGGTGGTCAGCCCGGCGATTGCGGCGTGCTGCGGTTTGCCGATGGCCGCAGCATCGCGGTCTCCGACACGCGCAAGGGCGAAGCGCCCGACCAGGTCCTGCATGTGCCGGAAGCGGGCGCGCTGCTGCCGGCGCCAGGCGATACCGTCACCGCCGAGATCGATTGGCAGCGGCGTCACCGGCTGATGCGCATGCATACCTGCCTGCACCTCCTCTGCGCCGTGGTGCCGAACGCCGCCGTCACCGGCGGACAGATCGCCGACGGCAAGGGCCGGCTCGATTTCGACGTGCCGGGCGATGCGCTCGACAAGGCTGCGATTGCGGAGCGGCTCAACGCGCTCATCACCGAGGATCATCCGGCGGTGGCACGCTGGATCGCCGACGAGGAGCTCGCGGCCCAGCCCGAGCTGGTACGCACCATGTCGGTGAAGCCGCCCACCGGCCAGGGCCGCGTGCGGCTTCTCGACATAGCCGGCGTTGATCTGCAGCCCTGCGGCGGGACCCATGTGGGCCGCACCGGCGAGATCGGTCCGGTCGCGGTGGTGAAAATCGAGAACAAGGGACGGCAGAACCGGCGCGTCATTCTCGCCTTCGCCGGCTGACGAGGGAGAGGGCGCCGATGCCTTACGCCAATCCGGACGCGCTGGTCTCGACCGACTGGCTTGCCCGCCATCTCGACGCGCCCGATGTGCGCGTGGTCGACGGCACCTTCACCCTCCCCGGCGTCTCACCCAACGCCGCCGAGCTCTACCGCCTCCGCCACATTCCGGGGGCGGTGTTCTTCGATATCGACGATATCGCCGACGAGAGCAATCCGCTGCCGCACATGCTGCCGAGCGCCGACAAGTTCGCGCAGCGCATGCGCCGGCTCGGCCTCGGCGACGGCCACCGCATCATCATCTACGACAGCGCCGGGCTCAGCTCGGCCGCGCGCCCCTGGTGGATGCTGCGTGTCTTCGGCCATCGCGACGTCGCCATTCTCGATGGCGGCTTGCCGAAATGGCAGGCGGAGGGGCGACCGCTGACCGACGAGATCCCGGCACCGCGCGAGCGGCATTTCACCGCGCGGCTCAATACGCTGCTGGTGCGCGACAAGGCCCAGCTCCTCGCCAATATCGAGACGCGGCAGGAGCAGGTGCTCGACGCGCGCTCGCGGGGCCGCTTCGCCGGTACCGCCAAGGAGCCGCGCGAGGGGCTGCGCTCCGGTCATATTCCGGGGAGCCGCAACCTCCCCTATGACGAGCTCACCGATCCCAAAGCGCGGACCCTGCTGCCGGCCGAGGAGCTGGCGCGCCGCTTCGCAGAGGCGAGGCTCGAGCGCGGTAGGCCGGTGGTGACGAGCTGCGGCTCCGGCGTCACCGCCTGCGCGCTCGCCTTCGGCCTCCACCTCCTGGGCTGGCCCGATGCCGCGGTCTATGACGGCTCCTGGTCCGAGTGGGGACTGCCCGGCGACACGCCGGTCGCGACCGGCGCCGACTGAGACGCGCCATCGCCCTCCTCAGCGACACCATCACCCATCTCGCGATGACCGCGCGGCCGGTGCGGCCGCCTTTGCCGATGCCGCAGGCGAAGCTGGCGCTCATGCGCGTCGAGGAATGCACCGCCTCCTTCTATCGCTACCTCTACAACACGGTTGGCGAGCCCTGGGTGTGGTATGTCCGCCGCCTCTGGAGCGACGAGCGGCTCCGGCTCTGGCTGGCGCGGCCGGAGATCGAAGTCTCGGTGCTCTACGTCGCCGGCGTGCCCGCCGGATTCTTCGAGATCGAGCGGCCCGCCTCGGGCGAGACCGAACTCTGCTATTTCGGCCTGGTGCCGGACTTCATCGGCCGCGGCATTGGCGCCTGGTTCCTCCATCAGGCGGTGGAGGGCGCCTGGCGCCCTCCGACGGCGCGCCTCATCGTCCATACCTCGACCTTCGACCATCCCCGCGCGCTCGCACTCTATCGGCGGGCAGGCTTTCGCGTGTCGCACCGGCAGAAGGCGGATTTCGACGATCCGCGCCTTACCGGCGCCTTGCCGCGCACGCTTCAGCATCCCCTGCTGCCGCCCCTTCCCGCCTGAAAAGCTGCGGGAACCGCCGCGGCGCCGCCGATGTTCCTCCGTCGGATCGCCTACCCCGGGGAGGAATGAATGATTCGCTTTGTCGCGTCTTGGTTGCTCGCTCTATCGTTGCTGGCGGGGGCAGGGCTGACACTGGCCGCCTGCAACACCGCCGCCGGCTTCGGCCAGGATATGACGCAAGCCGGCCATGCCATCACCAACAGCGCCGAGCAGAACAAATAGCGCGTCAGCGGCCCAGGATCTGCCCGAGGAAGAGCCGCGTCCGCTCGTTTTTCGGCGCGGCGAAGAATTGCTCCGGCGGCGCTTCCTCGACGATTTCGCCCCGGTCCATGAACACCATGGTATCGGCCACTTCGCGCGCGAAGGCCATCTCGTGCGTGACGCAGACCATGGTCATGCCCGACCGCGCCAGCTCGACCATGACGTCGAGCACTTCCTTGATCATCTCCGGATCGAGCGCCGAGGTCGGCTCGTCGAACAGCATCACCTGCGGCTTCATGCAGAGCGCGCGGGCGATGGCCACCCGCTGCTGCTGCCCGCCTGAGAGCTGGCCCGGATATTTGCGCGCCTGCTCCGGGATGCGGACCCGCTCCAGGTAATCCATGGCGAGCTCCTCGGCCTCGCGGCGCGGCATGCGCCTGACCCAGATCGGCGCCAGCACCAGATTCTCCAGCACCGTCAGGTGCGGAAACAGGTTGAACTGCTGAAACACCATGCCGACCTCGCGGCGGATCGCCTCGATCTGGCGCAGATCGCCGGTGAGCTCGATGCCGTCCACCAGGATCTGCCCCTTCTCGTGCCCCTCGAGTGCATTGATGCAGCGGATCATCGTCGACTTGCCCGAGCCCGAGGGACCGCACACGACCACGCGCCCGCCGCGCTCGACGGTGAGGCTCACATCGCGCAGCGCCTGATGCGCGCCGAACCATTTGTCGACATGGCGCAGCTCGATCATCGGCGAAAGCGGCGCGGAACCCATCGGCCTCATCTCCTCGCCGGCGCCAGGCGGCGCTCGAGCCGGCGGCTATAGAGCGACATGAGATAGCAGAAGGCGAAATAGAGCGCCGCAATGAAGACGTAGCCCTCGACATAGGCGAGACGCCAGGCGGGGTCGTTGAGCGCCGTGTTGACATCCTGCAGCGGGTCGAAGAGGCCGATGATCGAGATCAGCGTCGTATCCTTGAAGGCCCCGATGAAGGTGTTGACCTGGGCCGGGATGGTGAGGCTCAAGGCTTGCGGCAGCACGACGAGGCGCATGCGCTGAAGATATCCCAGGCCCAGCGCGTCCGCCGCCTCGTACTGGCCGCGCGGGATCGCCTGCAGCCCGCCGCGCACCACCTCAGCCAGATAGGCGGCGATGAAGAGGGTGAAGACGACCTCCGCGCGCCACAGCTTGGCGATCACGACGCCGGGCGGCAGGAAGAGCGGCAGCACGATGAGGCCGAGGAAGAGCCAGGCGATGAACGGCACGCCGCGCGCCACCTCGATATAGGCGACCGAGAGCGCGCGCAGCGCCGGAAGCTGCGAGCGCCGGCCGAGCGCCAGCAGCAGCGCCGGCGGAAACCCGGCACCGAGCCCGCCCACCGCCAGGATGAGCGTCAGCGGCAGGCCGTTCCAGAATTCGGTTTCGACCACGGGCATGCCGAAGACACCGCCATGCATCAGCAGCAGCACCACGGCGAGCCCGATGATCCAGACTGCCGCCAGCATGCGCGCCGGCAGCAGCCGGGCGAAGCTTACGAGCAACAGCGCCACGAAGATCGCCAGCACCAGTGCCGGCCGCCACTGCTCGGCATAGGGATAGCGCCCGAACAGGATGAAGCGCAGCCAATCGATGATGAAGGCCCAGCAGGCCCCACCCGCCGCCTCGCATTGGCGCGCATTGGCGGCGGTGAGCGACGCCCTCACCACTGCCCAATCGACGAAAGCCGCGAGCCCGCGCGCCAGCAGGAACAGCACCGCGATCGTGAGCAGGCTGTTGAGCGGGCCGCCGAAGAGCCGTGAACGTGCCCAGTGCCAGAGAGCCATCGCTCAGCGCTCCACCAGCGCCGTGCGCCGGTTATAAAGGTTCATGGCAAGCGAGGTCGCGAGGCTGAGGCTCAGATAGACCGCGACCAGGATCGACATCACCTCGACCACCTGCCCCGTCTGGTTGGCGATGGTGCTGCCGACCGAGAAGAGATCGGGAAAACCGATCGCCACGGCGAGCGAGCTGTTCTTGGTGAGGTTGAGATATTCGCTGGTGAGCGGCGGCACGATGACGCGGATCGCCTGCGGCAGCACGACGAGGCGCAGCACCTGGCCGCGGCGCAGACCCAGCGCCTCGGCCGCTTCGCTCTGGCCGCGGCTCACCGCGAGGATGCCGGCGCGGACGATCTCGCCGACGAAAGCCGCGGTATAGACGCCGAGCGCCAGCAGCAGCGCCGTGAATTCGAAGGTGACGCTCTCGCCGCCGGCAAAATCGAAGCGCGTCATCCGCGGCAGGTCGAGGAGATGCGGCGCGCCGCCGGCGAGAAAGACCGCGATCGGTGGTAGCAGCACGAGCGCCGGCGCAAGCCAGAGGGCCGGCAGGCGCTTGCCCGTCAGCTCCTGCCGCCGCCGCGCCCGGTGCCGCAGCAGCACCGCCGCTGCCAATCCCAGCGCCGCCGCCAGAAGGATCCAGAGATCGAGCGGCCCATAGAACGGCACCGGGAAATAGACGCCGCGATTGGAGATGAAGACATGCGGCAGCGGCTGCCAGGCGGCACGTGGCTGCGGCGCCGAAAGTCGCAGCACGTCCCACCACAGGAAGATCTGCAGCAGTAGCGGCGTGTTGCGCATCGCTTCGACATAGACGAGCGCGAGCCGGCTCACGAGCCAGTTGCTCGAGAGCCGGGCGATGCCGACGATGAAGCCCAGCACCGTCGCCAGCACGATGCCGAGCGCCGCCACCAGCAGCGTGTTGAGGAAGCCCACCAGCAGCGCGTGCGCATAGCTGTTGGCCGGGCTGAACGGGATCAGCGCCACGCCGATGGCAAAGGACGCCTCGCGCCCGAGGAAGCCGTAGCCGGTGGCGATGCCCTCGCGGCGCAGATTCTCGACGGCGTTCGCGGCGAACCAGGCCAGCAGACCCACCACCAGCGCCACCACGGCGAGCTGGAGGATGACGCCGCGCGCCCGCTCGTCGTGCCAGAGCCTGGCGCGGCGCGGCGCGGGTCGGACGCTGACGCCGGTCTTGCTCATCCGCGCCGCGGCGCCGCCCTCAGCGGAACGGCATGGCGTACATCAGCCCGCCCTGGGTCCACAGGCGATTGAGCCCGCGCTCGAGCTTCAGCGGCGATTTGGCACCGACATTGCGCTCGAACACCTCGCCGTAATTGCCCACCTGCTTGATGATGTTGTAGGCCCATTTGTCGTCGAGATGCAGCGCCTTGCCCATGCCGGGCGAGACGCCGAGCATGCGCTGCACCTCGGGATCGTCGCTCTTCAGCATGGCATCGACATTCTGCGAGGTGATGCCCTTCTCCTCCGCCTGGATCATGGCGAAGACGGTCCATTTGACGACATCGAACCATTCATCGTCGCCATGCCGCACCGCCGGCGCCAGCGGCTCCTTGGAGATGACCTCGGGCAGGATGACGTAGTCGTCGGGGTTCGGCGCCTTCGACGCGCGGGTGGCGGCAAGGCCGGATCGATCCGTGGTGTAGGCATCGC
Source organism: Allostellaceae bacterium (assembly GCA_035553515.1). Classification (GTDB taxonomy): domain Bacteria; phylum Pseudomonadota; class Alphaproteobacteria; order ATCC43930; family CGMCC-115725; genus DAHUYF01. The sequence continues at coordinate 9,835 of DATNDG010000148.1, read as the reverse complement.
AGCGTCCGGAGAAGAAAGCGTTCTCGACCTCGTCGAGCTTCTCGATGACCAGCGGCTTGAAGGTCATGTGGTTGGTGCGGAAATAGTCGGCGAGGTTGAGCTCGGTGGTGGTGCCGGGCTGGACACAGATGGTGGCGCCGTCGAGCTCCTTGGCGCTTTTGACGCCGAGCTTCTTCGCCACCATGAAGCCCTGCCCGTCGTAATAGGTGACCGGCGCGAAGGTGAGGCCGTTCGCGGTGTCGCGCAGCAGGGTCCAGGTGGTGTTGCGCACCAGCACGTCGCCCTCGCCCGTCTGCATCAAGGTGAAGCGCTGCTCGGCGGTGGCCGGCACGAACTTCACCTTCTTGGCATCGCCCAGCACCGCGGCGGCGATGGCGCGGCAGGTGTCCGCATCGAGCCCCTGGTAATTGCCCTGACGGTCGGGCATGGCGAAGCCGGCAAGTCCGGTATTGACGATGCAGACGAGCTGGCCGCGCTGCTTCACCGTTTCGAGCGTGCCCGCCCGCGCGCCCGTCGCCAGCACGAGAAGCGCCAGGACCGCGCCGGCCGAGACGCTGGCGATCCAGCTCGGAAATCGCATCGGAAATCTCCCTGAATGGGTTGATTTTAAAAGATGATCTGATCGGAATGCGACCCGGCGAACGGCCTCTCCTGCCGGCCCGACGCTAACACGGTCTGAAAGCGTCCCGCAATCGCGGCACCGCGGCTTGAAGGAGCCTCGCCGGGCGACGCCCTTCCGCGGCGCCCTCCGGCGATGCAAGATGCCCCGCTCTCTCCCAGCCGGGGCCGCTCACCGCGATGCGCAGCAAATCGAAGAAGCCGGACACGCTCCTCACCCATGCGGGCCGCTCGCCCGAGGCCAATTTCGGCGTGGTCAATCCGCCGGTCTACCACGCCTCGACCATCCTTCATACGACCGTGGCGTCGCTCGAGGCGGCGCAGAAGAACCGCTACAGCCAGGTGACTTATGGCCGCTGGGGAACCCCCACCACCTTCGCCTTCGAAGAGGCGGTGGCGGCGGTCGAGGGAGGATATCGCGCCATCGCGTTCTGCTCCGGCGCCGCCGCCTGCCAGAACACGATCCTCGCCTTCGTGAAGTCCGGCGATCACGTGCTGCTGCCGGATTCGGTCTATGGGCCGGTGCGCAATTTCGCCGGCGGCTTCCTGCGCCGCTTCGGCGTCGAGGCGAGCTTCTACGATCCGCTGATCGGCGCTGGCATCGAGGCGCTGCTGCGCGACACGACGCGTCTCGTCTATCTCGAGAGCCCCGGCTCGCATACGTTCGAGGTTCAAGACGTGCCGGCGATCGTCGCCTGCGCCAAAGCGCGCGGCATCTCCACGGCGATCGACAATACCTGGGCGGCGCCGCTCTTCTTCAAGCCGCTGGCGCTCGGCGTCGATGCCGAGATCATCTCCGCCACCAAATACATCGTCGGCCATTCCGATGCGATGATGGGCGTTGCCGTCTGCAGCGAGGAGAGCTTTGCGCGCGTGCGCGAGATGGCGAGCCTGCTCGGCAACCACGCGGCGCCCGATGATTGCTACCTGGCGCTGCGCGGCCTGCGCACCGCCGGCGTCCGCCTGCGCCAGCACCAGGCGCAGGGCCTGGCGCTCGCCGAGTGGCTGGCGCTGCGGCCCGAGGTCGAGCGCGTCCTCCACCCGGCGCTGCCGAGCTGCCCCGGCCATGATCTCTGGAAGCGGGACTTCACCGGCGCGAGCGGTCTCTTCAGCATCGTGCTGAAGCGCGACATCGCCAAAGCGGCGGTGGACGCCATGCTCGACGGCATGGAGCTTTTCGGCATGGGCGCAAGCTGGGGCGGCTTCGAGAGCCTCATTCTCCCCGGCCATCCCGAGCGGCTGCGCACGGTGAAGCCCTGGCAGGACGGCACCCTGCTGCGGCTTCACGCCGGGCTCGAGGATCGCGCCGATCTCATCGCCGACCTGGAGCGCGGCTTCGCCCGCCTCAACGCCGCGCGGTAGAAAGGGGATTTGCAGCAATGATCTGCGTCCTTCCAGTGCAGCGCTAAGGCCGGCCCTTGCCCTCCTTCACCCCCCTCGAGATCGAGGCGCTGCGCCTGAGCCTGCGCGTCGGGGTATGGAGCGTGGCGGTGAGCCTGCCGTTCGGTCTCGCCATCGCCTTCCTGCTGGCGCGCGGCCGCTTCCCCGGCAAGATCCTGCTGGACGGGCTCGTGCATCTGCCGCTGGTGCTGCCGCCGGTGGTGGTGGGCTTCGCACTGCTCGTCCTCTTCGGCCGGCATGGCGCGCTGGGCGCGCCGCTTCACGACTGGCTCGGCATCACGCTCGCCTTCACCTGGAAAGGCGCGGCGCTAGCCTCGGCGGTGATGGGTTTTCCGCTCATGGTGCGCGCCATGCGGCTTTCGCTGGAGCTGGTCGACCGCCGGCTCGAGCAGGCGGCGCGCACGCTCGGCGCAGGCCGGCTGCGCGTTTTCGCCACCGTGACCCTGCCGCTGATGGCGCCCGGCATCCTGAGCGGCATCATCCTTGCCTTTGCGCGCAGCATCAGCGAGTTCGGCGCCACCATCACCTTCGTCTCCAACATCCCGGGTGAGACCAGCACGCTGCCGCTTGCGCTCTTTGCCTTGCTGCAGGTGCCGGGCGGCGAGGCGCCCGCCTGGCACCTGGCAATCCTGTCCGTAGCGCTCGCCATGGCGGCGCTCATCGTCTCCGAGCTGCTGGCGCGCCGTCTCGCCCGGCGCATCGCGGGCGCGGCATGATCGAGATCGAGGTCGAGAAGCGGCTCGGCGCCTTCCATATCGATGCGCGCTTCGCGGTCCCCGCTTCCGGCATCACCGCGCTCTTCGGCCGCTCCGGCGCCGGCAAGACGACGCTCGTCAACATGCTCGCCGGGCTGACGCGCCCCGATCGCGGCCGCATCGCCGTGCGCGGCGAGCTGCTCTTCTCGAGCGAGCAAGAGATCGACCTGCCGCCGGAGCGGCGGCGTCTGGGATATGTCTTCCAGGAGGGACGGCTCTTCCCGCATTACTCGGTGCGCGGCAACCTCGTCTATGGCGCGCGGCGCGGCAGATCGGAGGTTTCCTTCGATGCGGTGACGGCGCTCCTGGGACTGCGCTCGCTGCTCGACCGCCGGCCCGGCGATCTCTCCGGCGGCGAGAAGCAGCGCGTTGCCATCGGTCGTGCGCTCCTCGCCTCGCCGCGGCTCCTGCTGATGGACGAGCCGCTGGCCGCGCTCGATGCGCCGCGCAAGGCCGAGATCCTGCCCTTCATCGAGCGGCTGCGCGACGAGCTGCGCGTGCCGGTCGTCTATGTGAGCCATGCCATGGAGGAGATCGTCCGGCTCGCAGACACGCTGGTCCTGCTCTCGGACGGCAAGGTCGCCGCCGTCGGCGGCGTAGAGGATCTGACCAGCCGGCTCGATCTTCGCCCGCTCACCGGGCGCTACGAGGCCGGCGCCGTCATTCGCGCCAGCGTCGCCGGTCATGACGCAGCCTTCGGGCTGAGCGAGCTCGGCTTTCCCGGCGGCCGGCTGCGCGTCTCGCATCTGGCGTTGCCGCTCGGCACGCCGGTCCGCGTGCGCATTCGTGCCCGCGACGTCGCGCTGGCGACGACACGGCCGACCGGCATCTCGATCCGCAACATCTTCCCGGCGCGCGTCCTCGAAATCGCCAGCGATCGCGGCGCGCTCGTCGATGTCCGCCTCGATATCGGCCGGCCGGAGCAACCGGTGGTGCTCTGGGCGCGCATCACCCAGCGCTCGACTCAGGAGCTCGGCCTCGTCATCGGCGGTGAGATCTTCGCCCTGCTCAAGACGGTGGCGCTCGACCGCACCAGCCTCGGCCGCTTCGATCCGGCCGCTGGCGCCGCCTTCCGCGAGGACGAGGCGGGCTGAGCCACGTCAGCCGCCCTGGCAGGCGAAATGCGCCGTGGTGACGTCCTGGTCCTCGGATTCGTCGAGCAGCAGCGCCCGCTTGCCGAAGCCCTGGCAATGCGCCTGGGCGCGCGCCGCCACCTCGCTGATCGACGCCTCGCGCGTATACCAGTGGAGCGTTGCTCCGGCATCGCTTCCATGATCGAGCCAGACCCTGCCGCCGCAGGCGGAAAGCGTCAGCGCCGCCAGCAGCAGCACCGCGGCCGCCGCCGGCCTCTCGCCTCCCCTGCCCGACACCGGTGCCCCCGCGATGCTATTGCTGCTGGTTCAGCGGCTGCACGGGCTGGACCGGCTGCCCGGGTGGCGCCGCTTCCTGCGCCTCCTGCGGCGGCGTCGACGCGGTGAAGGTCTGCCGCGCGCGCGCCAGCGCGTTGAAGCAGCTCACCTCGTCGCTGCTCGGGGACTCTTGATACTTCTGCAGGATCTTCGCCGCCGCGTAGGCCTGCGGCGTCGGATGCACCTTAAGCGACCGGTAGATGCGCGTCTGCAGCGCGTCCAAATCTTCCGAGCACCGCGCTTCTGCCGCCGAGGCAGCGACCAGCGCCGCCAGAGCGACGCCGCCGATGATGCCGATCCGCCGCATGCCGGTTCCTTTCCGCTCGAAGCTCCAGCAAACGTCGCGCGCGGCGCAAAGTTCGCGTTCGCAAAGCGTTCGTTGCGGGCGCGAAGTGGATAGCCGCCATCAACCACGTGGCGGACAGAGGCCGAACACAAACTTACATCGGCGTAATCTTGCGACGGCGACTCGTTCCAGATTACGCCGCCGTAATCTTCCGCTGGTCGGGCGGGCGGCGTGACCGCATGCGCTCCTGCAGCCCTTCGCAGGTGCAAAAAGCCGGTGGCAAGGGTGCTCTGCGTTTGCATGCCATGACGTTGTCACCCCTTCGGGCTATAGTGCACCGATTCGACAGTCCGCCAGAGAGCCGTGCCTTGCTGCCCTTGCCCGTCGACCAACTCGCCCTGCTGACCATGCTCGGCCTAGCCTTCGCGGCGGGCTACGGGCTGCGCGCGTTCATCTCCCACCGCCGGCGCCGCCGCTGGAACTGACCGCCGGGCGGCCTGGCAGGGAACCGGCGCAGGGAAGTTCGGTTTGCGTGGCGATGATCCCGCGCCTCGTGCTTCTGGCCGTGTTGCTCCTTGCCGGCTGCGCAGCCGAGCCTCAGCCCCAGCCGCTCACGCCCCTCCGCATCCGCGAGCGTCTCGCCGGTCGGCTGATGGCGGCAACCGTGCCTGGGGGCGGCCAATTCTTCATCCGCTTCGGGCGCTCCGGCCGGGCAGAGGTGATCGGGCAGGCGCGCGAGTTCGCCCGTTGGTCGGCCGACGATCAGCGCGGCCTCTGCCTCCTCCGGCAGGGCGCACCGCCGGAATGCGCCCCGGTCTATCAGCTCAACGTCTCGCATTTCCGCTGGGGTGCGACGGCGCTCGGCGATCTCGGCGTGCCGGGCCCCGAGCGCCCGTTCGACCGCGACCGCTTCGGGCCGCCCCCACTGCACTGATCTCGCGGCCCTGCCCCGCGGCCTGGCGGAAGGTCGGATCCGCAGATCCACTTGAAGTAGTTCTGCCTCAGATCACACTAACGCCATTGGCACTGTCCGCCGAAGATTTGCAACTTTTACGCGAGGTCGCTAGGCTCCGCCCTCGAAAACGGGAGGGATGGGTGTCGCTGACATTCGATAGTCCGCGCTTTTCGTTACGCGACGCTGATCTCGGCGCGATCGAGGCGGCGCTCGCCGAGATCGGACATGTCGTGCTTGACGATCTCTGGTCCACACCCTTCCTCGCCGCTCTGCGCGATCTCGCCGAAGCGAGATTCCGGGCCGGTGACGAGCGTTATCTCGGCCGACTGGAGGGGTTGCCGGATTCGGTCATTGAGACTTACCTCGGCGGCGTTGCCAATCTTGGCGACCTCGCGCCCGATTATCCTCTGTGGGATGCGCGCTTTTTCTCTGAAGTCGAACGGAGCGGGCTGCCGGTGCTCTACCGGCGGCTGTTCTATGGCGATTTCGTGGTGAGCGCCAATGAGCGCGTCTTCCGTCGCCTCGACCCCAAATTCCCGATCCGCTTCGCCGGACTCCATTGTGACGGGCAGCTCGCCCCGCTGTCGCGCGAGGCACGCATCCCGCGCGAGCTCACGCTCTGGACGCCGCTGCAGCCCTGCCTCGACGAAAGCATCGGCCGGTTGCTGCTGCTGCACCGCGATGAGGACTGGCAAGGCTTCCTCGCCGAGGGGCCACAGATCGACCTAGCCGGGGTGCCCTTCGGCGCGATTCAGCTGCGCCCACATCAGTTCCGCGACGAGGCGGCGGCGAGCGCCCTGCTCGACGAGATGCACGCGCAATACGGCCGTCTCTTCGCGACGCGCCGCTGCTACGCGCCGCATGTCCCGCTCGGCTCCGCCATCCTTTTCGACAAGGATGTGCCGCACGGCTCCTACCATCGGCAGGGCATGGCGAAGCCGCGCTATAGCATGGATTTCCGCGCCGTCGCCGAGTACCGCTCGACGCCGGAGACCCATGCGGCACCCGGTCGCCTGTTCTCGATGGTCGCCCTGCCGCGCGAGAAAGCGCCGCACAGCCTTCAGTCCACGTTGCGTCGGCTTGGCTTGTCCTTCGCTGACATGCGGCGGCGGCGCTCCTCCTGACCCGATTTCCCGCCCGTCGAAGGAACCCAAGGGCAACGCCGGGCGCGGCTTGCGTCGCCGGCGCAGCGCCTCGCGTGCCTCAGGCCAGCTTGGCCGCAGTGTTTGCGCCCTGCCGCCGATGCTATAACATAGCGTTCGAGGTCGATGATGGGCGCCAGGGCACAAGCGACGATCGCGGCGCGGCTGGAGAGGGCGGCGCGCGCTTGCACCGCCGAGGGCGCGCAGCTCACGGAGCTGCGCCGGCGCGTGCTGCGGCTGGTGCTGGAGGCGGAAGGTCCGCTCACCGCCTACCAGCTTCTCGACCGCCTCAAGGAGACGCGCAAGGGCGCGGTGCCGCCGACGATCTACCGCGCGCTCGACTTTCTGCTGGCGCATCATCTCGTCCACAAGCTCGAGCGGCTCAACGCCTTCGTGCCCTGTGCCGAGACCGGCCACGCTCACAGCGCGCAATTCCTCATCTGTCATCGCTGCGGCACCGTCGCCGAGATCGATGATCCCGCAGCCGCCCGGGCGCTCGAGCATGCGGCGGGGCGCAAGGGCTTCCATCTGAGCTCCGCGGTCGTCGAGATCGAAGGCACCTGCGCCGCCTGCGCCGACGCGTGAGCGGTTCCAGAGATCGCTCCTTTCACGAAAGCGCATATGAGGAGAGCGATGGGACGGACGGGTCGCGCGTCCTTCGACTGCTCGCCGCGCTCGCGCTCAGGATGAGTCAATTTCTTTGTCCACGAAGAGCTTTCCTCATCGTGAGCCTAGGCGGGCCGATAACCTGACGAGCCGGGGTCTGCTCACCCCCCTCCCAACCTCGGTGTGGAAGATTTTGCATTTGCGCAGGACGAAGCTAATAGTTATGTTCGACTAACTATAAGAAGTTACGTTCAACGAACCACCAGAAAGAGTCGACCATTCAGGGAGGAACACAAATGACCGACCGCGAGAATGAACTTGCTGGAATTACGAAGAGGCCCATCAGCCGGCGCAAGTTGCTGGCCAGTTCTGCTGCGGTAGGGCTCGCCGCGGTCGCTAGCCCGCCCATCGTCACCGCACTGGGCGAGACGCCGGTCAAGCTCGGCTGGATCGATCCCTTCACCGGAACTTACGCGGCGCTCGGCAGCTCGCAGCTCAACGGCGCCAAGATGGCGATGGCGGAGATCAACAAGAAGGGCGGCATTGTTGGCCGCGAGTTGCAGATCCTCGCCGAAGACAGCGCGGCCAATGTCGGGCAGGCGACCGAGAAGCTCAACCGCCTAGTGGATCAAGACAAGGTGAATTTCACCGCCGGCGGCGTTTCGTCGGCCGAGGCGGCGGCGATGAGCCACGCGGCCAATCTGAAGAGCATGCTCTTCATCGCGGTCGGTGGCCATGTCGACACCATCACCGGCAAGGACTGCCACTGGAACACTTTCAAGCTCTGCTCCGACACCTGGATGCTGTCGAAGGCGTTGTGCGCCACGCTTCTGAGCAAGGCAGGCAAGCGCTGGTACTTCTGCACGCCTGACTACGCCTGGGGCCATTTCCTGTACAAAGGCATGTCGCAGATTTTGCAGGAATCCAAGGGCACCAATCTCGGGAATGCGCTGATGCCGCTGGGCGCCACGGATTTCAGCTCGGCGCTCATCAAGGTCCAGCAGGCGAAGCCGGACGTTTTCGTGGTCCTTCAGGGTGGCGACGATTTCGTCAATCTGATGAAGCAGGCATCGCAATTCGGCATGACCAAGACCATGGCCTTCGGCGTGCCGCTGGTTGAGTTGGAGCCGCTGGCGGCATTGCCGGTGGAGGCGCGGATCGGCTGGGGCACCATGGAGTGGTGGTGGGACCAGCCCAAGCAGCCGCATGTGAAGGAGTTCGTCGATCAGTACCGCAAGCTCTACAAGACGACGCCCAGTGCGCGCAGCTGGCTCGGCTACGCCGCCACGCACAGCATCGCGCTCGGTGCCGCACGCGCGAAGAGCATCGATGCCGGGAAGATGGCGCATGCGATGGAGGGCATGCACCTGCCGCCGGAAGTCGCGCTCGAGCCGAACAGCCCCTTCTACCGGGCGGGCGATCACCAGTGCTTGATCACCGAGTTCGTCGGCGAGGTGAACCCGAAGGGCACTTTCCCGAATCTGTTCACGGTCTCCGAAGAGCTTGCAGGCGACAAGCTGTCGCAAACCCCCGCGGACAAGGGCTGCAAGCTCAGCTATCCGGCATAGCGCCGGCAAAGGTAAAGCAGCGGCTCGGTCCGGAGCCGCTGCTCTTTGCAGCTCGACCATAGAGGACGAGCGGACCGCAATATCGATATCTGGCCTTGCCCGCGAAAGCGGGCGCCTGGAGCAAGCGACGTACGGCCGCTCCGGGCGGGTCCTTGGCATGAGCAGCGACCGGCATGACCCTCGCGCCGGAACCGCTGGCCGGCGAGCAGCGAACCTTCACCCCAGCTGCCGCCGACTACAGCTCCGTGCCGTTTCCCGACCTCGGCCGCGCCTCCAACCGCTTCGGTGCCTGGCACTGCAGGTTGATACCGTCGCCGCCGGCGGTTGATCGCCGGGAGCGCGACCAGACTCTACCCCGGTCTCGTCGGGAATCGACCCGATACCTCTACCGCCAGGGTTTTTGCACGATCGACTGTCAGCAAAGCTGCGGGCGCGCGAAAGGATCCTGGAAAGCAAATGCTTCGTGCCATCTTCCTGCTCATTGCTCTCTGCTGGATAGGGGCAGATCCGGCATCGGCTGCTCAATACGCACAGAACCCGCCTCCCCCTGGCTATTACCCGCCGCCGCAAGCGGCGCCCCCTCAGGCGCCACCGCCCTGCGCGGCCGTCATGCCCACTCCTCTGCGCGGCGCCGGGCGTGGTGCGGCGGTGGGTGCGGTCGGCGGCGCGATCGGCGGCAATGCCGGAAAGGGCGCCGCGATCGGGGCTGCGGTCGGCGGCGTCGCTTCGGCCGCGCGCCGAGGTTCCGCTCGCGCTTCGGGCGCCTGTTATTGAACGGAAGGAAAGCGACATGAGGCTCGCAAGCGCTGCGATCTCGATTGTTTGCATTGCCGCCTTCGCCGGGCATCTTTCGGCACAGGAATCCCCGCGATCCGATGCGAAGGTCGCATCCACAAAATGGAATGTGGAACGCGTGCTTTGCTCCGACCTGCTTGCCGCTTCGGACGACGATCGCGCTTCAGCGGCAATGTTTTACTTCGGCTATCTCGCCGCCAAGGAAAACATCCACGTGATCGATGTGAGCAAGATCGAGGACAACATCCGCAAGGTCATGAAACAATGCTCTGCGACGCCGGGTGAGACGGTGCCGACCGC
>DATNDG010000147.1:0-47470 GCA_035553515.1 Allostellaceae bacterium | reverse complement strand
TCGGGCGAAACTCCCTCTCCCCGATCGGGGAGAGGGTCAGAATGAGGCGGGCTGGATAATGATCGCCAAGTTTCTGCCCTATCTCAGATCGCATCGCTGGCGGGTCGGGCTGGCGCTGGCGCAGGTCTTTCTGATTGCCGCGTTCGAGCTCTTGAAGCCGTGGCCGCTGCAGATCGTCATCGACTATGTACTCGGCGGCAAGACGCCGCCCACTGTTGGCCTAATTGCCGCCGGCCCGATCGGCGATTTGCTGTCGGCGCCGAAGGGCGTGCTGCTGCTTGTCGCGTGCCTCGGCATCGTCGCCGTTCATCTCGGCGCCGGCGCGCTGACCCTGTGGCACAACTACACGACGATCCGGGTCGGCCAGGCGATGGTCAACGATCTGCGCGGCGACCTTTACGCCCATTTGCAGCGCCTGTCGCTCGGCTATCACGGCCGCCAGCGGGTCGGCGATCTGATGTACCGCGTCACCGCCGACAGCTTTGCCGTCCAGACGATGATCATGAACGGGCTGCTGCCGATCGTCTCGGCGCTGGTGCTGCTCGCCGGCATGCTGGCGGTCCTGATGCCGATGGACCCGCTGCTTACCGCACTGTCGCTCACGATCATCCCGGCGCTCTTCGTGGTCATCGCCATCTTCAATCGCAAGATCACCGCCGTCGCGACCGAGGTGCGCGAGCGCGAGAGCACGGTCTATACGCTGGTGCAGTGGGCGATGAGTTCGGTGAAGGTGGTGCAGGCCTTCACCAAAGAGGAGGAGGAGTATGGCCGCTTCATCGGAGCGAGCCGCGCCAGCCTCAAGGCGACGCTCCGCCTCTATAGCTGGCAGACGTTTTATTCGGGCGTCGTCAACACGCTGGTCGCGCTCGGCACCGCGCTCGTGGTCTATGTCGGCGCGCGTTCCGTGCTGGGCGGCGAAATCTCGCTGGGCCAGCTTGTCGTCTTCATTTCCTACTTGGCGCAGCTCTACGTGCCGGTGAACCAGATCACCCAGAGCTGGGGTCTTATCGCCGGCGCGCGCATCGGCGCGCAGCGCTGCTTCGAGATCCTCGAGACCGAGGCGGACCTGAAGGACGGGATGCGCGATTTCCCCTCGGCCGGCGCCCAAGGCGCGGTCGAATGGCGGCAGGTGAGCTTCCGTTACCGGCCGGAGATGCCGGTGCTGCGCGACGTGAGCCTCGCGGTCGCGCCCGGCACCAAGGTGGCCGTGGTCGGTGCCACCGGTGCCGGAAAGTCGACGCTGCTCGGCCTCGTGCCGCGCTTCTTCGACCCCAGCAGCGGCAACGTCCTCGTCGACGGCGTCGATCTGCGCCAGTATCGCCTCAAGTCGCTCCGCCAGCAGATCGCGATGGTGCTGCAGCCGCCGCTGGTCTTCCCGATCTCGGTACGCGACAACATCGCCTATGGCAGGCCCGAAGCGAGCGATGCTGAGATCGAGGAGGCGGCGCGGCTCGCCCGCATCCACGACCTCATCGTCTCCCTGCCGCAGGGCTACGCCACCGTGCTCGGCGACAACGCTTCGCTGTCGGAGGGCGAGAAGCAGCGCCTCACCATCGCCCGCGCCATCCTGCGCGATGCACCGATCCTGGTGCTCGACGAGCCCACCTCGGCACTTGATGTCGAGACCGAAGCGATGGTGATGGAGGGCATCGCCCGGCTGACGCGCGGCCGCACCACCTTTATCATCGCGCACCGGCTTTCGACCGTGCGCAGTGCCGATCTCATCCTGGTGCTGCGCGACGGCGTCATCGCCGAGCAGGGCGGTTTCGCCGAGCTGCTGCGCCGCGGCGGCCTTTTCGCCGAGCTCTACAGCACGCAATTCGTGACGGGCGAAGCCACGGCACCGAACGGCTGAGCGGTCGCGCTTAGCTCGGATTTCTCCCAAGGTCATGCGCTGCGACGGCACTGGCGCCGGCACGCGGCGCGCGCGAGACTGTTCAGATGGCGGAACAGGCGGCAGGCGAAGAGGGCGGGCGGCGGGCGGGGACGGCGAGCGCCTATCTCCTGCTGGTGATCGCCATGCTTTCCTGGTCCGGCAACGGTGTGGTCGGCCGGGCGCTGGCCGGAACCGTGCCGCCCTTCGGCCTCAGCCTCATGCGCTGGACGATCGCCTTCATCGCCGTGCTGCCCTTTGCGGCCGGAGAGATCCTCGCCCAGCGTGCGGTCATCCTCCACCACTGGCGTTTCCTGCTGCTCATCGCGCTGCTCGGCCTCACGACCTGCAACAGCCTTGGATATCTCGGCCTGCAATGGACCACAGCGCTCAATGCCGGTTTGATCAATTCGGCGGGCCCGATGCTGACGCTCATCGCCGGCTTCATCATCCATCGTGAGCGAGCAGCGCCGCTGCAGGTGTTGGGCTTGCTGGTCTCGCTCCTCGGCGTCTTCGTCATCGTGCTGCGCGGTGAGCCCGGCGCGTTGCTGCGGCTCAGCGTCAATCAGGGCGATGTCGCCATCCTGATCGGCGTCGCGGCATGGTCGGTCTATACCGTGCTGCTGCGTCGAGCGCCGCGCGAGTTGTCGCCGGTGGCGCTGCTTGCGGTGCTGTTCGGGATCGGCGCCGTCACCGTTCTGCCCCTTCATCTCGCGGAATCATGGCTCGGCCGGCCGCTACCCGAGACCGGCGACGCCGCGCTGGGCTACCTCTATGTCGGCCTTTTCCCAGCCGTCATCGCCTTCTTCGGTTGGAACCGCGGCGTCACGGCGATCGGCGCCAACCGAGCCAGCCTGTTCTCCTATCTGATGCCGCTGTTCTCCGCCGGTCTCGCCCATGCCTTTCTCGGCGAGGAGATCGCCCCCTACCATCTCGTCGGCGGCGCGCTCATCCTGCTCGGCATCTTCGTCGCCAACCGACGAGCAGCGCTCTGAACCCCTGCTGGGGCGAACGCAGCCGGCCGCAATCCGCAGAGCGTGTGACCTGCGCGGTTGTGACGAAAATGGGCCAGGGGAGCCTGGCAGGAATGAACCATCAAGGCGTCCTGTTATCGGCTGAGTGAGCAAATTGACCAGGGCCGAAGGAGGACACGGTGATGGACAGGAAATGGCTGGCGGCGGCGCTGCTTTCCGCGCTCGCGCTCGTTGGCTGCGACAATTCGGGTTCGAAGCAGAGTAACGCCTCGGGCAGCTCGACGCCGAGCTCTTCGGCTTCGTCCTCGACCGCACCCTCGAGCGGCAGCTCGACGGCGCCCGCGGGCAACACGAGCCGCCCGGCCGCTCCGGCTCCGGGCGGCGCCGGCGGAGCGTCAACACCGGGTGGTAGCGCGGCTCCGGGCGCAGGCGGTGGCACCGGCCATTAGCCGGTTAGGCTAAAGCGGTGGCGAGCCTCGCCGAAAGGCGGGCTCGCCACCTCGCTTCACGGGAAGACGATCTCGACCCGGCGGTTCTCCGGCTCGCGTACGCCGGACGCGGTGGGCACCCGCGGATTCTCCTCGCCGCGACCGCGCTCGACGACGGCGCTGCGCGGCACGCCGAGACGCATCAGATAGCCGCTCACCGTGGCGGCGCGGCGCTTCGAGAGTTCCAGATTGTAGCGTGCGGGACCGGCGAGGTCGGTGTAGCCGGTGACATCGATACGCGCGGCACCGGCGGACTTATACGCCGCGGCCGCTTGGCGAACGACCTCGGCGCCGGCCGGCGTGAGCGTCGCCTTGTCGAAATCGAAAAACACCAGGAAAAGCGGCGGCGCCGCAGCCACCGGTGGCGCTACGGGCTGCACGGCCGGCGCGGGCGGCGGCAAAGGCGGCGGCGGCCCGGCGGCCGGCCTCACCGGCGGCGGCGGCGAAGACGCGCCGAAGCGATAGACCACCTTCAGCAACAGATTCTGCTCGTGATACCGCGTGCGGAAGTTCGTGCCCGAGCTGTCCTTGAACGTCGGGTCCAGGGTCGCGAAGTAGCGATAGTCGAGAGCGAGCGAGACGCGCGGGGCGAGGCGCGTCTCGATGCCGGCGATGGCTTGCGCCGCGGGCTCCGTCGTCGTGTCGTCGGCCAAGGTCACGCCTGCGACGCCGAGCTTGTCGAGCGTAAGCCGCGCGCCGCCGATGCCGGCGCCGATATAGGGCGAGACGCGCCAGCTTGGCAGCAACGTCATGATGCCGTTGAGCATGAAGGAGAGCGCATTGATGCTCCCGGTCGGCGATGCGCTGACGCCGGTGAGCGAGCCGACACCCAATCGGGTGCCGAGACCGCCGTCATTGTTGACGGTCAGCGACTTCACGTCGTGATGGTGATAGCCGAGCTCCGCTTCGGCGCTGAACAGCCGGCCGAAATCGTAGCCGGCAAAGCCGAGCGCCGTGAAGCCGTTGTTCTCGGTCGAGCTGAAATTGAGGCTGCCGCCGGAATCGACATTGCCGATCGTCGACCAGCCGCCGGCGCCGCCCACATACCAGCCGGCCGGGTTCGCGCGCGCCGGCATGGTCACCAGCATCACCGCCCAAAGAGCGACGAGCAGAGAAATCCGCAACCGCATCGAGCCAAACCTCCCGCCCCAGCGCGCTTGATGCGGGCTGCGCGGCCGCCTTCTGGCATTGGCGGCCGATAGTGTCAATCTCCCGGCGCGCCGGTTGCGCGGGCAGGAGCAGCGCCGCAGACTGCGCATCCCATGCCGGCTGCGCTGCGCCTTGCCGTTTTCTATGCCGCGATCTTCTCGCTTTCCGGCGTGCAATTGCCGTTCTGGCCGGCCTGGCTTGCGGCGCGCGGGCTTTCGCCCGGCGAGATCGGGCTGCTGCTGGCGATCGCTCAATGGCTGAAGCTCGCCGGCAATCCGCTGGCCGGGCTCGCTGCCGATCGCAGCGGCGCGCCGCGGCGGATCATGCTGCTGCTGAGTCTCGCCGCGGCGGGCGGCTTCGCCCTGCTGATCGGGGCGCACGGCTTCCTCCGCCTGCTGCTGCTCGGCGCGCTCACCGCCGCCTGCTTCTCGGCGCTGCTGCCGCTCGGCGACCATGTGGCGCTCGCCGTCAGCTATGCCGGCCGCGCCGATTATGGACGCGTCAGATTATGGGGTTCGCTCGGCTTCATTGCCGCGACACTCGCGGCCGGCAGGCTGATCCAAAGCCGCGGCATCGAGAGCGTCGCGCCGCTGCTCGCCGGAATGTCGCTGCTGCTGCTCGGGGCGAGCGCGCTCATGCCGCAAGAGCGTGGGGGCGCGACGGCGCGGCGCGGTGCGCTGCGCGGCCTCGCCCAACCTTCCTTTCTGCTGTTCCTGCTCGCGGCGGCGCTGATCCAGGGCAGCCACGCCGTCTATTACGGCTTCGGCACGCTTTATTGGCGCCGGCTCGGTATCGCCGACGACGTCATCGCGCTGCTCTGGGCCGAAGGCGTGGTCGCCGAAATCCTGCTGTTCTATTGGGGAGCCCCGCTGCTGGACCGGCTGGGACCGGCGGGGCTGCTGGCGTTGGGCGGCGGCGGCGGTTTGCTGCGCTGGGGCCTCACCGGCTTTGTTACTTCGCTGCCGCTGCTGGCCCTTCTGCAGCTCCTGCACGCCCTCACTTTCGGCGCCACCCATCTCGGCGCGATGCATCATCTGGCGCGCCGCTCGTCCGGCGCCCAGGCGGCCACGGCGCAGGCGGTCTATGCGACCGCGGTCAGCAGCGGCCAGGGGCTGCTCATGCTGGCCGCCGGCGCACTCTATGGCGCAGCCGGCGGTCGCGCCTATCTCGCCATGGCCGCGGTGGCGGCGGTGGGCGGTGGCCTGGCGCTCCTGCTGCCGGCCACCAAATCTTAAGCCTTTCCCGCCACACTCGCCGCGCAAAAGGGGGAGTACGCATGACCCGGCGATTGCAGGCGCCTCAACGCCGCGCGAGGAGAGCCGCCCGGCGCAGCCGTGAGGCCGGCGATCCCCAGTTCAATCTTCTCGCTGTGGCGTCACGCAGCGCCGGTGAGCCCGGCATGCCGGCACGGCCCTGGCCCGGGCACGACCTCGCCTTTCTGACGGCGGTGCTCGACGCACACGGCGTACCAGCGACTCTCGTGAAGCGCCTGACACGAGCCGCGGCTTCGCTGCCGCTCACCAGCTCGCTGCTGGAGCGGCTGTCGGCGGCTCTCGCCGATCAGATCCATTTCGCCGATCTGGCGGAGACGATGCGCCGGCGGACGCTGCTGCTCATCGGTCCGCCCGGCGCCGGCAAGACGACGCTCGCCGCCAAGCTCGCGGCGCAAAAGGGCGATGGCCGCGCGCTGCTGGTCAGCACCGATACCGACCGGGCCGGCGGCGTCGCGCAGATCGAGGAATATGCCGGCGTGCTCGGACTGCCGGTATCGGTGGCCGGCGATGCCGCCGCGCTTGCGCAACTGGTCGCCAGCGCGCCGGCGACGGAGCTGGTCATCGACATGGCCGGCGCCGCACCGGGCGACGAGGCCGCGCGTGACGCGCTCGCCACCTTCATCGCCGCCGCCGCGGCCGAGCCCATTCTGGTGCTTCCCGCCGATCTCGCCGCCGAGGAGGCGATGTCGATGGCGCGGTTCTTCGCGCCGCTCGGCGCCAAGACGCTGCTGCCGACCCGGCTCGACCTGGTGCGCCGCCTCGGCAGCGTGCTGGCGGCGGCGGATGCCGGGCGGCTGGCACTGCCGGCGGCCGGCGTCACGCCGCATTTTGCTTTCGGGTTGCGCCAGCTCACGCCCGAGGCCGTCGCACGGCGTCTGCTGGCCGCGGCGCTGCACGATCCTCGCTCGCAGGTCTCCGCCGCTTAGATCTTCCCGAGCGGCGCGCTAATGCGCTGCGGTCGATTGGCCGATGAAGGACAGGTCCAGGATCTTGCGGGCGTCGACCGACTTATCGACCAGACCCTGGCTCTGATACCACGCCACCTGATGATAGATGTCATCGACCAGCAGCTTGGCGTCGGGGTCGATATAGGGAATGCCGGCGCGAATGCGATCGACGGGCTGGCCGGTATATTTCGCGAGAATCGCCAGCACCGCGCCGGCATCCTTGCCTTCCTTCAACCGACCGTCGGGGCCCTTCGTGAGAAAGGCCTGGTAGAAATCATGCGCGCCGCGGCGATACGCGCGGATAAAGGCCGCAAGCGTGGAGCGCCGCTGCTCGATGGTGCTTTCGCGCGCGAAGATCGCGCCGAGCTGCCAGGGTGTTTCGTTACCGACCCAGCCTAGATTGTGCGCCGCGCCCTGCGCCACCAGCGGCACCGCCACGGTGGCCGGCAGCAGAGCCGCATCGACCTGGTTACCCTTGAGCGCTGCCGCCATGTTGCTCATCGATTGCAGCGGGACGAGCCGCAGGCGGTCGAGCGGGAAGTGCAGCTTCTCCGAGAGCAGCCCAAGCGAATAATGGAAAGTCGAGCCCACCTGGCTGATCGCCACCGAGTGCCCGGGAAACGCAGCGAGCGTAGTGAGGCCGGCGTCGTAGGCGCGGTTGCTGGCGAGATAGGCGATGAGGTGATAGCCGGGCTCCTCGCGGCTTTGCGCGCCGATGATGCGCAGCGCGCCCTTGCCGGCGAGATTGTAAAAGCCGGCAGTGAGGCCGGTGATGCCGATATCGACGTCGCCGGACACGGTAGCGACCGCAACGGGCTGTGCCGCGTCGAAGTAGCGCAGCTCGGCATCGATGCCCTCACTGGCGAAATAGCCGCGCTCGGCAGCGATGAACACCGGTCCCGAGGAAGCGAGCTTCAATACGCCGATGCGGAGCTTCTCCGCCGCCTGGGAAGAGCACACCGAGGCCGACAGCAGCAGCACCGCCAGCAGCAGCAACGCGGATCTACGCTTCACCATTCTCTTCTTCGCCTCCCTCTGCGCTTGTTGCGGCGCGAGGATGCGGGCGAAGCGGCCGCTTGGCAAGCGCGCCGGGAGCCTAGTCGCGGCAGGGATGCGGGTTGCTGCGCACCGCCACCTGCTTGGCGACGTAGCGGCGGAGGCCGTCGCCGGTCAGGGAGTCCGCCGTGGTGAGCAGCGGCTGGGCCTGCTCGCACATCTGCGCCACCGGTTGCGCACCAAGACGCAGCGAGACCTCGTTGGCGAGCTGCGTCAGATAGGAATCGAAGCGCGCTTCGGCGTGCGGCGAGCCGATGCGGCGGAAATGCTCGATCACCTGCCGCTGATACTCAACCAGCACCTGCCGATTGCGGCGCGCGAAGCGCGTATAGGTCTGCGCCCCGCAGGTGTCGCTGACCACCATGACCTCGGTCTGGAACCGCATCGCCTGATCCGCCTCGAGATCCTGAGCGCGTTGGCACTGCGGAGTCGCCGCCGCCGCCCAGGCGACCGAGCCGAGCAGCACGACGGCAGCCGTCGCAAATTTGAGCATTGTTCCCCCACACTGCTGCTGTCGAGATCATCATCATGCCGTGTCGCGCGGCGGCGATCAATTTCCGTCGCTCATCGCCCCAGAAATGTCATGGAACTCAATGATTTTAGCGGTATTCCTGCCGCCGCGCGGTCATGACAAGGGCGAAACGGCAGTGGCTTCGCGCCGGCGCCGCCGACGGCGATGGATGATGGCGGCGGCGATGGCGCCGACCACGAAGGCGGCCAGCGCGATCACGCTGGCCTCATGAGCGATCCGGCCGAGCATATGCTCGAGCGCGCGGCCGCAGAAATAGCCGCTGCCGACAAAGATCAGCGCCCATAGCATGGCGGCGAGACAGTTCAGCAGCAGGAAGCGTCGCCAGCCGATGCCGCTGATGCCCAGCGCGAAGGAAGAAAAGTTGCGCACACCATAGATAAAGCGAAAGCTCAGGATGAACCATGTGTCGTAGCGCTTCACCCAGCCGAGAGCGCTGTCCACCGGGCCGCGCCAGTGCGGCCGCTGCGACAACAAGCGCAGCCCCCAGCGGCGGCCGATCCAGAAATAGCATTGATCGCCGGCGAAGCTACCGAGCCACGCAGCCGCCAGCAGCACGGGCGCGCTGAGCAGCCCCTGCGCCGCGAAGAAGGCGGCAACGAGCACGAAGGTCTCGCCTTCGACGAAGGTCCAGCCGAAGGTGAGCAGATAGAACCAGAGGCCATATTCCTGGATGAGGCGCGGCACATCGGCGTCGCGCAGCAGGCGGCTGAGGACCAGCACCGCGCCGGCGCAGAGCAGGACGACCCCTGCGGCGGCGAGCAGACGCAGGCGATTGGACCAGAGCGAGGAGAGCAAGAGCTGCCGTGGCCTTTTCTTTCGGTTTCCCCGAAGGGTGAGCGAATTTAGGCGGCGGAGGCGAGCGAGGTCGAGTCGAGAATGACATCCCCCGCCATGCTGCGGCGCAGCAAGGCCGGCGCCTCCGCCATGCTTGACGCTGCCCCGATGGCCGCCATCCTCGTCGCAAACCGGCTAGGGAGCGCACCGTGGAACCGCACGAGGTCGGCGACAGCATCGTCGAGAGCACGCATCATCACCCTGCCAACAGGCGTTCGGAGGAACGGTTTCGCCGCGGCGCTGCCGTTTTCCTGGGTCTCCTCGGCATGCTGCTGGCGATCGCCAGCCTGGCCGGCGAGAACGCCATGAAAGAAACCGTGAATGCCAATATCCTCGCCTCCGATACCTATAATTTCTATCAGGCGCGCAACGCGCGACAGACCGCCTATGCGCTCGCGGCCGACGCGCTCGAGGCGCTGCTCGCCAGCCATCCCGACATCGCGCCGGAACTGCGCCAGCCGATCACCGATCACATCGCCGGGTACCGCGCCACGGTGAAGCGCTACGACAGCGATCCAGCGGCAGGTACCGGAAAGAAGGAGCTCCTGGCCAAGGCGCACCGGTTCGAGGCGGCGCGCGATCATGCCCAGCGGCAGGATCTGAGCTTCGACTACAGCCGCGCGCTGTTCCAGATCGCCATCGTGCTGGGCTCGGTCGCCATCGTCGCCGCCTCGCGGCCGCTGCTATGGCTGTGCGGCGGGCTCGCGATCCTCGCCACCCTCTTCGGCGCCAACGGTTTCCTGCTGCTGGTGCCGCTGGGCTAGCGCGCCCCTCGTCTCAGGGAAGGGAGGCATAGCGCGCGTTCGGCCCGCGATGCAGCCACCAGCCCTGCTCATTGATCGAGTAATAGGGCTGATAGTCCGACACGCTTTCCGCCGGCACGACGGCGCTGCGCAAATTGTCGAGCAGCAAGGCCTCGCCGCCCACATAGGCGACGGTGACGGCGTGATCGAGGCCGAGCCGGGTGTCGCGCAGCACGACGACGCGCAAGCGTTCGGCCGGCACGCCCGCCGCGCGCAGCAGCAGGTACTTGGCCACGGCGTAATCCTGGCATTGCCCGCCATGCTCCAGGAATTGAAGCGGCGTCTCCCAGTAATTGCTCTCGTGCCAGTTGGTCCAGGACGGGACATAGGGGTGCCGGTTGAGCGCGGCGTTGGCGGCCTCGACTTTCTCGCGGAGACTGAGCCCGGCCAGCGATCGGACCAGCGCCTGCCAGGCCGCGGCGGAGCGGCACATCTCGGAATCGCGGTGGCGGCAGCCGGCGACGCGCCGCTCTTCGGCCGCGAAGCGCTGCATCACGCCATGCCATTTGAAGAAGGCGGAGCTGTCGCTCGAAAACACCTCGCGGGTACCGAACAGCGCCGGCTCGGCCGCGATGGTGCCGCTGGTCGGCACAAGAGCGAGGAACGCTAGCAGGAAAAACAGCAACCGCATCAGGGCCTCGTTCGGAAGCCCCGCTATCTCCCGAGGAGACCGGAGGCTTTGCGTCCCCGGGTCGCCCCGGGTTTGCCGTTTCGCGATGCCGTCCCACTGCGACGCCATCCGCGCCTGTGAAGCTCACCACAACCGGCTTAAGGCCCGGTAAAGGCCTCTCTAAGCGCTTGATCTGGCGCGTCATTGGCAAGCTCGGCCACGCCTTCGGAACGAAGCCGGGCCCGTGCCGTTGTCGGGAAGGCACAGCGGGGGAACGGCCCATGCGCGCAGTGAAGCTTGCCGGCGGGTTCGTCGCGGGGCTGCTGCTCGCTGTCCTGCTTCTTGCCGCGGCAGCGACGCTCCATGGCGCACCGCTGCTGCGCTGGGCGCTCGAGCAGCGCGCGAGCCGCGCGCTCGGCCGTCCGGTCAGCATCGACGGAGCGATCGCCGTCGCCTGGGGCGAGCCGACGCGGATCGTCCTCCACGATGTCCATCTCGCCAATGTCAGCGACGGTTCGCGGCCGGACATGCTGGTGGCACGCCGGCTCGCCTTCGTGCTCCCGCCCCGGGCGTTGCTCCGGGGCGAGCCGCCTTTGCAGCAGCTCTCGATCGATCATGCGCTGCTGGTCCTGGAGACCGGACCGGAAGGCGTGCCCAATTGGCAATTGGCGGCAACGCGGCAGGACGAGGCGCGGGTGCTCGCCGGGCTCGACCGCCTCGACCTTTCCGACACGACGCTCCTGCTGCGCGACGGCATGACCGGCGCGGAGCGCAGGCTCGCCCTCGATACGCTCTCTGCCAAACGCGCAGCCGACGGCCTCGTCACGCTCGCCGCAGCGGGGCGGTTCGCCAGCCTGCCGCTGCGGATTGCCGGAAGCTTCGAAGCGGCCTCTGACCCGGCCACGCCGTCTCGCGTCGATCTCAAGGGGGCGCTGGGCAATGGCCGCGTCAGTCTTGCCGGCACAGTTTCCGATCCGATGCGGCTCGCCGGCAGCGATCTTCAGCTGCGCCTGGCCGGGCGCGATCTCGGCGCGATCGGTGATGCGCTCGGTCTGAAGATGCCGGAGCTCCGGCACTTCACCGCCAGCGCCCGGCTCACCGGCGGCGAGAGTCACTGGTCGATGCGCGACATCGCGCTGCGGCTCGGTGAAAGCGATCTCGCCGGCACTCTCGACGTCGACGCGCGCGGCGCGGTGCCGTCCGTGCGGGCGGTGCTCGAGGCCAAGCAAATCGATGCCGCCGACTTCGCGGGATTTTTCGCTCCCAGCATGCTCGGGCCGGCGACGCCGCAGCAAGCTGAGGACGCGGGCCGCGTCATTCCGGCCATGCCGGTCGTCGTGCCGGGGCTGCGCGATCTGCCCGCCGAGCTTACGCTGCAGCTCGACGCCCAGCGCTTCGTGCTCCCGATCGGCCCGCCGCTTGAGGGGCTGAGCGCCGGGCTGCAGCTGCGGCGCAGCCAGGCCACGTTCGACCCGGTGAGCTTCCGCCTGGCGGGTGGCGAAGTGGCCGCGGCGCTGACCCTCGATGGGCGCGGCCTGCCGCAGCTTGCCTTCGATCTCGATCTGCGCCGGATCGACCTTGCGCGTCTGGCGGCGGGGCCGGGAATGCCGGCGGCCTTCCACGGGAGCAGCGGCATCACCGGCGGCACACTGCGGCTGAACGGCAGCGGCGTTTGGCTGCGCGATATGCTGGCAAGCCTGCGGGGCGAGGCGGTGCTGTTTGCCGGCGATGGTCCAAGCGGCGCGGCGCTTGGTGCACTCGCCGGTCACGAGGTGCTGCAAGCGGCCGGGCTGAGCCCCGCGAACGGTGCCGCGCCGCGCGCGAATTGCGTCGCGCTCCGCTTCGCGCTCGATCGCGGCGTCGCCAAGGCGACGACCCTGCTGCTCGACACCGCGCAGTCCGGTCTGACCGGCACCGGCGAGGTCAATCTCTCGGCCGAGACGCTCTATTTCGACCTGCGCCCGAAACCGAAGCGCAGCGATCGCATCGATCAGGCTGCGCTGCTATCGGTGCGCGGCAGCTTCGCCAAGCCGAAGCTCGAGCTCGGCGAAAGCACACCTGAAGACGCTGATGCTTCGCCGCCCCCACCAGAGCTGTCGCCGCTGGCCGATGCGGCGCTCGGCCCGGACACGGGTTGCAGCCATACGTTGGGCGGCGCGTCTTCACCGGCGCCGTTGATCGGCAGCGGCCACCCGCCCGCCCGGCACTGACCACCTCAGCGTCGGTCGCGGGATTCCCGCCGATCGAAATAGTGCTTCAGGTTCCAACAGATGAAGAGGAGCGAGAAGCCGAAGAGCGCGTACCCCACCGCCTCCGGCAGATCCTCCCCGCTGCGCGCGGCCAGCACCAGCCCGGCGACGGCGAGCCCGCTCAGCAGCGCCACCAGGACGACGAGCGCCGTCGGGTCATCGACGAGGAGCGACATCGGCGCGGAAGGCCCGGCACGGAGGGCGGCGCGCAGGCGCAGGGCGAGCAGGATGACGGCGAGCGCGGCAGTGATGAAACCGATGTCGTAGGAGCCGTTATCACGGGCATGGCTCGCAGTGTAGAGGCCGAGGATCGCCGCGACGATCAGCAGGGCGGCGACGAGCCATGGCGCAAGCCACTGCCCGACTTCGCGGATCGGCACGCGCTCGCGCACCGCGCTGGTTTCCGGCTCGTGGGGGTGTGTCTGGTCCATCGTCTTTCGCCTCTCCGGTGAACGACGGCCGCCCGCTTCTCGATCCGGCGCGGGGGAGAGCCGCTTGCCCACCCCCGACGGAAGCCCGATAGTGGCGGCCGCAAGCCGGCCGCAGAGCCAGCGTTGGAAACCGGCCCCGCGCGGGGCCCGTGCCTATGACGAGGTCTCATGAGCAAGCTTCCCCTGTCGCGTTTCAAGGTCGTCGATCTCACCCGCGTCCGCGCCGGCCCGACCTGCGTGCGCCAGCTCGCCGATTGGGGCGCCGAGGTCATCAAGGTCGAAGCGGTCGAGGGCGATGGCGGGCTCGGCGGCGCGCGCAATGGACCCGATTTCCAGAATCTGCACCGCAACAAGCGCAGCATCACCCTCGACCTCAAGAAGCCTGAAGGGCTTGAGATCCTGAAGCGGCTGGTGAAAGAGGCCGACGTGCTGGTGGAGAACTACCGCCCTGACGTCAAATACCGGCTCAAGGTCGACTACGAGAGCATGCGCGCGGTCAATCCGCGCCTCGTCTATGGCAGCATCTCCGGCTTCGGCCAGAGCGGGCCTTACCGCGACCGGCCGGGCTTCGACCAGATCGCGCAGGGCATGGGCGGGCTGATGTCGATCACCGGCCTGCCCGGGCAGGGCCCGGTGCGCGTCGGCATTCCGGTCGCCGATCTCACCGCCGGCATCTTCTGCGCCATGGGCATCCTGGTGGCGCTGCTGGAGCGCGAGGTCTCGGGCGAAGGACAGTGGGTCGAATCCTCGCTGCTCTCGGCGCAGCTCTCGATGCTCGATTTCCAGGCGGCGCGCTGGCTCATCGCCAAGGAGGTGCCCGGCCAGGCCGGCAACAACCATCCGACCAGCATTCCGACCGGCGTGTTCAAGACGAAGGACGGCCATATCAACATCGCCGCCGCGGGGGCCGAGATCTATCGGCGCCTCTGCAAGGTGCTGGGGGCGGAAAGCCTCGCCGACGATCCCGATTACGCCACCGACAAGCTGCGCTCCAAGAACCGCGACAAGCTCAACGCGGCGATCGAGGAGATCACCAAGACGCGCAACTCGGCCGAGTGGATCGAGCTCATCAACGGTGCCGGCGTCCCCTGCGGACCGATCTACAAGATGGACGAGGTCTTCGCCGATCCGCAGGTGCGCCATCTCGCCATCGCCCAGCCGGTCGAGCATCCGACCCTCGGGCGCATCGAAGTAGTGGGCCAGCCGGTCACCTTGAGCCGCACGCCCTCGCAGATGCGCAGGGCGACGCCCGAGCGCGGCGAGCATACCGAGGCGGTGCTGCGCGAGCTGGGATATGACGACAAGGCGATCGCCGGTTTCCGCGCCAAAGGCGCGATCGCATGAGGAGTGGCACGATGATTTCCCCGAGCGAGCGCCTGATCGCCGAGAAGGACGGTGCGATCGGCTGGATGATCTTCAACAATCCCGAGCGGCGCAACGCCGTGTCGCTCGACATGTGGCAGGCGATGCCGGTGGTGCTCGAGCATTTTGCGAGCGACCCCGAGATCCGCGTCGTCGTGCTGCGCGGCGCCGGCGACAAGGCCTTCATTTCCGGCGCCGACATCTCGCAATTCGAGAAGCAGCGCTCCTCGCCGGAGACGGTCGCCGAATATGACCGGATCGCCGAGCTGGCGAACGCCAAGCTCGGCGAGATCCGCAAGCCGACCATCGCCATGATCAAGGGCTTCTGCATCGGCGGCGGCGTCGGCGTGGCGCTGCAATGCGACCTGCGCATCGCCGCCGACACCGCGCGCTTCGGCGTGCCGGCGGCGCGGCTCGGCCTGGGCTATCGCTGGGGCGGCGTCAAGAAGCTGATTGATATCGTCGGGCCCGCTTTCGCCAAGGAGATCTTCTACACCGCGCGGCAGTTCTCCGGCGCCGAAGCGCTCGCCATGGGGCTCGTCAACCGCGCGCTCCCCGAGGCCGAGCTCGAAGCCTATGTGCGGCATTATTGCAGCCTGATCGCCGAGAATGCGCCGCTCACCATCGAGGCGGTGAAAGGCGTGGTGAGCGAGCTCATGAAGCCGCCACAACAGATCGACCGCGCCCATTGCGAGACGCTGGTGAAGCGCTGCTTCGACAGCGCCGATTACATCGAAGGCCGCCGCGCCTTCATGGAGAAGCGCAAGCCGCTCTTCGCGGGGAAGTAGAAGGATTTCGCTCAGCATCGGTGATCGAGCCCTCTCCGCCCGCTTGCGGGGGGAGAGGGCGCGCGCCCGGCGCGCGGGTGAGGTGGGTGCTCGTGGCAAGCGCGATCGCGACGCGGCGAAACACCTCACCCTCCCCGTCGCCCTCGCGAGCGACGGGAGCGACCGCATGCGGTCGCTCCCCTCTCCCCGCTGACGCGCGGAGAGGGACCGTGGCGGCTCCTACTCTGCCGCCGGCATCGGGCAGGTCACGCCGGTGCCGCCGAGGCCGCAATAGCCGTTGGGATTCTTCGCCAGGTATTGCTGGTGATAATCCTCGGCGTAGTAGAAGGCCGGCGCATCGGCGATCTCGGTGGTGACCGGGCCGCGTCCGGCCCGCGCGAGCGCCTGCTGAAAGGCATCGCGCGAGGCCTCGGCGCGGCGACGCTGCTCGGGGCTCGTGGCATAGACCGCCGAGCGGTACTGCGTGCCGATGTCGTTGCCCTGGCGCATGCCCTGCGTCGGGTCGTGGCTCTCCCAGAAGGTCTTGAGCAGCGTGTCGTAGCTGATGACGCGCGGATCGAAGACGACCAGCACGGCCTCGGTATGGCCGGTGAGGCCGGAGCAGACTTCCTCATAGGTGGGGTTGGGCGTGTAGCCGCCAGCATAGCCCACCGCGGTGGTGTAGACGCCGGGCAGGCGCCAGAAGCAGCGCTCGGCGCCCCAGAAGCAGCCGAGGCCGAAGATCGCCGTCTCGAGCCCGGCCGGGAAAGGCGGCTTCAGCGGATGCCCGTTGACGAAATGCGTCTCGGGCACCGGCATCTCCGCCGCGCGTCCCTTGAGCGCGTCTTCCGGCGCCGGCATCGCCGATTTCTTGCGCATCCACATGGCTCGCCTCCCTGCTCCGCGGCTGAATCTAGGTACTGGCGGGACCCTTCCGCAACCGGCATTGACGCAACCATGAGCGGCAGCTAGTCGGCAGCAGCCAGGGAGGACGGCCATGAAGGTCATGGAGCTGCGCGACGCCTGGGGGGTCGAGCACATCAAGCCGGGCACGCGGCCGGAGCGGAAGCCCGGACCGGGCGAAGTGCTGATCAAGATGGCGGCGGCCTCGGTCAATTTCCGCGACTTCGTCATGACCCGGCGCGGCTATGGCAGCCATAGCGGCGAGCTGCCGATCATCCCGATCTCCGACGGCGCCGGCACGGTGGTCGAGATCGGCGCGGGCGTCACGCGCGTCCGGCCCGGCGACCTGGTCTGTCCCTCCTTCGCCCAGAGTTGGATCGCGGGGCCGATGCGCGAGGAGCACCGCCCCTTCATGCTGGGCGGCCCGCTCGACGGCGTGATGCAGGAGATGATGCTGCTGCCGCAGCAGGGCGTGGTGAAGGCGCCGAAAGGCTGGAGCGCGCTCGAGGCGGCGACGCTCCCCTGCGCCGCGCTCACCGCGTGGAGCGCGGTGGTCGGCAACGGCGTCAAGGCGGGCGACACGGTGGTGACGCAGGGCACCGGCGGCGTGTCGCTCTTCGCCGCGCTCTTCGCCAAGATGCAGGGCGCCTTCGTCATCCTGACCTCGTCGAGCGACGAGAAGCTCAAGCGCGCGAAAGAGTTCGGCACCGATCTCGGCATCAACTACAAGACCCATCCCGAATGGGGCCGCGAGGTGCGCAACGCGCTTTCGGGGCGGGGCGCCGATCTCGTCGTCGAACTCGGCGGCGCCGAGACCCTCGACCAGTCGCTGCGCTGCATCCGCACCAGCGGTACGCTCGCCATGATCGGCGTGCTCTCGGGCGGCATGGCCGAGCTCAATCTCGGCCGCGTCGTCACGACGAATGTCCGCCTCCAGGGCGTGACCCTGGGCAGCCGCAACGCTTTCGAGGAGATGGTGCGGGCGATCGAGCTCGCCGGCGTCAAGCCGCCGATCGACGCCAGGCGCTATGCCTTCGCGGAAGTGGCCGACGCCATCCGCGCCATCGCCGAAGGACGGCACTTCGGCAAGATCTGCATCGAGTTCTGAGTCTCAGAACGTTCCCGCGCAGTCTGCGTCGCCGCTCCGCGCGGCAACATCCGAGCGCGTCTCGCGGCAGGCGACGCGCACGACGCCACTGCGCCCTGCCGGCGCGGCTGCATCGTGCGCGCTCGCCGCGATCGACGGCGCGGGGTGCCACGGCACACCGCCGATCGGTAGCCCTTCGGAAAGCAGGAGCGCGACCCAGATTGCAACCAGCACCAGCCACAGCACCTGCTTGCGCATCAGCGTTTCCCCCGTTCCCTTTTGCCAACCCGGCTTCCGCCGGTGAGTTGTTCTGATTGGATTCTATTCAGCGATGCCGCGAGCGCCCAATGTCAGATTTGGCGCGGAAATGGGGCATTATTGGGCCGCGAGCGCATCGGCATCGAGGATGGCGCGCGCGAGGCGCTTGGCGTCGAGCGGGATGAGCCAAGCTTCGCCGGCACGGCGCGCTGCGGTCTCGGCGGCAGCGGTGGCATCGGCGACGATGCCGAGCTCGGCGAGCCGCGTCGGCAGGCCCAGCGAGCGATAGAAGCCGCGGAGATCGGCGAGGAGATCGGCCGGGCGCTCTTCGAGGACGAGCTGGGCGAGAAGAGCGAAGGCGACGAGCTCGCCGTGGAGCGCGGTGCGGCAGGCGGGCAGCGCCGCGAAGCCGCGCGCCAGGCCATGCGCGATCGAGGGGCCGCCGCTCTCATGCGCGATGCCGCCCAGCAGCAGCATCGCCTCGACCACGCGCTCGAGCGCCTCGCCGCCGCTCCGCCGCGTGCGCAGCGCCAGTGCGGCGATCGCGTCCTCGCGCAGCGCCCTATAAGCGCCGTCGGCCGCCGCCGCGGCGAGCAGGCCCGCGCTGCCGCCGAGCAGGTTCTGCGCGCCGGCGGCCGCACCCTGCTCGATCTCGAATTTGCGCGCGATCGCATCGCCGATGCCGGCGATGAAGAGCCGCGCCGGCGCCGCGGCAAAGGCCGCGGTGTCGGCCACCACCAGGTCGGGCGGCAGCGGCATGAGCCGCGTCTCGGCCGGCGCTTCGCCCTCGGCCTCGACATCGATCACCCGGCTCACCGCCGCGTGGCAGCAGGGCGCGATCGGCAGGGCAATGAGCGGCAGGCGTGCCGTCAGCGATACCCCCTTGGCGATGCCGAGCGCCGCCGCGCCGCCAAGGCCGGCGAGCAGATCGGCCTCGAGGGTACGGGCCGTCTCGGCGAAGCGCGCGATTTCGGCCGCGGTGCAGGCGCCGCTGGCGAGGCCGAAGATGACGCGGTCGCTCGTCTCCTTGAGATGCTGCTCGAGCTCCTGGCGCAGCGCGTCGCCCGCCGAAGGATCGGCGATGATGAAGGGTCGGCGGCCGAACTCGGCAAGGCGCGGCGCAAGCTGCGCCAGAACGCCCGGACCCTGGATGTAGCGCGGCGGCGCGCCGACGATGCGAACCCGCATGCCTCTTTCCTTTCCTCTCCCATCTTAGCTTGCGTGCGCACGAATATCCGCTACCGTGGCGTCGCCTCCATGCACGCCGCCCTCACTTCCGCCCTGCTCGTCGCACTTTCCGAAATCGGCGACAAGACGCAGATCCTGGCCCTGCTGCTCGCCTCGCGCTTCGCCCGGCCGCTGCCGATCATCCTGGGCATGCTGACGGCGACGATCGCCAACCACCTGCTCGCGGGCGCGGTCGGCGAGATGGCCGCCGCGGCGATCAGCCCCGGCCTGCTGCGCTGGGGCCTGGCGGCGGCGTTCCTCCTCATGGCGGTCTGGATGCTGGTGCCGGACCGGCTCGACGAGAGCCGGATGACGCGCTCGAGCGGCAACGCCTTCCTCGCCACCCTGATCGCCTATTTCCTCGCCGAGATGGGCGACAAGACGCAGATCACCACCATGGCGCTCGCCGCGCAATACCAAACCGTGCTGCCGGTGGTGGCGGGCTCGACCATCGGCATGATGGCGGTCGACATTCCGACGGTGCTGTTCGGCCGCTACGCGGCGGGCTGGCTCGATCCGCGCTGGACGCGCTACGCCGCTGCCGGCCTCTTCGCCGCCTTCGGACTGCTGGTGCCCTTCGGCCTCTGAGTTCCGACTACCTCAACGATGTACATCGTTGAGGAAATTTTTCCGCTCCCTCATTGACGCAGTCCCGGCCGCTCTGCCGCGATGAGCGACGTCCGATCCTAGCACAGCACCCCTCAGCCGCGCCGGATTTCGCTGGGACGAAGGGTGGTGCGTCCTTCGACTGCTCGCTTCGCTCGCGCTCAGGATGAGGTGGGTTCTTTGTGCCATGAAGAACGTAGCTAGCGCGCGATGGTGCCGTTGGCGATGAGCAGCGGATCGTAGGTGAAGACGACGTCGCGGTCGGGCTTCAGCAAGCCCGCCTTGCGGCCGCGATACTCGAGGCGCGACAGCAGGTCGCGGATGAGATTGAGGCGCGCCCGGTGCTTGTCGTCGGAGCGGATCACCGTCCAGGGCGCGAATTCGGTGTGGGTCGCGCGGAACATCGCGTTGCGCGCCGCGCTGTATTCCGCCCAGAGCTTGTGCGCCTTGGCGTCGACCGGGCTCAGCTTCCATTGCTTCAAGGGATCGCGGCGGCGGTCGGCGAGCCGCGCCTTCTGCTCTTTCTTGGTGATGTCGAGATAGTATTTGAAGAGGCTGATGCCGGAGCGCACCAGCATCCGTTCGAAGGCCGGCACCGTCTCGAGGAACTCGCGCGTCTCTTTCTTGGTGCAGAAGCCCATCACCGGCTCGACGCCGGCGCGGTTGTACCAGCTGCGATTGAACAGCACCATCTCGCCCGCGGTGGGCAGGTAGCGGACATAGCGCTGGAAGTACCAGGAGTGCTGGTCCCGATCGGAAGGCGGCCCCAGCGCCACCACCCGCGTCTCGCGCGGGCTCAGATGCTCGATCATATGCTTGATGGTGCCGTCCTTGCCGGCGGCGTCGCGGCCCTCGAGGAGCACCAGGATGCGGTCGTGGCCGGCGATCAGCTCGCGCTGCAGCTTGACCAGCTCGATCTGCAGCTTGAGCAGCGCCCGCTCGTAATGGTGCTTGCCGAGAGTCCCGTGCGCCATGCTCCCTTCCCCTCCCCTCACGCTCCGTTCAGGATGAGCCAGAGCGCAATCAGGATACCGCCCAGCGCCAGCGCCACCAACGCGCCCACCGCGGGGAGGCTTCGCCTCAACCCGGCGAAGGTCGCGGCATAGCCCGCCTTGAGCAGATTGTTGGAGGCGGTGGCGATGAGCACCGCGGCGCCGGCGGCGGCAATCGAGAGCGGCGCGGCCACACCTTGCGCCAGGCTCAGCACGAAGGGATCGATGTCGGTGATGCCGACGATGGCGGCGAGCACGTCGATGCCGGTCTCGCCGAAGCGGCTCTTCACCCAGCTCGAGGCCACCGAGATGACGACGAAGAGCACGGCGAAGAGCGCCGCGGCGCTGAGCTCCAGCGGGTTGCGCTGCGCCTCCTGCTCCGGCGCCAGCTCGCGCGGCGGCGCACCGGCGCGGCGGTATTGCCAGAAGGCGAGCAGCAGGCCGATCAGCGCAAGCGCGAGGAGCGGCGGCGCGAGGCCCAGCGCGAGCTTCGGATTGAAGACGCCGATCACCACCAGCACGCGCGGATACATCAGCGCCGTGGCGAGGATGATCCCGGCCTGGGCGCGCGGCAATGCCGCGGGATCGGCCGCGCCGCGCCGCGCCAGCACCACGGTGGTGGCGGTCGAGGAATAGAGCCCGCCCAGCGCCGCCACCCAGAGATCGCCGCCCGGCGGCGCGACATAGCGCCGAAGCAGATAGCTCGCATAGGAGATGGTGCAAACGGCGAGGAGCGCGAGCCAGACCTTGTAGGGGGTGATGCTGGTGAGCGTGGTGACCGGCTCGTTCGGCAGCAGCGGCAGGACGAGGCCGGTGAGCAGCAGGAACTGGCCGGCGATGACGATCTCGCGCGTCTCGACCCGCCGCGCGAGGCGATGCAGCCGCTCGCGCCCGGCCAGCAGCAGAACCGCGGCGACGGTGACGCCGACGCCGACCCAGGGCGGCTCGCCCAGCGCGATCGGCCCGAGCAGATAGGCCAGCAGATTGCACACCGGCACGATGAGCTCGACATCGGGTGCGCCGGTCGCGTCGACGCTGCGCATGCGGTCGCGGTAATAGACGACGAGCCAGGCGGCGAGCGCGATGAGCCCGGCGACGAAGGGCAGCGCGGAAGTCGTGTCGATGAGGTAGAGCAGCCCGCCGCTGATCGCCAGCAGGGGAAAGGTGCGCACGCCGCCCGGCCGCGCCTCGCCGTCGCGCCGGTAGAAGTCCTCAAAGGCCAGGCCGAAGAAGAAGGAGAGCCCCAGCAGCAGGGCAAGGTTCGTGACCGGCGGTACCGACATGGGCGGAGGCCCGCTCTCTCGTTGAGGCGCCGGCCGACAGAATCGCCCTTTTACCCACCGCCCCGCAAGGCGGAACTGCTCAGCCGATCCGGCCGAGGAACTCCTTGAGCCGCGCCCTCAGGGCGGCCAGCTCGCCATCGGTGCGCTCGGCCGAGCGCAGGAGGTCCATGGGCAGCGCCTCGCGCCGGCGCAGCACCTCGCGGATCTCGTGCTGAAGCGCGCGCGACCGCTCCAGCACCGCATCGCGCCGGCGCAGCAGCGCTTGCCACTCTTCCTGCCATATCGCATCAGAACCCAGCGGCATCGCTCATTCCCCCCGCGAGAAGCGGTCGCAGGCCCGGAGACTATGCGACCGACGCGGGAACGGCTGTGAGCGAGTTGTGGGATTTTTGAGGCGGGCGACTGCAGGTTCAGGGTGCTCCCTGCAGCGCATCAGTTCCGGCCGGCGAGCAATCCGCGGGCGATGACGTGGGCCTGGATCTCGGCGGCGCCCTCGAAGATGTTGAGGATGCGCGCGTCCGAGAGCACGCGGCTGATCTTGTATTCGAGCGCGTAGCCGTTGCCGCCATGGATCTGGAGCGCGTTGTCGGCATTGGCCCAGGCGGTGCGCGCCGCCAGCAGCTTCGCCATGCCGGCCTCGATGTCGCAGCGCCGGTCGCTGTCCTTCTGGCGCGCCGCGAAATAGGTCAATTGCCGCGCCAGCATGGTCTCGACCGCCATCCAGGCGAGCTTGCCGAAGACGCGCGGGAAGGCATAGATCGGCTTGCCGAACTGGCGGCGCTCGAGCGCATAGCGAAGCCCCAGCTCGAGCGCGTTCTGTGCGACGCCGATGGCGCGCGACGCGGTCTGGATGCGGGCGCTCTCGAAGGTCGCCATGAGCTGCTTGAAGCCCTGCCCCTCGATGCCGCCGAGCAGGTTCTCCGCCGGCACGGCGAAGCCGTCGAAGCCGATCTCGTATTCCTTCATGCCGCGATATCCCAGCACGCGGATCTCGCCGCCGCTCATGCCCGGCGCCGGGAAGGGATCGCTTTCGCTGCCGCGCGGCTTCTCGGCAAGGAACATGCTGAGGCCGCGATAGTCGCTGGTCTTGGGATCGGTGCGCACCAGCAGCGTCATGAGATCGGTGCGCGCCGCATGGGTGATCCAGGTCTTGGCGCCGAAGACCTTGTAGAGATTGCCCTCGCGCACGGCGCGCGTCCTGAGCGAGCCGAGATCGGAGCCGGTATTGGGCTCGGTGAAGACCGCGGTCGGCAGGATCGCGCCCGAGGCGATGCGCGGCAGGTATTTCGCCTTCTGCGCCGGGGTGCCGCCAAGACGGATGAGCTCGGCGGCGATTTCCGAGCGGGTGCCGAGCGAGCCGACGCCGATATAGGCCCGCGACAGCTCCTCCGAGACGGTGCACATCGCGAGCTTGCCGAGGCCGAGCCCGCCGAACTCCTCCGGCACGGTGAGGCCGAAGACGCCGAGGCCGCTCATCTCCTCGACGACCGGCAGCGGGATGAGCTCGTCCTTCAGATGCCAGTCATGGGCGAAGGGCTCGACCCGCTCGGCGCCGAAGCGGCGGAATTGGTCGCGCACCATGTCGAGCGCCTCCTCGCCGAGCGCGAGCCGGCCGAAATCGCCGCTCTCGAGCGCCGGCGCGATGAGGGCGGCCAGCCGCGCACGCGCACCCTCGCTGTTGCCGCCGCGGATGAGCGTCATCACCTCGGGCCGGCGGAAGGCCTCGAGCTCGGCCTCGCCGAGGCCCAGATCGTGCGGCCGCACCACCTCGCCCTGGCTCAGCGCGATGCCGCCCTGCAGCTGCCCCAGATATTCGCCGAAGCCCATCTGCAGGGTGAGCGCCTCGAGCTCGCGCAGCTCGCCCTGGTCCTCCAGCCGCTCGGCCCAGAGCAGGAGCCGCCGCAGCGCCTCGACATAAGTCGCCATCCAGGCATAGCCATGCGCCGCGAACTGCCGCTGCTCGAGCAGCGCCGGATCGATGGCGCCGCCCGGCGCGAGCTCGGCCAGCAGCCTGCGCTTTGCCGCCGCCACCAGCGCATCCGCCGCATCGAGCGCACGCCCGGCGAGCGGCAGGAGATCGGGGAGCAGCGGGCCACCGGTCGCTGCCGCAGTGCTTGCCGTTAGAGCCATGAGGTTGAGTTCCCTTAGAAGTCCTTCTCCGCCCAGGGGGCGGAGAAGGATTTAGGATGAGGTGGGCGGCCGCGAAGCGTCCCCCACCTCACCCTGCCCTCTCCGCCCCCAAGGGCGGAGAGGGAGATGAATCGTGACGCGTTCGACTAAGCGCCGGCGGCCTCTTCGAGGCCGCGCAGGCCTGGGCGCTTAGCTTGGACGAGGACGGCCATGTTGCCGGGCTTGTGCTCGTTGCGCCACATCTTGATATGCGCGCGCGGGATGTCGCTCCAGGCGAAGACCTCGGACATGCAGGGATCGATGCGCCGCTGCACGACGAGGTTGTTCGCCTGGCTCGCCTGCAGCAGGTTGGCGAAATGGCTGCCCTGGATGCGCTTCTGTCGCATCCAGACGAAGCGCGCATCGAAGCTGATGTTGTAGCCGGTGGTGCCGGCGCAGAAGACGACCATGCCGCCGCGCTTCACCACGAAGCAGGAGACCGGGAAGGTCTGCTCGCCCGGATGCTCGAAGACGAAATCGACGTCGTTGCCCTTGCCGGTGATGTCCCAGATCGCCTTGCCGAAGGCGCGCACCTTCTTCATGTAGTCGCCATAGCCGCCGGCGCTGTTGACGTCGGGGAGCCTCCCCCAGCAATCGAATTTCTTGCGGTTGATGACCCCCTTGGCGCCGAGCGACATGACGAAGTCGCGCTTCTCGTCGTCGGAGATGATGGCGATCGCGTTGGCGCCGGCGGTGGCGATGAGCTGGATCGCCATCGAGCCGAGCCCGCCGGCCGCGCCCCAGACCAGCACGTTCTGCCCCGGCCGCAGCACATGCGGGCGATGGCCGAACAGCATGCGGTAGGCGGTGGCGAGCGTCAGCACATAGCAGCCGCTCTCCTCCCAAGTGAGATGCTTCGGCCGCTCCATGAGCTGGCGGCCTTGGACGCGGGCGAATTGGGCGAAGGAGCCGTCGGGCGTCTCGTAGCCCCAGATGCGCTGCGACGGCGAGAACATGGGATCGCCGCCATTGCACTCCTCGTCGTCGCCGTCATCCTGGTTGCAATGGACGACGACCTCGTCGCCAATCTTCCAGCGCTTCACCTTCGAGCCGACCGCCCAGACCACGCCCGCGGCGTCGGAGCCGGCGACGTGGTATTGCGCCTTGTGCACGTCGAAGGGCGAGATCGGCTGGCCGAGTGCCGCCCAGACGCCGTTGTAGTTGACCCCCGCCGCCATCACCATCACCAGCACCTCGTCGGGCGCGAGCTCCGGCGTCGGCACCACCTCGACCTGCATCGCCTCATCGGGCGGTCCGTGCCGCTCGCGGCGGATCGCCCAGGCATACATGCGCCGCGGCACATGGCCGAGCGGCGGGATCTCGCCGATCTCGTAGAGATCCTTGACCGGCCTTCCGGCAGGTTGCGCCGGCTCGAAGGCAATGATCTGGGCAGGTTCGCTCATGACTGACTGCACTCCCTCAGGAGCCGCTTTGCGTGCGGCGCAGCATCGACGTAAACGATGGTCTAAGCGGATCGTCATCGTGCTGCAATGCACAAAGAGTCCTTTGTATCAAATTTTTACATTGACAGGACATATTATTTCTATCTTGCTCCTTCCGGGTGACGCGAGGCCACACGCAATGTTAGCGCTGCGTTAGGCGACCGTGCCGCCTTTGCGCGCGCAGCATTCCTGTTGCGCCGCAGCAGAGACGGTGTAAACAGGGGCGGGCGGAGGAAGGAGAGCGGTGGTGAGCGATCAGGTGAAGCGCGACGAGCCCTGGCTCATCCGGACCTATTCCGGCCATTCCTCGGCGGTAGCGTCGAACGCGCTCTATCGCACCAATCTGGCGCGCGGCCAGACCGGGCTCTCGGTCGCCTTCGATCTCCCGACCCAGACCGGCTATGACAGCGACCACCCGCTCGCCAAGGGCGAGGTCGGCAAGGTCGGCGTGCCGATCGCGCATCTGGGCGACATGCAGGCACTCTTCGAGGGCATCCCGCTGCAGCGGATGAATACCTCGATGACCATCAACGCCACCGCGCCCTGGCTCTTGTCGCTCTATATCGCCGCAGCGGAGGCGCAGGGCGCGGCGCGGCGCGAGCTCGCCGGCACGACGCAGAACGACGTCATCAAGGAATATCTCTCGCGCGGCACCTACATCTTCCCGCCGGCGCCGAGCCTGAAGCTCACCGCCGACGTCATCGCCTTCACCTATCGCGAGCTTCCCAGGTGGAACCCGATGAATGTCTGCTCCTACCACTTGCAGGAGGCGGGGGCGACGCCGGTGCAGGAGGTGGCCTATGCGCTGGCGACGGCCGAGGCGGTGCTCGATGCGGTCAAGGCGTCGGGCCAGGTG
Source organism: Allostellaceae bacterium (assembly GCA_035553515.1). Taxonomy (GTDB): domain Bacteria; phylum Pseudomonadota; class Alphaproteobacteria; order ATCC43930; family CGMCC-115725; genus DAHUYF01. Next base: position 21,298 of record DATNDG010000147.1, on the reverse strand, counting down.
CCGGCGCAGGATCTGCCGCAGGTGATCGGCCGCCTGAGCTTCTTCGTCAATGCCGGCATCCGCTTCATCACCGAGATGTGCAAGATGCGGGCCTTTGCCGAGCTCTGGGACGAGCTGACGCGGACACGCTACGGCGTTGCCGAGGAGAAATATCGCCGCTTTCGTTACGGCGTGCAGGTGAACTCGCTGGGCCTCACCGAGCAGCAGCCCGAGAACAACGTCTACCGCATCCTGATCGAGATGCTGGCGGTGGTGCTCTCGAAGAGCGCGCGCGCCCGCGCCGTGCAGCTGCCGGCGTGGAACGAGGCGCTGGGCTTGCCGCGCCCCTGGGACCAGCAATGGAGCCTGCGGCTGCAGCAGATCCTCGCCTATGAGACCGATCTCCTCGACCATGGCGACATCTTCGACGGCGCGCCGGAGATCGAGCGGAAAGTGGATGCGCTCAAAGCCGAGATCCTGGCCGAGCTCGAGCGCGTCAGGCGGCTGGGCGGTGCGGTGGCGGCGGTCGAGAGCGGCTACATGAAGCAGCGCCTCGTCGAATCGAATGCGCGGCGGCTGGCGGCGATCGAGCGCGGCGAGCAGGTCGTCGTCGGCGTCAACCGCTACACCGAGAGCGCGCCCTCGCCGCTGCTGGCGAGCGGCGAAGCCGGATTCCTCCAGCCCGACGCCTCGGCCGAGGCCGAGCAGGTGCGCCGGCTCGCCGCCTGGCGGGGATCGCGCGAGCCGGCGGCGGCAAAGGGCGCGCTCGAGGCACTCTCGCGCGCCGCCGCCGAGAGCGCCAACATCATGCCGGCCTCGATCGACTGCGCCCGCGCCGGCATCACCACCGGCGAATGGGCGAAGGCGCTGCGCCGCGTCTTCGGCGAATACCGTGCGCCGACCGGCATCGGCCAAGCCGCGGCCGCGCGCGGCAAGAGCGAGCTCGGCGCGCTCCGCCAGCGCGTCGGCGAAGTCTCCGAGCGGCTCGGCCGCCGGCTCAAGATGCTGGTCGGCAAGCCCGGCCTCGACGGGCATTCGAGCGGCGCCGAGCAGGTGGCGCTCAAAGCGCGCGATGCCGGCTTCGAGGTGGTCTATGAGGGCATCCGCCTGACGCCGGCGCAGATCGTCAACGCCGCGCTCGAAGAGGGCGTGCATGTGGTCGGGCTCTCGATCCTCTCCGGCAGCCATGTGCCGCTGGTGAGCGAGGTCGTGGCGGGGTTGCAGGACCAGGGGCTCGGCCATGTGCCGGTGGTGGTGGGCGGCATCATCCCGGCCGAGGACGAGGCCGCGCTGAAGCGCCTCGGCGTCGCCCGCGTCTACACGCCCAAGGACTACGATCTCACCGCCATCATCTCCGACATCGTCGAGGTCATCGCCGCGGAGCCGAAGCTGGCGGCTTAGGAAGAAACGCAGAGCACTCGCCCCTCTCCGCGCGAAGCGGGGAGAGGGAGGGTGAGGTGCGCTGTGGTCGAAATCGTATCTGTGGCCGCCACCCACCTCATTCTCCGCCCTGAAGGGCGGAGAAGGACTTGGCAGGGGCCACGAAGAACCGCCCTCATCCTGAGCCTGTCGAAGGACGCGGGATGGGCGTGCAGCTCTGCGCGACGGCGCTTACTCCAGCACTAAATTCTTGTTGAGAGCCAGATGGCGAGGCGGGAGCAGGATTTGATGGCGGTGGTCAGCGCCGTATAGGCGGGCGCGTCTTCGGCGCCATGGGCGAGCGCCACGTCGCGATGCTCGAGCTCGTCGCGGCGGAACTCGTCGATCGCGGCTTTGAGCTCGGGCTCGGCCTCGCCGAGCGCCTCGCTCTGGCGGCGGTAATGCTCGTCGATCACTTCCTCGACTGCGACCGTGCAGGCCATGGCGGCGCGCTCGCCCAAGAGCGCGGTGGCGGCGCCCAGCGCGAAGCCCGCGGCATGCCAGAGCGGCGAGAGCGCGGTCGGCCGCACGCGGCGCGACGAGACGAGCTTCTCGAAGGCGGCGAGATGGCGCTGCTCCTGCTCGGCCATGCGGCGGAGCGCCGGCGCGGCTCGGCCGTGGCCGAGCACGGCGAGCTGCCCCTCATAGATGCGCCTGGCGCCATATTCGCCGGCATGATCGACGCGGATCATGCGATGGACGAGCTCCTCGGGCGAGGGATCGCCGGGGAGCCGGTGCAGCTTCTCGGTCATCAGCCCCTTCTCCAATACAGCCGGCGCAGCGCCCAGATTGAGAAGAGCGCCAGCACCAGCGAGGCGACCACATTCCAGCCGGCCAGCGTCACGCCGAAAAGCGACCACTGCGCCTGATCGCAGGCGACCGGCTGCTGCGCCAGCAGGCGCCGGCGGAATTCCTCGAGGCTATCCGCCGCGCCGGAGCCGGTGCAGGCGGTGGGCCCCGCGAACCAGTGCCGCTCGACCCCCACATGATAGAAGGCGAGTGCCGCGCCGGCGAGGAAGATCAGTGCCGCCAGCGCCAGCGCCGCTTTGGCGACGCCGCTCCGGCCGGAGATGAGCGCTGCCGCGCTCAGCACCAGCACGGCGTAATAGGGCCAGCGCTCATAAAGGCAGAGCTCGCAGGGCACGAGATGCCCCCAGATCTGCGACGCCCAGACCGCGGCCAGCACCGCGGCGCTGGCGATGAAGAGGAGGAGCGGCAGCAGGCGCCGATCGCTCATCGCTCGGCGCGCGCCGGCAGGCGGTTCTTCCAATGGCGCCAGACATACCAGACGAGCGCCAGCACGAAGAGCGCGACGATGACGAGGTGGAATTCGTGGAAGACCGCCTTGAGGCGCGGGTCGCGGTCCCAGGCGTCGCCGAGCCGGTATCCCACGAAGGCGAGCACGTAGCACCAGGGCCAGGAGCCCAGGAAGGTGTAGAGATGGAAGCGGCCTTGCGGCATGCGCGCGACGCCGGCGGGCAGCGCGATGAAGGTGCGCACCACCGGCAGCAGCCGGCCGATGAAGACGGCAAGCCCGCCGAAGCGCCCGAAGAAGCGATCGACGAGATCGAGATCGTGCTGGCTCATCAGCAGGAAGCGGCCATAGCGCTCGACCAGCGGCCGGCCGCCGAAATATCCGACGCCATAGGCGATGGCGGAGCCCAGATTGCAGCCGAGCGCGCCGGCGGTCGCCACCAGCGCCAGGTTGAAGCGCCCGGTCCAGGCGAGATAACCCGCGAAGGGCATGATCACCTCGGAGGGCAGCGGGATGCAGGCGGATTCGATCGCCATCAGCAACAGCACGCCGGCATAGCCGAGGCTCGAGATGGTGGCGATGACGAAGGATGCGACGAGCGCGATCAGGTGCTCGATCATGGACGCGGGGCTCTCCTCATCGCGGGCGGCGGCCGAAGAAGCCGAGGCCGCGCATGGTCATCACCACCTCGCCGCGCTCATTCACCATCTCGCCCAGGGTGCGGATGGTGCCGCGATCGGGCCGGCTCTTCGACGGGATGAGCTCGAGGATGGTCATGCGGCCGGTGAGGCGGTCGCCGGGGCGCACAGGTTTCAGCCATTCGATCTTGTCGACGCCGGGCGAGCCCTGGCTCTCGGCGACGCTGCCGATGAAGCCGTCGACGAGGAGGCGCATATAGAGGGCGACCGTGTGCCAGCCGCTGGCGATGAGCCCGCCGAAGACGCTCGTCTTCGCCCGCTCGGGATCGGTGTGAAAGGGCTGCGGATCGAACTGCCGGGCATACGCCACGATCTCGGCCTCGCTCACCGTGACCTGGCCGAGGATCAGCACCTCGCCCACGGTGAAATCCTCGAAGTACCGCCCTGCCATCTGGCCCCGATCCGCTGCTCTGCGCCGGGTCTAGCCGAGAGCGCCGCCGCCGCGCAAGCGCGCCCCGCGCGTTGACCCCCTCGGGCGCACGGTTATAGTGACGCGGGCGCGGAGCCCCTGTGGCGGAATGGTAGACGCGGCAGACTCAAAATCTGTTATCCGCAAGGATGTGGGGGTTCAAGTCCCTCCAGGGGCACCAAGCGAAATCAGCAATTTGCGCGGCGCGATGCAGAGCGAGATGAGTGCGCCGATTCCCGAAATGTGTAATTCGTGGGTAACGGCGTCAGGACTTTTGCTCGGTCCGGGTGCGCGGATGTTCGACCACCGCTCTCTCCTCGAGCCGTTCTAGAACGGCATCCCTGACGTGATCTTGGGCGTGCGCATAGCGAAGCACCATTGCCATGAGGTCGAGCGGAGAAAGCTTAACCGCCAGTCGCTATTTCGGCGACTGCATCCCCCGCAAGATAGCGCGCCATCTCGGCTCGCTTCCTCGGCCGCCCTGCCATAGGCTCGCCCGCGTCTTCTCACGACGCACGAAATGCAGGCCGGTGCGCGAGATGTATTCATCCGATTCACTTAGGCTGGCGAGATAGGCGAGGAGTTGGCGATCACGGCTCGCAATCCATGCTGGCTGCGCGATGTAGCGGTTCGCGCAATTGAATAGGTCTCAGCACGGCGCTCATCCGTTTCATGTCTGTCCCAGCGACAAATGTACGCGCATCCTATGACGACGCGCAGGCGTTTCACCAACATGACCTTTGAGGATCAACCGAAGCCAGGTAGCCCCGAAGCGATTGCGCGAGGCTGTACCTGTCCGCCTGACCTAAATAACAACGGACAAGGCACAACCGGATTGAGAGGCCGCCAATTCCTGTGTGACTGGCAGTGCCCGCTCCACGGGGTGGACGACCAGGAGGCAGAAGAACGCGCCGAGAAGGCAGCGAATTTGCGCTTGGAGGAGGATTGCATCATCGAGCCCAACGCACCGGGTAACCGCACGGTCCATTGATCTCGGATATAGCGCTACCGTTCGCCAGAGGTTCTTGGTGGCGGGCATGCCCATGCAGGTGTGCTCCCGCGGTGCTTACACCCCCTGACCTTCTGCGATATGGTCCGATAGGATCATGACGAGTGCGCAGAGATGCGGCGGCGCTCGGGACAGTCTGAAGCATGGGGGGAGGGTTCGATGCCGTTAGAACATGACGCCGCCTATTGGCGCGAGCGAGCCGAAGAGGCGCGCGCCCAGGCGGATCAGATCAACACCCTGCGCGCTAGGAAGACCCTTTTCGAGATTGCCGACAACTATGACCAGTTAGCACTACAAGCCGAGCGTATGCGGCTGACCGGGCAGGTTGACCCCTAACTCCTGTCCCCACACCCCTACGATTTGAGCACCAGCCTATACAATTGTGCTGCCCTCCCTCCGGCAACCAAACCGCTGAAGGTGTGCCTACGGGCGGGACGTGGATGTTCCTCTTGAAAGAACTTGTGAGGGGAAGTCCCGCCATGGGCGATAGCCGCTCTTATCGCGAGATCGCGCGCCAATGCGCGCGCCAATGCCGTGCGCTGATGAAGCAGGTCGGGGACCCCGATCTAGTCCTCCAGCTTCAGCAATGGGCGATGGATTGCGACGGAGAGGCTGACAGTCTTCTCCGCGAAGACAGCAATGATTTGCTTGAGCGGGCGCGGCGCCATCGCATGCGCGCAGAGGAGTAGCGCGTCGCCGCCAACGCGATGCGGTTTCCGAAATCACGCGCATCCTACCGGCGCCTTGCCGAGAGCTACATGGCATTGGCAGGAAGCCAGGGTTCGGCGGATCGCCAATAGGAAAGATAAGACCGGCTGAGCGGCTACGCGGCCTGCGCTTATCCCCATCGCGCTGCTTGAGCAGGCGGAATACCAAATTGCCCAAGAATATTCGAGCCGCACACCAGTGTAGGCTCTCACAATTGCTTACACGAAATTCGATTTATTTCCTGTGACAGTACTTCTGCTCCGGTTACGGTAGTGAGCCGAGGGGGAGGAGACTGGCATGGTGGAACAATCAACAAGGATTGTGTCGGCGATGGCGTGGCTGGACCGGATGGTACGACTTGGCGAGCGGGTGCTAGAGATGGCGGAAGCGCATCAAGATGATCTGGCGCCTTTGAACGGGGAGCTTGTCGCTCTTGCGCGAGAGCTTGATGCGGACGATGAGATGGGGGATGCGGTCGAGGAGTTGCTGCTGAACGGCTTCCTCACGCCTGATAGGGAGGAGAATTTCGAGGCGGCACTGGAGGCCGCCGTAGACGCAGTGCAAGAGGAAGGCGGCCCACGGCTGATCGTGGCCTATGACGGATGACTAGGTACACGATGCTCGGCGCTTTCTCGAATGGATGAAAGAAAGGCCGCCCGCTTGTGCCGATACACGATCTTGTAAGGTAGCTCGCTTGGAATCATGGGAGCAGAAGCGCGATATGAGATGCGGGCACTGTCGATTGAAACCCGACGCAGAGGGCTCAGAATCCTTTCACTGCATATGCGCGAGCTGTTTTGAGATCAATCCTTCAATTCTCTCGTGTCGCCATGGTGAGCACATCCTTGAATACCCTGTAAGACCGAAGTCCATTCGAACGCGGAGCCGCGCCGTTATCTGCAAGTGATAAGAGATCAGGAGGAAGCCGCTCAGGTTGCGCGGATGCCGGTTCGGCAAAATAGTCTTATCGGTCTGTTCTGCTGGTTTTCGAGTGCATACCCTCGTCTTCAATGCAGCTATGGGTTTGAACCAAGCTTCTGGGATGGCCGTTAGGCTGTCGCGGGGGTACTCATGTCGATGAGTTGGGAGCAGGTGGACTTGCTTCGGAAGCGAGCCGCCGAGATACGCGCTGTGGCGGACGAATTCACGGGGCCGGTGACCCAGGACACCATGGTCAGGATCGCCGAGACCTATGAGCAGATGGCCGATGCGATGGAGACCCGATTGAAGAGTTCCAACTCATCAATCATGCGTCCCCAACCCCGCCGGAGAGCGAAGTCAGACCGACGGCCAAAGCGGTGAGCGATCTTGGACGCTCCCACTCGGCGCGGTTCGCCCAAGTGACAGGGTACGCCAGCGCGATAAAGGACCTGGTCAGTATGCTGATCGACGCGGGCATCGGATTTGGCTTCGATCAGCGTAACGATGGCTTTGTGGTGGATATCTTTCCCAAAGGGGCCAGCGACTATCTCTGCCAATTCGTCTTTACCGAGGATGGTGCTCTTGTAGAGGTCAGGAAGCCGGCAGAAGAACAATGAAATGCCTGCGTCGAAGTCCTGCGATTTCCTCGATTGAGATCGCGATACACCAGCGCTGAACGTCCCCGCTAGTTGCGCGGTGAGCGTGCCCGCTCGTGCCATCGTTCCCTTACCGTAGCAACTAGGAGACTGCGTTATGCGCTTTCTGTTAGTAGCGAGTTTTGCACTCATGCTAAGCGCGTGTGGCACATTGGTTGGTGCCGGTGCAGGGGGTCTTGCCGGCAATCAGTTTGGCCATGGCAGCGGCAAGACGGCGGCGACCGCCGCGGGCGTGATTGGCGGCGGCGTGCTTGGCCACGCGTTGACCGGGGACTAGAATTGGAGGGCGCGCGGCATTCGCCGCGCGCTTCACTCTTCTCGCCCGAGATCAGCGCAAAGCGGTGCACCCGGCGGCTCACCGGAGGCGAACTAAGCGATCTGTTGTGAGCTATGCGCTCTCGATAGTCCAAGCGCCACTAAACTTAATGGACGCTGCCACTCGGCGTGCTTCGCCCTTGCTTAAGCACCGCATGGCTTGCTCGCGGTCACCCCAAGTGCGACGGGCTCGATCTTCCTCAGCCACGAGACCGCTCCACGATCATCGCGAATAATGAAAGCAGGCTTCGTCTGCATGCAACAACTACCCCTCTAAGTCGAGGAGTTGCTGCGGAGTGGCTTCGTCGCGCCTGATGGGGGGGACGCTTGCAGGCCGGCACTGGAAGCCGCACTTGACGCTGCCGAAGGGACGGCGGCTGGGATCGCCGCGAGCGTCCAGCTTAACGGTTGGACGACCGCATGCCAGCCGCGCGATTAGACCAGATTGTTCCCGCGCTAGGAGGTGCAGCCATGCAGGTAATTTTCCGATTGGGTTTTTGAAAAGCAGGGATGTCGAATAAGTCCGCTAGTTGCATGCAGTCAGGGCGCGTTGCGAAATCCTCATACGGCGCAGGATAGACGACATCGCAGGGTTGGTTCACCATGCATGTTATGAATACCACGACGAAACGCATTGCGGTCACTCCGAAGCCCTCTGCCCGAGGAACAGAGACGGGTCGGGAAATGCCGAATGCAAACCCAGCGGTTCGGCGGAAAGAGCGAGAAGAAAGCCGGGCGGCTATGCTGAGCTATCCTGGGCTGAGCGTTGCGCGCATTCTCGATTAGCACGCGAGTTCGCAGCGTGAAGAACGAGCCTAGAATCGAGGACCAGAGCGGCACGATCGACAGCAAGGCGGTGGCTAAAGCCGCATAAGAGGTGACATGAAAACGGGCAAGCCTGTCAGTGTCGAGCTTTTGCTGGAGGAATGGGCCTACCTCGCCGTAGCGCTGCGTCAGTTCTATCGCGACCAGAGCAGCGGCGCGAGAAATGGGCCGTGAGATCGACGAGAAGATCGGCTCGGCTTTGCGCAACGGGGGCACCTGAGGAGTCATCGGCATCCCGGCAGCGGGAACAGTGATCGGCACGGCTGTTGGGGGCCTGGTAACCACGCCAGGGCAAGCTCAAGCGACCGCACATAGCATAGCTGCGAACATTCTACCGAGCTTGATCACATTGTGATCACGTAACTTAGCGGCGGCCCGCGGTCCATTGGGAGCCAAGCAGTCGTCAGCGCGCCGGAACGGCGCCTCAATCACCAGTGTTTCGTCTACGTGTCGAGAGCGGATGCGGGGATAAGAAGATGGGAACTTGTTCGGGAAAGCTCTTCCTGCTTCTGACGCTGCTTAGCGGCGTGAGCATGCTCAGCGCGTGCAACACGATGGCCGGCGCCGGTCAGGACATGCAGCATGCTGGGCGAGCAATTACCAACAGCGCCGACGCGAACAAGTCTGACGGGCAAAGTGCCCAACGTCAGCAGACCGAGATCATGCAAGCGCAAAACAAACTGAACGCGGAAGGGCTTTACAAGGGCAAAATTGACGGCATCGACGGACCAAAGACCCATCAGGCGCTACTGCTGTTCCAAGATAAGTACGGGTTGCAACAGACCGGCCAGCTAGACCGACAGACCGAGCAGAGACTCGGGCTGAACACGACGGGTGTCGCGACCCAGGGCTATGGCTCATCCGTGCCGCCAGCCGCGACGGTCAACGACGAGAATACGGCACAGTAGACGCGGCAACATCGAGGTGATCGATCAGACCGTCCTTGAGACATGGACTATGCTAAAACTGCTCTGGATCACTGCGGCGCGCGAGACTCGATGACCCTACCGGCCTCGACGATTGTTGGCGCGGCGCCGTCGTTCGGGAAGCAGATCCGAGCTTCCGCCGTGGCACCTCTATCGTCGAATGTTCTCTCGGAGAATGAGGTGATCGCATGCGCACTATTCTTCTCTGGCTCCTTGGCATTCCCATTCCGATCATCATTCTGCTTTACGTTTTCCACGTCATATGAGCGGCTTAGATGGGCGCGCTTCATCCTCGAGCCCAGCCCTAGCCGCTGACCTGCCGGAGCGTGTTGTGACCGACGCGCGGCAGTGACGGTAAGCTCGCCTCCGGCAGCGCTGTCGCGGCCTCGTCAGTTGGCGCGTTGTCTCGAGCCCGGTGCCAGTCGCGCAGCTCTTCGCGGCAGAGTCCCATGAACACCACCAAATCGATAAGGAACACGGCGCCGAGCATCGCAATGCGCCACCCAAGGTCCGCCGACACCGCATCCTCCTCATAGGTTGCCTTTCGAGCATCCAATGATGCTGGTCGTCGAGTCGTGAATCGGAAAAGGAGCGCGCAACATTCTGATCTGGTGTGACATTTTGGCCGCGCTCAGGCCAAAGGCGGCGCCCTATCGCGATGACTTTGCCGCTGGCGGAACCGCCGCTGGTGGAGGAACGGGGCCCATGCTGGGGTGCGGGTCTACTTCGTGAGTCTGAATGCCCCGGGCTGCGGTATCAGTTTTCCGCGTCTGGTGGACCGGGAGGGTAAGCACAACGATGAGGAGCGCGACCAGAAATGCAAGGAACCCGACAACGATCAAGGCCCGTGAGCGTACGGTAACGCGCATTACTCGTTCGCCTTATGCTGACGCCCCCGACGCGCTTCAACGCTCAATACGGTTGCGCATCGCAGTTCCCAGCTTCTGCGCTCGCGGCAGCTCACAACACGATCGGCTTAGCTTCGCGTGAGCGTATCGGAACGCTCACCGAAAGCGGTGTGTTGTCCCTATGGTTCTCCTCTCCCCCAGAGACAGGAACCGCAACGGCAACATCACCGATCTACCGCCCGGCTTTCCCCAGCCGGGCGGCTTTTCGTTAGCCCTGTGGCGGGCTACTGAGTTCGGTAGCAAGCTTCGGCCGAGTTAGTCGTATGCAACTTTTGGGGCGGTTGAGCCGTTCGTTGTGGCTGGTATACTTTGGACCAACCCAATGCCTACGCTGCGCCAATACGCCGAACAGTGCCGCCGTCTCGCGCTGACTACGCGGTCTGAGGCAATGCGCGACCGCCTTTTGGTCATGGCGCACGAGATGGACCGGGACGCCGCGCAGAGAGAGCGCCAGGAAGCCGCCGAGACCGACCGCGAAGCGGGCTAGCGGTCGAAACCGTCCCAATCGAGATTGTCCCAAATCAAGACTAGCTCTATTCTACCATCGCGATTTCCGGTGGCGTGGAGGCGCATGCCGGCCATGGAATCTTGGGACGACGTTCGGCGCTGGCGGTCACGGGCTGAAGCGGTCCGGAGGCTCGCCGATGGTTTCGGCAATCGCGAATCCAGGAAGACGCTCCTTGAGGTGGCCGAGAACTACGACAAGCTCGCGAACAATCTCGAGGCGCGTCTCAACCGGATGGCCGGGTTGCTGAGGTCGGGGCCAAGCTAACTATCTTGCGGCGGCTACGCCTGAGCGCCCTGGCGCTGTGTCTGGTCCCGAAGCATGTTCCTTGATCCGCAGCGACGGCGGCAGAGAACTGGCCGCTCGGGGCCGGCGTTAGTCCCCAAGAGTGCAAAAACTGGCCCCGCTTCGGCGGGGCTTTTTCTTTTGCGGGCTCGCTTTTGGAATGATTGATGAATCCCGGCCTCGCCAGGCAATCGCAGGTGACCGCCGCGCACGACAACTGCCCTCGGCCGTTCGCGAAATAGCAAGATGATGGAGGGCCGCAGCATGGCCATATCAGGCGAGAAAGGTCGGTTGATCTCGGCCGATAAGGTCGAGGGAACCGCGGTGGTCAATCGTAAGGGGGATGATCTGGGGCACATTTCCGAGATCATGATCGACAAGATCACCGGAAATGTGGCCTACGCCGTGTTGAAGTATGGGAGCGTTTTGGGGCTGGGCGGTAAGCTGTTCGCTCTGCCGTGGGAAGTATTGAAATACGACACGACTCACGATGCCTACGCAGTGGACATTCCGGAAGATCGGCTGAAAGGGGCTCCCAGCTTCGACGCGAACAATCCGCCGGACATGGCGGACCCGCAATGGAGCAAACAGATCCGCGATTACTACGGTGTCTCGGCCGTCTGAACCCTCGTCGGGATCAATGCTGGGACAGTCATGCTCGCCCCGCCCTCACCGGGCGGGGCTTTTCTCCTTCGGCCCAGAGCGCCGGGTGCCTGGCAGCCGGTAGGGCCAGAGTTACCCGCGAGTGCCCGCCGCACCCGCGGCGCAACCTAGTGCGCTGGCAGGCCGATGCCCATATCGGGCGCATGCCAGAAAACCCACGCGCCCAGCTCTGGGCTGCGCTCTCTGTGATCCGTGCTGCCGGCGAGGAATGCGCGCCGCCGGGCGCCGTCGCCAATGACGAGGCGCTCGGGCCGGAGCCGATGGTCGAGGCCGAGGCGCTGGTGCGCGGAATCTACGCGATCGCGGCACGCTGTCGCTGAAATTGGCCTCGCTCTACGACCCCGAGCTGCTCCAATTGCTCGCGTCCCTTTCCGAGCGCGAGGAGCTGGTCGCGCGGCTTGCGTTGCGTGGCCTCTGCGAGCGGTGCCGCGGCGATCGCGCTTGGCAGCGGCGATTCGAGGAGCTGCGCGCGCTATGCGGCCACGCCGGCGGCGCTGGGCACCGTGCTGCGCGCCGCCGACAGGATGGCGCAGGAGATCAGGGCTGGCGCGGTGGGCTCGCACCGGGAAACTGATCGCCCGTCGCGATCGCCACGGGCACATGGCGCCAGCCGGAAGATCTCAGATGGTCGGCGACAATCTGCGCCGCACGGTCGAGATCGTCGTCAGGCAAGGAGCGGACAGCCCTCTTGAGGGCGCCGCCAGTCTTGTGCGTTAGCGCGTAGGCAATGGCGAAGGAGAGAGGGTCGATGTCGGGCATAGCGGCCTCCGGCTGCTGATGTCCCCCGACGCGAGGAGTTGAAGCTTAGCCGGCGACGCGTCAAGGGCGCCCCTCTCCGCAGCTCACATTTAATCAAAGGAAATCAAACGCCCGTGTTACGCGCGCGGTTTGCGACCGTTTCCCAACATCAACCACGCCACTTTGTCTGCGCGCGCCTTTATGGCTTTGATGCATCGCGTAGACCAGGAAAGCCGCGTCATTCCGCCACATCTGAGATGGTTTCCTTCAGATACGCCCAGCGCTCCGCAGCCTCGATCGTCGTCTCGATGCGCCACGTGGCGCTTTTCGAGAGAGCGGTCCTGCGAGCGGCTTCCCTGCTCAACGTTATGGAAGATCTCGGCGACGTCGAGGGTGCGGAATTCGGCCGCGGGCACCTATCCACTGTCCAACACTCGCACCGAATTGCGGTCGATCGGCTGTTGCGGCTACTTCACGAAGCCACTCGGGCCGAGTCGAACCTCGTCTGATTAGGACTTCTGCGCGGTATCGCGTTCTAGAGGTGCTGGTGTGACTGGCGATGCCTGAGACGCGGCTAGAGATCGCCGAACGTCACGTCGCCGCTTTCAGCAGGATAGTGGCGCTGCAGGAGAAGATAGTGCGCGGGCTGGATGGGATGGGCGATGTGGAAGGAGTGAGGATTGGCTGCCTGCTACTCGACAGCTTCCGCCGCACCCTCAGCTTGGCAGTAGAGCACCGGGATCGTCTCCTGCGTGAAACTCGGCGCTCAAGCTAGCCTTTCCGCCGGCAGCAACCTGGATAGAGCCTCAGCTCGAATTTAAGAGCCCGAGCCCGACTTACGGTTCAACCAGTTGAATGACCTGGATTGCGCCCTGCGCGGAAACGGTGAATTTCAAATCTCGAAAACTTGGCTTGGAAAACTGTAGCCTGAAGTTGTTGCTGAAGGCGTAGGGTTCATCGGGAAATCCGACCCAGGTTTTGTCGAGTTTGCCGTTGCCGTTGACGTCATCGTAGATGAAAAACGCGTAGTCGCCCGGCGGCAGATCCAGCAGCGCGACCGTCGTTCCAGGCAGCGCAGGAACTTGAACCGTGGAGTCGGCATCCTCGCTGTCCCAGCTTTTTGCGTCATGAAACAGCGCGATGTGGATCGTGCCGGCGGATTTCACGACGCCCTGGATTTCAATGCGCACCGGAGCCGCAAAGGCGGGAGCCGAGATCAGGGTCAGCAGGAGCCCGCTCAGAACCCACACGATGGGACTGGCGACCATCGACCTAGGCACCGTGACCGCCGGAGAGAACGACGACAGCGCTCGCAAGACTAGGCCGTGGGACCCGATCCCTGGGGGTCATTCCGCCTTCGCCTTGGCGTCAAGGCGCTGCATCAGGCGTCCGACATCGATCACGGTACGCTCGTGGGTGCCCTTGCCGATTTCCTCGGTCTCGTCACGCGCGCCGACGGCAAATTCGATCCGCCGCCCGATCACTTTGGTTACCTCGGCGGTCGCGGTCACACGGTGCCCGACCGGCGTCGCGGCAAGATGGCGTATGTCGATGGCGCTGCCGACCGCGCTCTCTCCCGGCTCGAGATAGGGACGGATGGCGTTGAGCGCCGCATTCTCCATCATCAGGATCATCATCGGGGTTGCCAGCACCGGCGGCAGGATCGCATCCTTGAACTGGTTCGCCAGATGCTCGCGCGCGACCGTGAGAACGAAGCTGCCCGTTGCGCCCAGCGGGATTTCGCGCATCCCTCGCCTCCCTCGACCTGCCGCTCCAATGCGATAAGTATAAAGGCTGGCGCGGGGATCCGGAATGCGGCGCGGGCAGCGCTCGGCGCGCAACAAGCTTCGGCCTGCGAACCGACGGGAGACTCACATGCAGCCCAGAATCGACACCAATCTCGGCATTCAAGGTGAACCAGATGCCTGGGTGCATTCGGCCTGCATTTTGTGCTCGAACGGCTGCGGTCTCGATATCGCCGTGAAGGACGGCCGGATCGTCGGCGTCCGCGGCGCCGGCGATCATCCGGTCAATTTCGGCCACCTTGGTCCGAAGGGCGAGCATGGCTGGGTGGCCAACAACGCGAAGCGTCGCGGCACCACGCCCATGCTTCGCCGGACAAAGGGCGCGCCGCTGCAGCCGGTGAGCTGGGCGGAAGCCATGGACTTCTTCGTCGACAGATTCAGAGCCGCCTGGCGGCAGGGCCACGAGAACCTGGCCTGCTACAACTCCGGGCAGCTCACGATCGAAGAGTTCTACACGCTGGGCAAACTGTGGCGGGGTGGGCTGCAATCCTCCAACATCGACGGCAACACCCGCTTATGCACTGCGACCTCCGCTACCGGCCTCATGGCCAATTTCGGCGTGGACGGTCCGGTCGCGTCCTATGTCGATGTGGATCAGGCCGACCTGCTCTGCCTCTACGGCCACAACGTCGCCGAGGCGCAGACCGTGCTGTGGGAGCGCATGCTGGCGGCGAAGCAGAAGAATGGCGGGCGGATCATCGTCGCCGATCCGCGCCGCACGCCGACAGTGCGGCAGGGCGCGGACCTGCACCTCCAATTGCGCGCCGGGACGAATGTCGCGCTGATGAACGGCATCATTCACCTGCTGATCGCGCGCGGCGGCGTGAACCGCGAATTCGTCGCGCAGCACACGGTCGGCTTCGGGCAGCTCGAGACGGTCACCAGCGCCTATCCGCCCGAGCGCGTTGCCGAGATCTGCGGCATTCCCCGGCAAGCGCTCGAAACCGCGGCCGAGTGGATCGCCACCACGCCGCGCATGGTCTCGACGGTGCTGCAGGGCTTCTACCAGAGCGTCGAAGCCACCGCCTCATCCTCGCTGGTGAACACGGTGCACCTGCTGGTGGGGGCCATCGGCAAGCCCGGTGCGGGTCCCTTGCTGATGGCGGGCCAGCCCGCCGCGATGTGCAACCGCGAGGCTGGCGCGGGCGGCTCCTATCCCGGTTATCGCAATCCCCACAGCGAAATACAGATGCGCGAATTGTGCGCGCATTGGAACCTCGACTTCGACGCGTTTCATCCCGAGGTGCCGAAAGACATCCTGTCGATGATGGAGATCGCCGAGCGCGGCGAGATCGAGTTCATGTGGGTGGTCGGCACCAACCCGCTGGTCAGCCTGCCCGACCAGAACCGCAGCGAGCGGATCCTGCGTCGCCTCTTCCTGGTGGTGCAGGACCCGTTCCTCGATGCCGAGACGGTGGATCTGGCGGACATCTATTTCCCGGCGGCGATGTGGGGCGAGAAGTCGGGATGCGTCACCAACGCGGACCGGAGCGTCAATCTCCTGCTGAAGGCCGTCGATCCGCCGGGCGACGCGCGGAGCGATTTCGACATCTTCGTCGAGGTCGCCAACCGGCTGGGGTTCAGGGATCGCGACGGCGCACCGCTGATCCCGTTCAAGGAGCCGCGGGACGCGTTCGAAGAATGGCGCAAGGTGTCGAAAGGCCGGCCCTGCGACTATTCCGGCATGAGCTATGAGTTGATCCTCGAGATGGGCGCGGTCCGCTGGCCCTGCAACGAAGCGCACCCGCGCGGCACCGAGCGGCTCTACGAGGACTTCCAATTCTGGACCGGCATCGACGCGTGCGAAAGCTACGGTGCCGATTTCCTGACCGGCAACACGCACACCCGCAGCGACTACGAGCGGATTGATCCCAAAGGCAGGGCGTTCCTGAAACCGGTCGCATGGCGCAGGCAGCCCAACCCGACGTCGGAGGCTTATCCCTTCGTGCTCATCACCGGGCGCGTGGTCTATCACTTCCACACCCGCACCAAGACCGGCCGGTCGGCGGCGCTCAATGAACGCGCGCCGCATCCCTATGTCGAGATTCATCCCGGCGATGCGGCCCGGCTCGGGATCGGACTCGGCGACCTCATCGAGATCACCTCGCCGAACGGCCGGTGGGAAGGCGTGGCGATGGTGGTCGACACCGTCCGGCCCGGTGAGGTCTTCGTGCCGTTCCATTACGGCCACGGCTCGCAATCCGCAAACCAGCACACCTGGTACGCGCGCGACCCGGTCAGCCATCAGCCGCAGCTCAAATCCTCGCCCGTCGCCGTCCGGCGGCTCAGCTTCGGGCAACCGGAGCCATGGCTCCTGGCGCGGCTCGCGGAGCTCAACGGCGAGACCACCCTGCCCTTCGCCGCCCAGGAATTCGGCGGCACCGTCAATCACGCGGTTCGACGGTAATGCGTTCCGAGCGGCTTTGCGGAGGATGCCATGGCAGAGACATTCAAAGTCGGCGATCACGTATCCTGGAATTCCGAGGCCGGCCGGGTCAGCGGCCGGATCCTGCGCGTCCATACGCGCGACATCGACTACAAAGGCTACGTGCATCACGCGAGCAAAGATGATCCGCAATATGAGATCAAAAGCGACAAGACGGATCACATTGCCTTGCACAAGGGGAGAGCGCTGCGGCGGCTTTCCGGCTGAGCCGACAATCCCTCCTTGCGCTACTTGCCCTTCTTGCCGGCAGGCGCGAGCGCGACGGAAGCCTCCGCCGTCAGCATCAGGAAGGTGAAGGTCTCCTGAAGGTAGAGCCGAACCGCGGCGTCGCTGTGGCTCAGATAGCCGATGGAGATGTCCTGGCCGATGTGCAGCGCGAAATCGCCGCCGCGCTTCGTCACCACCATGCCGCCCGCGATCGCCGGAGCCCAGACGATCTCTTCATCGACGAGCTTCTGGATGTGCTTCAGGACCGGGTACCCGTCATGGCTGGCGCCGCCGACGGCGGTGTACGCGTCCGATCCCAGCAGGAGAGCGTAGGGCCCGTTGACCCCGGCAAGGCGCAGCTGGCTTACCGCCCGCGCGACCGCGTCCGGATAAGCCGCGACCTCCGCCGGGAGCGTCAAGACCGGGTTGCTGGTGCCCTGACGAACGCCCTGAATGCCGGCCGGGGCGTAGCCGTCGAACACGGCGCGATCTTCGGCGAAGGCGATTTTGCGCGCCGCTTCTTTCAGCGGCTCCCAGTCCGAATCCTCCGCGCCGCGCTCGACGTCGTCGATCGCGTGGCGCGCCAGCTCGAAAGGAACGCGCAGCTCCACGAGCGCCTTCACGTCGCGTTGCGCGGCCTCTATCCCATCGCCCGGCGTCGCGATCTGATGAAGGTGGCCGGTGCCGGCGGCGGAGAAGTCCAGACCTTTCGGCCCCTCGACATCGACGACCCGCCGCGCCGCCAGATGGCGCTTCACTGTGCGCGACGCCTCTTCCTCGATCTGGGCCCATGCCTTGCCGGAGATCGGGGCGAGCTCGCGATGAAGATTATTCATGTGGCGGCGCTCCCTTCAATGAACCGATGCCAAGCGAGCCGTCGGCGGGCGGCTGTCGCGACGCCGACGCCTCACTGGCGCGCGCATCCGCCGGCGGAGCGCCGGCTGACGAAGCGGGCTCGTCGCTCGGAACATTCTCCAGGAATGTCGCCGAGGGCACGAAAAACAGCGTGCCGGTGACCGCGCGGCTGAAATCCAGCAGCCGGTCGTAATTCCCCGGCGGCCGGCCAACGAACATGTTGACCAGCATCTGCTCAATCCTCTGCGGCGACCGGGCATAGCCGATGAAGTAGGTGCCGAACTCTCCCTTCCCCACATCGCCGAACGACATGTTGTCGCGCAAAATCTCGAGCTGCTTGCCGTTTTCCACGATCGTCGTCAGGGCGTTGTGCGCAGAGCTCGGTTTCACGGCGTCGTCCAGATCGATGTCGGCGAGCTTGGTCCGGCCGATGATTTTCTCCTGGGCCTCGATAGGCAGCTTGTTCCACGCTTGCAGGTCGTGCAGGTACTTCTGCACGATCACGTAGCTTCCGCCGGAAAACGCCGCATCTTCCTCACCGATGATGGCCGCGTCGATCGCCGCCTGATCTACGGGATTCTCCGTGCCGTCGACGAAGCCGATCAGATCGCGGTCATCGAAATAGGTGAAGCCGTGCACTTCATCCACCGGGGAGACGGCGCCGCCGAGCCGAGCCATGATCTGCGTTGCCAGTTCGAAGCACAGATCCATGCGCGTGGCGCGGATGTGAAACAGGATGTCGCCCGGCGTCGCGATGGCATGATGCCGGCCGCGAATTTCGCGGAAAGGATGCAAGTCCTTCGGTCGCGGCGACCCGAAGAGCCGGTCCCAGGCGTCGGAGCCAAACGCCATGACACAGGAGAGCCCTCCCTGGAGGTCGCGGAAGCCCACCGCGCGCAGCAGGGCGGCCAGGTCACCGCAAACCCCGCGCACGGCGGCACGGTGCTCTGGCCCCGAGTTCACCGCCACGACAAGGAAGATGGCCGCGCGCGTGAGCCGCGCAACAACCGGTTGTGGAGTATCGGAAGGCACTCCCCACTCCTCTCGGGCTCCCCCCTGCATAACTGACCAGCTTATTCGACGACTGTCGAGCACGCGCTTCAGACGGTCCTCTCATGGCTCCACGTCGCGGAGCAAATCAGTGGAACCAGGTCTGGACGCTGCGTTTAGAGTGCCCAGCCCCGCCAGCCTGATGCCGGCCGCGAGCGCGCTCTCGCGATATCAGCGCACGAAGGCGAAGGGCATGAGAAAGCGGGCGGGATGTTCGCGACGAAGATTTAAACGGCGTCGCCCGGTCGCCCTTTACCGAGCTGCCTCTGGGCCTCCCATCGTGCCGCGCGTGCCTCATACTCGTCGGCCTGCGCCAGGAGGCGCGCTCGTTCCTCTTGCAGGCAAAGCGCCGCCAGGCGCCGAACTCGCTCGGCAAGGTCACGCCATTGCCGCGCCACCCTGATCTCAGAGGGCTCCTCGCAGGCGGCTCTCGCCTGGAACTGTTCGGCGTCCCGGCACTCGAAGCCGGAACCCATGAAACCGTCGGAGATCGGATCGCGGGAGAAGCGAATGGGGTGGAAATCGGCGCGAGAGGGTACTGCGTTAATGCATGACGCGAAGACAGTGAATGCCAGAACGCAGCGATTCATCTTGGCCTCACGAAGCGATTGGGCCGATTCTAAGACGCACGCTCATTCACCGCAACCTGCCCGTGCAATTTGCCGGCCGCCGCATACTTTCGTATGGCGGCGGTATTCGTCAGCCCTCTTCATGATGTCGCGGAGATCAACAGAAGGGCGTCAGACTGCACCAGCATCGCGAGAGGCAAAGCCCGCTCTGCGGACTGTCGGCATCCCCTTATTTGCTCGACCGAGAGCGCGTCCCCCGTGCAGTATAGCCGATTGCCGATGACATCTTGCCCCGCAAACCCTTCAGCGGCCTCCGGATGCATCGCGAGGGAGAAGAGATGCCGATTTCCGTAGCGCAGTCCTTGCGGCGCCAGGCGAAAGACTGTCTCGATGTAGCAAAGAAAACCAACGACGAATCCGTGCGCAACGAATTGCTGGCCGCGGCAGTCTGGCTGCACGAGGAAGCCCTGAAGATCGAGCGGCTGCTGGGAAGGGGAGGCGGCGGACCGAGTTCACCGTCATCGGGACAAAAGGGCGAGCGCCGAAGGAGCGTCATCGCACCACGCCGGACGCCTCGCCGTCACAAACCGCAAACTGCATGGGTGCAGGTGTCGAGGCACACTCTGCCGGCGACAATGCCGGCCGTTTGAGCGCCATGCCGAAGAAGAAGCTTTTCAACAAGGACAACCAGCGCCCCGATCGGCCGCGCTTGCTCCGTGAACTTATTGCCGAGCTGCCGCCGGCGGAGCGCGAAGCAATCGAGCGCAGTTTCGCCGAGCTGCGCAACGCGGCCGCGGAGATGCGCAAACTGGAGCACCGTCGCCGGCTGGCGAAGTAGACGCTCCCGCCGGATGAAGGCGTTTCTCCAACGCTTCGGCCGGCGCCTCCCTCTCTAACGCCAGATTCCGAAGCGCGTGCGAGATCGGCGGCGGACGTCCCCATCGGTGCGGCTGGGCATCATCCATCTTTGGAAATAATGCTCATCGGTGGATTTCAGCCAGTTATCGAGATGGCTGATGGCGACGGCACCCATGTTCCGCTCGCGCAGCAGCGCGGCGCGCCCGTAATCCAGAAGCCCCTCGATTCCGCTGATGCCGCAGGCGCGGAGCACATTGACGACCCGCGGCGGAAACCTGCCGTCCATCGCCTCGGCGAGCGCCTTATCGGCGACGATGTGCCGATCTTCTTCCATGTCAAATCAGATCCATGGGGGCGCCCCGTCAAAGCGCACTCCGGTAAGTAACATTCGCATATTTACTCGCGAGCGCAGCGTGGATTTTATGTGTCACGGGCGCCTGCCCGGCTTCGCTCAAGCGCGGCGACTTCAGAGGGTCAGCCAAAGAGATAATCGAGCACCCCAATCAGCATCAGGAGAATGAGCGCCCAGAGCGCCAACGAGATCAGCGTTGCCGGCAATATTCCATTTCCCTGCGCCATACCGCCTCCTCTGAGGCAAATCGCGCAACGGTTGAGAAACAGAAGAGCACGTTAATGGGTTCCACGGCTCGCTGAGCGGCGTGGAACCGTTACTCCAGCGATCCGTTCTCTACCGTTGCGATATTCGCGCGTCGGTTTCGTGCACGCCGGAGACTTAGTCCCTGCGAGCGAGGACCCACCATGCCCGATGCACTCGCTTTGGTGAGACGTTGGCGCGCAGAAGCCGAGGACCTGAGACGCCTCGCAGACAGCATTGATTTTCCCCCGACACGGGCCGGCATGATGCATGCGGCGGCGAACTACGCCCGCATGGCCGATGAGCTGGAGCAGCTGTTGCGAGAGCGGGGCAGCGACGCACGGCAGCCGACGGACGCTTTAACGGCCGCCCCATAGGGCGCCGACGGGTTTGGCGCCCGGCACTTAATCAATGTCATGCAATCAACATTCAATCATCGTAATGTGTAGTAACCGCCGCGCCAGACGGCGGAGTAGCCAGGGAGGCTTCGATGGATAACGCAAAGTATCTGCGGGATCGCGCGGCCGAGTTTGCGAACCGCGCGGCTGCGACCGGCGATGCGTTCGAGGCGCAGAACCTTCACGAACTTTCGATCATCTGCCGAGAGAGCGCGGAACGGCTGGACCGCCGGACCAAGGCAAAACAGCCTTACGAAATGGGCTGAAACGCGCAGAGGGCGGTGTCGGATCTCGAT
>DATNDG010000146.1:0-51257 GCA_035553515.1 Allostellaceae bacterium | reverse complement strand
CGGACGCCGAGATCGAAGCCTTCATCCGCGCCACGGCCGAGACCGAGTACCACCCGGTCGGCACCTGCAAGATGGGCAGCGACCCCATGGCCGTCGTCGACGAGCGGCTGCGCGTGCGCGGCCTCGAGGGCTTGCGCGTCATCGACGCCTCGATCATGCCGATGCTGGTGAGCGGCAACACCAACGCCCCCACCATCATGATCGCCGAAAAAGGCGCCGCGATGATCCGCGAAGACTGGGACAAGAAGCGCGCCGCCGCCACCCCTCCGCCGCCCGCCGAACCCTAATCCCCTCTCCGCCCCCGCCCTCTGAAGCCCTTCTCCGCCTTCGCCCTCTAAAGTCCTTCTCCGCCCTCGGGGGCGGAGAAGGATTTAGGATGAGGTGGGGGAACGGCACTGCGCATCCCCACCTCACCCTCCCATCGCTGCGCGATGGGCCCCTCCCTCTCCCCCGCTGCGCGGCGGAGAGGGATTAGTCGCCGGCCTTGAGAAGCGGCCACGCCGCGCGCTCGAGCTCCTCGCGGAACTGCGGCGCGGCGAGCGGGATCATGCGGCGGGCGCGCTCCGCGAGGCTCAGTCCCTTGAGTTCGGCCACGCCATGCTCGGTGACGATCACATCCATGTCGCTGCGCAGCGAGGTGACGGTGGCATCGGCAAGCTTGGCGACGATGCGGCTCACCCTGCCGCCCTTTGCCGTCGCCGGCAGCGTGATGATCGAGCGGCCGCCCGCGGAGGCTGCGGCGCCGCGCAGGAAATCGACCTGGCCGCCGACCGCGCCGACGAAGCTCCCGCCGAGGCTCTCGCCATTCACCTGGCCGGTGAGATCGGCCTCGATCGCCGAGTTGATGGCGGTGAAGCGCGGCAATTGCCGCAGCACCTGATGGCCATGGGTGTAGCCGGGCGCCATCAGCTTGAGATGGCGATTGCGATGCGCGAAATCGAAGAGGCGCCGCGTGCCGAAGAGCAGCCCGCCGATCGAGACGCCGCGATCGATCGGCTTCAGCGCATTGGTGAGCGCGCCCTTCTCAGTGAGATCCACGACGCCATCGCCGACCATGCCCGAATGCAGTCCGAGATTGCGGTGATCGCCGAGCATCGCCAGCACCGCATCGGGCAGCGCGCCGATGCCGAGCTCGAGCGTGGCGCCCTCGGGCACCAGCTCGGCGATGCGCCGCGCGATCGCCGATTCCGCCGGGCCGAGCGGCGGTGTCTTGAGCGTCGCAGGCGGGCGCTCGCTCTTCACCACTGCGTCGATGCGGAGATCGGCAGGAAGCTCGCTCCCCGGCGTCTCCGGCACGAGCGGGCTCCATTCCGCGAGCACCACGCGGGCGCGGCGCGCCGCCTCGATCGCGTAATCGACCCCCATGCCGAGGAAGTACCGCCCCGGCGCTCCGCCGAGCAGCAGCAGCACGACATCGGCGCGCTGCCGCCCTTCGGCGAAGAGCGACGGCAGCTCCGAATAATGACAGGGCAGCGGATCGATCAGCCCGGCGCGCGCCAGCGCCTGGTTGCTGCCGCTCGCCGCATAGGCGGTGAACGCCAGATGATCGGCGTGCGCCGGCGCGAACGTCCCGGCAAAGCCCGGCCCCAGAAAGACCCGCACCCGCCCCAGCTTCGCCCGCTGCGCCGCCAGCGCCTCCGTCAAGCTCAGCGGCTCCCCACACCCTTGCCCCACCACGACGTGATCGCCCGAGCGGATCCACCGCGTAAGATCCAGCGCGTCTACGGAAATTTCTTCGCTCATGCCGCTCTCTCTTTTTTCTTCCCTCTCCGCCCCATTGGGGCGGAGAGGGCAGGGTGAGGTGGGGCCCGCGCAGCGCCGCCATTCCCCCACCTCATCCTAAATCCTTCTCCGCCCCCAGGGGCGGAGAAGGACTTATTAGCTCACCCGCTCCAGCTCCCGGAGGATCGTCTCCAGCACGCTGTCGATCGTCTCGACCACCTCGTTGTTCCAGAAGCGCAGCACGCGGTAGCCGTGCTCGTTCAGTTCTGCCGTGCGGACCTCATCCGCTTCGCCCTGCTCCGCGTGCTGACCGCCGTCGAGCTCGATCGCCAGCTTCCGCACAGGACAAGCGAAGTCGGCGACGCGCCGGCCGATCGGGTGCTGGCGGCGAAACTTCCACTCGGGCAGGCGCTCGCGCAACGCGCGCCACAGCAGCTTCTCGACCTCCGTCGCCTCGCGGCTCAGCCGCCGTGCGGCTTCCGTTGGACGCAGCGTCATGTCCCCCTCTCTCGCTCACAACGTCCCTCTCCGCCCCATTGAGGCGGAGAGGGTAGGGTGAGGTGGGGCCCGCACAGCGCGCCCTTCCCCCACCTCATCCTAAATCCTTCTCCGCCCCAAGGGGCGGAGAAGGACTTGATACAGACGACAGCTTCTATGGGTTCCACTGCTAGGATGCTCTCCAGCCGCCGACGCCCCCGACTACCTCAACGACGCAGCGAAAAAATTTTCTCAATGATGTACATCGCTGACGCAGCCGCTCACGCGCGCAGGAAGCGGATCAGCCGCTCGTTGACCGGCTCCGGCGCTTCCTGCTGCACCCAATGCCCCGCGCCGTCGATGACCACACTCTCGACAAGGCCGGGCAAAACCTTGCGCAGATCCTCGGCGGCGGGCGACATGCCCGGCATGCGGATGACGCCGTCGCGCGAGCCCGCGATGAAAAGCGAGGGCTGCGCGATCCTGGCGCCGGCAAAGGGTGCCATCAGCTCCCAATTGCGGTGGAGATTGCGGTACCAGTTGAGCCCGCCGCGAAAGCCGCTCAGGGTGAAGTCCTTGGCGTACTCGGCAAGATCCTGCTCGGAGAGCCAGGCCAGCGGCATCCCGGTGTCGAAGGTCGAATCGAGCAGCCCCTTGCCCGGCGGCACGAAGGCGTGCCATGCCTTGCCCGGCGGCAGGCTGCCCGAGCCCGAATAGTAGATGCGCCGCAGGCTCTTCGTCACATCCGCCTCGAGCTCGCGCTCGGCGACGCCGGGCGTCTGGAAATACATCATGTAGATGGTTTCCATGCCGCCGGCTTTGAACGCGTCGATCGCGCTGATCTTGCCGCGCGGCCGGTAGGGCACGCTCAAGCCCGCGACGCAGCGGAAGCGGTCGGGCCGCATCAGCGCCGAATGCCAGGCGGCGGGCGCGCCCCAGTCATGGCCGATGATCGCCGCTTCGGCGATGCCGAGCGCATCGAGGAGGCCCACCATGTCGCCCACGATGTGAAGCTGCGTATAGGCCTCGATCGCTTCGGGCGCGCTGGTCCGGCCATAACCCCGCATATCGGGCGCCAGCACGCGGAATCCCGCCGCGGCGAGCGCCGTCAGCTGGTGGCGCCAGGAATACCAGGTCTCGGGCCAGCCATGGCAGAGCACCACCGCCGGCCCGCTGCCCGAATCCGCCACGTGAATGCGGATGCCGTTCGCCTCGACGAAGCGGTGCTCGATCATGGTTCTCCTCCCCTGGCGCCTTCCGCGCCATCTTGGAGTGCTACGATTGGCAATGTCCATCGCGCGCTGCATGCTGTGCGAGGAGCGAGGAAGGAGGCAGCGATGCGCGAGGAATTCCGGGTGGCGGGCTTGAATCCGCCGATCAGCCATTACACCGACGCCGTCCGCTGGGGCGATCTCTTGTTCATCTCGGGCGTGGCGCCGCTCGACGCCGAAGGAAGGCTGGTCGGCGGCGAGGATGTCGCGGCGCAGGCGCGTCAGATCTTCCGCAACCTGAAGCGCGTGCTCGACGCCGCCGGCGCGGCCTTCTCCGACATCCTCAAGGTGACGGTTTATCTGACCGATGTCGCCGACCGCGCCGCCATCAACCCGGTGCGCCAGGAATTCTTCGGCGCCGCGCGTCCGGCGAGCACGCTCATCGGCGTGGCATCGCTTGCCGTCCCCGGCATGAAGGTCGAGATCGAGGCGGTGGCGGGATTGAAGAAGTAGCTCTCGGCCGTCAGCAGCGGCTGACGGCCGAGAGCTGACCGAATCTAAGCGGCCGCGTGGATCCCCGCGGTCTTCACGTCGCTGCCGACATAGTCTTCGAACTTCTTGAAGTTCTGCTCGAAGCGCCGGGTCAGCTCGCGCGCGGTGTCGTCATAGGCGCCCTTGTCGGACCAGGTGCTGCGCGCATTCAGCACCTCGGCCGGCACCTCGCCGCAGCTCTCCGGCACGAAGAGGCCGAAATAGGGCTCCTTCTCCACCGGCACATGCTTGAGCGAGCCGGCGAGCGCGGCGCGCACCAGCGCGCGGGTGTGCTGGATCTTCATGCGCTGGCCGACGCCGTAGGCGCCGCCCGACCAGCCGGTGTTGACCAGCCAGCATTGCGCCTTGTGCTCGGTGATGCGATCGCCCAGCATCTTGGCATAGACCGCGGGATGGCGCGGCATGAAAGGCGCGCCGAAGCAGGTGGAGAATGTCGCCTGCGGCGCGTTGCCGAGGCCCTTCTCGGTGCCGGCGACGCGCGCGGTGTAGCCCGAGAGGAAGTGATACATCGCCTGCTGCGGCGTGAGCCTGGCGATCGGCGGCAGCACGCCGAAAGCATCGGCGGTGAGCATGATGACGTTCTCGGGATGGGGCGCCACGCCGGTGGCACTCACATGCGGGATGAAGTCGAGCGGATAGCAGGCCCGGGTGTTCTCGGTGAGGCTGCCATCGCCGAGATCGGGGACCCGCGTCGCCGGGTCGAGAACGACATTCTCCAGCACCGTGCCGAAGCGGTGGACGGTGGCGTAGATCTCGGGCTCGGCCTCGGGCGAGAGGTTGATCACCTTGGCGTAGCAGCCGCCCTCGAAATTAAAGAGCCCCTTGCGGCTCCAGCCATGCTCGTCATCGCCGATCAGCATGCGCGAGCCGTCGGCCGAGAGCGTCGTCTTGCCGGTGCCGGAAAGTCCGAAGAAGATGGCGCTGTCGCCTTTCGGGCCGACATTGGCCGAGCAATGCATCGGCAGCACGTCGCGCTCGGGCAGCAGGAAGTTGAGATAGCCGAAGACCGACTTCTTGATCTCGCCGGCATATTCGGTGCCGCCGATGAGCACCAGGCGGCGGGCGAAATTGACGAAGACGAAGGTATCGGAGTTGAGCCCGTCGAGCTCATGCGCGGCGAAGAAGCGGGGCGCGTGCAGGATGGTAAAGTCGGGGGCGAAGTCGTGCAGCGCGTCGTGCCGCGGCCGGATGAACATGTTGCGCACGAACATGCTGTGCCAGGCGCTGTCGGTGACGACGCGCACCTTGAGCCGGTAGTCGGGATCGGCGCCGCCATAGAGATCCTGGACGAAGACCTCGCGGCGCTGGAAATAGGCGGTGAGCCGCCGCGCCATGAGCTCGAACTTTTCCTCGCTCACCGGCCGGTTGACGTCGCCCCACCAGATATCGGCTTTGCTGCCGGCTTCCTCGACGATGTACTTGTCCTTGGGCGTCCGGCCGGTGAAGGCGCCGGTGCGGGCGACGAAGGCGCCGCCGGACGCGATCAGCCCCTCATGCCGGCGCACCGCCTGCTCGTAGAGCACCGGGACCGAGAGATTCCAATGTGCGGCGGTGAGGTGGCGAAGCCCCAGCCCCTCGAGTCCGTGGCTGCTGGCGGTTCCGGTGACGGTATGCGCTGCATCCTGCACGGCGTTTTCCTCCTGGGTCCCTGTTTCTTCGCCCTTTTTCGCGGGCTTCCTTCTCTCATGCGAAGCGGCAACCGCCCCCCAGCGTCCCGGTGTTCATGGCCCCCCGGGGGGTTGCGGCAGGGAACGCCGATGCTCGCCCCTTCGTTCCCACCGCCGGACGCCTTCAGCCCTTGGCCCTCGCTTCCCGCGCGAGTTCGGCCAGCGCTTTCCGCACCGCTTCGGCATCGCCGACCGGGGCGGGGAAGTCAAGCCGTGCCACATCCTTGCCGCAACGCAGGTCGGCCCCCTCCGGATCGACCCCGGTCAGCAGCGAGCCCGAACCCTTAAGGCCGAGGAGGCGGGTGGCGTAAAGCCCGATCGCCTCGGCATGGTCGCGGTTCATATGCTCCAGCACGCTCGCCTCGATCTCTGCCAGTACTTCGGATGAGGGGCCGAGCAGCGCATCGCGCTCGACCCAGTCGATCCGCCCGAATCCTGCCACCAGATGGGCGCGGCTGGGCTCGAGGCGATAGAGGTGGAAATCGGCGAAGCCCGCATAAGCCGCCGCCGACGGATGGCGCCGCGTATAGCGGGCGAGAAGGGCAGGGTCCTCGACCGGCGCCACCTCGCCCAGCACGGTGACCCGCGCCCCGGTGAGCGGATCGTCGAGCCCGGCCGTACCGTCGAAGAGCAGCGAGGCGCGGGGATCGCGCTTCAGGTTCTTCGTGTGCTCGGCGAGGTTCGAGAGCAGCAGCAGCGGCCGCGCCTGCTGATCGACCGCCGCCAGCACCAGCGAGGCATAGGGCCAGCCCTCGCGCGATGTTGCGAGCGTGGCGCGGTCGAGGCTGCGCAGGAGCCGCCGGGCGGTGGCGGCGGGCGAGGGCGGGCTGGTCATGGCGCAGCCTATCACAACGCTGCCGAGTCCTTCTCCGCCCTGGGAGGGCGGAGAGGGATTTAGGATGAGGTGGGTGCGCGATGCACCGCGCGCCGGGGTGCGGGCTCTCGCGGTTGCACAAGCAACCGCTGACGCCCGCCGGCGACGACGCGTCGCGTCGCGCCTATTCCGCCGGCTGCGCCGCCGTCGCCGCGTCGCGATTTTCGGCCGGGAAGAAGAAGGCGGCGAGCATCGTGCCCAGCGCGATGGCCGCGAGCACGCCGAAAAGCGGCACGAAGCCTGCTGCCTTGGGCTGCAGCCAGGCGACCAGTGGGATCGCCGGCAGGCTCGCGCCGAAGGACACCACATAGCGCAGCGCATAGACGCGCGCGCGCCAGCTCTCCGGCGTATAGCGCGCCACCATGGCGTCGTTGATCGGGATGAGGCCGAAGATGACGAACATCATCGCCACCGCGAGCGCCAGCATCGCCCAGTCGGTGAGGATGCCGGCAAGCAACAGCAGCGGCGCCTGCAGCAGCGCGAGCGTCAGGAACACCGAGCGCAGCGATCGCCGGTCGATGAGCTGGCCTACCAGGAGCTGCGCCATCGCGGCGATCACATAGACGGCCGAGATCAGGCTGCCGATGCCCGTCGTGCGGTGCACCAGCTGGGTCAGCCGCTCGTCGAAGATCTTGGGCATGGCGTTGGTGACCGCGGAGAAGATGACGCCGCTGCACAAGGTCGCCACCGCCAGCACGGCGAAGACGCGCCGCGCGCTGGCGTTCTCGATCACCCGCTTGCCGGCGGCACGCGGCGGCGCGGCCGGGGCGACATGCGCCGGCACCAGCGCGGCAAAGGCGATGCCGGCCAGGAGCGAGAAGATGCCCGGGGCGATGAAGGCGGCGCGCCAGCTCAGATGATCGGCGAACCAGCCGGCGATGAGGGCCGCCGAGGCCAGCCCGAGATTGCCCCAGACGCCGTTCCAGCCCAGCGCCCGCCCGACCCGCGCCTGGTCCTTCACCAGCATGGCGATGCCCACCGGATGATAGATCGAGGCGAAGATGCCGATGAGGGTGAGGCAGCCGACAAGCTGCCAGGGGGTCTGCGCGAAGCCGGTCAGCAGGAGTGCCGCTCCAAGCCCGAGGAAGAACACCATCATCATGTTGCGCCGGCCCCAGCGGTCGCCGAGCCAGCCCGCCGGCAGCGAGCCGCCGCCGAAGGCGATGAATCCCCCGAGCGACAGCGGCAGCATCGCCTCGTAGGAGAGCCCGAACCGCGCCGTCATGACCAGCACGGCGGTGGCGTAGATCAGCATCGCCAGATGGTCGAGGAAATGGCCGAGATTGAGGAAGGCGGTGGTGACGCGGGACTTGTCCATGCAGCGGCTCCGGGGGCCAGTCCAGGGTGCCGAGCTTAGCCCTGGCGCCCCTGCCTTGCGCGCGCTAGTCTGCCAACCTCTATCGAGAATCGGACATGCGCAGCACCGATCCCGAGGACTATCAGGACGTGCCGCGGCCGATTACGGCCATGGCCAAGGACTTTCCCGACGGCAACCGCGTGCCGCCGCACCGCCACCGCCGCGCCCAGCTCGTCTTTGCGGCGCGGGGCGTCATGGTGGTGTCGACCCCCGAGGGCACCTGGGTGGTGCCGCCCAACCGCGCGGTCTGGATGCCGGCCGAGACCGAGCATTCGATCCGCAGCTGGGGAAACGTCGCTATGCGCACCCTCTATGTGCGCGGCGATGCCGCCGGGCTTCTGCCGCGGCGCTGCTGTGTCGTCGCCGTCTCGCCGCTGTTGCGCGAGCTCATCCTGCGCGCGGTCGAGCTGCCGCTGCTTTACGACGAGGACGGGCCCGAGGCGCGGGTCATGGGGCTCATTCTCGACGAGATCCGGGCCCTGCCGGTCTTGCCGCTCCACCTGCCCTGGCCGTCGGACGGCCGGCTCGGGCGGCTCTGCGCGGCGATCCAGGACGATCCCGCCAGCGAGCGCACGCTGGAGGACTGGGCGGCGGGGGTCGGCGCCTCGAGCCGGACGCTGGCGCGGCTCTTCCGCAAGGAGACCGGGATGAGCTTCAGCGCCTGGCGCCAGCAGGTACGCCTGGTCGATGCGCTGGGCCGGCTCGCCACCGGCCAGAAAGTGACCGCCGTGGCGCTCGATCTGGGATATCAGAGTCCGAGCGCCTTCACCTCCATGTTCCGCCGCGCTCTCGGCCAGGCGCCGACGCGGTATTTCCTGGAAAGCTGAGGCCTTGACGCGTATGAAGGGTCCGACCACAGCTTTCCACTTCCTTGCCGCAATGCCGCCATACCTTGAGGCAAGGATCGGACCGCCGAACTCGCGGGAAAGGTAAGCTTCCGTGGCGAACAACATTGCGCTCGTCGACGACGACAAGAACATCCTGACCTCGGTGGCGATCGCGCTCGAGGCCGAAGGATTCCAGGTACGGACATATTCCGACGGCGCCGAGGCGCTGCGCGGACTGGCGCAGCATCCGGCGGACCTCGCCATTCTCGACATCAAGATGCCGCGCATGGACGGGATGGAGCTCCTGGGTCAGCTCAGGAAGCAGAGCGCCATGCCGGTGATCTTCCTCACCTCCAAAGACGACGAGGTCGACGAGGTGCTGGGGCTGCGCATGGGCGCCGACGATTACATCAAGAAGCCGTTCTCGCAGCGCCTGCTGGTCGAGCGCATCCGCGCGCTGCTGCGGCGCGGCGAGCTGGCGCGCGGCAGCGGCGAGAGCGAACCCATCATCCAGCGCGGCGAGCTTCTGCTCGACCCCTCGCGCCACCAATGCAGCTGGAAGGGCACGAATGTCGACCTCACCGTTACCGAA
Source organism: Allostellaceae bacterium (assembly GCA_035553515.1). Lineage (GTDB taxonomy): Bacteria > Pseudomonadota > Alphaproteobacteria > ATCC43930 > CGMCC-115725 > DAHUYF01. The sequence continues at coordinate 41,978 of DATNDG010000146.1, read as the reverse complement.
TTCCTGATCCTGAAGTCGCTGGCGCTGCGCCCCGGCCATGTGAAGAACCGCGATCAGCTCATGGACGGTGCTTATGGCGAGCACATCTATGTCGACGACCGCACCATCGACAGCCACATCAAGCGCCTGCGCAAGAAGTTCAAGGCCATTGATTCGGATTTTGCGCAGATCGAAACGCTTTATGGCGTCGGTTACCGTTACCGAGACCACTGAGTCCGCCACGCCGGCGGAGCGTGTCCTTCAACCGGAGCCGCCGCAGGCGAGCGCGCCGGCGCGCCGGCGCGCCCGACGACGGCTCTCGCCGCTCACACGGCGCATTCTGGCGGTCAATGTGCTGGCGCTGGGACTGCTGGGCCTCGGCCTCCTCTATCTCGGCGAATACCAGCAGAGCCTGGTGAGCGCGCAGATCGACGCGCTCAAGACCCAGGGCCAGATCTTCGCCGCGGCGCTCGGCGAAGGCGCGGTCATCGACAGCCTCGGCGAGGGCCAGCAGCTTCTGCCGGCGCTTGGCCGCGAGATGATGCAGCGGCTGGTCGAGCCGACCCACACGCGTGCCCGCCTCTTCGACGCCAACGGTCAGCTCATCGCCGACAGCCGCATCCTGGGCGGTCCCGGCGGACTGGTGCAGATCCACGAATTGCCGCCGCCGGATGAGGGCGGGTTGCTGCGCCGGCTGGTCAACGGCGCCTATGACTGGCTGGTCGAGCGCCTGCCGGGCGAGCACCACTATCCGGTCTATCACGAGCCGGCGGCCCAGAGCGCCGCCGATTACCAGGAAGTCGAGACCGCGCTCGGTGGCGACATAGCTTCGGCAGTGCGCGGCGAGCGCGCGCATGGCGGTCTGCTGGTGCTGAGCGTCGCCGTGCCGGTGCAGCGCTACAAGCAAGTGCTGGGCGTGGTGCTGCTCTCCAACGACAGCACCGAGATCGATCAGGCGGTGCGCGCGGTGCGCTTCGAGATCCTGAAGGTCTTCCTCATCGCGCTCGGCGTCACCGTGCTGCTCTCGATATACCTCGCGGGCACCATCGGCCGGCCGATCCGTCGGCTCGCCGCCGCCGCCGAGCGCGTGCGACGCGGCCATGGTCGCCAGGTGCTGATCCCCGACTTCACCCGCCGCGGCGACGAGATCGGCGATCTTTCTGGCGCATTCCGCGAAATGACCGGCGCGCTCTGGGCGCGAATGGATGCCATCGAGCATTTCGCTGCCGATGTCGCGCATGAGATCAAGAACCCGCTGACCTCGCTGCGCAGCGCGGTCGAGACGGCGGCGCGCGTCGCTGATCCGCAGAAGCAGCGCAAGCTGCTCGCCGTCGTGCTCGAGGATGTGCAACGGCTCGACCGGCTGATCACCGATATCTCCGACGCGTCGCGCCTCGATGCCGAACTGTCGCGCGTCGAGCTCGAGCCCGTGATGATCGGCCGCATGCTCGAGGCGTTGGTCGACGTGCACCAGGCGACGGCTGATGAGCGCGCGCCGCGCCTGCTGCTGTCGCTGCCCGGCCCGGCGGGAACGCCGGCGGGGGATCTCACCGTGCCTGGCATCGAGAGCAGGCTCGTTCAGGTGTTCCGCAATCTGATCGGCAATGCGCTTTCTTTCAGTCCGCCCGGTGCCACCATCCATGTCGCGGCCGAGCGGCGCGGCGATCAGGTGGTCATCAGCATCGAGGACGAAGGGCCGGGCATTCCCGAGGGCAAGCTCGAGGCCATCTTCGAGCGCTTCTACAGCGAGCGGCCGGCGGGCGAGAAGTTCGGCACCCATTCGGGCCTCGGCCTCTCCATCTCCAAGCAGATCGTCGAGGCGCATCGCGGCACGATCCGCGGCGAGAACCGCCGCGACGTCGATGGCAGCACCATCGGCGCACGCTTCACGGTGCGCTTGCCGGTAGGAACGCCGTGACGGTCGTGGGGGCACCTGCTCGTCATGGTTGCGCAATACCGCAGCGAGAACCCTGGATGCTTTAAGGCGCGCTGCCGGCGTGGAGCGACCGTTCCGTTTAACGATCCTACAGCTTGCGGTATCTCGCTGTTGAGGTAACCAAAGGTTGAAGTCGCCCGGTGGGAGTTTCGTCATGATCCTTACCGGGCATTGACTTTAAGCGGGGAGCGGCGCACCTAAACCGCCCATGATGCGTGTCCACGGCACGTCGGTCGCGCTGGGTGGCGGCGGTCTATTGCTGCGCGGGCCCTCAGGCAGCGGCAAATCGGATCTGGCGCTGCGGCTCATCGATGCCGGCGCACGCCTGGTCGCCGATGACCAGACAGAGCTGCACCGCCTCGGCGACGCGTTGATCATGACGGCTCCCGCCATTCTCGCCGGGCAAATCGAAGTGCGCGGCATCGGTATCCTGCGCGTGCCCAGCGTCAACAGCGCGCCGCTTCGGCTTGTCGTCGATCTCGTCGCACCCAAGGCGATCGAGCGCCTGCCCGAGCCGGAATCCATCGAGTTGCTCGGCCGCAGCGTACCGCTGCTGCGGCTTGCGCCCTTCGAGGCCTCGACACCGGCGAAACTGCGCCTCGCGCTCGCCGATGTCGACGCGCTCGCGTCCGCGTCATGAGCCGGGATCCGGCGGCTGCAGCCGAAGCCTCGCCACCCTGCGGGCCAGAGCGGCCGCGGCGCCGGCGGCTGCTGGTGGTCACCGGCATGTCGGGCGCCGGCCGCTCGAGTGCACTTAAGGCGCTCGAGGATCTCGGCTACGAGGCGGTAGACAATCTGCCTTTGTCGCTGCTGCCCGATCTGCTGCGCGCGCCGACGCAGCGCCCGCCGCTTGCCGTCGGCGTCGATGTGCGTACGCGCGACTTCGGTGTCGGCGCGTTGCTCGCCGCGGTCGATCGCGTCACCGGTGAGCACACCCTCGTTTTCCTCGATTGCGACGACGAGACGCTGGTGCGCCGCTTCACCGAGACGCGCCGACGCCATCCCCTCGCCGGCGATCGGCCGGTCAGCGACGGAATAGCGCTGGAACGGCGGCGTCTCGCCCCCTTGCGCGACCGCGCCGACCTCGTTATCGATACAACCGCCCTCAGCCCGGGGGATTTGAAACGGCTGCTCCATGGGCATTTCGCCCTCGATGCCGCGCCTGGCATCGCCATCTTCGTGACCTCTTTTTCATACCGCAACGGCTTGCCGCGCGATGCGGATCTCGTCCTCGACGTGCGCTTCCTGCGCAATCCGCATTACGTGCCGGACTTGAGGCCCCACACTGGCAGGGATGCTGAAGTCGGCGCGTTCATTGACGCGGATCCGGGCTTCGCGCCGTTTTTCGAGCGCCTCTGCGCCTGGCTCGCGCCGCTGCTGCCGCGCTATGAGGGCGAGGGCAAGAGCTATCTCACCATCGCCATCGGCTGCACCGGCGGCCGCCATCGCTCGGTCTATGTTGCCGAGCGGCTCGCGGCTTGGCTCGGACGGCAGGGGCGCCGTGTCGGCATCGGCCATCGCGATCTCGACCAGTCCGCGGCGATGGTCGCGGCGGTCGCGGGCGAGACCGACGGCTCGATAAAGGACATCGCATGATCGGAATGGTTCTCGTCACCCATGGCCGACTCGCTGCCGAGTTCGTCGCGGCGCTGGAGCACGTCGTGGGGCCGCAGCGAAACATCGCCGCGGTCTGCATCGGCCCCGAGGACGACATGGAAAAGCGGCGTCAGGACATCCTGCGCTCGGTCGCCGAGGTCGACGCCGGCGAAGGCGTGGTGCTGCTCACCGACATGTTCGGCGGCACCCCTTCGAACCTCGCCATATCGGTCATGGACAAGGCGAAGATCGAGGTCATTGCCGGCATCAACCTGCCGATGCTGATCAAGCTGGCGAGCCTCAGGCAGACGGAGACGCTCGCCAATGCCGTACGCGGTGCGCAGGAGGCGGGGCGCAAATACATCAACGTCGCCTCTCAACTCCTCGCCGACGTCCGCGGATGAGCGACGGCGACGGAACCGGCGCCGACGGCATCCGGCGTACCGTCACCATCTGCAACAAGCGCGGTCTCCATGCGCGCGCGGCGGCGCGCTTCGTCAAGCTTGCCTACACATTCGACGCCGAGATCATGGTGGCGAAGAACGGCGCCGCGGTCAGCGGCCGCTCGATCATGGGATTGATGATGCTTGCCGCCGGTCCCGGCACCGCCATCGAGTTGCGCGCCACCGGCCCCGAGGCCGAGCGCGCGATCGTGGCGCTCGCCGATCTGATCAGCGGCGGCTTCGATGAAGAGTGAGGGCCATTCGGGCGACAAGGTCCGCGGCGAGCGCATCCTGCATGGGCTCGGCGTGTCGCCGGGGGTTGCCATCGGCCCGGCTTTCGTCAGCGATGATGGGGACATCGCCGTGCCGGAATATCGCGTTCCGGCCGACGGTATCCAGCGCGAGCTGCAGCGCTTCGCGGCCGCGGTCAATGTTTCGCTGAGGCAGCTGCGCAAGCTCAAGGGCAAGTCCGCGGCGCTGCCTGATTCGGCGGCGGAGGAGGTCGGCTACCTCCTCGATGCGCACATCGCCATGCTCACCAATTCGCGCCTCGTGCGCGGCGCCGAGCGGCGCATCGGCGAGGAGCGCGTCAATGCCGAGCGCGCGGTGCAGATGGAGATCGCTGCGATCGGCGACAGTTTCGCCGCGATGGGCGATGCCTATCTCGCCGCACGCGGCGAGGACATCCGCGTCGTCGGTACGCGGATTATTCGCAACCTCACCAAAACGCCCTACGCCGCGCTGCAGCATGTCGAGGAAGGTACGGTCATCCTGGCGGAGGAGCTGACGCCCGCGGACACCGCGCTGATGGACCCGCGCCGAATCGCCGGCTTCGCCGCGGTGCTGGGTGGTCCGGAAAGCCACACCGCCATCATGGCGCGCGCCTTGGGCCTTCCCGCCGTCCTCGGCGTCGCCGGCCTCCTCACCGAAATCGCTCCCGGCGACATGGTGATCATCGATGGCGGCGGCGGCACCGTCGTGCTCAATCCCAAGCGCGAAACCATCGCGCGCTACGAGGCGCGACAGGAGACGCTGTTGCGCGAGGAGCGTCAGCTCGCGCGCTTGCGGCGTCTGCCGGCGGTGACGCGCGACGCGGTCGAGATCACGCTTCAGGCCAATCTCGAGTTGCCGCGAGAACTCGACCAGGCGCTTGCCGCCGGCGCCGAAGGGCTGGGGCTGGTGCGCACCGAGTTCATGTTCATGAACCGCGAGGATCTGCCCGACGAAGAGGAACAGTACGAGGCTTATCGCGCGCTCGTGCGCGGCTTCGCGGGTAAGCCGGTGACTATCCGCACGCTCGACATCGGGGGCGACAAGCTCGCGGCGCCGTTCGCCGAGTCCGTCGGCGCCGACAGCCCCAATCCGTCGCTGGGCCTGCGCGCCATCCGCCTGTCGCTCAAGGAGCGGCCGCTGCTCGATGCGCAACTTGGCGCCATCCTGCGCGCCGGTGTCGAGGGACCGGTTCGCATACTCCTGCCGATGATCTCCAGCCTCGCCGAGATCCGCAAAGTGCGCGAGGCGCTGACGCAGGTGGTGCGGCGCATGAAGCGGCGCGGAGTCAGGATCGCCGAACCGCTGCCGCCGCTCGGTGTGATGATCGAGATTCCCGGTGCAGCGCTCGCCGCCGACGCGCTCGCTGCGGAAAGCGATTTCTTCGCGATCGGGACCAACGATCTCGTCCAGTACACGCTGGCGATCGACCGCGGCGACGAGCAGGTGGCGCATCTTTACAATCCGCTGCATCCGGCGGTCCTGCGGCTCATACAGTTCGCGGTCGAGGCGGCGTTGCGGGCGCGCATCGGCGTCAGCCTCTGCGGCGAGATGGCCGGCGACCCGCGATTCACGGCTTTGCTGATCGGCCTCGGTATCCGGGACCTCTCCATGGCGCCGGGCAAGATCGGTCGCGTGAAGCAGCGGGTGCGCTCGCTCGACGTCATCGCCGCGACGCGGCGCGCGCGTGCCATCATGGACCAGCTCGATGATGCCCGCATCGCCAGCCTGCTCGACGACTTCAACGCGCTGAAATGACTGGTCGGTTGTTCGGCTGACGGCTGAGAACTGACGATCGACGGCCCGGGCTCGCCCTTGCCGCCTCTGCGGCGCATTTGCTATATGCGCGCACCGTTTTGCAGGGATTTCCGAGGAGCATGAGGATGGCTGCTGCCGACTATAAGGTCGCCGATATCTCGCTCGCCGATTGGGGCCGCCGCGAGATCGCCATCGCCGAGACGGAAATGCCGGGCCTGATGGCGCTGCGCCGCGAGTTCGGAGCCAAGAAGCCATTGAAGGGTGCTCGCATCACTGGCTGCTTGCACATGACGATTCAGACGGCGGTGCTGATCGAGACGCTGATCGAGCTCGGCGCGAGCGTGCGCTGGAGCTCATGCAATATTTTCTCGACCCAGGATCACGCGGCGGCGGCTGTGGCTGCGCGCGGCGTTCCGGTCTTCGCCTGGAAGGGCGAGACCGAAGAGGAGTACGAGTGGTGCATCGAGCAGACACTGCGCGGCCCCGACGGGTGGACGCCCAACATGGTGCTCGACGACGGCGGCGATGCCACCAAGGTCCTGCACGACAAGTACCCGGATCTGCTCAAGGAGGTGCGTGGAATCTCCGAGGAGACGACGACGGGCGTGCACCGGCTCTACGAGATGATGAAGGCCGGCAAGCTCAAGGTGCCGGCGATCAACGTCAACGACAGCGTCACCAAGTCCAAATTCGACAATCTCTACGGTGTTCGTGAAAGCCTCGTTGACGGCATCAAGCGCGCCACCGACGTGATGCTCGCCGGCAAGATTGCTGTCGTTGCCGGATTCGGCGATGTCGGCAAGGGCTCGGCCGCGAGCCTCCGCGGCCAGGGCGCGCGCGTCATGGTCACCGAGATCGATCCGATCTGCGCGCTGCAGGCGGCGATGGAAGGCTACCAGGTGGTGACGATGGAGCAGGCGGCGGCGCAAGGGGACATCTTCGTCACCGCGACCGGAAACATCGACGTCGTCACCCTTGATCACATGCGGCAGATGAAGGATCGCGCCATCGTCTGCAACATCGGCCATTTCGACAGCGAGATCCAGATCGCCGCGCTGCGCAACTACAAGTGGGAAGAGGTGAAGCCGCAGGTCGACGAGGTCGTTTTCCCGGACGGCAAGCGCCTGATCGTCCTCGCCAAGGGACGGTTGGTCAATCTTGGCTGCGCCACCGGCCATCCGAGCTTCGTCATGAGCGCGTCCTTCACCAACCAGGTGTTGGCGCAGGTCGAACTCTTCACCAACCGCGGCAAGTACGACAACAAGGTCTATGTGCTGCCGAAGCATCTCGACGAGAAGGTTGCGGCGCTCCATCTCGGGAAGCTCGGCGTGCAGCTGACAAAGTTGACGCCGCAGCAGGCGGCCTATATCGGCGCCGAGACCGGCGGTCCCTACAAGCCCGAGCATTATCGTTATTGAACAGGCGATATTTTTCGCCTGCGAAATCTTCCGGTCCGCGGCATAATCGGCGCGCGGCAGCCCTGCTCGCGGCTGCCGCGGTGGGGAAGCGTTTGATAGTACAAGAGGTTAAGCGGTGCCGCTGATGGCTTGGCTAGGCCTCGCCGGGGCGGCGTCCCTGTCACCGGCGGCCTCCTATGCCAGCGCGGCGGGTGCGGAGCCCGCGACGGTCTTCGCTGTCGCCGCCGCCCTGCTCATCGCCCTGCTGATCGCTGGCGTGCTGCTTGCGCGCGCGCGGCGTCGTGTCGCCTCGCTCGCCGCGGAGCGCGACCGCCTCGCCGGTGCGTTGCGCGAAACAGAGGACGCGCTCGGCTCCCTGCCGCTGGCGCTCTGCCGCTGGAACGACGGGGCGGCGGGGGAGGCGCTGCTCGCGGGCTCGCTCCCGCCGCTCAATGGCCTGGTATCGCCGTCTCTCGCCGATCTCATTGCGCGGCTCGAGCCTGGCGAGAGGCCGGGCTTCGAACAGGCGCTCCAGCGGCTGCGCGTCGACGGCACGCCGTTCGAGCAGAGCTTGCGCTTCGGCGAGCATGCGCTCGAGGCGGTGGGCCGCCGCGTCGGCCGCTCGGCCGTGGTCGCCTTCCTCGACCAGCCGGGGCGCATTGCTGCCGCCGCCGAGCGCGCATCGCTCGTGCAGCACTGCGATCGGTTGCGCGCCATCCTCGATGCGCTGCCGCTGCCGATGTGGCGGCGCGACGCCGATCTCAGGTTGCGCGACTGCAACCGCGCCTATGCCGCCGCGATCGACGCGTCGCCGGATAAGGTGCTCGCCGAGGGCCGCGAGATCGCTGCCGGCGCCATCGGCGAGAACGGTCGCGCGCTGGCGGCGCGCGCGCGCAGTTCGGCGGTGCCGCAATCGGAAAGCCATCACATCGTCGTCGGCGGCTCGCGCCGGCTGATGGAGTTCACCGAGGCTCCGCTCGACGGCACCGGCGATCTCGTGGGCTATGCTCAAGACTTCACCAATCTCGAGAACATCCAGGCCGAGCTCGCGCGCCATATCGCCGCGCACGCCGACGTGCTCGAGAACGTCGCGGTGGCCATCGCCATCTATGGACCGGACACGCGCCTCAACTTCTACAACAGCTCGTTTGCAGCTCTGTGGCGGCTCGAGACCGAGTGGCTCGACACCGATCCAACTTTGGACGAAGTGCTCGAGCGGCTGCGCGAGCGGCGCCGCATCCCCGAACATGCCGATTTCCGCGCATTCAAGCGCCAGCAGCTCGCCATGTTCACCTCGCTGATCGAGCCGCAGGAAGAGTTGCTGCACCTGCCCGACGAGCGCACGCTCCGCCTTGTCGTCTCGCCGCATCCTTTCGGCGGCCTCACCTTCGTCTACGAGGAGGTCACCGACAAGCTCGCCCTCGAGCGCTCCTACAACACGATGATCGAGGTGCAGCGCGAGACGCTCGACAACCTTTATGAAGCGGTAGCCGTGTTCGGCAGCGATGGCAGGCTCAAGCTGTCCAATCCCGCCTATGCTCAGATGTGGCAGCTCGCCCCCACCGACCTGCAGGGTGAGCCGCATGTCAGCGACATCATCGAGAAGCAACGCGCCTTCTTCGACGACGGCGGCGATTGGCCGGCGATGAAACGGCGCATCATCGCGCGGCTCACCGCGCATATGGCAGAGAGCACGCGGCTCGCGCGGCGCGACGGTTCGATACTGCAGGCGGTGACCGTACCGCTTCCCGACGGCAACGTGCTGCTGAGCTATCTCGATGTCACTGATTCGACGCGCGTCGAGCATGCGCTGCGCGAGCGCAACGAGGCGCTGGAGACCGCCGGGCGACTGAAGAGCGAATTCATCGCCAATGTCTCCTACGAGCTGCGCACTCCGTTGAACGCCATCATCGGCTTCGCCGAGATCCTCACCAACCAGTATTTCGGCGAGCTCAGCCCGCGCCAGCTCGACTACAGCCGCGGCATCCTCGACAGCTCGCACCGCCTGCTCTCGCTCATCAACGACATCCTCGATCTCGCCACGATCGAGGCCGGCTACATGACGCTCGAGACGCAGGAAGTCGACATCCACACACTGATGTCGAGCGTGCTCTCGCTGAGTCGCGAGCGCGCGCGCAAGCAGAACCTGAAGCTCGAATTCGATTGCCCGACCGATATCGGCACGCTCGTCGCCGACGAGCGCCGGCTGAAGCAGGCGCTCTTCAACCTCATCTCCAACGCGTTGAAATTCACGCCGTCCGGCGGTACCGTGACTCTTGCCGCGCGCCGCACCGCCGATCGCATCGCGCTTATCGTTGCCGACACCGGGGTCGGCGTCCCGCGCGAGGACCAAGCGCGCATCTTCGAGAAATTCGAGCGCGGCAGCCCCAATGCGCGACAGTCCGGACCGGGCCTCGGTTTGTCGCTGGTCAAGAGCTTCATCGAGCTGCATGGCGGTGCGGTCGAGATGGATTCGCGGCCCGGCAGCGGCACCACCGTCACCTGCTATCTGAGCGCCGCTCCCGTTGCCTCGGCCCCGGCCGAGCCCGCGCAACAACGCTCGGCCGGGGATTGAGCCGGCGGCTCACATCGTGATGTGAGTCCACCGCGCTGGTGCGGCGGAACCGATGGCCGGGGAAGCGCTCCTGCACGCCGCGGATCATTGCCTCGATGCCGCTGCGGCCTTTGCCCTCGAGAACAGGATCGAGATATCGGGCGCCCTCGGTCCAGACGTGCGCGACCAGCTCGCGCCGTCGCACGCCGTCGGTCTCGTTCCACATCTCGATATAGCGGTCGATCAAATCGGTGACTGTGCTCATCTGATCCTCCGTTGCTGCCGGGCATCGATGGCAAGGGTCGCCGTGTCGGCCCGTGCAGGCGATCTTCGGTCGCGTCAAGGCCGGCGGTCCATTACGTCTGGGGTAATTGGAAGCACCGCTGCGCGGGAGTAGGGTTGCCCCATGCTCGGGCTCGGACCGACCGGTGGGTGACCTCCTGCGCGAGTGGCGCCAACGCCGCCGTTTGATCCAGCTCGACCTCGCGCTCGAAGCCGATATCTCGACGCGCCATTTGAGCTTTCTAGAAACCGGCCGCTCGCTGCCGAGCCGCGACATGGTGATCCACCTCGCCGACCGCCTCGACGTGCCGCTGCGCGAGCGCAATCGGTTGTTGGTCGTCGCGGGGTACGCGCCCGTGTTCCGTGACCGGCCGCTGGGCGACTCGGCGCTTGACGCGGTGCGCCGCGCCGTCGATCGGCTTCTCGCCGGTCACGAGCCCTATCCCGCGCTCGCGGTCGATCGCCGTTGCTCGATGGCGTCGCGCAGGCGCTGTTGGCGCCGCCGGTGAACGTGCTGCGGCTCAGCCTGCATGCCGACGGGCTCGCTCCTCGCATCATCAACCTCGCCGCATGGCGCGGGCATCTCCTGGCGCGGCTCGAACGGCAGGTCGAGCTCACAGCCGATCCCGTCCTGGCAGCCCTGCATGACGAGCTTGCGGCCTATCCGGCGCCGCGCGCGGCGGCGGCGAAGGACGTGCCGCGGCACGTCGTCGCTCCGGTGGTGCCGCTGGAGCTGGCGAGCCCGGCGGGCAAACTCACCCTGCTCGGCACAGTCACCGTCTTCGGCACGCCGCTCGATGTCAGCGTCTCCGAACTCGCCCTCGAATCGTTTTTCCCGGCGGATGCCGAAACAGCCGAGCGGCTGCGCCGTCTTACGGCTAGATGAGCTGCGCGAAGATGACGACGAGCCCGGCCAGCGAGATCACCCAGGCGAGCGTGCGCAGCCAGGGGATGCCGGCGAGATAAATGAGGAAATAGGCGAGCCTCGCCCAGAAGAAGAGCTCGGCGCCGAGCAAGGTCATCGCGTTCTCCCGTCCGGAGATCTTGGCCATCAGCACCAGCGCGATGAAGAGCGGCAAGCTCTCCAGCATGTTGCGATGGGCGCGCTGCGCTCGTCCGGCCCAGCCGGCGAATACCGGCGCCGGATCGCGATTGCCGACAAGCTCGACGAGGCGCAGCTGGCTGTTGGCGGAGATCACGACGACGACGAGCTGCACGAAGGTCAACGCGACGGTCCACAGCAGCAGCATCAGGTCCGGTGTCATCGCAACCTCCCCCTAAGATGCGTCGAGAGAGCGGATCACGTCGATCCCCTAGGCTTGATACATCCATGACCTCCGGCTACCGCCCGGGCACGCCCTTTGTCGTCGAGTATTCGAAATGGAGGGCCTCGCCGGGATGAACCAGAGGGAAGATCGCCTGCGCCGCCATTGCTGCTTCGGCAAAGCCCGAGAGGATGAGCTTGAGCTTGCCTGGATATGCGGCGATGTCGCCGATGGCGAAGATACCGGGCGCGGAGGTGCGGCATGTGGCGGGGTCGACTGCGATATGGTTGCGCTCGAGTGCCAAGCCCCATTCGGCGATCGGCCCCAGATTCATCGAAAGCCCGAAGAAGGGCAGCAGGGCGTCGGCCGCGAGCCGCCGCGTCTTGCCGTCGAGATCGGCGACGATCACTGCGGCGATCTGGCCGCTATCGCCCTCGATCGCCGCGAGCTGATAGGGGATCACCAGCTCTACCTTGCCCTCGGCGGCGAGCCGGTCGAGCCGCGCCGCCGATTCCGGCGCGGCGCGGAATTTTGGTCGCCGATGCACCACCATCACAGATTGGGCGACTTCGGCGAGTGAAATGGCCCAGTCGACCGCGCTGTCGCCGCCGCCGGCGATGACGACACGCTTGCCGCGGAAATCCTCGCGCCGCCGCACGAGGTAGAAGACGCTCTTGCCCTCATAGGCCTCGATGTCGGGGAGCGGCGGCCGGTTCGGTCCGAAGGCGCCGACGCCGGCGGCGATGATCACCGCCCGCGCCTCAATGGCCGTGCCCAACGAGGTCTCGAGCCGGAATCCACCCTGAGACAGCGGTGCGAGCCGCTCCACCTGCTGCGCCAGGTGATAATGCGGATGGAACGGTGCCGCCTGTTCGGCGAGACGGTCGATCAGCGCCGCGGCTTCGATGACGGGGTGGCCGGGAATGTCGTAGATCGGCTTCTCCGGGTAGAGCGCCGCACACTGCCCGCCCAGCAGGTCAAGCGCGTCTATCACGTGACAGCCGAGCTTCAGCATGCCGCATTCGAAGACGGCGAAAAGTCCCACCGGCCCGGCGCCGATGATCGCCACATCCCCCCGCTGCACCTCGCCTGCCATTTCCGCTCCCTCGCTGCCGCTGCTGCTACCATGGCGGCGGATAGCGCGGGGTGCAAATGCGATTTGCCCCGGCTACAAGTCCCTCCTCCGCCCTCGCAAGCGGAGAGGCTCATCTGTTTCCCGGGAGGAAAGATGCTCGACGTCGCCGTGGTCGGTCTGGGCTGGTGGGGGAAGATCATCACCGCCACTTTGCAGGAAAGCACCAAGCTGCACGTCCGCCGCGCCGTCGACGCCGATGCCAAGGCGGCGCAATGGGCGGCGGCGCGCGGCATCGCCGCGGGCACCGACTTTGCCGAGGCGCTCGCCGATCCCGCAGTGAAAGGCGTGGTGCTATGCACGCCGCACACGCTCCACACCGAGCAGATCGCTCGCGCTGCCGCTGCGGGCAAGCACGTCTTCTGCGAAAAGCCGCTGGCGCTCTCGCGCGCCGATGTCGAGGCGTCCGTCCGGCGCTGCAACGAGGCTGGCGTGGTGCTCGCCGTCGGCCATGAGCGCCGCTTCGAACCGCCGATGATCGAGGTGGCGCGGATCGCCAAGTCAGGCGAGCTTGGCACCTTGCTGCAGATCGAGGCCTCCTTCAGCCAGGACAAATTTCTGAGCCTGCCGCCGGCCAATTGGCGCCTGAGCGAGCGCGAGGCGCCAGCCGGGCCGATGACCGCCACCGGCATTCATCAGCTCGACCTTGCGGTGGGATTGCTCGGTCCGGCCGAGCGCGTCTTCGCCAGCGCGCGCCGACTCGGCAGCGAGCTTGCCAATGGCGATACGCTGGGCGTCCTGGTCAATTTCAAGAGCGGCGCCAATCTGCTGCTCTCGGCCATGCTGGCGACGCCCTTCGCCGGGCGGTTCGCGCTTTACGGCAATCAGGGCTGGGTCGAAGTGCGCGACAAGGCGCATCCGGAGGCGCCGGAAGGCTGGGTACTGACGCGCTGCCGACGCGGCGGCAAACCCGAGAGCCGCGATTATCCCGCCGCCTTCGCCGTCCGCGGCAATCTGGAGGCCTTCGCCGATGCCGCCGAGGGCCGTGCTCCCTATCCGGTGCCGCAATCCGAGATGATCGCCAATATTGCCGCGCTCGAGGCGGTTTTCCGCTCGGCACAAAGCGGAAGGGTCGAGACGGTCTGACGCGGCGCCGCGGCCATTGCGGCGACGCGGCCGGGCGGATACAAGGGGCGCCGTGAGTGAAGCGCGCGCCTGGGTCGTCGAATTGCCGGATGAGGCGGCCACCGCCGGCCTCGCCGCACGGCTGGCGGACCGTGCGCGCCGCGGCGACGTGATCGGGCTTTCCGGCCCGCTCGGCAGCGGCAAGACGAGCTTCGCCCGCGCCTTCATCCGTGCCTATGGCGGCGGCGAAGCGGAAGTGCCGAGTCCCACCTTCACCCTGGTCGAAATCTATTCCTTCGCCGCCCGCCCGCCGGTCTGGCATTTCGATCTCTATCGCCTGAGCGCGCCGGACGAGGCGTGGGAGCTCGGCGTCGAGGAAGCGTGGAGCGAGGGGGTAAGCTTGATCGAATGGCCGGAGCGTCTGGGGGCACTTCTGCCGGCGGAGCGCCTGCTGCTCGCTTTGGCCGAAGGCGCGGCGCCCACTACCCGCACAGCGCATCTCAGCGCCGGTGCGGGCTGGGCGGCGCGCCTCGAGGGCGTTGTCGGTGGCTGAGCGCGTCGAGCTTATTGCCGGGTTTCTCGCCGCCGCCGGCTGGGACAAAGCGGCGCGGCGGGTGCTGGCCGGCGATGCCTCCTTCCGCCGTTACGACCGACTCGAGACCGCGGCCGGCCGCCGCGCCGTGCTGATGGATGCGCCGCCGCCGCATGAGGATGTCCGGCCCTTTCTCGCCGTGGCACGGCTGCTGCAGGGCCTGGGCCTCAGCGCGCCGGCGATTCTTGCCGAGGACGTCGCTGCCGGGCTTCTGCTGCTCGAGGATTTCGGCGACGCCACCTATACGCGCCTCCTGGCGCAAGGCGCGGGGGAAGTGGAGCTCTACGCTCTCGCGGTCGATGTGCTCGTGGCACTCCACCGCGCCTTCGATCCCGCTGCCGCGGGGAGCGTGGCGCCCTATGACGACCGACGGCTCTTCGACGAGGCGGCGTTGCTCGTCGACTGGTATATGCCGGCGATGACCGGCCAGCCGACCGAGCCGGCGCTGCGCGACGAATATCTCGCGCTGTGGCGGGCGGTGCTGCCGGTGGCCCGCGGCGTGCCGTCGAGCCTGGTCCTGCGCGACTATCATGTCGACAACCTGATTCTGCTCCACGAGCGCGACGGGGTCGGCGCCTGCGGCCTGCTCGATTTCCAGGATGCGGTGATCGGCCCCGTGACCTACGATCTGGTCTCGCTGCTGGAGGATGCACGGCGCGACGTGCCGACCGATCTCGCCTCGGCGATGCAGGCGCACTATCTGGCGCATTTCCCGTCGCTCGACCGCGCCGCCTTCAGCGCTTCCTATGCCGTGCTGGGTGCGCAACGGAACTGTAAAATCGTCGGCATCTTCACCCGGCTCTGCCGGCGCGACGGCAAGCCCCACTATCTGCGCCACATCCCGCGCGTCTGGCGTCTCATCGAGCAGGATCTGCGGCATCCGGTGCTGAGGCCCATCCAGCAATGGCTCGATCGGCATCTGCCGCCGGAGCGCCGGGGCATGCCAGCCGCGGTGTCCCCATGAGCGCCGCACCCAAATGCGGTATGGCGCTCGCGGCCGGGCTCGGGCTGCGCATGCGGCCGCTCACCGACCGGCTGCCGAAGCCGCTCATTCCGCTCGGCGGCCGCACGCTGCTTGATCATGCCATAGACCGGCTCGAAGCGGCGGGATGCGAGCGCGTGGTCGTCAACGCGCACTACCTCGCCGACATGATCGAGCGGCACCTCGCAGCGCGGCGCTCGCCGGCGATCACGCTCTCGCGCGAGGCGGAGCTGCTCGAGACCGGGGGCGGCGTGCTGAAGGCGCTGCCGTTGCTCGACGACGCTTTCTATGCGGTCAATTCCGACATCTTCTGGCTCGACGGCAAGGTGCCGGCGCTGCTGCGGCTCGCGCGCGTCTTCGATCCCGAGCGTCACGACGCCGTACTGC
The DNA here is from genome assembly GCA_035553515.1 of Allostellaceae bacterium. Lineage (GTDB taxonomy): Bacteria > Pseudomonadota > Alphaproteobacteria > ATCC43930 > CGMCC-115725 > DAHUYF01. Next base: position 26,340 of record DATNDG010000146.1, on the reverse strand, counting down.
TGCTGCAGCGGACGGTGACCGCGCTCGGCTACGAGGGGTCCGGCGATTTCATCATCGATCCGCAGGGTCGCGTGCGCCGGCGCCGCGAGCGCGAGGTGGCGCCGCATCTTTTCGCCGGCGTGCAGCTTCTGTCCAAGCGGCTCTTTGCCGAACGCGTGCCGGGGAAGTTCTCCCTCAATCCGCTCTACGACCGTGCCATCGAGCAGGGGCGGCTCGCCGCGATCGTCCATGACGGCGAGTGGTATCACATCGGCACGCCGCAGGGATTGCGGCTCGCCGAAGCACGCCTGGCGACGCATGGTACCGAGCGGTAGCGCGCTTGCGCACGCGCTCCCCTCCCGCCGAGCAACCTTCTCTTCCTCTTGTGGGAGGAGGAGCGCGATGCCTGCACCTCTTCACCATCAGCTCCGACCTTCCTTTCCTCGACGCGCTCGTCGCAGGATTGATGGACGAAACCGGTGGCGATCCGCTGACGCTGGCGCGGTACACCATCCTGCTGCCGACGCGACGCGCGGCGCGGGCGCTCGGCGAGGCCTTCCTGCGGCGGAGCGAGGGCAAAGCGCTGCTGCTGCCGCGCCTCGTGCCGGTGGGCGACGTCGATGCCGAGGAACTGGCGTTGCTTGGCGAGGAGGCAGCGGGGCTCGGCGGTGTCGAGGTTCCGCCCGCCGTCCCCGAACTCCAGCGGCAGCTTCTGCTCACCCGGCTGGTGCTCGCCTGGGGCCGCGCGCGGGGCAGCGGTCCGCTGACACCAGGTCAGGCGGCGCCGCTGGCGCGAGCGCTGGCGCGCTTCCTCGACGAGGTCGAAACCGAGGGCGGTGATTTCTCTCGGCTTGCCGATCTCGTGCCGGCCGACCATGCCCAGCATTGGCAGCAGGTGCTCGATTTTCTTGCGATCCTCACCGAGCACTGGCCGCGCCATCTCGCCGAAATCGGCGCGCTCGATCCGGCCGAGCGCCGCAACGCGGTGCTTGCCGCGCAAGCCGCGGCATGGCGCCGCGCGCCGCCCGCGGAGCGGGTGATCGCTGCGGGCCTCACCGGTGGCGTCGCCGCAGTTGCCGACCTGCTGGCGGTGGTGGTGCGCCTGCCGCGCGGCGCGGTGGTGCTGCCCGGCCTCGACCGTACGCTCGCCGGCGACAGCCGCGATCTCGTTGCCGACGATCCCGCGCATCCGCAGCATGTGATGATGCGCCTCCTGGAGCGGCTCGAGATCGAGCCGGCGCAGGTGCGCGATTGGCCTTGCCCGCTTGCTCCGGCGCGAAACCGCGAAGCGCGGCGGCGTCTCGTCGCCGAAACGCTCTGCCCGGCGGGCGAGAGCGACCGGTGGCGCGCAGTTGCCGGCATCGAGGCGGCGTCGCTCGACGGGCTCATGCGGCTCGACTGCGCCGGGCCGCAAGAAGAGGCGACGGTGATCGCGCTGCTGCTGCGCCATGCGCTGGAGCAGTCGGAGCGGACCGCGGCGCTGGTGACGCCCGATCGCGGATTGGCGCGACGGGTCGCGGCGGAGCTCAGGCGCTGGGATATCGACATCGACGATTCCGCCGGCCAGCCGCTCGACAAGGCGCCGCCCGGCGTATTTCTGCGCCTGCTGCTCGACCTTGCCGTGGAGCAGCTTGCGCCGCTGCCGTTGCTCGCGGCGCTGAAGCATCCGATGGCGGCGGGCGGGCAAGCGCCGGAAGCGTTCCGCGCGTTGGTGCGCCGGCTCGAGATCGCTACGCTGCGCGGACCGCGCCCGGCTCCGGGCTTCGCCGGCCTTGCCGGCGTGCTGCCGCGCGACGGTGCGCTCCGCGGCTTTGTCGCCTCGCTGGAAGCAGCGCTTGCGCGCTTCCTTGCGCTCATGGGTGCGGGCGAGCAGGACGCGGCTGCGCTGGTCGATGCGCATATCGCGGCCGCCGAGGCTCTGGCGGCCAGCGACGAGGAGAGCGGCGCCGACCGGCTATGGCGCGGCGAGGCGGGCGAGGCGGCGGCCGATTTCCTGGCCGAGTTCAGGCGCCACGCCGCGATCTTGCCGGCGCTCGATGGGCACGACTACCGGGCGCTCTTCGAGACGTTGATTTCAGGACCGGTGGTGCGGCCGCGCTATGGCCGTCATCCGCGCCTCGCTATCTGGGGCTTGCTCGAAGCGCGGCTGCAGCAGGCCGATCTGCTCGTGCTCGGCGGGTTGAACGAGGGCATCTGGCCGCCGGCGGTGGAGAGCGATCCCTGGCTGTCGAGACCGATGCGGCGGAGCTTCGGCCTGCCGGCGCCGGAGCGGCGCGTCGGCGCCGCAGCGCATGATTTTGCCCAGGCGCTCGGCGCCGCCGAGGTGGTGATGACGCGGGCCTTGCGCGTCGAAGGCGCGCCGACCGTTCCCTCGCGTTGGCTGCTGCGGCTCGATACCGTGCTGCGGGCGGCCGGGCTCGACGGCAGGCTCACCCGCGAGACCGCGCTGCTCGGCTGGCCCAAGCGCCTCGACGAGGCGCCGCGCCTCACGCCCCGTCCGCCGGAGCCGCGCCCGCCGCTGGCCGCGCGGCCGCGTCAGCTCTCGGTGACGCAGATCGAGACCTGGATGCGCGACCCCTATGCCATCTTCGCTCGTAAAATCCTGCGGCTCGAAACGCTCGACCCGCTCGATGCCGATCCGGGTGCGGCCGAGCGCGGCGTGGCGATTCACGAGGCGCTCGACCGCTTCCTGCGCGACTTTCCAGAGGTTCTACCCGAAGATGCCGAAGCACGGCTGTTGGCGCATGGCGAGGCGGCCTTCGGCAGCGCGCTGAAGCGGCCGGGGCTGCGCGCGTTCTGGTGGCCGCGTTTCGTGCGCATTGCGCGCTGGTTCATTGCCGAGGAGCGCGAGCGGCGGCTGCGCCTTGCGCTCCTGCGCAGCGAGTTGTCGGGCAGGATGACGCTCGTCGCGCCGGCCGGGGAATTTATCCTCACGGCCAAGGCCGACCGCATCGACCGAGCGCGCGACGGCGGCATCGTGCTGGTCGATTACAAGACCGGCGGCGTACCGAGCGCCGATGAGGTGGCGCTGGGCTTCGCGCCGCAGTTGCCGCTCGAGGCGGCGATCGCCGGGGTGGGCGGATTCGATGGCGTGCCCGCCGCGGCGGTAACATCGCTCGAATATTGGCGCCTTTCCGGCGGCGATCCGCCCGGCGAGATCTGCCGCATTGCAAAGGACGGCGACGATCTGTGCCGGATCGTCGAGGATGCGATGAAGGGATTGAGCGAGCTGATTGCCAGCTTCGACGATCCGGCGACGCCCTATCGCGCCCAGCCGCGTCCCGAGCGTGCGCCACGCTATTCCGACTACGTCCATCTAGCGCGCGTCATGGAATGGTCGGTGGTCGGTGAGGGGAGCGAATGACCGCGCCCGATCCGGTCAGCCGACAGCGCGAAGCGGCGGATGTCGCCGCCTCGGTCTGGGTCGCCGCCTCGGCCGGCACCGGCAAGACCAAGGTGCTCACCGACCGCGTGCTGGCGTTGATGCTTGCCGGCAGTGCGCCGGCCCGCATCCTCTGCCTTACCTTCACCAAGGCTGCGGCGGCCGAGATGGCCAACCGGCTGAATCAGCGACTGAGCCGCTGGACGACGGAGGGCGACGGCGCGCTCGCGCAGGAGCTGGCGGCGCTCACCGGCGCAATGCCGGATGACGAGACGCTCCGGCGCGCACGCCGGCTCTTCGCGCTGGTGCTCGACGCGCCGGGCGGCATGCGCATCGAGACGCTTCACGGCTTCTGTCAGTCGCTGCTGCGCCGCTTTCCGATCGAGGCTGATGTTGCGCCGCATTTCGAGGTGATGGACGAACGCAGCGCCGGCGAGGCGCTTGCCGATGCGCGTGAGGCCGTGCTGTCGACTGCGCGCACGGGCGGCGATGCCGCGCTGCAGGCGGCCCTCGCCGAGGTGACGCGGCACGTGCCGGAACAAGGGTTCGACACGCTGATGACCGGCCTCGCGCTCGAGCGCGCGCAGCTTGCCCGCGCGCTCGATGGCGGCGTGGAGCGCTTTTCCGCCGATCTCCGAGAAGCGCTTGGCGTCGCTCCCGGCACGAGCGAGGAGTCGATCCTCGCCGCCGCGGGCGCGCCCGGCCGCTTCGACGAGCCGGGGCTGCGCCGCGCGGCGGCGCTGATGCTCGAGAGCGGCACGCGGGATCAGGAATGCGGCGAGCGGATCGCGGATTGGCTTGCTGCTCCTCCCGATCTCCGCGCCGAGACCTTCGATGATTATCTGCCGGCGTTCTTCACGCAGAAGGGCGAGCGCCGCGTCGATCTTATGACCAAGAAGCTGGCGGCTAAGGCGCCGGAGGCGGCAGCGGCCCTTGCCGCCGAGGCCGACCGGCTCGGCCGTGTTGTCGCCGCGCGCGGCGCTGCGGCGCTCGCGGCGGCCAGCGCGGCGCTGGTGCGGCTTGGCGGTGCGGTGCTCGACGCCTATGAGCAGCACAAGGAACGCCGTGCGCTGCTCGACTACGACGATCTCGTGCTCAAGGCGCGCGATCTGCTCGAGCGTCCCGGCGTCGCGCCCTGGGTGCTGTTCAAGCTCGATGGCGGGCTCGACCACATCCTCATAGACGAGGCGCAGGACACCAATCCCGAGCAATGGCAGGTGGTGCGGGCGCTCGCCGAGGAGTTCTTCGTCGGCGTGGGTGCGCGCGCAGAGCGCCGCACCGTCTTTGCCGTGGGCGACGCCAAGCAGTCGATCTACAGCTTCCAGCGCGCGGATCCGCAGGCGTTTCTCGACATGCGTGACCATTTCGCCGCACGCGTCAAAGCGACGCGGCAGAGTTGGCGCAGCGTCGATCTCGACATCTCGTTCCGCTCGACCGATGCGGTGCTCGCCGCGGTCGACGCCGTCTTCGCCCGCGGCGAGGCGCAAGCCGGCGTCGCGCTCGATGGGGCGCGCATCCACCACACGCCTTTCCGTGCCGGCCATGCCGGGCTGGTCGAGATCTGGCCGCCGGTCGAGCCGGACGCCACCGCGGAGTCGCAGCCCTGGGAACTGCCGCTGGAGCAGCGCCGCGTGCGCGCGCCGCAGACCCGGCTTGCGCAGGCGATTGCCGGGACGCTCCGGCTCTGGCTTGATCGCGGCGAGCGCCTGGCCTCGCGCGACCGCCCGGTCGAGGCGGGCGACGTCATGGTGCTGGTGCGCCGGCGCGGCGCCTTCGTCACCGAACTGGTGCGCGCTTTGAAGCAGGCCGGCGTCGCGGTGGCCGGCGTCGATCGCTTGCTGCTCACCGATCAGCTGGCGGTGCAGGACATGATGGCGCTCGGCCGCTTCCTGTTGCTGCCCGAAGACGATCTGACGCTCGCAACCGTGCTGAAAGGCCCGCTCTGCGGCCTCGACGACGACCAGCTGTTTCAGCTTGCCTACCCGCGCCAGGGCACGCTCTGGAGCGAACTGCGCCGGCGCGTTGGCGAGCATCCGCTTTTTGCCGCTGCGGCGGAGTTCCTCGGCGCATTGTTGGCGCGCGCCGATTTCGCGCCGCCCTATGAGCTTTTTGCCGAGGTACTGAGCGCGCGCGGTGGCCGGCGCGCGACTCTCGCGCGGCTGGGCGACGAGGCCGAGGATCCGCTCGACGAGTTCCTGTCGCTGGCGCTCGCCTATGAGCGCATGCATGGACCCTCGCTGCAGGGCTTTCTGCATTGGCTCGCCACTGGAGAGACCGAGGTCAAGCGCGACCTCGAGCAGCGCGGGCGCAACGAGGTGCGTGTCTTCACCGTGCACGGCGCCAAAGGGTTGCAGGCGCCGATCGTCTTCCTTCCGGACACGCTGCAGGTGCCGCGTCAAACCGCGCCCTTGCTCTGGACCGAGGCGGGCATGCCGCTCTGGCGCGCCCATGCCGGCTGCGTCGCGCCGCTCATCGACCGCGCACTCGCCGAGGCGAAGGCCCGGCGCGAAGCCGAATACCGCCGCCTGCTCTATGTCGCGCTTACCCGGGCGGAGGACCGGCTCTACATCTGCGGCTGGCGCAATCGGCAGAAGCCGGCCGAAGATTGCTGGTATCATCTGGTCGAGCGCGGCCTCGCGGCCGCGCCCGAGGCCGAGCCGGTGGAGATCGACCTCGGGACCGATGCCTGGCGCGGGCAGGGCTGGCGGCTGGCGACGCCGCAGCGCGCCCGACCGGATCGCACTGAGGCCCTGCCGCGAGCGGCGGGGCTGGCCGAGCCGCTGCCCGAATGGGCGCTTGCCCCACCGGAGCCCGAACCGACGCCGCCGCGGCCGCTGGCGCCCTCGCGGCCGGGAACGGCAGATCCGGCGGTACGCTCGCCGCTTGGCGTCGAATCGGGCGCGGGGCTGTTGCGCGGCCGCCTCGTTCACCGGCTGCTGCAGAGCCTGCCGACGCTCGCGCCAGGGAAGCGCGGCGCGGCGGCGCGCCGCTTCCTGGCTCTGCCGGCGCATGGGCTCGATGCGACGCAGCAGGAGGAACTGGCGGCGGAGACGCTCGCCGTGCTCGACCATCCCGAATTTGCGCCGCTTTTCGCGCCGGGCTCGCAGGCTGAGGTGCCGGTGGTGGCGCTCCTCGCCGGCAAGGCGCTCGCCGGACAGATCGACCGGCTGGTGGTGACCGGCGAGTCGGTGATGATCGTCGACTACAAGACGCTGCGGCCGCCGCCGCTGGACGAATCGGCGGTTCCAGCGGCCTATCTCGATCAGCTCGCGGCCTATCGCGCCGCCGTCGCCGCCATCTACCCGCGCCGCGAAGTGCGCTGCGCGCTGCTCTGGACTGAAGGGCCGCGGCTGATGGCGGTCAGCGCGGCGCTGCTCGACCGGCATGCGCCGTGATGCGCCCGGCTCTGCTCCGTGTTGCCGGGCTGCCAGACCTGCAGGCGCGACAGTGGGCGCAGCTTGACGCTCGTTTCGACCCTCGCCTAATCTCCGTTTCCGCCTTTCAGGAGAAGTCCATGAGCACCACCAAAGTCACCGATTCCTCCTTCGAAGCCGACGTGCTGCGCGCCCCCGGGCCGGTGCTGGTCGACTTCTGGGCGGAGTGGTGCTCGCCCTGCAAGGCGATCGCTCCCTATCTCGACGAGATCGCGGCCAATCTCAAGGGCAAGCTCACCATCGCAAAGCTCAACATCGACGAGAACCCGCAGACGCCGATGAAGTACGGCATCCGCGGCATCCCGACCTTGCTCATGTTCAAGAACGGCCAGGTCGCGGCGACGAAAGTCGGGCAGATCCCGAAGAGCCAGCTGGCGCAATGGGTCGAATCGGTTCTCTAAAATTTTGAGCGGTCACGCGGCCGGCGCGGTGTCATTCGCGGCGAGCACGCGGCCCGCAAGATAGAGCGAACCGCAGATCAGCACGCGCCCGGGTGCGGCGCCATCGCCTGCCCGCTCGATCGCCTGAGCGATGTCCTGGCACGCCGTTGCGGGAAGCCCCAGCGCGCGCGCGACGGCGGCGGTTTCTTCCGCGCTGAGCGCGTTCGGCTCACCGGGAATTGCTACCGCCGACAGCGACGCGGCGAGCGGGGCCAGCGGCGCCAGGAAGGCCTTCGCGTCATGGCTTGCGAGCATGCCGAAGACGAGGTGCAGTGGGCGATCGCGCCACTGCGCCGCCATCTCCGCCAGCGCCGCGCCGCCGCCGGCGTTGTGCGCGCCGTCGAGCCACAGCTCCCAGCCGCGCGGTAAACACTGGGCCAGCCTGCCCTGCGTCAGGCGCTGCAGCCGAGCCGGCCATTCGACTTTGCGCAGACCCGCTGCGAGCGCCGCAGGATCGAGCGCGAAGGCTTCGAGGCGGTCGAGACAGGCGAGCGCGGTGCCGGCATTGACGTATTGATGCGGTCCTGCCAATCCCGGCGGCGGCAGATAGAGGGACGGCCAGCGCTCTCCCTCATAGTGCAGACCCCTGTCGGTTGCCGCGATGCGCCACTCGCTGCCAGCGCGAAAGAGCGGCGCTCCGAGCGACCCGGCACGGGCTTCCAGTACCGCCTGCGCCTCCGGCGGTTGCGGTGCCAGAACGGCCGGGCGCGCGGTCTTCAGGATCCCGGCTTTCTCGCCGGCAATCGCGGCAACGGTGTCGCCGAGGAAGTGCTGATGATCGAGCGAGATTGGCGTGATCGCCGTCACGGCCGGGCGGGCGATCACATTGGTCGCGTCGAATCGACCGCCCAGGCCGGTCTCGAGCAGCAGCAGATCGGCGGGATGGCGTGCAAATGCCAGGAAGGCGGCAGCGGTGGTGATCTCGAAATAGGTGATTGGCGCACCAGCATTGGCGCGCTCGCATTCTTGGAGCAACGCTTCGAGCTCGTCGTCGCCGATGAGCGCGCCGGTGAGCCGGATGCGCTCGTTGAAGCGCCGCAAATGCGGCTTGGTGAAGGCATGAACGCGATATCCGCCCGCCTCGAGCATGGCGCGCAAGAAGGCGATGGTCGAGCCCTTGCCATTGGTGCCGGCGACGTGGATGACGGGCGGCAGCCGCTCCTGCGGCTCGCCCAGCGCGGCGAGCAGGCGCCGGACGCGGTCGAGCGAGAGATCGATGAGCTTCGGGTGAAGCCCAAGCAGGCGATTCAGAACGGCATCGACCGTCATGCCGGGCCCCGCCGCTCCCATGCCCGCTGCATCGCTTGCTGACTCACCCCCTGAGCGGCACCACTTGCGCCGGCGGTTCCGGATGACGCAGCAGCCCGAGCAGTCGGCCAAGCGTTTCGCGCAGCTCGCTGCGCGGGACGACCATGTCGACCATGCCGTGCTCAAGCAGGTATTCGGACCGCTGGAACCCCTCGGGCAGCTTCTCGCGGATCGTCTCCTGGATGACGCGGGCGCCGGTGAAGCCGATGACCGCGCCCGGCTCGGCGAGAGTTATATCGCCCAGCATCGCGAAAGAGGCCGAAACGCCGCCGGTCGTGGGATCGGTGAGCAGCACCAGATAGGGCAGCCGCGCTTCCTTCACCATCTCGACGGCAAGCGTGGTGCGCGCCATCTGCATGAGCGAGAGAATCCCCTCCTGCATGCGCGCCCCGCCCGAGGCGGGCACGACGATCAGCGCCGCCTCTTGCAGCACCGCAAGCCGTGCCGCAGCGAGCAGTCCTTCGCCGACTGCAACTCCCATCGAGCCGCCCATGAAGTCGAAATCGAACGCTGCCACGACGGCGGGGACCCCGCCTACCGTGCCATGCGCCACCACGAGCGCATCGCGCGTCTCCCCGCTCTTCGCCTGCGCTTCCTTGAGCCGCTCGGCATAGCGCTTGCGGTCGCGGAATTTCAGCGGATCGACCAGCGCCTTCGGCAGCTCGATTACCTTATAGCGCTCTTCGTCGAAGAGCAGCGCGAGCCGCCGCTCCGGCGGCAGTCGCAGATGATGGCCGCAGCTGCCGCAGACGAAGAGATTGGCCTCGAGGTCGCGGCGGAACAGCATCTGGCCGCAATTCGGGCATTTGTGCCAGAGATTGTCCGGCACCTCCTTCTTGGCGACGACGGCGCGGATCTTCGGCAGGACGAAGTTGGTAAGCCAGCTCATGCGGCCCTCGCGGCGCGCACGCCCTGTGCCAGAGCGCGCACCCGGCCGAGCACCGCTTCGACGAGCTCAGGCTTTGCTCGCCCCGCGGCGTCGAGATGCGCGGCCAGTTCGTCGACCAGAGCCGAACCGACCACGGCGGCATCGGCGACGCGCGCGACCGACGCGGCCTGCTCGGGCGTCCTTATGCCGAACCCGACCGCGACAGGCAGGCTCGAATGCCGCCTCAGCCGCGCCACGGCCTGCGCCACCGTTGCGGCGTCGGCGGATTTGGTGCCGGTGATTCCGGCGATCGACACGTAGTAGATGAAGCCGGCGGTGTGGTTCAGCACGGCGGGCAGGCGCCGGTCGTCGGTCGTCGGGGTGGCGAGGCGGATGAAGTCCAGCCCGCGGGCGAGCGCCGGCAGGCAAAGCTCTTCGTCATGCTCCGGCGGCAGGTCGACGATGATGAGGCCGTCGACCCCGGCCGCGCCTGCCGCGGCAAGGAAGCGTTCGACGCCGAAGCGGAAGATCGGGTTGTAGTAGCCCATGAGCACGATCGGCGTTGCGTCGTCGCCGGTGCGGAAGCGGCGGACGGTATCGAGGGTCTTTGCCAAGGTCATTCCCGATTTGAGCGCGCGCAGCCCCGCCGCCTGGATCGACGGCCCGTCGGCCATGGGATCGGAGAAGGGCATGCCGAGCTCGATGAGGTCGGCGCCGGTCGCGGGCAGCGCGGCGAGCAGCCGCTCGAATGTTGCGGCATCGGGGTCGCCGCAGGTGAGATAGGTCACCAACGCGGCGCGCCCGGCCGATTTGAGCTCGGCGAAGCGGCGCTCGATGCGGCCGGGGTTGCTCCCAGTCATAGCGCCGCTCCGAGCGTCCGGGCGACGCTGTCGATGTCCTTGTCGCCACGGCCGGAAAGATTGCAGACGAGCAGGTTGTCCTTGGGCAAGCGGGGCGCGAGCTCCGCCACATGCGCCAGCGCATGCGCGGATTCGAGCGCCGGGATGATGCCTTCAAGCCGAGTGCAGAGCTGGAATGCATCGAGCGCGGCGCGGTCCGTCACCGCGACGTACTCCACGCGTTTCTGGTCATAGAGCCAGGCATGCTCCGGGCCGATACCGGGATAGTCGAGCCCGGCCGAGATCGAATGTGCGTCGACGATCTGTCCGTCCTCCGTCTGCAGCAGATAGGTCTTGTTGCCGTGCAGCACGCCGGGGGAACCGCCGGTGAGCGACGCGGCGTGCTTGCCGGTATCGATCCCGTGACCCGCCGCCTCGACACCGATGATGCGCAGCGAGGGCTCGTCGAGAAAGGGATGGAACAGACCCATCGCGTTCGAGCCGCCGCCGATGCAGGCGACGAGCGTGTCCGGCAGCCGACCTTCGGCGCGCTCCATCTGGGCGCGCACCTCGTCGCCGATGATGCATTGAAAGTCGCGCACCATCGCCGGATAGGGATGGGGTCCCGCGACCGTGCCGATGATGTAGAAGGTGTCATCGACATTCGCGACCCAGTCACGCAGGGCCTCGTTGAGCGCGTCCTTCAAGGTGGCGGTGCCGGAGTGAACCGGCCGTACCTCGGCGCCCAGCAGCTTCATGCGAAAGACATTGGGCTTCTGTCGTTCGATATCGGTGGCGCCCATATAGACGACGCAGGGCATGTCGAAGAGCGCGCAGACCGTGGCGGTCGCGACGCCGTGTTGGCCGGCGCCGGTCTCGGCGATGATGCGGCGCTTGCCCATGCGCCGTGCCAGCAGGATCTGCCCCATGGTGTTGTTGATCTTGTGTGCGCCGGTATGGTTGAGGTCCTCGCGCTTGAGATAGATCTTGGCGCCGCCGAACTTCCGGGTGAGCCGCTCGGCGAAGAACAGCGGGCTGGGCCGGCCGACATAATGCTCGAGATAGTAGGCGAGCTCGGCGGCGAAGCTGGGATCCGCCTTGGCCAAGGCATAGGCGCGCTCCAGCTCCAGCACCAGCGGCATCAGCGTCTCGGCGACGTAGCGACCGCCATAGGCGCCGAACCGCCCGCGCTCGTCGGGGCCGCCGCGATAGGTATTGGGTACTGCCATGCGTTCGAACGACGCCCTTCCGCCTTGTCGGAACCGGTCCTTTTAGCGCAGAAGCGGCCGGTCGCTCAATTCCGCTGCGCTGTCCTCAAAGCTGCCGCGTCCGTGCCAGGAAGGCGGCAATCTTTTCGGGATCCTTGATGCCAGGGGCGCGCTCGACGCCGGAGGAGACGTCCACCGTGCCGGCATGGGTGAGGCGCACGGCATCGCCCAGATTCTCGGCGGAAAGCCCGCCTGACAGCATCCACGGCACCGGCCAGCGCTTGCCGCCCAGCAGTTCCCAGTCGAAGACGAGGCCGTTGCCGCCCGGCACCGTCGCATCCTTTGGCGGCTTGGCGTCGAAGATGAGCCGGTCGGCGACCCCGAAATAGTGCCCGGCCTGCGCCAGATCGCTCTCGGCCGCGACCGGGATCGATTTCATCACCGGCTTGCCGAAGCGGCGCTTGGCCCAGGCGACGCGCTCGGGGCTCTCACGTCCGTGGAATTGCAGCATGTCGAGCGGAGCTCTGGCGAGCGTCTCGCTCAAGGTCGCATCATCGGCGTCGACGAAGAGGCCGACCTTGGTGATGCCTTCCGGCACCAGGGCGGCGAGCGCGGCGACCAGGCTTGGCGTCACGTTGCGCCGGCTCGGCGGGTAGAAGACGAAGCCCACGAAGCGTGCGCCGTGACGTGCCGCCGCGGCGACCCCCTCGGCTGTCGAGAGGCCGCAGATCTTGGCGTCGACGCTCATCGCGCCGCCGCCAGCATGGCGCGCGCGGCGGCCGCCGGATCGGGTGCGCCGGTGATCGGCCGGCCGATGACCAGGTAGTCCGCGCCGGCGGCAAGCGTCTCGCGCGGTCCCATCACGCGCTTCTGGTCGCCGGTCGCGAATCCCCCCAAGCGGATGCCGGGCACGACCAGCAGAAAGTCCTTGCCGCAGGCCTCGCGCAGCATCGCCACCTCCAGCGGCGAGCAGACGACGCCGTCGAGGCCGCATTCCTTTGCCAGGAGGGCGAGCCGCCGCACCTGCTCGGCGGTGGGCCCGCGCTGCCCCACAGCGGCGAGGTCCCCGTCATCCAGGCTGGTCAGCACGGTGACGCCGAGCAGCTTCATGCGCTGGCGGTCGCCGCCGGTCTTCGCGGCCGCCTCGGCGGCGGCGCGCATCATCGCCGGGCCGCCGCCACAATGGATGGTGAGCAGCATCGGTCGCAGCGCTGCCGCCGCCCGGACGGCGCCCGCCACCGTGTTCGGTATATCGTGCAGCTTGAGATCGAGGAAGAGCGGCGCCTTGCCGGCGACCTCGCGCACGCCGGCGGGACCGTTGGCGACGAAGAATTCGAGTCCGAGCTTCAGGTTCACGGCGCCGCGCACGGCGTTCGCCAAGGACCGTGCCGGGCCGAGTTCGGGTGTGTCGATGGCGCAGAAGATGGGGCTTGGCTGCATCGCTCTTTCCTAGAGGCTCGAATGCGCGCTCGAATCGCGCAGATTTTCCAGCGCCAGCCGGGCGCCGGCGAGATCCTCGATCGCCGTGCCGACCGATTTGAACAGCGTGATCTGGTCATGATAGCGCCGCCCGGCCCGGCTGCCGCGCGCAAGATCGAAAAGGTCGCCGGCGATGTCGTCTTCGGCGAGCACGCCGGCGCGCATCGGCTGGACGATATCGCCGGCTTCGCTGAGCGCGCCGGCCCGCGTATCGACGAAGACGCGGGCGCGCCGGATGCAGTCGTCGTCCACCTCGCGCATCTCCGGCCTGAAGCCGCCGACGAGGTCGAGATGGACGCCGAGCGGCAGCCAGTGTCCCTCGATCAGAGGGCGCTCGCTCAAAGTAGCGCAGCAGATGATATGCGCGCCGCGCACGGCGTTGGCGAGGTCGGTCGTGGCCGCGACCTTGAGCTGGCGTCGGGTCAGGCGCTGCGCTAGCTTGGCCGCCTTCTCCGGGCTGCGCCCCCAGACCAGCACGTTGACGATCGGCCGGACGCTGGCATGGGCCTCGATCAGATGGGCGGCGAGATTGCCGGTGCCGATCATCAGTAGCCGCTCGCAATCGGGACGCGCCAGATAGCTCGCCGCCAGCGCCGAGGCCGCCGCCGTACGTCGCGCGGTCAGGGCCGGTGCGTCGAGCAGGGCGAGCGGCTTACCGGACTTGCCGTCGAGCAGCAAATACCCGCCCATCAGCGACAGCTCGCCATGCGCCGGGTTGTCCGGGAAGATCGTGGCCAGCTTGACGCCGATATGCCTGCCTGCCTGCCAGGACGGCATCAGCAGCAGGGTCGCATCTCTGCCGCCTGGCACCGGGATCGTGTGGTGGTGCCGCACCGGCGCCTCGGCGCCGGCGCGAAACATCTGCCGCAGCGCTTCGATCAGCGTCGGGAAGTCGAGCGCCGCCACCACTTCGGAATATCCCAGGACACGCATGGATCGGAGCTAGCCGCGAGGCTGGCCCGAGTCAATCGCGCCGCACTGTCGTCGGCAGACCCCCCGTTTCGCTGCGCGGCAGCTGCGCCTGCGTCGCCGTCAGCTCCCGCTCGAGCGCCTCGATCCGGCGCTGCCGTCGCCGCGCCTCACGCCGCCAGCGCCCACCATTGATCCAGGCAACGAATTCGCCGGCGATGAAGCCGAGCCCCAACGCTCCCAGCACGACGAGATAGAGCGGCATCACCGCCACGTCCGAGAACGGCCAAAGCCCGACCGGCACCTTGTCGAGATTGGAGACGGCGAAAACGATCGCGATCAGCGCCACCGGCACCGTCACCAGCCAGAAGACGAGCTTCACGTCCCCTCGTTGAGCCGCTCGCGCAGCTGCTTGCCGGTCTTGAAGAAGGGGATGTGCTTCTCCTCGACATGCACGCTATCGCCGGTGCGCGGATTGCGACCGAGCCGCGCTTCGCGTCGCTTCACCGAGAAGGCGCCAAAGCCGCGCAGCTCCACGCGGTCGCCGCGCGAGAGTGCCGCAGCGATCTCATCGAAGATCGCCGTGACGATCCGCTCGACGTCCCGCTGGTAGAGGTGGGGATTGCGTTCGGCCAGGTGCTGAATGAGCTCGGATTTGGTCATGGCCACGCTTTCATCGGCGGCTTCCCGGGGTCAAAGAGGAAGCCTGCCAAACCCTTGAGCCAGCGTCAAGAAATGCCGGAGACGCTTTCAGCCGTCAGCTTTCAGCCATCAGCCTTCGGCAGCCGAAGCTCAAACAATCGGGGCGCCGCATGGGCGCCCCGACCGATCGCTGACGGCTGGTGGCCGACGGCTATTCCTTCTCCTTCTCGCCGCGCCGCGACAGGGCGGCGCCGAGAATATCCCCGAGGCTGGCGCCGCTGTCCGAGGAGCCATATTCGGCCATGGCCTTCTTCTCTTCTTCGACCTCGCGCGCCTTGATCGAGAGGGTCAGCTTCCGCGTCGCGCGGTCGAGCGCGGTGATCTTGGCGTCGACCTTCTCGCCGACTGCAAAGCGGTCCGGACGCTGCTCGGCGCGATCGCGCGACAGCTCCGCCTTGCGGATGAAGCCGGTCACGCCCTCGACCACCGCGACTTCGATGCCGCCGTCATTGACGACGGTGACCGTGGTGGTGACGACATCGCCCTTCTTCAGGCTGGCGAGGTTGGATTCGAAGGGATCGCTCGCGAGCTGCTTTATGCCGAGGCTGATGCGCTCCTTCTCGACATCGACGTCGAGCACGCGCACCTTGACCATATCGCCCTTGTTGTAGTCCTTGATCGCCTCTTCGCCCGGACGGTTCCAGTCGAGATCGGAGAGGTGGACCATGCCGTCGATCTCGCCCGGCAGTCCCACGAAAAGCCCGAACTCGGTGATGTTCTTGACCTCGCCCTCGAGCTCGGTGCCGACCGGGTACTTTTCGACGAAGCTCTCCCAGGGATTGGCCAAGCACTGCTTGAGGCCGAGCGAGATGCGGCGCTTCTGCGGATCGACATCGAGCACCATCACCTCGACCTCTTGGCTGGTCGAGACGATCTTGCCGGGATGCACGTTCTTCTTGGTCCAGCTCATCTCCGATACGTGCACCAGACCCTCGACGCCGGGCTCGAGCTCGACGAAGGCGCCGTAGTCGGTGATGTTGGTGACGCGGCCCTTGAAGCGCGCTGCGGCCGGATATTTGAGTTCCACGCCCTCCCAGGGATCGGCCTCGAGCTGCTTCATGCCGAGCGAAATGCGCTGCGTCTCCGGATTGAAGCGGATGACCTGCACCTTCACAGTCTGGCCGATGTGAAGCGCCTCGGAGGGATGATTGATGCGCCGCCACGCGATGTCGGTGACGTGCAGCAGCCCGTCGACGCCGCCGAGATCGACGAAGGCGCCGTAATCGGTGATGTTCTTGACCACGCCGGTGAGGATCTGGCCTTCCTTGAGGCTGGCCACCAGCTCCGAGCGCGCCTCGGCGCGACTCTCCTCGAGCACCGCGCGGCGCGACACGACGATATTGCCGCGCGAGCGATCCATCTTGAGGATCTGGAAGGGCTGCGGGCTGCCAAGCAGCGGGGTGATGTCGCGCACGGGACGGATGTCGACCTGGCTGCCGGGCAGGAAGGCGACGGCGCCGTTGAGGTCCACGGTGAAGCCACCCTTGACCCGGCCGAAGATCACGCCAGTGACGCGCTCATTCGCCTGGAAGCTCTTCTCGAGCTGCGTCCAGGCCTCTTCGCGCCGTGCCTTCTCGCGCGAAAGCTGCGCCTCGCCGTTCTTGTCCTCCATGCGCTCGAGGTAGACTTCGACCACGTCGCCCGCCTTGATCTCGGCGGGGCGGCCGGGGGCGGCGAATTCCTTGAGCGGGACGCGGCCCTCGGACTTGAGCCCGACATCAATGAGGGCCGCGTCATTCTCGATGGCGACGACGATGCCCTTGATGACGGTGCCCTCGAGGCCGGAAGCGGCGCCGAGCGATTGATCGAGCAGGGCGGCGAAGCTTTCCTTGCCGGCCTCGGTCTTGGTCCTGGTAGCGACGGCCATTGCGTCTCCAACTCTTCCCTCTATGTGCCGTCGCGCTGCCGGGAACGGGCGAGGCGCGGCGGGCCGCCGGCGAGCGGGGGCGCGGCGGCGTGAACCCCTGTCCTGCGTGGCTGAGAGAGCGCTGAGCTAGCCCGGGACGGACTTGGCAGCGAGCTTTCGGCCGATGAATTCGAGCGCCGCGGCAAAGGCGCCATCGGCATCGAGCGCGGTCGTGTCGAGAACGAAAGCATCGCCGGCCGGCACCAAAGGCGCCGCCCGACGCTGGCTGTCGCGTGCGTCACGATCCTTCATGTCCTGCAGGACAGCCTCGTATATAGCGGCCTTGCCGCTTTCCCGCAACTCCTCGAAACGGCGCCTTGCGCGCGCCTCGACACCGGCGGTAACGAAGAGCTTGGCATCGGCATCGGGGCAGATCACGGTGCCGATGTCGCGCCCGTCGAGCACGGCGCCTGCCGCGCGGCCGGGCGGGTTATGGGCGAAGTCCCGCTGGAAAACCAGGAGCGCCTCCCGGACCGCCGGGACGGTTGCGACGACCGACGCGGTCTGAGCGACCCGCTCCTCGCGCAGCCGCGGATCGGCCAAATCTCTGGCCTGGACGGCCGCCGCCGCCGCGGCGGCGAGCGCCGGATCGGCGGGGCTGCCGCCGCTCTCCAGCACGCGCAGGGCCACCGCCCGATAGAGGCTGCCGGTGTCGAGATGCGCGAGGCTGAAATGCCGGGCGAGGCGGCGCGCCAAAGTACCCTTGCCCGAGGCGGCGGGACCGTCGAGGGCGATGATCATGGTGCGAGCGGTGTAATCCCCGCGCCGAGCCCGTTCATGGCCTCGACGAAGCCGGGGAAGCTGGTGGCGATCGTGGCGCCGTCATCGATGCGCACCGGTCGGCTAGCGGCGAGCCCGAGCACCAGGAACGCCATGGCGATGCGATGATCGAGCTTGGCGGCGATCTCGGCGCCGCCCGGCGGCGGCGCGCCTAGCCCTTCGACCGCCAGGCTGTCGCCGGCGACCGCGACCGTGACGCCGCATGCCGCTAGCCCCTGGGCGATGGCGGCGAGGCGATCGCTCTCCTTGACCCGGAGCTCGCCGAGGCCGTGCATCACGGTGCGGCCTTTGGCAAAGGAAGCGGCCACCGCGAGCACCGGATATTCGTCGATCATGCGCGGCGCGCGCTCGGCCGGCACCTCGACGCCGGTGAGTGCGCTGGTGCGGACTTTGAGATCGGCGATCGGCTCGCCGCCCTCGATGCGCTCGCGCGAGAAGGTGATATCGGCGCCCATCTCGCGCAGCGTCTCGAACAGCCCGGCGCGCAGCGGGTTGACGCCAACTCCCTCGATCACCACTTCCGAGCCCGGCACAACGAGTGCGGCGACGGCAGGGAAGGCGGCGGAAGACGGGTCGCCCGGCACGGCGAGGTCGGCGGCTTTGAGTTCAGGCTGGCCTTGGAGGATGATGCGCCTCCCCTCCGGCGCGTCGCTGACGGTGACCTCGGCGCCGAAATGGCGCAGCATCCGCTCGCTGTGGTCGCGCGTCGGCTGCGGCTCGACGACCAGGGTCTCGCCCGGTGCATTGAGCCCGGCGAGGAGAACGGCCGACTTCACCTGCGCTGAGGCGACCGGGAGGCGATAGGAAATGGGCAGCGGCGAGGCGGCGCCGATCACCGCAAGCGGCAGTCGGCCGCCCTCTCTGGCGACGATGCGCGCGCCGATCCGCTGCAATGGCTCGGCAACGCGGCCCATGGGCCGCCGGCGCAGCGAGGCGTCGCCAGTGAAGAAGCTGGTGAAGGCGTGGCTTGCGACGACGCCCATGACGAGCCGCGCTCCGGTACCGGAATTGCCGAAATCGAGCACATTCTGCGGCTCGGCAAGCCCGCCAAGCCCGACGCCGTCGATGATCCAGGCGCCGTCCGGGCCGCGGGCAACGCCGGCGCCGAGGGTGCGCATCGCCTCGGCGGTGCACAGCACGTCCTCCCCCTCGAGCAGGCCGGTCACGCGCGTGCAGCCGACCGACAGCGCGCCGAGGATGAGGGCGCGATGCGATATCGATTTATCGCCGGGCGCGCGCAATCGGCCGTTGAGAGCGGTCGCCGTGCCGGAGGCGAGGGGTTTCACGCAGGTCTCGTCATAGGGGTGCTTGTCTCTAGCATAAGCCAGCGTCGGCAGAAATGGTCGGGCGGCACTTCGTGGGGAGTCGATGATTTTGCTTTTGACAGCGGCGGCGTGATCATGGCAATTGGCCGGCCACCGCGGGAGAACGGAGGCGGTCCATGGTTAAGCCTGAATGGGGAATGAAGCGCATTTGCCCGAGCTGCGGCACGCGCTACTACGACATGCATCACGATCCCGTCGCCTGCCCGAAATGCGGCGCCGCCTATGATGCGGATACGTCGCAGAAGACGCGGCGCAGCAAGGCGCCAGCCGCGCCCGAAGTGCCGTTGGAGCCGATCGCCGAGGACGAGATCGAGTCCGACATCGCCACCGAGGAGGGGGAAGGCGAGGAGGAAGGTGAGGAAGTCGCGGTCGAAGGGGGCGAGGAGGGCGAAGGCGAGGAGGAAGAAGAGGAAGAGGTCATCGAGGATGCGTCGGAACTCGGCGAGGACGAGGACGACATGGCCGAGGTGATCGAGAACGTCGAGGATGAGGAGGAGCGCTGAGCGTCGATTTTCCGCTTGCAGCCGAGCCTCGCCGGTCGCTAATTTCCGGCTCCCGCGGCGGCCGGCCCGGCTGCGAGACCGGCACCGCGACCTTCTGGGGTCATAGCTCAGTTGGGAGAGCGCCGCAATGGCATTGCGGAGGTCGGGGGTTCGAATCCCCCTGGCTCCACCAGATTTCCTGCCCCTCGGGGCGATCGTTAAAGCGCTGATAGGTCCCCGTCTCCCGGCTCCTCTTGTGGAGGGCCCGGGAGACGGGAATGATTCCGGTCCTCGCCCGAGGGCAGCTATTTCGCCCGGCCGTAATGGCCCATGATCTGCGCCTTGGCCAAAGTGTGGAAATGGAGATTGAAGCCGACATAGGCCGCCGAGGCATTGGCGTCGGCGTCGATATGATCGACGTTGAGCGCGTAGATCGTGAAGATATAGCGGTGGGGCTTGTCACCTTGGGGCGGGCAGGGGCCGCCCCAGCCGGGGCTGCCGAAATCGGTCCGGCCCTGCACGATGCCGCCCGGCATGAGATTGGCCTTGAGATCGCCCGCGTTCTTCGGCAGTGCGGTCACGCTGGCTGGAATATTGAAGACCACCCAATGCCACCAGCCGCTGCCGGTCGGCGCGTCGGGATCATAGACGGTGATCGCGAAGCTCTTGGTGCCTGCTGGGGCGCCTTTCCAGCTCAGCGCGGGCGAGATGTTCTTGCCGGTGCAGCCGAAGGTGTTCAGGACCTGCTCGTTCTTGATGGTCGCCCCGTTCTTGACGTCGGGGCTGGACAGGCTCAGCGCCTGCGCGCTGCCTGCGACACAGACGCCGATCAGCGCGCCAGCGGCGATGGCGGTCAATTTCCGGATCATGTGTTTCCTCCCTTTCGGCAGGCCCCCCGCGGTCATAGCAAAGTGCGGCAGGTTACCCCCGTTCGGAGGAGCATAAGTGCGTCCTGGCGCCAGCGTCAATCGGCGCCGGCGCGTCCGCCGGCCCGGATTGCCTTGAATTTCCAAGGCTTGACCGGGGCTTGATGAGCGTTCTCCAGCTCCCCACATAGCTTTCCGAGGCTTGGCGATGCCGTGGGGATCGCCGGGCCGGCAAAGGGCGCCGCAAGGGCCCGCTGGACTCGCTCGCCGGAGGAGGTCAGATGTCTCGCCTGTCCCTGTTCAATTCTCCGCTTCTTTTGGGCTTCGATCATTTCGAGCGCGTGCTCGACCGCGTCAACAAGGCGGCGACCGACGGCTATCCGCCTTACAATGTCGAGCAGACGGGCGAGAACAGCCTGCGCATCACCCTGGCGGTAGCTGGGTTCTCGATGGCCGACCTTGCCGTCCAGGTCGAGGACAACCAGCTCGTCGTCCGCGGCAAGCAAACCGACGACAAGGACCGGATTTATCTGCACCGCGGCATCGCCGCGCGCCAGTTCCAGCGCTCTTTCGTGCTGGCGGACGGCATCGAGATTGCCGGCGCCTGGCTCGATAACGGGCTGCTGCACATCGATCTCGTGCGCCGCATCATCCAGCCGACCGTGCGCACGGTCGAGATCAAGAACCTGAATAAGCCGATGCGTCAGAGCATCGAGCAGAACGCGACGAAGGATCGCGCCTGACACCGCGGGACCAGAGGGAGGAGTAGGAAAGGACGGCGCGCGGCCTAAAGGGCCGGCACCGGAAAGGTGAGAGGATGACCGAGATCGAAAAGCTCCGCCACATTTCGCCCAAGGAATTCGCCCTGCTCGGCATGCAGGACCTCGCCTACATCAAGCGCATCGCCGTCGCCGAGGGGAGCGCCTTCGCGATCTATGCGGCGGATGGCACGCAGGTGGCTCAGCTGCCTGACCGCGAGATCGCTTTTGCCACCGTGCGGCAGCACGATCTGGAGCCGGTCAGCGTTCACTGAGCACCGCCAGCCGGCGTCCTCTATCTAGAGTCAGTTCGCCAAACGTCCCGGGACCGACTCGGGGAGCGCCACCAGATGTTGATTTTGCGCCGGTTTTACGTGGGGTGAGGCCCGGCGCGACACAGCATCTGGGCCGAGTCGCGGAACGTCCCGGGGCCGACTCGGCCATGTTCACAAGATGTTGGGGGCGCGAAGCCGGCGGTCAGGCCGCGTGGCTGGCGGCGCGGTCGGTCAGCAGCGCATAGAGGGCATCGGCGCTGTCGGTGCCGCGCAACTTCTCGCACATCGCCTTATCGCGCAGCAGGCGCGAGATCCGCGCCAGCGCCTTCAGATGGTCGGCGCCCGAGGTGGCCGGGGTCAGCAGCAGGAAAATGAGATCGACCGGCTCGCCATCGATGGCTTCGAAATCGATCGGCCGCTCGAACCGCGCAAATAGCGCGTAGAGCCGCGGCAAATCCGGCATCCGGCCATGGGGAATTGCGGTTCCGTGACCGATGCCGGTGGTGCCGAGGCGCTCGCGCTCCAGCAGAATCTCGAAGATGGCGCGCTCATGCCGGCCGGTGAGCTGCGCCGCGCGCCGCGCCAGCTCCTGCATCGCCTGGCGCTTGTTCGCGGCGCGCAGATTGGCGACGACGCCGGCGGGGGTAAGGATATCGGCGATCTCCATCAGGGCGCCTTTCCCCTCGCGGGATCGCCGTCGACCGCCAGGTCCGGATCGACCCAGCCGATATTGCCGTCGCGGCGGCGATAGACAAGGCTGAGATTGCCATGCGCGCTGTTGCGGAAGAGCAGTGCTGGCAGATCCGCGAGATCGAGCCGCATCACAGCTTCGCTCACCGACAGGCGGGGGATGCTGGTGCGCATCTCGGCGACGACTACCGGGTCGTTGCCGCCTTCGCTGGCTTCGGCATCGTCGGCCGGTTCCGCGGCGAGCACATAATCGGTCGCCGCCTCCGGCTCCGGCTGCATCGCCTCCTCGCCCGGCTTGCCACCCTTGTGGCGCCCGCGCAGGCGGCGCTTGTAGCGGCGAAGCTGCTTTTCGAGCCGCAGTGCCGCATCGTCGAAGGCGGCATAGGCATCGGCCGCCTGGCCATGGCATTGCACCGTGAGTCCGCGCCAGGCATGCAGCGAGATGTCCGACAGGAAGAGGTGCCGCTCGCGGCAGAACACGACATGCGCCTCGATGGCTTTGCCCAGATACTTGTCGGCAATCGCCGAAGTTGCCGCTTCGGCGTGGCCGCGCAGCGACTCGCCGACATCCATCTGCTTGCCCGTGACCGTGATTTGCATGGGGCTCCTACCGGACAGACCCTGACACCGGGCCCTCCCCTGGGAAACGCCTGTCGCGCGCCGGCCAATCCGCGGGCGCCCCTTAATTGGCGCGGGTGTTCCAGGGAGTCAAGGCGCCGTTCGTCACAGCGTGAGCGAGCGCGCGCGCCTGCGTTGCACCGAGGACGGGATACGCAGCGCCTCTCGATACTTGGCGACGGTCCGGCGTGCGATGTCGATCCCTTCCTTGAGCAGGATCTCGACGAGGCGGTCGTCGGAGAGCACGTCGTTGCCCTCCCCCTCGATCAGCGCCTTGATGCGGTAGCGCACCGCCTCGGCCGAGAGCGCTTCACCGCCGCTCGCCGCGGCGATCGCCGAAGTGAAGAAGTATTTGAGCTCGTAGATGCCGCGCGGGCAGGACATGTATTTGTTGGAGGTCACCCGGCTTACGGTGCTCTCGTGCATTTCGATCGCCTCGGCGATGTCGCGCAGCACGAGCGGGCGCAAATGCTGCACGCCATGGCGAAAGAACCCTTCCTGCTGGCGCACGATCTCGGTGGCGACTTTGAGGATGGTCGTGGCACGCTGGTGCAGCGCCTTCATCAGCCAATTGGCCTGCTGATAGCGCTCGGCGAGATAGTCCTTATCCGCCTTGTTACGCGCGGCGCCCGCGACCTCGGCATAGTAGCGATTGTTGACCAGCACACGCGGTAGAGTGTCGCTGTTGAGTTCGATGGCAAAGCCGGCGCCCTGCGGCCGCACCAATACGTCGGGCACGACCGGCTCGGCGGCGGCGGTATCGAAGGCGAGGCCGGGCTTGGGGTTGAGCGCCTTGATCTCGGCGACCATCTCGGCGAGGTCTTCGACATCGACTCCGCACAGCTTCATCAGCTCCGGCGCATTTCGGCTGGCCAGCAGCGGCAGGTTGCCGAGAAGCGCGCGCATGGCGGGGTCGAGCCGGTCGCGATCCTGGAGCTGGAGCGCCAGGCACTCCGCGAGATCGCGCGCGAACACACCGGGCGGATCGAAGCGCTGGAGGCGCGCAAGCGTCGTCTCGACGCGCGGCACATCACAGCCGAGGCGCTGCGCCACTTCGGCGAGGTCGCCCTGCAGATAGCCGGCATCGTCGACCATGTCGACGAGATGAGTGCCGATCACGCGATCGACGGGATCGTCGAGATCGACTGAAAGTTGCGCCAGCAGATGATCGCGCAGCGTGGTCGGCCGGCTCAGCGTCTGGTCCAGTCCGGGAAGCGTTTCGCCGGCCTGTGGCCGGGGCGACGGGCTCTGCCACACGCCGGGATCGCCGGACAGATCGACGCTGCCCTCGCCTTCGCTCCCTGCCACCGCCTCCCAGGCTTCCACGCCCTCGTCGGGCTCGGTCGCCGCGGGCTCGCTTTCGGCGCCCGCTTCTGTCGGGCGGTCGTCGCGCTCGAGCAGCGGGTTCTGCTCGAGCTCGCCCTCGACGTAAGCCGACAGCTCCATGTTGGAGAGCTGCAGCAGCTTGATCGCCTGCTGCAGCTGCGGTGTCATGACCAGAGCCTGGGTCTGGCGTAGATCGAGCCGCTGCGAAAGCGCCATGGTGCAGCGCTTATAACCCGAACCAATTCATGGCTGCAAATATCGGGCCAAGAGCTTGATATCCGGTTAAGTGGGCAGTGGGTCAGTTTGAATTCGGTCGTTAGTTTCAGCCACTAGCCGCTTCCCTGAGGGGATGCCATATTCCTCTCATGGGCGCAGACGTAATCGACTTTGAGGCTGCCCGGCTGGCGCGTTTGCTCAGGGAACTGAAGGCAGCGGGTCAGCGCCTTCTCGACTGTTCCCACACGGGACATTTGCCGGGCGTCAGTATGGCGGATGCCGAGATTGCCCGAATCACCCGCCAAATTCTGGAGCTGCGCTCCACATGACCAAACGACTTAAACGCCCCCGTGACCCGATCCAGCTAGGCAAGCTGATCGTGGATATCGCTACGGGCCAGGTCGAGGACGCGGCGGAAGACAAGCGCGATCCGGCCGCTGTGGCACGCGGGAAGGCGGGCGGCGAGAAGGGCGGCAGGACCCGCGCCCAGGTGCTTAGTCCTGAACGCCGCAAACAGATCGCTAAGAAAGCTGCTAAAACTCGCTGGAAAGACGCGGCTCGTAGTGAGTAGCCGCGAGCAGCATAACCTGTTCCTTAGTGATTAGATTGTTGTTCAGCCCGTTCATCAGGATAAACGGCTGCATCATTGGTTCGCTGAAGCGGTAGCGATAGCGCCGGTGGGTCCCGATTTGCTCCAAAATCCCGCCGCGGTCAGGGTCGGCGAGATTCTTCAGGTGCTGCGCGTACAGAGACACGGGCGCATCCCGCTTGAGCAGTGCCGATAAAGGGGTACGGAGCGCGACCGGCTGGAAATACCCCAAGTCGTCTAGCTGTGCCAATGACGCCGCCAAGAGCACTTCCTTGTAGATGTTTTCCTTACGGGGGCTTGTCGTTGCGGCGTGGTATTGCTCACGAACGGTTTGCGCTGTCCGATTAATGCAATCGGGCAACGCCTCGTCGACATGCGCCATGTCAACGACGAGTTTGCGGTTTTCGAGCGCCTTTTTACCTGCCTGTTGCGCGACGAGATGGGTGTAGTGCGGCAACCCGCGTGACAGAGCCACGATATGCGCCAAGGCATCCGGCTGTATATCCATTCCGAGTTCTGGCAGTCGACGCTTTACAATTTGCTGAAGCTCACTTGGGAACATCCGCTGCATAGGAATTTGGCGCAGGCAGCGGAGAATGCTCTCATGTTCTTCGATCAATTCGCCCACTGAGCTTGCAACGCCAACAATAATTACCGTCGCCCTCACGTCGCGCTCGTCCGACAGGTTCTTGATCGTGTGCGCGATTAGATTGCGCGCATCCTCGTCAGTAAGCTTGTCGAACTCATCAAGAATGATGATTGGGATTGTATTGAGCGAGAAACCAGAAAGCTCAATTGCGACATCATCTGGGTGAATTTCGCCCGGGTATTTTTCGGTCAGATTCACATCAGGGTAGGACAACCTCCGGAATACCTTTCGCCAGACTTGCGAAAAGTCGTCACTCGGGTGGCAATTGATATGGATGCAGCTGAGGGTGCGAGCGCCCCCCAAAAGGCGCGTCGAAAAGGTGTTGGCAAGCGAGGATTTTCCGACACCGCGTTCCCCATACAGGATCGCGTGCTGGCCCCGCTGCATCACTACTTCGATCATGTCTCCGATCTGCTTGGTGCGACCGGCCAAAAGGCTCAGCTCGTCGATGGGCGCACCGGGAGTAAACGCCTCTAGCAAATCGTAAATTCGCTGCTGCCAGTCCTCGTCATTGGCCGGGGCTGCGCTGTGATCGACCGCGACCATGCCGCGACTCCGTAACAAACTAGGAGCCAATTTCATAAACTAAACTGCGGTTTTCGTCAACTAGCACGAAAACCGCGTTGACACCGGCCCGGTTCTCAAGCATAATAGTCAGTATGAACCGGCTGACCTCCGAACGTCGCGCGCAAATCCTCGGCATGATGGTCGAGGGCAACAGCATTCGCGCGATCTCTCGGATGACCGGGGCCAGCAAGAACACCATCGTGAAGCTGCTGGCCGACGCTGGCCGAGCTTTCGCGGCCTACCAGGATCAGGCGCTCCGCGATCTCAAATGCCAGCGCATCCAGGTCGATGAGATTTGGGCGTTCGTTTACGCCAAGCGAAAGAACTTGCCCGAGAGCATGAAGGGGCGCGGGGACGTAGGCGACGTGTGGACGTGGACCGCGATTGATGCCGACTCC
Source organism: Allostellaceae bacterium (assembly GCA_035553515.1). Classification (GTDB taxonomy): domain Bacteria; phylum Pseudomonadota; class Alphaproteobacteria; order ATCC43930; family CGMCC-115725; genus DAHUYF01. The sequence goes on along the minus strand of DATNDG010000146.1, from coordinate 347 downwards.
AAGCTGATCGTTTCCTGGCTCGTTTCCGACCGCACCGCCGAAGCGGCCAAGGAGTTCATGGACGATGTAGCAAGCCGCCTTGTGCGCCGCGTGCAACTGACCAGCGATGGGCTTTCGTCCTATCCGCCCGTCATCGAATCTGCGTTCAAGGGCAAGGTGGATTACGCACAGCTCGTGAAGGTATACGGGCCAGAAGGCTCGACGGTTGGGACTGGCCGCTACAGCCCGCCGCGTTGCGTCGGTGCGAAGCACGAAGTTGTCCTTGGCACGCCTGACCCGAAGCACATCAATACCAGCTTCGTGGAGCGTCAGAACCTCACCATGCGGATGAGCATGCGGCGGTTCAC
>DATNDG010000145.1:0-7651 GCA_035553515.1 Allostellaceae bacterium | reverse complement strand
AGCCATGCGGGACGCGGTGGCCGCGCTCGCCGCGTCCTGGCGGCGGCGCGGCCACGCGCTCGGCTTCGGTGTCGGCATTGCGCAGGGCTTCGCGACGCTCGGTCAGATCGGCTTTGAAGGACGCTTCGACTACAGCGCGATCGGCACCGTCGTCAACGCCGCGTCGCGCCTCTGCGAGGCGGCCAAGGACGGCCAGATCCTGGTGACCGCCAGGGTCGCGGACGCTGTCGCCTCCTCGGCCGAGCTCGTCGAGCTCGGTCCCCTTTCGGTCAAGGGGCTGAGCCGGCCGCTGACCGTCGTCGACGTGACGGCGCTCAAGTCAGATGCCGGTGCCCCGGCATCGCCCGCGGTCGCAGCGGGACGTTGAGCGGCGGTTCCGGTAAGGTCAACCGTAGCCGATCCAAAATACCCCACCTCACCCAACCCTCTCCGCCCCTGGGGGCGGAGAGGGAGGGACCCGCCGAAGCGCGCAGCGCGAAGGCGGGAGGGTGAGGTGGGGCGGCACCATCGCGCGCTGCGCCAGATTATCCCTTCACTCTCCCCTTCACCGCATTCGCCCGCGCGCCGACCGTGATGCGCCCCTCCGCGTCCGAGGGGAACCGCCGCCGCACGCGCTCCTTCAGCGCCTCGACCTCGGGCGGCGTCATTGTGCCAAGCGTCGCGCGGATGCTCGCGCTGAGAAGTCCGGCCGACCAGAACTCCTCGAAATCGGCAAAGCGCCGCTCGACGGTGATCTCGCGCGTCTCGATCCCGTCGAGCCCGGCGTCCTGCCAGAGCACTTGCATCGCCTCGATGCGCGAGGCGTCCGCGCTCGGCGGCGATACCGGGGTCAGTCCGGATGCGGCGATCTCCTGGCGGATTGCCTCATAGGGAAAGCCGCCGCCCGGCATGTTCCAGGCATATGCGGCGACGGTTCCGCCCGGCCGCACCACCCGCGCCATCTCGGCGACGCCCTTTCTCGGATCGGGCACGAAGAAGATCACCAGTGCCATAGTCGCGGCATCGAAGCGGGCGGACTCGAAGGGGAGCGCCATGGCGTCGCCCTGCTGGAACTGGGCGAGCTGCGCGCCGGCGCGCTTGCGCGCGAAATCGAGCTGCGCCGGCGAGGGATCGATGCCCTGCACCTCGGCCGGGGCGCAGCGCTCGATCAGCAGCTCGGTGAAGGCGCCATTGCCGCAGCCGACATCGAGCCAGCGCCACCCCCGGGGCGGCGCCGTCCAGTCGAGAAAGATTTCGCCGGCGGTGCGGCTCCAGCGCCCCATCACCTGCTCGTAGCCGGCGCCGTCCTTGAAACGGATTTCGGGTCCCGCCATGGCTCTGTCCTTCCGCCGATCCGGCGCTTGCCTCAGCCGAGCCCGACCGCGGCGCTGATGAGCTCGGCCCCGGCAAAGATCAGCACTGCATTCCATATGCTGGCGGCGAGGCCGGCGAGCAAGCCCAGCAGCAGCGCACGCCCGTCGTCTTCGAGCTGGCCCAGCGCCAGCACGATAATGCTGAGCGCCACCGGCGTATTGCCGAAGGGCACGGGCAGCGCCAGCACCAGGCTGAGGGCGATGAGCGCCACACCGACCAGCCGATCGCCTGGTGCCTCGGTGAGGGCCGAGCGCCGCGGCCTGAGCCAGCGCTCGAGCCGGAGCAGCAGCGGCTCGGTGCGAGCCACCAGGCGGCGGAAGCGCGCCGCTTTGATCGAGAGGTGCAGCAGGAGCCGCGGCAGGCGCGGCGCATTGAGCCCCAGCGCCCGCTGCAGCCCGAGCGCGGCGATGCCGAGCGCGAAGGGCACGGAAAAGCCCGGGATAAGCGGCCCCGGCACCGCATTGGGCAGCGCCAGCGCCAGCACCAGCAAGCCGAAGCCGTGATCGCCCAGCGCCGCCAGCAGATCGGCCACCGAAAAGCGCGGCGCCTGATGGCCCTCCGCCAGCCGGCGCAGCGCGGCGGCGATGCTGTCGCGCTCCGCCTCTCGCTTCTCGTCGGTCAATAGAGGCTCTGGGTTACCTGCGCCACCGCCTCGCTCAGCACCAGGTCGATGAGCACGACCGTGGTCGCGGCGACGCCGCCCGCCTCGAGCGCGGTGCGGGCTATGAACCATTCATAGCCGAGCCGGGCTGCCAGCAGCGCCAGGTAGATTGCCGAACCGCCGGCCGGCAGGAAGCGGAAGGCGATGAGGCCGATGAGCGCCAGCACCGTCTGCAGCACCTGCGACCAGTTATAGGCGGTGATGAACTCGAGGCTCTGCTCATCGCGTTCGAGCCAGTGGCAGATGGGCAGGATAACCAGCGGGAACACCGTCCAGCTCACGACGTAGCCGATGCTCTCGACCAGCAGGATGCGGAAGCCGCCGGCGCTGACCCATTGCTGGTCGGTCACCAGCAGCGAGATGATGAGGATGAAGCCGGGATAGGTGATCGCCGCCGCCCAGAAGGAGCGCCACACGCCGCCGATGCCGCGCGCGAACCATGCCATCGCCGCGGAATCGAGGCAGGCGAGGCGCCAGGCGCCGTACATGCCATGCGAGACTTCGCGCCAGCTCGGCACGGTTCCTCCGCTCATGCGGCCGGGAAGAAGCGGTCGAGCACCGCCTCATAGATCTTGGTGAGCGCGGCCATGTCGGCGAGCGGCACCTGCTCGTCCACCTTGTGCATGGTGAGCCCGACCAGGCCGAACTCGGCGATCGGGCAGTAGGGATGGATGAAGCAGCCGTCCGAAGCGCCGCCCGTCGTGCTGAGCTCGGGCTTGCGCCCGGTAACGCTCTCGGCGGCGCGCGACAAGAGTTCGCTGAGCTCGCCCGGCGGCGTCAGGAACGCATCGCAGCTCTCGCGGAAGCTCAGCCTGTACGTGCCGCCCGCCGCGTCGAGCCGCTCTTTCACCCACTCCTTGATCGTCGCCGTCGTCCAGCGGTCGTTGAAGCGGATGTTGACGGTCGCACGAGCCTTGCCGGGAATGACGTTGTCGGTGGGATTGCCGATATCGATGCTGGCGATCTGCAGCGTCGAGGGCTGGAAATGCGCCGTGCCGTCGTCGAGCGGTGCCGAGATCAGCGCTTCCAGCATGCCGACGATTCGGTGCGCGGCGTTGTCGGCGAGATGCGGATAGGCGGTGTGGCCCTGCACGCCCTCGACGGTGATATAGGCGTAGATGTTGCCGCGCCGGCCGATCTTGATCATGTCGCCGATCAGACGCGCATTCGTCGGCTCGCCGATGATGCAGGCATCGAGCGTCTCGCCGCGCGCCGCCGCCCAGTTGAGCAGCTTGCGCGTGCCGTTGATCCGCGGCCCCTCCTCGTCGCCGGTGATGAGCAAGCTGATCGAGCCGCCGAAATCACGCCCGCGCCTGGCGACGAAGCGCGACGCCGCCGCGGTGAAGCAGGCGATCGCGCCCTTCATGTCGGCGGCGCCGCGGCCGTGCAGCGTGTCGCCACTCACGGTCCCGCTGAAGGGATCACCGGTCCAGGCCTCGCGGTTGCCCGGCGGCACCACGTCCATATGCCCGGCGAAGCAGAAATTGCGGCCCGCATTGCCGAGCCGCGCATAGAGGTTCAGCACCGGCTCGGTGCCCGGCTCGCTGAACTCCTCGAGATGGCAGGCGAAGCCCAGCCCTTCCAGCACCTTCGCCAGATGCGGGATCGCGCCCGCATCCTTGGGCGTGACGCTCGGACGGCGAATCAGCTCCTGGGCGAGCGTCACCGCGTCGACCGGCGCATTGCTCAATCCCGCCATCAGTCGCGCAGCAGATCGTTGATCGCGGTCTTGGCGCGGGTGCGCTCATCGACCCGCTTGATGATCACGGCGCAATAGAGGCTCGGCGCCGGGCTGCCATCGGCCAAGGGTTTGCCCGGGAGGCTTCCCGGCACGACCACGGAATAAGCGGGGACCCGGCCTTGATGAATCTGGCCGGTGGCGCGGTCGACGATCTTGGTGGTGGCGCTGATGAAGGTGCCCATGGCAAGCACGGCGCCGGTCTCGACGATGACGCCCTCGACCACCTCGCTGCGCGCGCCGATGAAGCAATTATCCTCGATGATCACCGGCTCCGCCTGCAGCGGCTCGAGCACGCCGCCGATGCCGACGCCGCCCGAGAGATGGCAGTTCTGGCCGATCTGCGCGCAGGAGCCGACCGTCGCCCAGGTATCGACCATGGTGCCGCTGCCGACATGGGCGCCGACATTGACGAAGGAGGGCATCAGCACCACCCCCGGCGCGATGTAGGCCGAGCGGCGGACGACGCAGTTAGGGACGGCACGGAACCCCGCCTGGCGGAAGCGTTGCGCGTCCCAGCCGGCGAATTTGGAGGGCACTTTGTCCCACCACGAGGTGGCGCCGGGCCCGCCGGCGATCGCCGTCATGTCGTTGAGGCGGAAGGAGAGCAGCACGGCTTTCTTGAGCCATTGATGGACCTGCCAGCGCCCAGAGACCTTCTCCGCGACCCGGAACCGTCCGGCATCGAGTCCCTCCAGCGCCGCCTCGACCGCGTCCCGCACCGCCCCCTTGGTGGCGGCGCCGACGCCCTCGCGCGCCTCCCAGGCGGCATCGATGGTTTGGGCAAGCTCTCTCTCGGTCATGGGCCTCGGGTCGCGCATTCTTGCTGCCGAAATCGCGCGGACGATGGGCCAGCCACCCCTACCTGTCAACCGCGCCATCGCCGCGGCGCCCTCTTCTCCCGCTCGGCGCGCAGCGGGGAGCGGGAGGGGAGCTGTGCGTGGGCAGAAGGCGTTATCCAGGGCTTGCGGGATAGCTCGGTTGCTGCAGTTTCATGCCCTCCGCCCGCGCCAGCGCGCCGTCGAGCAGGCGCGTGAGTTCGTGCTTGATCGCCGCCCGCAGCCTTGCCGCCTCGTCGGGGCGATCGCTACCCAGCGACAGACTGTCTGCCAGGCGGCTGAGCTCACCGCGCGCTGACAGCGCTCGAGCGGCGGCATCGGGGAAGCTGCGCAGGTACTCCGAGACGAGCTGCGTCGTCAGCAGCTCCACGGCATGGACCCGCGCTGCGAGATCGATCTCCATGGCGCTGCTCCTGCGGCGATGGCGGCGGCCCATCGTCTCGATTGGTGCGCGGCCGTCAAGACCGCGCCCCTGCGCGACGCGAAGCGCCGTCGGCCCCGCTCAGCTCAGCGTGCGCCGGCGTTCGAGCTCGGCTGCCGACGGCTCGGCTGCGCCGAAGTCGCCGGTCTTGACCTCGCCCGCGGGCGCGTATTTCGCGACGATGACGCCGGTCGGATAGGCTTTCGAGCTCACCAGCTTCAGCCCGGAAGGCGCGGCGCCCTCGCCGAAGAGGCGCTTGCCCTTGCCCAGCAGCAGCGGGAAGATCAGCACGCTGAATTCGTCGACAAGGCGGTTCTTCCACAGAGTCTGCAGCAGGTTGCTCGAGCCCTGGACGAGCAGGTCGGGACCGTCCTCGCCCTTCAGCGTCTTCAGCGCTGCGACGACCTCTTTGCCGAGCAACCGGCTGTTCTGCCAGAGGAGCTTCGGCTCGGAGCGCGAGGCGACGTATTTCGTCACACGGTTGAAAGGCCCGGCGATCGGGTCGTTCGGGTCGCTGACATAGGGCCAGTACGCCGCGAAGATGTCGTAGGTCTTGCGGCCGAGTAGCAGGTCGAAGGGGCGGCCGAAGATCTCGGCCATCGAAGCGCCGAGCGCTTCGTCGAAATGGGGCGCGGTCCAGCCGCCGAACGCGAAGCCGCCGGTCGGATCTTCCTGTGGGCCTCCGGGCGCCTGCATGACGCCATCCAGGCTGGTGAAGCTGGAAACGATGATTTTGCGCATGGGTGTCTCGGGCTCTGCTGCGGTTTCGATGTCCTCAGGACGTACGAGCTTCTCCCGCACCGACAGTCCGGAACAAACTATTTTTTGGTCCTTGCTGTTCTCGTGGCGGCGAAGGTGGCAGACCGCCTCAGGCGTATGGCCGCGGTGCTCGCCGAAGCTCCCGAGCCCTCAGGCCGGACTCGCGCCTGATGGTGATCCGGCGGCCCCCGCTTTGGGACATTCGCCAAGTGCGACGCCGAGGAACACATAGAAGAGTCCGTAACACAGCAAGGTCGCATAAGCGCGCGCGAGCGTTCCGCCGCCGGCGAACCATGAGGTGGGAAGCGCCACGACATAGTTCAGCGCGAGCGCGAAGAAGATGCACGCGGCTATGCCGGTCTTGATCGTCATTGTTCTGACGCGAGCTTCCGGCAGTCCACAGAACCAACTTCCAGCGATCCGGTTTACCAGGAAATAGAAAGCCAGAGCGGCGACGTGCGGTAACGTTCCCTGGAAGCCCCTCAGCAGATCGAGTTCTTTTATGAAATCGAGATCGAGAAGGTTGGAAAGGATACCGCCTGCGGCGGTGACGAACCCCAGCGGCCTGAGAACGAGGGATAGAAATCTCTCGAACACGGGCGTTCCTCGCTCACCGGACCGGCTGGTACAGCACGACAGCCATGCTCCCCAGCGGTTCGTGATCGGTGTTCTCAAAGGTGATGGTGACAAGGCCCGGCTCTACGCTCCTCGCGGTTGGCAGCTCGTAGGTGACCGCCGCTCTCGCCTTGCCGATCTCTCGCACGCCCGCCAGGCCGGGAACTTCTCGGACCAGGGAAGGCAGGAAGCGGAAACGAACAGGCGCCCCGAGATTGTTCACGTATTCGAGCCGCCATCTCCCGTCCTCTCGGCCTGCGGTGAACACGAGGTCGACGGGCGTCAGATGCTCCTGCGGGCTCCGTTCTTGGGTGGGGATCGAAGCGAAGAGCCGTGTCACGATCTGCTCGACACCGTCTTTCGCGACGTCGATGAACGAATATTCCCGATTTATATTCGGCTCGAAGCGCTCACGATTGGGTCCGAGATAGGCCACGGTCGGAGCGGGGCCATAATGCTTCACGTAAGTGATGGAAGACAATTCGGTCCCGTCGCGGTTGAGCCCGACATTGTTCATTTGAGCCGCGGACCAATCGATCAAATAGGCCTGCTTCGGATGGTTCACGGCGACGCAGTAGGTGATGCGATAGAGCTCATCGCCACTTTGGCCGCGGCCCATTGACTCGACGATGCTGTCGAAATGCGCGCGCGTATTGTCGAAGGGGAAGAACTCCGGCGCCGTCGAGCAACGCTGAACGATGTCCTTGTCCGAAAGTAAGCCCGCCCACCCCGCGGACGCGGCAGCCAACAAAAAAATCGGCGTGGCAAGCAAGAGCGAGAAGCATCGCGGCAACATCCTTGCCTCCAAGCTTCCAGCATCCGGACAATGCAACCATACCCCTGATAATCGCGGCCGGATACTGAATTCACCGGCGCTGCTTGTTGCCGGGAACGCGCATTGATTCGCCCGAGGCAAGCATTCAATTCCCGTTCCGCCATGCGTCCTTCGACAAGCTCAGGATGAGGAACGTTCTTTGTGGCGCAAAGAAACTTACCTCATCCTGAGTGCGAGCGAAGCTCACAGTCGAAGGACGCACCACCGTCCGTCCCATCGTTGCTTTCCTCACACCGGCGAAGCTGAGGATCAAGAGCCGCCCCTCGCACCTCACCTCGCGCGCTTCACTGCCGCCCGGAGCCAGGGCGCGAGATCCTCGATCACGTGGTGGATGTGCTCGGGGCCGGCGCCTTCGCGCGCCCAGTCCTTGGGCGTGCGCACCCAGGCGGTGGTCATGCCGAGCCGGGCCGCTGGCACCAGGTTGCGTGCC
>DATNDG010000144.1:0-49716 GCA_035553515.1 Allostellaceae bacterium | reverse complement strand
CTTCGAGGGACTCGATTCCGGCGGCGCGCCGCCCGTCGAAGCGTTACCGGAGAATTCGCTGAGCTCGCAGGAGATCCGCGATCTCAACGCCGCCTTCGCAGCGATCTCCGACAAAGGGGTGCGCCAGGCCGTGCTGCATCTGCTGAAGAGCATGGTGAGCGAGGCGGCTGATCCGGCCGGCCTGCTGTCGGTGATGCCGCACTGATCCGCGCGGATGCCGGTGGCGTTGCTCGACGAGCAGCGGGGTGGGTACCGCCGCACCGACGGAACCCTGATGGCTGACGCGTTTATTTGAACTTGTCCCAGGGACCGCCGCCCCAGGGTCCGATGCGCGCCGGTGCACGCTTCGCGCGCCGGTGCCGGAAGAGCAGGAGGAGCGCGCCGATCGCCAGAAGGAGGGCGGCAATCCCGGGCAGCCAGAGGAAAGAATGGCCGGTCAGCGTCTCCATGCGAGGCTCCATCGCGGGCTCTGCCTCAGGATAGGCCCCGCATCGCGGCGCGCAACCGCTGCGGCACGCGACCTCGGCAAGCCCCTGCCGGGGCGTTATCCTTGGCAGGATGATGAAGCGCGGAACATCGTCCGGCTTGCGGCTCGCCGCGGCCCTCGTCGCTGGCCTCCTGCTCGGCGCCTGGAGCGGCATGCTCAGCACGTCGGAATGGCAGGTGCTGGAGCGCGAGACGCCGCTTCTCGCCCGCGCCGCGGGCGCGGCTGCCGGCGGCGGCGCTGCCTGCCGCAGCGGCGACCCGGCGAAGCAGCGCCAGGCCTTCTATGATTTCGTGCTGCGCTACGACACCGCCGATGCCGCGGCAAAGCAGCTCGAGACCTTCGAGCTCGCCGAGGCCGCAGCGCGGCATGGGGGCTGCGACCGCTCGCTCCTGGCGCGCGACGATGCCCGCGCCCGCGCCGCCCGCGCCCGCATCGAGCCGATCCTGCGCGCGCATCATTTCTGACGAGCGGCTATCGCATCGCGCCGCCCCACCTCACCCTCCCGCCTGCGCGCTGCGCGCTTCGTCGGGTCCCTCCCTCTCCGCCCCGGGGAGAGCAACCCGTTCGATCGCTTTGCGATCGAACCCTGCGGGGCCGACCGCAGCGCGGTCGGCCGGGTTGCTGGGTAGGGTGAGGTGGGGCGCTTCCCCGTAACCCTAACGCAAGGCGGCTTTGCGCGCCGTGGATTGGTCGCGGCGCCTCGGCTATGGCATGCTGCTCGCAGCAGCGCTTTGCCGATCCGGGAGGACGCATGATCGAGACGGTTCCGCTGGCCGAGGGCTTCGGGGTCGAGCTGCGCGGCCTCGCGCTCATCGACGTCGCCTCGAGCGACGCCGCCTATCGCCAGGTGCGCGCCCACTTCGAAGCGCATTCGCTGCTGCTCTTCCGCGATCAGAAGGTGAGCGACGATGTTCAGGCCGCCTTCTCGCGCGCCTTCGGCCCGCTGGAGCTGGTGAAGGTGGGCTCGGTCGGCCACGGCACCTTCTACAGCCGGCTCAACAATCTCGACGCCGAAGGCCACGTCGTGCCGGAGAATCATCGCCAGGTCTGGCGCGCCCGCGCCAACCAGCTCTGGCACACCGACAGCTCCTTCAAGAAGACGCCCGCGCTCGCCTCCGTGCTCTCGGCGCGCACGTTGCCCGGCGCCGGCGGCGAGACCGAGTTCGCCTCGACGAGACTTGCCTGGGAGCGTCTTTCGCCCGAGCGTCAGGCACAGCTCCGGGACGCAACCGCCACTCACTCCTATGCCAATTCGCGCGACCAGATCCATCCGGAGCTGATGACCGCGGCGGAGCGCGCGGCGCTGCCGCCGGTGCGCTGGCGGCTCTCCTGGCCGAACCCGGCCAACGGCAGGCGCGCGCTCTATATCGCCTCGCACGCCTATGCGATCGACGGCATGGGCGACAACGAGGCGAAGGCGCTCCTGGCCGGGCTCATCGCCGAGGCGACAGCGCCGGGCCGCACCTATCTTCACCGCTGGCGCGCAGGCGATGTCGTGATGTGGGACAATCGCGCCACGCTCCATCGCGGCCGCCCCTGGCCGCTCAACGAGGCGCGCCTCATGGTGCGCACCACCATCCAGGCGCGCGACGAGGACGGCCTCGCCGAGATCCGCCCCGCCGCCTGATCGATCCCGGGTGGGGGACGCCGAACGTCGATCTAAGCCGGCCTACCGGCTGACGACCCGCACCGCCTCGTCATCGGTGAGGCGGGCATAGATGCCGCCCAGCAGATGGTGCTCCACCTTGACCACATAGCCGAGCGCAGGCGCATACCAGAAGCTCGCCGTCTCGTGGTAGCCATTGGCGTATTGATCGGCGCTGGTCCCGTCCCAGTCGATGACGAAGGCATCGAAGGTCCCCGCCGGCACGGTGACGAGCTCGTGGCGGACCACCCGGTAGCGCTCATTGTAGACGCGGCCGAAGCTGACCTCGGTGGCGAAGGAGACTTGGTTGCCGATGCGCAGCGGCCAGAGCCGGCGCAACGCCTGCTGCGCCGCGCGGCTCGCATAGGCGCCGAAGGCCGTCGCCTGCGCCACGCCATTCGCCACGCTATAGGCGCAGTCGGGCGCGCGCGCGTGACCCGGCGGCGAGAAGACGCGCGTGAACCCGCTCCTGAAATCGATCTCGGTCCCGGGACCGGGACAGCGGAACTGGACCTCGTCGCCGAAGAGCTGCGCCGGCGCAGCGGGAGTGACGGCACTGGATTGCGCTGGGGCAGAAGGAGCCGCGGGCTTTTGTGGTAGCAGCGCGGCGACCTGATCGGCAGCCGTCGGCGTCGCGGCGGCGACGGCCGTGGCGCTTGTCGCGGGCGCGGCTGCATGCGGCGGCTTCGCAGGCGATGGCGCTGCGCTGGCCGTCACATTGCCGGCCGGCGCCTTTGGCGTTGCCGCGGCTGGGCAGAGCGGGGTCGGCGCAGACGCTTCGCCCGCCTTCTTCGGCGAAGCGCCGAAATCGCTGAGCGCGCAGAGGAGTTCCTGAACGTTCTGTCGCACCGCGCCCTCATAGGCAAATTCCTCGCGTACTTGCTGGTCGCCGAGGAGTCCGCCCGCTCCGGCGAGAAGAAACACCGCCACTTGCATGCCCGGCCTCGGCGCCGGCTGGACGTAGCTCGTCTTGATGGTGCGCTGCAGCGCCGGCGTCAGCTGGGCTGTCTCGCTGAGGCGATAGCTCACCTCCGCGTCAATGCGTTGGGCGGTGAAGGTGCCGTTCTTGCCGCCGATCGCGAAACTCAGCGATGCGTCAAGCGTGTAGCGCGCCGCACTCGCATCCGGCGAAAGCAGCCCGTTCGCGCGCAGCACGTCCTTCAGCACTTTCTTGAATTCCGAAGCATCGACGCCGTTCATCGTCTTCGCGCCGCCGGAGACCTCGCCGATCCGGATCGCCTGCGTGAGCTGCGGCGGCATACCGCCGTCGACCGGCTGGACCAGCTCCATGCGGCCGAGATCCGGGCCGCAGGCGCCGAGCGCCAGCAGCAACGGCACAAGGAGCAGACGAGGACGAAGGCGCATGATGTTCCTCCCAAGCCGCGCGTCGATGTTACCTACAGGGCGGCGCGATCATGCCCTGAGCCGGACGCCTGCTCCGGCCGGCCTAGTGGTGGATGACCGCGGGCAGGTTGCTGGGCTGAGGCGGGGTGGGCACCACCGGCGTCGTTGTCCCGTCACCGGCGTTCAGCATCGGCTTCTCCGATTCTTGCGGAAGCCATTCCGCCAGGTATTCCTTCTCGAGCGCCTCGACCTCCGTCATATTCTGCTGCGCCCATTGATAGGAGGCGGGCGTGTTGGCGTACCATTTGCAGAATGTCAGCTCATCTCGCGTCTTCTGGTCGTCAGGCCGTCTCGGGTACAGCGAGAAGCGCGCCTTCCACATGCCGATGCGCGGCGCGACCACGGTGTAGTAGGTCTTGCCGGGCGCGAGATCCGCGTCCATGAAATCGGCGGCTTCACTCACCACCATGAAGCGATGCCGGCCGGGCGCTGCGGGGTAGGCGATCTCCATGCCGGCGGAGACGATGCCGACAAAGGTCGGTGGATCGGTGGTGACGTCGAACACCGAAGACTGGATCGCGCCGCCAAGCCCCGATGAGCGATAGAACACCACCGTCGCCTTGTCCCCCTGCGGATGGGTGATCTGCGGCGGCCCGGAGATCGCCGTCATCCGGCTGCTGGTGCAGCCGGCGAGAACGAGAACCGCGGCAACGACCGTTGCGGTACGCACCAGTTTCAACATGCTTGCTCCTCTCCTGCGAAGCGCCGATGGCCCCGCGTCGACTCAGCGTCCATCGCTGGCGTGAAGCATCGGCTTCTCCGACTCTTTCGCCAGAAATTCCGGCAGAAATTTCTGCTGCCGCGCAATGATCTCGTGCCAGTGACTGTGCACCCAGCGGTCTGCCTCGGGCGCGCTCCGATACCAGGTGCAGCGGGCGAGCTGCTGCTGCGTCTCAGGATCGTCGCTCCGGCGCGGGCGCAGCGAGAAGCGCGCCTTGAACATCGCATAGCGCGGCGCCACCAGCACGTCATAGGTCTTGCCGGGAGCGAGTTCGGCATCCATGAAATCGGCGGCCGAGCCGGTCACCATGAAGCGACGCTTGCCCGGCGGCGCTTCATAGGCGAGCTTCACGTCATCCGAGATGATGCCGATGAAGACCGGTGTGCCGCTGGTAACGTCGAAGACCGCCGATTGCAGGGCAAAGGCGAAGATCGAGGTGCGATAGAAGACGATTCGCGCCTTGTCCGGCGGCGGGTTTGCGCTCTCGGGCGCCGAGCCCGGTGTCACCAGCCGGCTGGTGCAGCCGGTGAGCCCCAGGATCGCCGCGGCGATCATCACGGCCCTCGCCAGTCTCAACATGCTTGCCCCTCCTTCGCCGCATCCTTCCCCGCTCCGCGCGCGGGGGAGGGTGGACGCCCCCCAAAGCGCGCCAACTATGCCCTCGATTGTGGAAATGGGCAACATCGCGCGCGATGGTTGCGGGCCATTACCTCAAGGTGGCGACACTTCCGACCCTGCAGCGTTCTCTAGGGCCATGAAACCCGCCGCCGCACCGCTGGCGCTCGCCGCCGCCCTCGCGCTCGGCGGCTGCGCCGTGGTGCCGCCCGCCGGGCCTTCCGTGCTGGTGATGCCGGGGCCGGGGAAAAGCTTTCCGCAGTTCCAGGCGGAAGATACGACCTGCCGGCATGCGGCGGCGCAATGGGTGAGCGGCGAGGCGGCTCAGGCGAGCGACGCGGCCAACGGCAATGCCGTGCTCGGCACCCTCTTCGGCGCGGCCATCGGTGCGCTCTACGGCGCTGCCGCCGGCAATCCTGGCGCGGGCGCGGCCATCGGCGCCGGCACCGGGCTGCTGTTCGGCGGCGGCGCCGGCGCCGGCGCTGCGACCTCTTCGGCGGCCGGCATCCAGCACCGCTACGACGTCACCTATCTCCAATGCATGGCGACGCTCGGCAACAGCTCGCCGGTCATGGCGAGCGGCGGCTACTCCTATCCGCTCTACGGCTATCCCTACGCGCCGCCCTACGGGTATCCCTGGTACTAGGGAGCCACTACCCCCGATTCATCCGGTTCTCGACGAGGCCGCCGACCACGGCGGGATCGGCCAGCGTCGAGACGTCGCCCAGCTGATTGTGCTCGTTGGCGGCGATCTTGCGCAGGATGCGGCGCATGATCTTGCCGCTGCGTGTCTTCGGCAGATTGGGCGCCCATTGGATGAGGTCGGGCGCGGCGATCGGGCCGATCTGCTTCCTGACCCACTGCACCAGCTCGCTGCGCAGCGCCTCGCTCGGCTCGTTGCCGCTCTTCAAGGTGACATACGCGTAGATGCCCTGGCCCTTGACGTCGTGCGGATATCCCACGACTGCGGCCTCCGCGACCTTCTGATGCGCCACCAGCGCGCTCTCGACCTCGGCGGTGCCGAGGCGGTGGCCGGCGACGTTGATCACGTCATCGACGCGGCCGGTGATCCAGTAGTAGTCGTCTTCGTCGCGCCGCGCGCCGTCGCCGGTGAAGTACTTGCCGGGGAAGGTCGAGAAATAGGTCTCGACGAAGCGCTTGTGGTCGCCGAAGACGGTGCGCATCTGCCCCGGCCAGCTATCGGCGACGCAAAGATTGCCCTCGGCCGCACCCTCGAGCGCCTTGCCCTCGCCATCGACGATCACCGGCTTGATGCCGAAGAAGGGCCGCGTCGCCGAGCCCGGCTTCGTCGCCGTCGCTCCCGGCAGCGGCGAGATCAGGATCCCGCCGGTCTCGGTCTGCCACCAGGTATCGACGATCGGCACCTTGCCGTCGCCGACGACGCGGTGATACCAGAGCCAGGCCTCGGGATTGATCGGCTCGCCCACCGAGCCGAGCAGCTTCAGCGATGCGCGCGAAGTCTTCTTCACGAAATGCTCGCCCTCGCGCATCAGCGCGCGGATCGCGGTCGGCGCGGTGTAGAAGATGTTGACCTTGTGCTTGTCGATCACCTGCCAGAAGCGCGAGGCGTCGGGATAGTTCGGCACGCCCTCGAACATCAGCGTGGTGGCGCCGTTGGCGAGCGGCCCGTAGACGATGTAGCTGTGCCCGGTCACCCAGCCGACATCGGCGGTGCACCAATAGATGTCGCCGTCGTGATAGTCGAAGACGTATTGATGGGTGAGCGCGGTGAACAGGAGATATCCCGCCGTCGTGTGCAGCACGCCCTTGGGCTTTCCCGTCGAGCCCGAGGTGTAGAGGATGAAGAGCGGATCCTCGGCGCTCATCTCCGCCGGCGCGCAGTCCTTCGCCGCGCCCGCCATCGCCTCGTGATACCAGACGTCGCGCCCCTCGACCCAGCCGATCGAGCCGCCGGTGCGGCGCACGACGATCACCGTCTTAACGTCCGGGCACTGCTTCAGCGCCTCGTCGGCATTGGCCTTGAGCGGCACCTTGCGGCCACCGCGCAGGCCCTCATCGGCGGTGATCAGCACGTCGGAGCGGCAATCCTGGATGCGCCCCATCAGGCTGTCGGGCGAGAAGCCGCCGAAGACCACGGAATGGATGGCGCCGATCCGCGCGCAGGCGAGTATGGCGTAGGCCGCCTCGGGGATCATCGGCATGTAGATGGTGACGCGGTCGCCTTTCTTGACGCCGCGCGACTTCAGCACATTGGCGAGCCGGCAGACATTCTCATGCAGCTCGGCATAGCTGATGTGCCTTGCCTCGTTCGGGCTGTCGCCTTCCCAGAGGATCGCCGTCTGATCGGCGCGCGTCGCGAGATGGCGATCGATGCAGTTATAGGCGGCGTTGAGCGTACCGTCCTCGAACCATTTGATGCTGACATCGCCGGTGAAGCGCGTGTTCTTCACCTTGGTGAACGGCTTCATCCAGTGCAGCCGCTTGGCCTGCTCGCGCCAGAAGCCCTCGGGATCTTTGAGCGACTGCTCGTAAAGCTTGAAATAGCCCGCCTCGTCGATCCAGGCCTCGCGGGCGACGCTTTCCGGCACGGGGAAGAGGCTGGTGCTCATGGCGCTTTCGCTCCCGGTTCTGCGGCGGATGCGTGCCCGCCTGATTGGTGATGGTTCTCCAAATCTAGGTCCGCCTCAGGGGTCGAGACAAGGAGCGGCGCCGGCCGGTCTCCGGCACGCACCAAGGGGCACACTCTTCTTTGTGACGTACCCCCTTCGTTCTAGCCATGCTGGTGTATGAGGCGGCGCGGACATTTCCGCAACTCGGCGAACTTCCGTTAACTATACCCTGAATAACTGTATTGCGGGCACAACGAAAAGCATGGGACCCGGCCGCTGGGGGGCTGCGCCGGGTCCCTCTCTACGCCGCGGGGGGCGCGGCGTCGAATGATTGCGTGTGTTATTTGGCGAACGCGACGGCGCCGACATGCGCGCCGTTGAACACCGGCGGGGTGAACGGGCCATGTCCGGTGGCGAGCAGCGCCGCCTGGGTGCGGTTCGACACATGAAGCCGCTTGATGATCTGCTTCACATGCGCCTTCACCGTGCTCTCCGACATCGACAGCGCGTCGGCGATGAGCTTGTTCGACTTGCCTTGCGAGATCAGCGCCAGCACGTCGCGCTGCCGCCGTGTCAGCTCCGACCAGGGCTCGGCCGGGCGGTCGTCGCTCTCCCAGAGTCCGGCAGCGCTCGCGGCACCGCTCTCCAGCAGCGAAGACGGCACGTAGACGCCGCCGGCGAGCACCAGCTCGAGCGCACCCATCAGCACCTTGAGGCTGAGGCTGGTCGGCAGGAAGCCGCGCGCCCCGGCGCTCAGCATCTGGCGGGCGCGATGCGGATTGCCGTTCTCGGCGACGATCACCGCCGGCGCTGTGGGCAGCGCCTCGCGAATCGTCTCGAGCTGCGCCAGATCGACATGCTCGGCAGTCGCGGCGCCGATGATGACGAGATCGAGGCGCTCATTGGCGGGGAGCCCGCGCAGCAGCTCCTCGGCGCTGCCGCAATCGATGATCCGCCATTGCGGATTGTGCTGCGCCAGCGCCAGCTTCAGGCATTCACGCCTGAGCCGGCTATGATCGACGATGGCCAGCATGCAGGCGGCCGTCGCGGCGGCGTTGCCCGAGCCGTTCGATGATCCCGGGAAGATTGCGTCGTTCCTGTCGAGATGCCCCACCTGGTCCTCCATCTCACTCAATCTCACTCACCGGCGCTCTTTTCTGGCCATCGACCGCGGGTAGCGCAGCGCCGGACCTTGATCGCGGCTTTGTCGCCCCGCGGTTTATCCATCTCAACGGCGACAGGATCGGCGGTTGAGTTGTCCGAATGAAGTAAGGAATTGTGAGGTTTTGTAACAGTGTGTATCCGATGGGGTTAGGCCGCTAGACTGGGAGTAGGCGGCGTTAACCCGCCGTTGACCGGGCCTTGCCATAGTGGATTTCTCCATGGGTGCTCCCTCTTCGCCGCTGGCGCTCACGCCAGCCAATCTCGCCATGCTGCAGCAGCGCCAGCCCGCGCCGCAGCGCCAGGCCGCGGGCGATCCCGCGACGCCAGACGCGCCGCGCGGTGCGCCGGCGCCAACGCCTGGCACCAGCGGCCGGGGCCGCTTCATCGATATTCTTGCCTGACCGCGGCCGGACGTCGGCTCTGGCGTCCACCCGCTGATTCCTGATACCTGATCCCAGGCATTTGGCCAAGGGAGGTCAGGTATGCGGCTGCAGGGAAAAGTGGCGATCGTGACCGGCGCCGGCTCGGGCTTCGGCGAGGGCATCGCCAAGCGCTTCGCCGAGGAAGGCGCCAAGCTGGTGGTGAATGACATCGACGATCGTGGCGGCGCGCGCGTCGCGGCCGAGATCGAGCGCGCTCAAGGCCAGGGCAGCGCGATCTATCTGCGCGCCGATGTGAGCGAAGATGCGGCGGTGGCCGGCATGGTGAAGCGCACGCTGGAGCGTTTCGGCCGCATCGACATCCTGGTGAACAATGCCGGGACGACGCACAAGAACGGGCCGATGCTCGGCGTCGACGAAGCGACCTTCGATCGCATCTTCGCGGTCAACGTCAAGTCGATCTATCTCGCCGCGCGCCACGTCGTGCCGGTGATGCGCAAGCAGGGCCAGGGCGGCGCCATCATCACCACCGCCTCTACCGCGGCGCTGCGCCCGCGCGGCGGGCTCGTTTGGTATTGCGGCTCCAAGGGCGCGGCGGTCACGCTCACGAAGGCGATGGCGCAGGAGCTGGCATCTGAACAGATCCGCGTCAATGCGCTCTGCCCGGTGGCCGGCGACACGCCGCTGCTGCCGAGCTTCATGGGCCGCGACACGCCGGAGCTGCGCGCCAGGTTCCTCGCTTCGATCCCGCTCGGCCGCTTCTCGACGCCGCGCGACGTCGCCAACGCCGCGCTCTACCTCGCTTCCGACGAAGGCGCCTTCATCACCGGCGTCGCCCTCGAGGTGGATGGGGGAAGGTGTATCTAGCGCCACGGCATCGACGCCGCGCTTTCCTTGCAACCTGAACGCGAGTAGAGAGGAGCCGCAAAGCAAGCACCCGGCACGCGGGCCCGGAGCTTGGAGGCAAGGACAGGACGGCGATGCAGCGCTTTACCCGAGCCAAGCCGCCCGGCGCGGCCGTCGCGCCGCCGCCCGTGCATTGGCCGGGGCCGCCGCGCGCACCGTCCAGCCCTTTCCCGGTTCAACCCGCCAAGGCGCCGCTCGCAGCGGCTGTGCGGACGGCGCCGCCGCCGACGCGCTACGGCGCAGCGCCTGCCGCATCGGCGCCCCGTGCCCCGGCTCGAACCGCGCCCCCGCCGCACGTCTTTCCCCCGCCCGCACCTTTTCGGGCGCGGCGCGCCGCGGCGGCCGCTCCGATCGCGAAAGGCCAGTCGCTGCAAGGCCACTTCTTTTTCGCCGGCTCGTCGATCTTCGGCGGCGGCACGGGCGGAAGCAGCCCGCCGGGAATCGGGGGCGCGGCCCCGGCCCCGACGCCCGCGGCCCCGAAGCTCACGGTGGACACCAAAGCCGAGGCGGCGCACAGCGACGATGACGCGCTCAGCCAGTATTCGCCGCACAGCCCGTCGAGTCCCGCGCGGCGATTCAAAGAGGCGGGCGGCAGGAGCAAGAAGGTCTTCGCCGCTTATACCGACCACAAGCACGACGCGATGCCGCCGATCAATACCAGTGCAGGGCTGGCGGCCGTGGTCAAGACCTTCGACACGGGCAAGAATTCAAACGCGAATACGCATGTGCTCTTCCGTGCCGAATCCGATCCCAAATACAGCCTGGTCTCGATCGGCACCGCCACGGCCATCCGCTTGTACGCGGATCGCTTCGAGTTCGACACCAAGGACAACGTTCAAAAGGTCCACGGCAAGAGCGCGCATGTTCATACCGAAATGCATCTTCTTTGGACTCTCACCGGCGGCGACGCTCAGAAAATCCCAGGCATCCTGACGGGCCACAAGCTCGTCGTGGACAAGGCGGTCTGCGCCGACTGCTATCCTTTCGTGCTCGACGCGAAGCCCGCCGACGTCAGGGACGGCACCAATTTCTTTGCCCAGGGAGCGGGGACGCGGCAAAGCTGGGACGACTGGAAGAATCCCTTCGGCAAGTGAGCTCTCAGCGATTCCAAACGAACGACTGACAGCCGGCGGCTCACTCAATGCCGGAAATGCCGCATCTCCGTGAACACCATGGCTATGCCGGCCTTGTCGGCGGCGGCGATCACCTCGGCGTCTCGCACCGAGCCGCCGGGCTGGATGACCGCGGTGGCGCCGGCGGCGACCGCGGCTTCGAGCCCGTCGGCGAAGGGGAAGAACGCGTCCGACGCGACCACCGAGCCCTTGGCGGGGCTCTCGGGGAGACCCGCCGCCTTTCCCGCCTCGGCCGCCTTCCAGGCGGCGATGCGCGAGCTGTCGACGCGGCTCATCTGGCCGGCGCCGATGCCGACGGTGGCCCCTGCCTTGGCATAGACGATGGCGTTCGACTTCACATGCTTTGCCACGCGGAAGGCGAAGATGAGATTGGCGAGCTCCTCGGCGCTCGGCGCGCGCACCGTCACGACCCGCAGCTCCCGCGCCGCGACCCGGCCATTATCGCGAGTCTGCAGCAGATACCCTCCGGCGAGCGAGCGCAGCGTCACACCCGGTGCCGCCGGATCGGGGAGCCCGGCGGTCACCAGCAGGCGAAGTTGCGAGCGCCGCTTGAAGGCGGCCAGCGCCTCGGGCTCGACCGCCGGCGCGATCACCACCTCGGCGAAGAGCTTGGCGATCTCCTCGGCGGTGGCGGCGTCGAGCGGCCGGTTCACCGCGATGATGCCGCCATAGGCGCTGACGGGATCGCAGGCGAGTGCGCGGGCATAGGCCTCGCCGAGCGACTTGCCTTGCGCCACGCCGCAGGGATTGGCGTGCTTGATGATCGCCACCGCCGGCGCCTCGAACTCGGCGACCAGCTCGAAGGCCGCATCCGTGTCGTTGAGGTTGTTGAAGGAGAGCTCCTTGCCCTGGAGCTGCTCGGCCGATGCGACGCCGGGGCGGCGCTCGCCGGTCACATAGAAGGCCGCCTGCTGATGCGGGTTCTCGCCATAGCGCAGCGTCTGCTTGAGCGTGGCGCCGAGCGCCAGCACCGGCGGGAAGGTCTCGCCGCGCCCGGCCGCGAACCATTGGGCGATCGCCGAATCGTAAGCCGCGGTGCGCGCATAGGCGAGACCCGCGAGCCTGCGGCGAAGCGCCAGTCCGGTCGCGCCGGCGCAGCGCTCCAGCTCGGCGACGAGCTCGGGATAATCGGCCGGGTCGGTGACGACGGCGACGTCCTCGTGATTCTTCGCCGCGGCACGGATCAGCGCCGGCCCGCCGATATCGATGTTCTCGACGCACTCGTCGAACGGGGCGCCGCGCGCCACCGTCGCGGCGAAGGGATAGAGATTGACTACCAGCAGGTCGATCGCGCCGATGCCGTGGCGCTCGAGCGCCGAACGATGCGCAGGATCGGCGCGGCGCGCCAGCAGCCCGCCATGGATCGCCGGATGCAGCGTCTTCACCCGACCATCGAGCATCTCGGGGAAGCCGGTGACGGACGCCACGTCGCGCACCGCGAGCCCGGCCCCGGCGAGCGCCTTGGCGGTGCCGCCGGTCGAGACGAGCTCGACGCCCCGCCCGGCGAGAAGGCGCGCGAGATCGATGAGGCCGGTCTTGTCGGAAACGGAAAGGAGTGCCCGGGCGATCGGGCGGAGCTGATCATCGGACATCGGCGGTTCCGGGCTTTGGGAGGCTCGGACGATAGGCCGCCGCCGCCCAGGGATCAAGCCGCGGCGCCCCGCCGTTGACCGGAACGGGTGAAGCAGGAGCGAGGCAATGCGACGATCCGTTCTCGTGCTGATTGCGCTCACCGGGCTGCTCGCGAGCTGCGGTCCGCCGGCGCAGACCAATGGCGCCTTCCAGCCGGTCAATCCGCAGACCGGAACGCCGCAAGGCGGCGCCGAGAACACCCAGTAGCCGGGCGCCGCGGCGCCGAGGGGTGCGGCGCGCGCGTTGCGCGAGAGCGTGGTATTCTTTGCGGCTTCCTGCCGCTTCCGCCGCGGCCAACTCTGTCAATGACGCAGCGGAGATTTTTCCTCAGTGATGTACATCAATGACGTAGATCGCTGAGGGAGCGGACGAGGGATCCCGCGGTTATTCCTCGGGTTTTTCGGGCTTCTTGACTTCGCGGCGGAGCGCCCATTTGACGGTGGCGCCGGCCGAGCCGACATGCCCGTCGAGCACCACCTGCTGCGACTTTCGCAGCTCGCCCTGGCCGAGATAGATGCTCTCGGCGAGGTTCATCACCGCGCCCTGCGCGCGCAGCCGCCAGCCGATGCCGCTGGGGAGCCGCAGCAGCGCCGTGGCGCCGTCCTGCGCCAGCGAGGCCTGCACCGCGGGATGCAGATGGAAGCGGATGGCGAAGCCTTGTCCGGCGCGGCCCTCGAGCCGGTCCTCGCCGCGCAGATCCTCGCCATCGGCGGCGAGGAAGAGCTGGCGGTGATGGACGAGGCCGAAGCTCGGCGCGTAGCCGTCATGGCTCGCCTGCAGCCAATGCGCGCCCTCCTGCTCGGCGCGCTCGCACAGGACATGCCGCGGCCGCCGGCCGATCCCGTCGCCGTCGCGGATCTCGGCCGAGTTGGTGTCGGCGACGATCAGCGTCGAATGCGCCGCGGTGGCGCGCGCGACGCCCCGCCATTGGGCACTGGGTCCATGATAGGCGCCGCAATTGACGATGAGCCGCTCGCGTCCGTAGCTCAGCTCGAAGGAAAGCGTGCCGGCATGCGCCTCGTCGTCGAGCGCGGGCGGCGGCGGCGCGCCGGTATCGGCCAGCACCAGGCTGCGCCCCGCCTGGAGGCGCTGGAAGCCCGCATGCGGCGCGGAGATCGGCGCACGCCCCTTCGCCTCGGCGCGCGCCAGCACGAGATCGACGAGCGCGCTCGTCTCCTCGGCGGCGCCGTTGAAGAGCGCAAGCGCGCCATCGCCGTGGCGAAAGAAGCGCAGCATCGGCGCGGCGCGGTCGATCGCCGATTGCAGCGCGCCCGGCAACTCGACCTCGGCGGCGGTGAGCGCGGCGCGCGCCGCGATCAGCCATTTCAGCGCCGCGAGCTGGGCGCGCGGGCTGCGCTCGACATGGCCGCCATCGGGCAGCAGCTGCGCCTGCGCCTCGCGCGCGAGGAGCCGCGCGCCGCGCTCGAGCTTTGCCGGAAAACCCAGCGCCGCAGCGGCGGCGAGGAGGCCGGCGATCGCCGCCAGACGCGGTGTGCCGGGCGCCTCGCGCGGGGCAACGCGCGCGAGGTGGCGCGTCTGCCGGGCCATGCTGGCAAGCATGGCCGCGGCAAGCGGCGCGTCCTCGCCGCGCTCCGCGAGCGCGGGCCAATGCGTCGCCCAGGCAAGGAGCCGCCTTCCCGTCACGTCGGCGCGCCAGGCGAGCGCGTCCCAGCCGTCGCAGCGCTGGAGCCAGTCGCCGATCCAGCGTCGCGCCTTGGCGAACGCCGCATCCTCGGCAAGCGCCGCGATATCGTCGAGCCAGGCGAAACCATGCAGCTCGGCAAGGAAGCCTGGCCCCAGCGCCGCGGTCCAGGGCGGCATCTCGCCGTCGGCGCTCTCGCCGGCGAAGCGGAATTGTCCGGCCGCCAATGCTGCGCCGCGCGCCGCATCGCCGGGCCAGGGCGCGCCCGGAATCAACATCGGCGCCGAGGGAGCGGGGCCGCGCAGGCTCAGATCGTAAAGCGCCGAGCCGTAGAGCGCCGACCGCGGCAGGCCGATCAAGCGGCGCCGCTCCGGCGGCCGCGCAGGCGCGCGATATTGGCGGCGTAGGCGGCCGCGCCGCCCGCGAAGGTGGCGGTGCCGGCGACGAGCACATCGGCGCCCGCGGCGATCGCCGCCGCCGCGGTCTCAGCATTGATGCCGCCATCGACCTCGAGATCGACCGGGCGGCCGAGCGCATCGATGAGCCGGCGCAGCGTGCGGATCTTGTCGAGCGCGCCGGCGATGAAGCTCTGGCCGCCGAAGCCGGGATTGACGCTCATCACCAGCACCAGATCGATCTCGCCGAGCACCGGCTCGATGGCGGCCACCGGGGTCGCGGGATTGAGCGCCACCCCCGCCTTCTTGCCCAGCGACTTCACCAGCTGCAGCGTGCGGTGGAGATGCGGCCCCGCCTCGGGATGGCAGGTGATGATGTCGGCGCCCGCCGCGGCGAAGTCGGCGACATAGGGATCGACCGGCGAGATCATGAGATGCACATCGAAGGGCAGCGGCGAAAATGGCCGCAGCGCCTTCACCACCGCCGGCCCGATGGTGAGGTTGGGCACGAAATGCCCGTCCATCACGTCAATGTGAATGTAGTCGGCGCCCGCCGCGGCAACCGCGCGCACCTCCTCGCCCAGCCGGGCGAAATCCGCCGACAGAATCGACGGGGCGATGCGAATCGGCTGCTGCATGCGGGTTTGGTAACAGGGAACCGCCGAACCCGCAAGCGCGCCTTCGTCCTTGCCGGGCCGGCGTCCCGGGTTGCCCGGGCTACGTCTTGCCGGAACCGCTCTTCATCCTCGGCTATGCCGATATCGGCGCGCTCGATCGCGAGATCAAAGGCGCACCGCTGCTGCGCAGGCTATTCAAGCTGATGCACGCGCTGCAGGGTTCAGCGGTTGCGGACCAGGCGCGCCGCGTAGAAGCCGTCGATGCCGTCGATCTCGGAGAGATGGCTCGGCAGGGTGCGGAGATCGCCGTCCGGTGTCACGCATTCGGCGAGCCCGCCGATCTCCGCGCCCGCGATGGGCTGCCGCCGCACCGGTGCGCCGCGCGACAGCAGACGCTGCACCTGCTGCACGCCTTCCTGCGGCTCCAGCGAGCAGGTGCAATAGACCAGCATGCCGCCCGGCGCGAGCATGTCGATGGCGGCGTTGATCAGCCGCTCCTGCACCGCGGCGAGTCGCGTCACATCGTCGGGCGATTTCAGATGCGGCACATCCGGATGCCGGCGGATCGCGCCGGTCGCAGTACAGGGCGCATCGAGCAGGATGAACTGCGCCGGCTCGCGCGGTCGCCAGCTCGCGGCGTCGGCGACGATACTCTCCACCGCCAGCGACAGCCGCGCCAGATTGGCATTGAGCCGCTCGAGGCGGCGCGGCGAGCGGTCGATGGCGGTGACGCGCGCGCCTCTGGCGGCGAGCTGCGCGGTCTTGCCGCCGGGCGCGGCGCAGAGGTCGAGCACCGGCCGCCCGGCGACATCGCCGAAGAGGGTCGCCGGCATGGCGGCCGCCGCGTCCTGCACCCACCACGCGCCATCGCTGTAGCCCGGCAGGCTCATGATGGCGCCGCCTCCGGTGCGGCGGAGCGTGCCGGTCGGCAGCAGCGTCGCATCGAGCAGCGCGCGCCACTTCTCGACATCGTCACGCACGGTGATGTCGAGCGGCGCCTCCTTGAGATGTGCGAGCGCAATGCCGCGCGCGCCGTTTTCGCCATAGGCCTGGGTCCAGGCGTGCCAGAGCCAGTCCGGCGTGTCGAGCCGAGGCGCGTCCTGCAGCGTGACCAGCCCCTGGCCCTCCTGGCTCAGCCGGCGCAGCACCGCGTTCACCAGGCCCTTATGCGAGATGAAGCCGCGCAGATCCGCGAGATCGACGGTGGTGGCGACGGCGGCGTGCGGCGGGG
Organism: Allostellaceae bacterium; assembly: GCA_035553515.1. Taxonomy (GTDB): domain Bacteria; phylum Pseudomonadota; class Alphaproteobacteria; order ATCC43930; family CGMCC-115725; genus DAHUYF01. The sequence continues at coordinate 33,153 of DATNDG010000144.1, read as the reverse complement.
TGCGCAGGAAGAGAAGCTGGGCGATGCCGAGCCGCAGCATGTCGTGCACCATAGCCGCCCGCGGCGGCAGCGGCGTATTGAGGCAATGCGCGATGAGCGCGTCGATCTGGCCGAGGCGGCGCAGCACCGTGGCGACGAGGAGGCGGGCGAAGGCGCGATCGCGCGCTGGCAGGCCGCCGATCTCCGGATTGTCCTCGATCGCGTCGTCGAGCGGCCGCTTGCGTCGAAGCACCGCGCCAATCAGGTCTATCGCAACACTGCGCGCGGTCGCTGGAGCGGTCTGGGTCGGTGCTGAATGTACTGCCAAAGGATCATTGCCCCAAGGTTCCAAGTGTCGACAAACGTCGCGAACCAGCGATCGTTCCGGCATGGTGCCGGCTCACGCCGTGCGATGCGCACCCCAGGGGCCGCTGGGCGAGGCGCCCCAGGGTCCCGCGCCGCCGCTGCCGCGCGCCGCCGCCATCGCCTCGAGCCGCCGCACGCGCTCGGAGGTCGCGGGGTGCGTGGCGAAGAGACTGGCGAGGCGGGCGCCGTTGAGCGGATTGATGATGAAGAGATGCGCCGTCGCCGGGTTGCGTTCGGCGTCGGGCACCATCGTGCGGCGCGCCATCGCCTCAATCTTGCGCAGTGCCGAGGCGAGCGACTGCGGATCGCCGCTGATCTCGGCGCCGCGACGGTCGGCCTCGTATTCGCGGGTGCGCGAGATCGCCATCTGCACCAGCAGCGCCGCCACCGGCGCGAGGATCGCGACCAGCAGCGCGCCCAGCATGCCGAGCGGTGCGTCGCGGTCGTCGTCGCGCGGCCCGAGAAAGAACGCGAAATTCGCCAGCATGCCGATGGCGCCGGCGATGGTAGCGGCGACCGTCATGGTCAGCGTATCGCGATGAACGACGTGCGACAGCTCATGGCCGATGACCGCCGCAACTTCCGCCGGCTCGAGCGCGCCGAGAAGCCCGCGCGTCACCGCCACCGCCGCATGCGCGGGGTTGCGGCCAGTCGCGAAGGCGTTGGGCTGTGCGCTCTCGATCAGGTAGAGCCGCGGCATCGGGATAGCAGCGCGCTGGGCGAGTGCGGCGACGGCCTCATAGAGCCACGGCGCCTCGGCCTCGGCGATCGGCCGTGCGCCGTAGGCGGCGAGCACCAGGCGGTCGGCATTCCAATAGGCGAAGAGGTTGGTTGCGACGGCGAAAGCCAGGGCGATGATCATGCCGGTCGTGCCGCCGACGAGCCAGCCCGCGCCCATGAAGAGCGCAGTCAGCACGGCGAGCAGAGTTCCGGTGCGCAAAAGGTTGGTCATGGCCTAGCTTCGGGATCCGCGGCCCAATCCCACTTCCGCATAGCTGGCCCCGGCAGCGTGCATCGTCAAGCCTTGGCACAAGCGCCTGGCGGGGTCATATCTTCGATATGGCCGAGACCGATCCCAAGCCCGACACCGGAAAACCGGAGAAGCCGGCGAAAAATCCCGGCGCGGGCGCCCCGTCGCCGCGCGAGATCGGCGGCCCGACCGGGCCGGAGCCGACCCGCTACGGCGATTGGGAGCGGAACGGGCGCTGCACCGACTTCTAGGCTCGCTCTCCCGCCGGCGCCGAGATCCCGGATCCAGTTAGAGTATCGCCAGCCCCTGGCGCGCCAGGCTTGTGAGCAGATGCTCGTCGGGCGTGTGTTGGGCGCGCATCGATCTGCGGCGCTGCGAGCCGCGGGAAGGGACGGGGCGGCCGCTTCAGCCGGCCGAAGCGGGACTGCCGGCGCTGGTCGGCGACCAGGATGGCGGATCGCTGGCCGGGAAGCTCTCATCCACCGCGCGCTCGATGCGGTCCATGACCGAATGTCCGGCGCGCGAGACCATGCCGCCATCGCCGCTGCGGTCGATGCCAAGAGCGCGATAGATCGAGCAATGACCGGTAAGGCCGCGCTCCAGCACCATCGCGCCGGCTGCGGCGAGCACTGCGCTCATCAGCGAGGGCCGCCGCGCCAGGCCGTATCCCAGCAGCAGCGCGCCGCCAACTGCGGAAGCGAGACGCTCGCCTTCACCGAGATTCTGCCAATGGGCTGGAGCGGCAACGGCCATGATCGGATCTCCCCATAGAAAGCCGCGTCCCGGCCGGGACGGGGCACTCGCTAAACGGGTGCGCCTCTCCGAGGTTCCGGGCGCGCGAGAATCCGCCGCCGGCGCTCACCTGCGATCATCGCCGGTGATGAGCCGCGCACCGCGTGCATAGGTGAGCCACGCCCAGATCCAGCTCAGGAAGACCGAGACACGGTTGCGAAAGCCGATCAGGAAATAGATGTGCACGATGCTCCACAGCACCCAACCGGGCCAGCCGGTGAGCTTCAGATGCGGCAGATCGGCGACCGCGGCGGAGCGGCCGATGGTGGCAAGCGCGCCCTGGTCGCGGTAGCGGAACGGCGCCGGCGCCGGCGCGCCGGCAATCTGCGCGCGGATGAGATCGGCGACGTAGCGGCCCTGCTGCTTGGCAACCGGCGCGACGCCCGGCAGCGGCTTGCCCTCGGCGTCCGTGAGGAAGGCGGCGTCGCCGATGACGAAGATATTGGGGTGTCCGGGAACCCTCAGCTCGGCGGTGACCGCCACTCTGCCGCCCTTCGCCGGCTCGACGCCGAGCCATGACGCGACCGGCGTCGCCTGGACGCCGGCGCACCACAGCACGGTTGCCGACGCGATGCGCTCCCCGTCCGCGACGACGCCCTCGGCATCGACGACGGTGATCGGCGCGTTGAGCCGCAGCTCGACCCCCATGGCGGTGAGCTCGCGCTCGGCGAAGCGCACGAACTTGTCGGGAAATCCCGCGAGCACCTGCGGTCCCGCTTCGACCAGAATGATGCGAGCAGCGCGCGGATTGATGCGACGGAAATCCTGCGCCAGCGCGGCGCGGGCCAGTTCGGCGAGCGCACCCGCCATCTCAACCCCGGTCGGACCGGCGCCGATGATGACGAAGGTGAGCAGCCGCTGACGCGCGGCCGCGGCGGCGCAGCTCTCAGCATGCTCGAAGGCAAGCAGCAGCCTGCGGCGGATCCAGGTCGCGTCGTCGAGGCTCTTCAGCCCCGGCGCCAAGCGCGGCCAATCGTCGTGACCGAAATAACTGTAGACCGAGCCGGTGGCGAGGATCAGTCGATCGAAAGGCAGCGCGCCCGCCGTGCGCAGCCTTACGACGCCGCGTGCGGGGTCCACGCCGACGACTTCGTCGAGCAGCATGGTGGTGTTCTTCTGGTCGCGCAGGATGTGACGGATCGGCACGGCGATATCCGCCGGCGAGAGCGCCGCGGTCGCCACCTGATAGAGCAGCGGCTGGAAGAGATGGTAGTTATGGCGGTCGACGACGGTGAGGTCCACCGGCGCGCTGCCGAGCCGCAGCGCTGCCTCGAGGCCACCGAAGCCGGCGCCGATGATGACCACGCGGCACACGGCCTCCTGCTCGCTTGCGCTCATGGATCAGGCGCCCCCTGTTGTGACGTGACCGGGAATTGCCGCCATCATCCCGCTCGCAGTAGGCTCGTCAACCTCGCTCAGGGAGGCCGTTCCATGGATTTCCGCGATCGCACGGTCATCGTCACCGGTGGCACCGGTGCGCTCGGTACCGCCGTTGTCGGCGCGCTGCTCGAGCGCGGCGCCACCTGCCATGTGCCCTTCGTCATCGCCGCCGAGGCGGCGCAGTACCGCCATCGCGGCCACGAGCGGCTCCGCCTCGTCGCGGCCGGCAGTCTCGCCGACGAGGCGGCGGTGGAAGCGGTCTATCGCGGCGCCGACCCGCTCTGGGCCTCGATCCACATCGCCGGCGGCTTCGCCATGGGGCCGATCGCCGAGACCGGCAAGGCCGCGCTGATGGCGCAGCTCGAGATGAATCTGGTGAGCGCCTTTCTCTGCTGCCGCGCGGCGGTAGCGCGCATGCAAGCGAGCGGCGGCCGCATCGTCAACATTGCCGCGCGCCCGGCGCTGGAGCCGCGCCTCGGCGCCGGCATGACGGCCTATACGGCAAGCAAGGCAGGGCTCGCGGCGCTCACCGAGGCGCTTGCTCAGGAAGTCGCGGGCTCCGGCATCCTGGTCAATGCGGTCGCGCCCTCGATCATCGATACGCCCGCCAATCGCGCGGCGATGCCGAAAGCCGATCATGCGGCGTGGCCGCAGCCGGCGGAAGTGGCCGCAACCATTCTCTTCCTCGCCTCGCCCGATAATCGCGTGACGCGCGGCGCCGTGGTTCCCGTCTATGGCCGCTCCTGACCGCATCGGTTGATCGCTTCCGGAGTCGCGCCGCCGTCAAGCGAATTGGCGCGCTTTGGTGCGTCCGACACCAATTTGTCATCGTCAGCGCCGGCGCTCCTCGCTACGATGCCCGCTCTCACCGAGAAGCAAAACCAACGAAGGCGCGAGCGTGGCGGTCGATCCGGCTTTTTCCGCGGCGAAATGCTGTGCGGCAGAAAGCGCCGTTTCCGAGGAGGCGGCGCGCCGCCAGCGCGAAGCTGCGCCCGCAAAATCGAGTCCGAGCGACAGCGACCGGCGTCTGGCGCTGGCGCTCGCGGCCGGGCGCATCGGTGGCTGGCAGATCAATCTCGTGACGGGCGAGATCGAAGCCTGCGCACGCTGCAGGGCGCATTTCGGGCTGGCCGCCGATGCCGATTTCACTTACCCCGTGCTGGTCACGCGCATTCATCCTGAGGATCGGCGGCGGCGATTGCGCGCGCTCGTCGAAGCGCTGGCAAGTGGCGGCGAGTACGAATGCGAGTACCGCGCCGTGTGGCCGGATGGCGGCGTGCACTGGCTGGCGGCACGCGGTCAGATCGTGCGTGCCGAGGACGGCACACCGCTCAGGATCGTCGGTGTGCTGTTCGACGCGACCGATCGCAAGCGCCGCGAGGAGCGGCTGCGACGGCTTAATGCCGGGCTCGAAGAGTCGGTTCGGGTGCGCACCCGCCAGCTCGAGAGCGAGGTCGAGGAGCGGGCGCGTGCGCAAGCGGCAGAGCGGGCCAGCGAGGCGCGCTACGCGGCCGTGTTCCAGCACACGAGCGCCGGCATCATCCTGATGCGGGTGACAGCCGACGGTCGCTTCGTCTACGAGGCGGTCAATCCGACGCATGAGCACTTCACCGGCATGCCCGCGGCCGATTTCGTCGGACTGACCAGTTACGATCTCTTTCCCCGGACTCTCGCCGATCGCCTGGTCGCCCATTACCGACGCGCCGTCGCGACCGGCGCACCGTACAGCTACGAGGAGACGTTTCCCTACCGCGCCGGACCGCGCGTGCTGCAGGCGACGGCGGTGCCGATCCACGACGCCGACCGGACCATCACCAAGCTGCTGATCAGCACGCACGACCTGACGGCGCGCAAGCAGGCGGAAGAGGTGCTGCTTCAGGGCCAGAAGATGGAGGCGGTCGGCCAGCTCACCGGCGGGGTCGCGCATGATTTCAACAACCTGCTCACCGCCGTGATCGGCAATCTCGAGCTGCTCGAGCGCCGCCTGCCGCCGATACCCCACGGCAGTCTGGTCGCGGCGGCGATGCGCGCCGCGGAGCGTGGCGCCAAGCTCACTCAGCAACTCCTCGCCTTCGCCCGGCGGCAGCGCCTCGAGCCGAAGCCGGCCGACCTCAACCGGCTCGTCCTCGGGATGCGCGACATGCTGGTCTCCACCATCGGCGCCACGGTGCGCATCGAGATCGCGCTCGGCGAGGCTATCTGGCCGGCCATGATCGACGCCAACCAGACCGAGCTCATGCTGCTCAACTTGGCCATCAATGCGCGGGACGCGATGCCGCTCGGCGGGGCGCTTACCATCCGCTCGGCGACGCTGACGGTGAGCGGGCGCGGCGGCCCGGCCGAGCTTGCGCCGGGCGACTATGTCGTACTCTCCGTCTCCGATACGGGTACCGGGATGAGCGAGGAGGTGCGTGCTAAGGCGTTCGAGCCCTTCTTCACCACCAAGGAGGTGGGTATGGGAAGCGGGCTCGGCCTCAGCCAGGTCTATGGCATCGCGCACCAGCTCGGCGGCGGCGTCGAGATCGACAGCCAGCCGGGGTTGGGAACGGAGGCGCGGGTCTATCTGCCGCGTGCCACCGCACCGGTTCCCGCAGCGGCGGAGGAAGCTGCCTATACCGTGCCGCCGGCCGGCGCGGCCGCGCGTATCCTGGTAGTCGATGACGATGCCGAGGTGCGGGCCTTCGTCGTCTCCTGCCTCGCCGATTTCGGCTACGCTGCGGCAGAGGCTGCGGACGGCCCTCATGCGCTCGCCACCATCGCCCGCGAGCCGCCGGATCTGGTGCTGGTCGATTTCGCCATGCCGGAGATGAACGGCGCCGAGCTCGTCCGCCGGGCGAGGCTGCGCCGGCCGCATCTGAAGGCACTGTTCATGACCGGCTATGCGCAGGCAGCGCCGCTGGAAGGCGAGATCGACGGTATCGGCGTGCTGCGCAAGCCCTTCAAGCTGCGCGAGCTGGCGGCGAAGCTCGACGCCGCGCTTCGCTGACCCCTAAACGAAACCGCCCGCGGCCGGGGCCGCGGGCGGTGCTCGTGTCGGCGGTGCCGCGCGGTTCAGTCGCGGCGATTGCCGAGCAGCTGCATCAGCAGCATGAACAGGTTGATGAAGTCGAGATAGAGCCTGAGCGCGCCCATGATCGCCTTCTTGCCGGCGACCAGCTCGCCATCGCCTTCCCAATACATCTCCTTGATCGCCTGAGTATCCCAGGCAGTGAGGCCGACGAAGACGATGACGCCCACCAGCGAGATGAGCAGCTGCAGCCCGGCGCTGCCGATGAACATGTTGACGAGACCGGCGATGATGATGCCGATCAGCCCCATGAAGAGGAATGAGCCGAAGCGCGAGAGATCGCTGCGCGTGGTGTAGCCGTAGAGGCTCATCGCCGCGAAGGTGGCGGCGGTGATGAAGAAAACGCGCGCGATGCTCGTCTGCGTGTAGATCAGGAAGATTCCGGCGAGCGACAATCCCATCAACGCCGCATAGGCCCAGAAGGTGAGCTGCGCCGCGCCGAGGCTCATGGTCTGGATGCGGAAGCTCAGCAGCATGACCAGGCCGAGCGGCGCCAGCACCACCAGCCAGAACAGCGGGCTGCCGGCGATCGACGCGTAGAATCCGCTGGCCGCGGCGACATAGGCCACGACCCCGGTCAGCGCCAACCCGCCGGCCATGTAGTTGTAGACGCGCAGCATGAAAGAGCGCAGGCCCGCATCGACCTCGGCCTGCGGTACCGCGGCGCCGCGCGCGGTCCAGCGGTTACCCGGTTCATACGCCATGGAAGCTTCCCCGAGAGGGTTGTGGCATCGTCAGGGCATATTGGCACAGCCGGCGACGAATTCAATGAGAACGGGCGGCGCCCCTATTCGTTGCGCAGGAAGGGCGCCGGCTTGGCGCCCAACGCGCGCCAGGTGCCAAGATATCCCGCGGCGAGCGTGAGCAGGGTGGCGAGCAGCGCGGTCGCTGCCACCGCGAGCGGCAGGAAGTCCCAATCCTGGTGCATGACCCGGGTCAGCACCAGCCAGGCGGCGAGCGTGCCGAGTCCGGCGGCGATCGCCGCGGTGGCGAGGCCGATGAGGCCGTATTCGATGAGGAAGGCGCGGGTCACGTCGCGCCGGGTGGCCCCCAGCACCTTCAGCACCACTGCCTCATAGACCCGGCGGCGGTGCCCGGCGGCGACCGCCCCGGCCAGCACCAGCACGCCCGCCGCGAGCGTGACTCCGGCTATGGCGCGCAGCCCGATGGCGATGGCGGCGATGATGCTGCTCACCGCCTCCAGCGCGTCCTTCACCGAGATCGCCGAGACGTTCGGGAAGCGGTCGGTGACGGCGCGCTCGAGCGCCGCCTCCCCGCCGGGGGGCGTGCGCGCCGTGGCAATGTCCATCTGCGGCGCGCCATCGAGCAGGCCTGGCGAGAACACCAGCACGAAGTTGATGCCGAGCGAGGTCCAGTCGATCTCGCGCAGATTGGCGATGGTCGCGGTCACCTCGCGGCCGAGCACGTCGACGGTCAGGGTGTCCCCGATGCCGAGCCCCATGCCGCGGGCGATCTCGGCGTCGACCGAAACCAGCGGCGACCCATGATAATCGGCCGGCCACCAGGTGCCGGCGACCATGCGCGAGCCCCTGGGCAGGGTCGCGGCATAGGTGAGGCCGCGCTCGCTGCTCACCGCCCAGCGCGCCTCGGGCTTGATCCGCACCTGGCTGACCGGAACGCCATTGAGACGGGTGATGCGGCCACGCAGGCTCGGTACGCGCGCGACCTGCGTGACCCCCGGGGTCGCGGCAATCAGCCTGTCGAATTCGGCGGCCTGGCTGGGCTGGATGTCGATGAAGAAGAAGGACGGCGCGTGCTCTGGCAGGCGCTCGTCGATGGTCTCGGCGACATTGCCCTGCACCAGCGCAATCGCTACCAGCACGGTAAGGCCGAGTCCGAGCGAGGCGACAATGCCGGCGGTCGGCGCCCCCGGCCGATGCAGATTGGCGAGCGCGAGCCTGAGCCCGGGATGGCGTGGCCTTCCGGCCCGCCGCGCCGCAGTGATGAGGAGGGCGGCCAGCAGGCGAAAGGCGGCGAGCGCGCCGATGGCGCCGACGACGAACCAGAATGCGGTGAGACGGTCGCTGGCCGTGAGAATGCCAAGCGCAGCGAGCGCCAGCCCGGCCGCGGCGGTAGCGGCCAGATAGGCGGGACGCGGCCGGCGCGGCGTAGGATCGACGAGGTCGCGAAACAGATTCGCCGCCGGTACCTCGCGCGCGGCGGCGAGCGGCCAGAGGGCGAAGGCGAGGGTGGTGAGCACGCCGAACGCCGCGGCGGCGGCCAGCGGCACCGGATAAAGTCCGACGCGGACGGCAATCGGAAACGCCGCCAGGAGCGGGCCCGCCAGCAATGGCGTGAGCGCGCCCAGCGCCAGCCCGATGCCGATGCCGGCCAACGCCAGCGCCAGGACCTGCGCGAGATATGTCGCGAAGACCAGTCGTCCGGGTGCACCGAGGCATTTTAGAGTGGCGATGGTTGCGGTCTTGCCGGCGAGATAGCCGCGTACGGCGTTGCCGACGCCGACGCCGCCAACCAGCAGCGCGGTGAGCCCGACGAGTGTCATGTAGATGGTCACGCGGTCGAGCAGCCGCTGCAGCATCGGCGACGCATTGCCGAATTCGCGGATGCGCCAGCCGGCATCGGGAAAGGCGCGCTTGACCGCGGCGACCCAGCTCCCGACCTCGCTGCCCGGCGGCAGGCGCAGCCGATAGGCATAGCCGACGAGCGCGCCGGGTTGCAGCAGGCCGGTGCTGGAGAGGGCCGGCGCTGCGATCATCACCCGCGGGCCGAACTCAAAGCCGCTGGTGGCGGCGTCGGGCTCGTGCGTCAGGATGGCGCGCAGGACGAAGCGCGCGTCGCCGACGCGGATAGTGTCGCCCAGGCGAAGCTTGAGCCGCGCCAGCAGCGCCGGCGCCGCCGCGGCGCCCCATTGCCCACCGTGCGCGGCGAGTGCTGCCGCGAGCGGCTGCGGCGGGTCGAGTTCCATCGTCCCATAGAGCGGATAGGCGGCATCTACCGCCTTCAGCTCGATCAGACTGCGTTCGCCGCCGTTTTCGGTGCGCGCCATGGCGCGCATGGTGGCGATGGCCGAGACTTCGCCGCTGCGGCGGAAATAGGCCTGCTGCTCAGGACTGGCCGGGCGGTGGACGAGATGCAGCTCGACATCGCCGCCGAGCATGGCATGCGCGTCGGCCTTGAGCCCGGCGCTCACCGCGGCGGAGAGCGATCCCACCCCGGCGATGACCGCCGTGCCGAGCGCGAGACAGGCGAGAAAGATGCGGAACCCGGCGAGGCCGCCGCGCAGCTCCCGGCGCGCCCAGCGGAGCGCGAGGGAAATCTCGCGCACAATCATCGCCGGCCGAACGCCGTGACTTCCGCGTCGGCGCTCTCGACGATCCGACCGTCTTCCATATGGACCACGCGGTCGCAGCGCCGCGCCAGATCGCGGTCATGAGTGATGAGCAGCAGCGTCGTGCCATGCGCCGCGCGCAGCTCGAAAAGGAGATCGATCACGTGTCGGCCGGTCGCCGTGTCGAGATTGCCGGTTGGCTCGTCGGCAAGCAGCAGCTTCGGACCGGCAGCAAAAGCGCGCGCCAGCGCCACGCGCTGCTGCTCGCCGCCGGAGAGCTGGCCCGGATAGTGCAGCACGCGGTGGGCCAAGCCCACCGCGGCGAGCCCGGCGCGCGCCGCCTCGAAGGCGTCGGCACGTCCAGCGAGTTCGAGCGGGATCGCGACGTTCTCCAGCGCGGTCATCGTCGGGATCAGATGGAAAGATTGAAAGACGATACCGATCGTGTCACGGCGAAAGCGCGCGAGCGCGTCTTCGTCGAGCGCTCCGAGGTCGGTGCCGGCGACCAGCACGCGGCCACGGCTCGGCCGCTCCAGCCCCCCGGTCACCATCATCAGCGTCGACTTGCCCGAGCCCGACGGGCCGATCAGGCCGACGGTTTCGCCGGCCGCGACGTTGAGCGTCGCGCCGCGCAGGACATTGACGGCACCGGCGGCGCTCGCCAGTGTTAGATGGACCTCGTCGAGCAGAATTATCGGGAGGTCGGAACGCGACGGGACCTGCATGTCACCTCATCTGGATCGAGAAAGGTCCGGCTCGCCCTCTCCGCGGCCGCGCGCCCTCCCGCGATATGGCGAGCGCGTGCCGCTTGTCAACAGCTTGCGGGCGGCGCTCGCCCTGGTGCTCGTCGCGGCGAGCGCATTTCCCGTCTGCGCCGCCCCGCCGCGGGTGCTGGTGTTCGGCGACAGTCTCACCGCCGGCTTCGGCCTGCCGCCCGGCGAAGCATTCCCCGATCGGCTGCAGGCGCGGCTTGCCGCCGACGGGATCGAGGCGAAAGTGGTCAATGGCGGCGTCTCCGGCGATACCACAGCCGATGGGCTGGCGCGCCTCGACTGGACGATGGCCGGTCATCCGGACGCAGTGCTCGTCGAACTCGGCGCCAATGACGCGTTGCGCGGCATCGACCCCAAGCTCACCTACGCCAATCTCGACCGCATCCTGGCGCGGCTCACGTCGGATCATACCAAGGTGATGCTGCTCGGCATGCTGGCCCCGCCGAATTGGGGCCGCGACTACCAGCGCGAGTTCGATGCGATCTATGGCAAGCTCGCCGCGAAGTACCACGTGCCGCTCTATCCCTTCTTCCTTGACGGCGTCGCCACGAATCCGGCGCTCAACCAGTCTGACGGCCTCCATCCCAACGAAAAGGGCGTTGACATCATCGCAGAGAAGGTAGCCGCGCTGGTGGTGCGGTTGCTGCAGGGAAAGGGGGCGCAGGGATGACCGGCCTCCTGGAGCGGCAATTCGCCGTGGCGCATGCACAGGGCGAGAACTGGGCGGCAGTTGCGAAGGCTTGTGCGGATCAGCTCGCCTCGCTGCCGCCCGGCGCCAATCTCGGCTTCCTCTACGCCACCGATCCGCTTGCCGCCGATCTCGGCAGCATCCTGACCTTTCTGCGCGAGCGCACGCGCATCGCCGATTGGGTGGGCAGCGTCGGGCTGGGCGTCTGCGCCACCGGCCGCGACTATTTCGACGTGCCGGCCCTTTCGGTGCTGGTGGCGGCGCTGCCGCCAAACGGCTTCCGCCTGTTCGCCCCGCAGCAAGCCAGCGCCGCGGCGCTTGCCGCCGGTGCCGACCAATGGTTCTCCCGAGTGCGGCCGACAATTGGCGTCGTGCATGGCGATCCGCGCGACGCCGCCATCGTCGAGCGGGTGGGCACCCTCTCGCGCGACGCGTCACTCTTCCTGATCGGCGGCCTTGCCGCTTCCGCCGCAGCGCCGGTTCAGGTCGCAGGCCAGGTGGTCGAGGGCGGCCTGTCCGGCGTCATGCTCGCGCCTGACATCCCGCTGATCAGCGGCCTGACGCAGGGCTGCTCGCCGATCGGCCCGGTGCGGCGTGTCACCGAGGCGCGCGACAACATATTGATTGCGATCGACGGCCGGCCCGCGCTCGAGGTTTTCAAAGAGGACATTGGCGAGCTGCTGTCGCGCGATCTGCGCCGCGTCGCAGGGCTGATCTTCGCCGGCTTTCCGGTGACCGGCTCGGATACCGGCGACTATCTCGTGCGCAACCTAGTCGCGATCGACGTGCCGCGGCAGTGGCTCGCGGTGGCGCATGCCGCTTCGCCGGGCGATGCGGTGCTGTTCTGCCGACGCGACCCCGCCAGCGCCGTCGTCGATCTCGAGCGCATGCTGGTCTCGCTGAAGCGTCGCGCCGGCACGGCGCCGCGCGCCGGGCTCTACTTCAGTTGCGTGGCGCGCGGACCGAACCTGTTCGACCAGCCGGCGCAGGAGCTCATGATGATCCGTGACGCGCTCGGCGATTTTCCGCTGGCCGGCTTCTTCGGCAACGGCGAGATCGCCCATGATCGGCTTTATGGCTATACCGGCGTGCTTGCCCTGTTTCTCTGATTATTGTGTCGAGCCGCTTTCATGCTTCGGCTTTTCGTTGGCATCGCGCTTCCCCCCGAACTCAAGCTCCGGCTGTCGCTGCTCTGCTCGGGCGTGCCGGGAGCGCGCTGGGTCGATCCCGGCAACTACCACCTGACGCTCCGCTTCGTCGGCGAAGTTGATGAGGGGCTTGCAAGCGATATCGATGCGGCGCTGCTGCAGATCCGCGCGCCGCGCTTCGAGGTGAGCCTGGCCGGGGTCGGCCTTTTCGGCGATCGCATGCTGTGGGTCGGGGTTGAAAAGAATCCGCCGCTGATGCATCTGCGCGACAAAGTCGAAAGCGCTCTGGTGCGCCTCGGTCTCGAGGCCGATACGCGGCGCTATGCACCGCATGTCAGCCTGGCGCGACTGAGGAATGCGAACGAGGCGAAGCTCCAGGCCTTTCTTGGCGAGCATGCGCTGTTCCGCGCGGCACCGTTTCCAGTCGAGCAGTTCAGCCTGGTGGCGAGCTACCTGACGAAGAGCGGCGCGATCTACGAGGACCAGGCCGACTACGCGCTGGGCTGAAGCCGAGCCGAGCGACCGGGTCGACGTATTCGCCCTTGTATGAGGGCAAGCTCCGCACAAAGGCTCGACGGCTTTCTTGCGGAAATTTCATCGGGTCGGCCCATCGGCGAAACAGGCGTTGCAACCCGGGCTAGGTGCGAGGTGTTCGCGTGCCGAACGCGTCCTCCGTGGCGGCGTTTTTCGGTCGCGCGGAAAAAGAGCCTTGCATCCGCTGCGCCGGGCGGCCGCGGGCTCGACACGATGCATCCCTCCACAGGAGAGCGCCATGGCAATGCTGAGCCGCCTGCTGCAAGCGAAGGCGATCGAACTTGGAAAGCTGGCGGTCCGCGCCACCACGGCCGCCGGCAGCGGGCATCCGACGAGCGCTCTCTCGCTCGCCCATATTGTCGCGACGCTGATGTATCATGCCATGCGCTGGCAACCGCAGCAGCCTCGCCATCCAGGCGCCGATCGCCTCGTGCTGTCGGAGGGCCACGCAGTGCCGATCGTGTATGCCGCATGCGCCGATCTGGGCGTCGGCTTCCAGCTGCATGGGCAGACCAGGCGGATGACGCTGGACGATCTCATGACGCTGCGCGACATCGACAGCCCCATCGACGGCCATCCCAACCCGGCCATAGGCTTCCCGTTCTTCGACGCGGCAACCGGTTCGCTGGGCCAGGGACTGTCGGTCGCCGCCGGACTCGGCTGCGCTGCGCGTCTCGACGGCATCGACAAGGTCATCTATTGCATCATCGGCGACGGCGAATCCCGCGAGGGGCAGATCTGGGAAGCGATGGACTTCATCCGCGACCAGGGCCTCATGAACGTCGTCGCGGTCTTCAACTGCAATGAACTCGGCCAGAGCGACTTCGTGTCGCCCCAGCAGGATTGGCGGCATTTGCAGCGCAAGGCAGAGGCCTTCGGCTGGAGCGCCACCGTCATCGACGGCCACGATCCCGACGCCATCCTGGGTGCACTTGGCGAGCGCAGCCGCCGCGCACAGCAAAGCGAGCCGCTCGCGCTCATCGCCCGCACGATCAAGGGCTGGGGCGTGCCGCAGCTTGGCGGGCCGGGCCATCACGGCACGGCGGTGCGCCAGGACCAACTCGAAACGGTGCTCGGCGAACTCGACCGGCGGGCTCGAGAACTTGGCGTCGCCGATCTGTCGCCCGAAGAGCTGGCGGCCGGACTCGCGATCTCGCCGCCGCCGGCAGCGCCCCCGCCACAGCCTGCGCGCGCGGCCGTCGGTTTCATGGCGGCAGCGGGCGCCGACGACAAGATCGCCCGATCCGTCCGCGAGAAGCGGGCGCTGTCGCCGCGGCGCGCCTATGGCTTGGCGCTGAAAGCTCTCGGCGATGCCAACCCGCAGATCGTGGCGCTCGACGGCGACGTCAAAAACTCCACCTACGCCGAGCAGTTCGCCAAGGCGCATCCCGAGCGCTATTTCGAGGGCCGGATTGCAGAGCAGAACATGGTCTCGGCGGCCGCCGGTCTCGCGGCGGCGGGCAAGACCGCCTTCGCCAGCACTTTCGGCCGTTTCATGGAGCGCGCCTTCGACGAGGTGGAGATGGCAGTGATCGGCGGCTTGCCGATCAAGCTCGTCGGGACGCATGTCGGCGTGACGCTCGCTGCCGACGGGCCGAGCCAGATGGCGCTTGCCGACGTCGCCTTCATGCGCGCTCTCGCCCATGCGGACGATCATCGGGGAAATCCGGCGATGACCGTGCTGACGCCGAGCGACGCGGTCAGCGCCTATAATCTCGTGCTGACCATGGCGGCGCATCCGAGCGCCTGCTACCTGCGCGCGGCGCGGGCCGATTTGCCGATCCTCTACGCCGAGAGCGAGCGATTTCCCTTGGGGGGCCACAAGCTGCTGCGCCCCCTCGCGGCGAAGCATCGCGCCGTCGTGCTGGTCGCCACCGGCTATCTCGTCCATACCTGCCTCGCGGCGGCGGATCTGCTCGAGGGGCGCGACATCACCGCGGCGGTGGTCGACGCTTACGCGCTGCCGCTTGACGCCGCGCCGATTCTCGCTCTGGCGCGCGATGCAGGGGCGCCGATCCTCGCGGTCGAAGACAGCTATGTCGGCGGCGTGGGCAGCGAGCTCGCCGAGGTCTGCGCCGAGGACGTGGAGGGGCCGCGCCTCCGCCGGCTCGCGGTCCGCAACATCCCCAAGAGCGGCCGCACAGCCGAAGATCTGCTCGCCTATGTGCATCTCTCGGTCGCGGACATTGTGCAGGCGGGGGAAACGCTGATGCGGCAGCGTCAGCCAGCGCGCTCCTGACCATGTCCGGCCACGCGCAAGCCGGCAGCCTGGTTGCGGTCGTCATGGGCGTCTCGGGTTCCGGCAAGACCACGGTCGCGGCGCTGCTGGCCGGGCGTCTCGGCTGGGAGTTTGCCGAGGCGGATGATTTCCACCCGCCGGCGAATATCGCCAAGATGCGCGGCGGAACACCGCTCGACGATGCTGACCGGCTGCCCTGGCTGCGCGCCATCGCCGCGCAGATCGATCGCTGGTGCGCCGAGCACAAGAGCGGGATTGTCACCTGCTCCGCGCTCAAGCGGCGCTACCGGGACATCATCATCGGCGACCGGCCGGGGGTGCGGCTCGTCTACCTCAGGGGTCCCCGCGACCTGATCCTGCACCGCATGGCGGCACGCCATGGGCATTTCATGCCGGTCAGCCTGCTCGACAGCCAATTTGCCGATCTCGAGGAGCCGGATCCCGACGAGCGGCCGATCGCCGTTTCGATCGGCAATCCGCCGGCCGTGCTCGTCGCCGAGATCATCGGAGCGCTCGGCCTCGGCGGCCCACCCCGCGATCGTCTGCCCGCCTGAGCAGCACGCGACCTGTCCGTCCGGCTGCGGCGCTACCCCCTGAGCGCGCGGCAGGATGATCCGCTCGATGGCCTCGTCGCCTTGCATCGGCCGGCCGGACGGCGAGAATGCGCGCAGCGGAATGACCGAGGGAAGCGCGGGTGGATCTGATCGTCGAGGTCAAGCGGCACGCCTTTGGCGAACTGACCGTACTCGAAGACGTCTCGCTTGCAGTGCGCGCCGGCGAAATCGTCGCGTTGATCGGCCCTTCCGGCTGCGGCAAATCGACCTTGCTCGGCATCGCCGGCGGCATCTTGCGTGCGAGCGCGGGGCGCGTCGTCATGCAGGGCGCGCCGCCCGCGGAGTGCCTCAACCCGCTTACCTATATCTTCCAGGATTTCGCCCTGCTGCCCTGGCGCAGCGTCGCCGCCAACGTCGCTTTCCCGCTCGAGCATCACCCGCTCGGCGAGCCTGAGCGCAAGCGGCGCGTCGCCGACGCGCTGAGGCGCACCGGGCTCGTCGATTTCGCCGCCGCCTTGCCCAAGCAGCTTTCGGGTGGCATGCGCCAGCGCGTCGGCATCGCCCGCGCGCTTGTCGTGCGCCCGGCGGTGCTGCTGATGGACGAGCCGCTCTCGGCGCTCGACGCGCAGACGCGCGAGCTGCTGATGGAGGATTTCCTCGACCTGCTGCTGCGCGAGCGAATGGCGGCGCTCTACGTCACCCATAATTTCGCCGAGGCGCTGCGGCTTGCCGACCGCATTGTCGTGCTGTCGCGGCGGCCCGGTCGCATCCGCGAAGTGGTCGAGATCGCACGACCGCAGCGCGAGCGCACCGGCAAGGCGGCGCAGGCCGAACTCGCCGAGCTCGGCGAGCGCCTCTGGTCGCTGATCCGCGACGAAGCCTTGAGCGCCGAGCGGGAGATGACCGATGTCTGAGGTCGGGCGTAGGTCCGAGGGCGCGGCAATCGGCGGCGCCTCGCGCGAGGTGGCCTTCCGGGGCGGCGGCTTCCTGCCGGAGCCGCGGAAGCTCCATTCCTGGCTCGTCTTCGCCGTCTTGCTCGCGCTCTGGCAGGCGGTAACCGGGCTTGGCCTCGTCAACGCGCTCTTCCTGCCCTCGCCACTGGGTATCGCGCGGGCACTCTGGGGTCTCGCCCTCAGCGGCGAGCTCTGGCATCAGCTATCTGCCTCGCTGCTGCGCATCGGCGCGGGCTGGGCGATCGGCAGCGCGCTCGGCCTTCTGGTCGGCCTCTCGATGGGGCTCTCCTCGCTGTCGCGCGCCATCGGCATGCCGCTGGTCTCGGCGCTCTATCCCATCCCCAAGATCGCGCTGCTGCCGCTTCTCATCCTGTGGCTCGGCATCGGCGAGGCACCGAAGGTCGCGACCATCGCGGCGGGCGTGTTCTTTCCAACGGTTATCGCCACCTTCAGCGGCGTCGATTCCGTGCCGCGCAGCCTGATCCGCATGAGCCAGAGCTTCGATCTGCCGGTCCGAGCGATCGTCTGGAAAGTGATCCTACCCTCGGCGCTGCCGCAGATCCTCGCCGGCTTCCGCATCTCGATCGCCACGGCGCTGCTGCTCGTGGTCTCGGCCGAGATGATCGGCGCGCAGTTCGGCATCGGCGCCTTCCTGCTTACCGCCGGCAATCTCATGCAGACCGATCAGCTCATGGCGGGCGTGGTCGTGCTGTCGCTCCTCGGCCTGACGCTCGGCGCGCTGGTCGGGATCGTCGAGAAGACGTTTCTGCGCTGGCGATAAAAAACGGCCGGCGCTACCGCCGGCCGTTCTTGTCCACGCGAGTGAGCCGGCCTCAGCGCGGCTGCTGTACGATGCGCAAGTAGGGGCGCGGCGCCTTCCAGCCTTGCGGATAGAGCTTCTTCGCCTCGTCGTCGGAAACCGAGCCCGAGATGATGACGTCCTCGCCCGGCCTCCAGTTGACCGGCGTCGAGACCTTGTGACGCGTGGTGAGCTGCAGCGAATCTAGGACGCGCAGCACCTCGTCGAAATTGCGTCCGGTGGACATCGGGTAGACGAGGATCAGCTTGATCTTCTTGTCCGGCCCGATGACGAAGACGTTGCGCACGGTCTGATTGTCGGCTGCGGTGCGCTTGCCCACTTCGCCCGACGCGCCGGCGGGAAGCATGTTATAGAGCTTCGCTACCTTGAGCTCGGGATCGCCGATGATGGGATATTTCGGCGCGTGGCCCTGCGTCTCCTTGATGTCGTTCGCCCAACGGCTGTGATCCTGCACGGCATCGACGCTGAGGCCGATGATCTTGGTATTGCGCTTGTCGAAATCCGGCTGGATGCGCGCCATGTAGCCGAGCTCGGTGGTGCAGACCGGCGTGAAATCCTTGGGGTGCGAGAACAGCACCGCCCAGGAATCGCCGATCCAGTCATGAAAGCGAATGCGTCCTTGCGTCGTCTCCGCCTCGAAATCCGGTGCCGTATCGCCGATGGTGAGTGACATGCTCTCCTCCTCGTTTTCAGGTTTATGACAATTCTCAAGCCGCGCGCCGCGGTTTAAGTCGCTCCGGCGTCGGTGCGGGCAACCAGCGCTCGCGCGCGATCATATCCTCGGTGCGGCGTGACAGCGTCTCGGCACCGGCGCCGGCCCGCCGCCAGTCTTGACGCAGCACGGCCAGCCGCGCAAGCCGGGCCCCCCATTCAGGGCCGATGATCTCACCGAGGAAGTGCTTCAGCCGTAGAGCGAGCGCGGGACTGAGGCCGGACGTCGAAACGGCAATGGTGAGGTCGCCCCGGCGCAGGACGGCCGGCGCGTGCAGGTCCGAGAGCGCCGGCGCGTCTTCGACATGGACGAGCGCGCCCGCCGCGCGCGCCGCGGCGGCAAGGCGCGGCGTCGCGGCGGCGTTTCGGTCGCTGAAAAAGACGAGCCGCGCGCCGGCGAACTCGTCGTCGCCGGGTAGTCGTCGCACCAGCCGGTCGCCGGCGCGGTGGGCGACGGCCGGATCCGGCCGCTCGGCATGAAGCGTCAGATCTCGCGCGCCGGCCGCGTCGAGGAGTTCCAGCCGGCGCAGCGCCGCGGCACCCTCGCCGATGACGAGCACTTTGAGCCGCGCGAGGTCCAGGGTCAGCGGCAGCATCACGAGGCGGCCTTGAGCGGCGCGGCGAAGAGGGCGAGCAAGCGCTCCGCGCCGAAGCGATGGCAGAAATCACCGAAGCCTTCGCCCCCCCGCCTCTCGACGGCGAAACTGCGGAATAGTGTGCCGAGATGCGCCGCCACTTCCTCCTGCTTCACGCGGTCGAGCAGCGGGAAATTCAGCCGCGTGCCGGCGAAATCTCCGCCGACCCAGAGCTGATAGAAGCCCGGCATGCGTCCGACGATGCCGATATCGCCGGCATAGGGGCGGGCGCAGCCATTGGGGCAGCCGGTGATGCGGATGCTGATCGGCTCCTGATCGAGGCCGTAGCGGGCGAGTTCCGTCTTGATCGCGCCAATGAGCGGTGTGCGCACGCGTTCGGCCTCGGTAAGCGCCAGCCCGCAGGTCGGCAGTGCCGGGCAAGCGAGCGCCCAGCGCTCGACCGGCGCTAGCTGTTCGGCGCGAGCGACGCCCAATCCGTCGAGCAGAACATCGATCGCGTCGCGGTCTTCCGGCGCGAGGTCGGCGAGAATGACGTCCTGCTGCGGCGTCAGGATCGGATTGGCGCCGAAGCCCTTGCACAGCGCGCGGAGCGCGCTTCGGAGCTGTGCGCCGCCCGACTGGTCGAAGATACGCCCGCTGGGCACGGGCAGGCCGAGATAAAGCTTGCCATCACCCTGCTCATGCCAGCCGAGATGGTCCTTCACGCGGAATTCGGGCATCGGCCGCGGCGCTTCGAGCGGCTTGCCGAGCAGCCTTTCGATCTCTGCCTTGGCCCAGGCTTCGCCGCGCTCGGCGATGAGATATTTGAGTCGCGCATGGCGGCGGTCGGCGCGATCGCCGTGATCGCGATGAAGCTTGACGACTGCGGTCGCGGCGGCCAGCAGGTCATCGGGCGCGACGAAGGCCACGGGCGTGGCAAGACGCGGATACGTCGCCGGATTGTTATGCGTCAGGCCGAGGCCGCCGCCGAGCGCGAAATTGTAGCCGGCGAGGTTTCCGTCGGCGTAGAGCGCAACGATCGCAAGGTCGTTGGTCAGCACATCGACCGAGTTGTCTTCGGGCAGCGCCAGGCCGATCTTGAATTTGCGCGGCAGGAACGCGTCGCCATAGAGCGCATCCTCGTCGAGTCCGCTCACGCGCTCGCCGTCGAGCCAGATCTCGTGATAAGCGCCGGTGCGTGGCAGCAGCTGCGCCGACAGCGCGCGCGCGTCCTCTTCGAGCTGGCGATGCGCAGCATCGCGGATCGGCGCGGCAACCGTGGTCACGGTGCGCACGACGTCGCCGCAGGCAGCGAGCGTCGTCAGCAGCGCCTGGTTGATCGCTGCGACGGTCTCCTTCAATTCACGCTTCAGAACGCCGTGGAACTGGATGCTCTGCCGCGTGGTGACGCGGAGCGTGCCATTGGCGAAGCGGTCGGCGAGGTCGTCGAGCGCCAGATACTGCCGCGCGGTGAGCCGGCCGCCGGGGATCCGCACCCGGACCATGAACTGGTGCTCCTTGTCCAGCCCTTGCTGCTTGCGCTCGGTGGCGCTGTCGCGGTCGTAGCCTTGGTAGATGCCGTGGAATTTGAGGAGCTGATAACCCTCGTCGCTCAAGGCGGGCTCGGCGTCGGCGAGGCCCGCGGCCAGCGCACCGCGCAAGCCGTCGCTCGCCTGCTTCACCGCCTCGACCTTGGAGCGTGCACCCTTCGCCTTCATCGTCCGCCTCATTGCTGCGGCATCGGCGGGGCGGGGGCACCTCGCTTTAGCCGCATTTTTTAAGCGCCCGCAAGCTGAAGCTCAAATCGGCGCTGTGGTTCAAGATAGTTTGCCAGTTGCTGCATGTCAAATACGATTATATAACATTTTCTATACGGTAAATAGGCTGCAGGGGCGGAGCTACCGGCAGCCGGAGCGATCGGCTATGACGGCTCGCACGAAACCCTCGGCGAGGCGGCCATGGCCTGGGACCCGACGCTCTATCTGAAATTCGGCGACGAGCGCCTGCGACCTGGCTTCGAGCTCCTGGGGCGGATCGGCGAGCTGCCACCGGGGCTGCTTTTCGAACTCGGCTGCGGGACCGGCGTTCATGCGCGCGCCATTGCCACGCGCTGGCCGGATCGCGCGCTTACCGCGATCGACCGCTCGCCCGAGATGCTGGCAAAGGCTGCGGCTGAGCCTTCGCCGATCCGCTGGCTCGAGGCCGATATCGCGCGCTGGTCGGCGCCGGA
The DNA here is from genome assembly GCA_035553515.1 of Allostellaceae bacterium. Lineage (GTDB taxonomy): Bacteria > Pseudomonadota > Alphaproteobacteria > ATCC43930 > CGMCC-115725 > DAHUYF01. The sequence continues at coordinate 12,064 of DATNDG010000144.1, read as the reverse complement.
GTCGGCAGCGCTGATCTTCTCCAACGCGACCCTGCAATGGCTCGGCGAGCATCAGCGTCTGTTTCCGCATCTGCTGCGCCAGCTCGTGCCCGGCGGCATGCTTGCCGTGCAGATGCCGCGCAACTTCGACCAGCCCTCGCACGCGCTGATGCGCGAGACGGCGACCGATGGGCCCTGGGCAGCGCGGCTCGTGCCCGTGGTCGGCGGTGCCACGGTGCTGCGCGACGAGCCGGTCTCGCCGCCCGAATGGTATTACGATCTGCTGGCGCCGCTCGCCAAAGGCGGCATCGATCTCTGGGAGACGGACTATCTGCACGTGCTCGCGGGCGAAGATCCCGTCCTGCAATGGGTGAGCGCCACCGCGCTGCGCCCGGTGATCGAGGCGTTGCAGGGCGCGGAGCGCGCGCAATTCCTCGCCGCCTATGGCGCAAAACTGCGCCGGGCTTATCCGCGCCGCGCCGACGGCAAGACGCTGCTGCCCTTCCGGCGGCTCTTCCTTGTCGCCCGCGCCTGAGGAGGCTTCGATGCGCCACTGGCTGCTGAAATCCGAGCCCTCGGCCTACTCCTGGGAGCAGCTCCTGAAGGACGGCCGTACCGAATGGAGCGGCGTGCGCAATCATCAGGCGGCCGCCAATCTGAAGGCCATGAAGCGCGGCGACCATGCTTTCTTCTATCACTCGGGCGAAGGCAAGGAGATCGTCGGCATCGCCGAGATCGCCAAGGAAGCCTATCCGGATCCGAGCGACAAGGAGGGCCGCTTCGTCATGGTCGATGTGAAGCCGGTCGAGCCGGTGAAGACGCCGGTGACGCTGGCAGCGATCAAGGCCGAGAAGCAGCTTGCCGATTTCGCGCTGGTGCGCCAGTCGCGGCTTTCGGTGGTGCCGGTCTCGGCGGAGGAATGGCGCCTCGTCTGCAAGATGGCCGGCGTCAAGCCGTGAGCGTTCGGCGGCTCTGCCGCGTCGACGAGGTGCCGGAGGGCGGCGCGCTCGGCTTCCGTTTCGGCTCGGGGCCCGATCTCGCCGCTATCCTGGTGGCGAAGCGCGACGGTGCGCTCTACGCCTACCACAATGCCTGTCCGCATCTCGGCACGCCGCTCGACTTTCTGCCCGGGCGCTTCTTCGATCGCGACGGGCGCTATCTCCTCTGCGGCACGCATGGAGCGTGCTTCCGCCTCGAAGATGGCTACTGCATCGAGGGGCCGTGCAGCGGCAAGCGCCTGCGCAAGGCCGAGATCCGCATCGAAGCCGGCGAAGTCGCGCTCGTCGGCTAGGAGCCTGTCTGGGCAATAGCACGGGTCTGCGACATCGTCCTTTGGCCTCGGGCTAGGAGCGAGGAGCGCGGCGATGCCGTAGCATCGTCAGCGACGAGCGACGCAGTCCCGGGGCAAAGGACGATGTCCCTTCGGGTTGCACGAGGACGGGGCGCTGCCGCGTCGCTCGGCCTTGCCGATGGCCCGCATCGGCCGCGGCCTCGCTCCTAACATCGCCCCGTCCTCGTGCAACGCAGACCCCTGCTATTTCCCAGACAGGCTCCTAGATCGGCGGCTGCCAATCGGCCGGAGTGTCGTGATCGGGGTGTTGACGACTGCGTCGGTCGCGGGCCGCGCCGCCGATCTCGGAGGACTGTTTGTCGGGAAGCCGGCCCGGCGCAAGGTCGGCGATCCAGGGGAGCCGGCTCTCGACGCCGAAATTGAGACGCGGCGGCACACGCTCGGGATGATCGAGGCTGCCGATCGTCACTTCCATGTGCGGCGCGTCGTCATAGCGGAAGGTGAGCGGCGTGCCGCAATCGCGGCAGAAATCGCGATAGGCGGAGGACGAGCTGCGAAAGGCGGCGGGCGCGCCACGCGTCCAGATCAGCTCCTTTTTGTCGAACTTCGCGAGCGCCGCGAAAAACCCGCCTGTCGCCTTCTGGCACATCCGGCAATGACAGACGCTGCCCTCAGGCTGGGCGTAAAGCGCATAGCGCAGGGCGCCGCACTGGCAGCCTCCCGTCGCGACGATCCGAGGTTCGCTCATTTGGCGGTGCTCCCTTCGTCCGGCAATAGGCGCCGCGAAGAATGCTAGCGCATCTGCGCCCGTCGACGGCGTGCTTCTTCGGCTCCTGGTTAATCGTCTCTCGACGAGCCAAACGGCGATTTGCCGGCAAGCTGAACCCGGCCCTTGCGACACTGGGGCGTAAACCAATCCTTCAGGCGTCGCCCCCTAAGGTGGCGTGGGCCGCGCGCCCGCATCCCCGAAGGAGAAGCCATGGCTGCCAGGAACGCAGCGCCCGCCGACGATCCCTTCGTCAATCTCCGTCAGACGTTTCGCGAGGAATCGGAAGAACGGCTGGGCGGCATGGACCGGCTGGTCGAGTCAGCGCTCGAGGGCGCGATCTCTCTTGCCGCGGTGATTGCGCAGCTGCGCCGCGACACGCACACGCTCAAGGGTATGGGCGACGGCTCCGGCTTTCCGCTGGTGTCGCTGGTCGCGCATCGCCTAGAGAATTATCTCGACGACGCCGATCCCGCACATGCCGAGGATGCGCTCCTCGACATCCGCGCGCATATCGACGCCATGGCGGCGGCGATGGAGGAGACGCCGACGGATGATGCCGGCATCGCCGCGGTGCTGCGCGCCCTGCCGACGCCGCGCGCGCTCAATCCCGACGAAATCGAGCTGCGCAATGTCGAAGCCCTGCTGGTGACGTCCTCGCGGGTGGTGGGCCGGCTGGTGGCGCGCGAGCTCGCCGCCTGCGGCATCCGCGCCGTGCTGACGCAGTCGGCCACCGAAGCGTTCACCCTTGCCATCCGCATGAAGCCCAATCTGATCATCACCTCGGCGACGATGGCGGAGCTGCCGGGCACCGATCTGGCCCGCGCGCTCGCCGCCATGGCGACGACGCATCGCATCCCCGTGGCCATCCTCACCAGCCTCGATGACGGCGAGCTCAGCAAGCAGGGACTGCCTCAGGGCATTTCCACGATCCACACCGGCCCGTCGCTGAGCGCGGATCTCGCCGCCGTCATCACCGCCTACAGCATTGGCTGAGCGCGGTCTTTACACCACGCGGAAATTCTTGAACTGCCAGGGATCGTCGCGGTCGACATCCTCGGGGAAAAGGCGACCACGATCCTGGAGCGGGGTCCAGTCGCTATAGGCGCCGACCACCTTGCCGAGATAGGGCCGCATGATCGCCATGCAGCGCACGAAATCCATTTCGTCGGGCTCGACGATTCCGGCGCGCGGATTCTCGATCGCCCAGATGACGCCAGCCAGCACCGCCACCGTCACCTGCAGGCTAGTGGCGTTGTTGTAAGGAGCGAGGCGCCGCGCCTCCTCGATCGAAAGCTGCGAGCCGTACCAGTAGGCGCCCTTGGCGTGGCCCATGAGCAGCACGCCCAGCTCGTCGATGCCCTCGCTGATCTCCTCGACAATGAGGCGCTTCTGCTCCTGGATGTGCCAGTTCTTGCCAGCCAGCTCATGCACCGAGAGCACCGCGCCGTCGCAAGGATGATAGGCGTAATGCACGGTCGGCCGGTAGCGCACGCCGCTGCCGTCGCGCACGGTGAAATAGTCGGAGATCGAGATCGACTCGGCATGCGTGACGAGAAAGCCGTGGAAGGGGCCTTCCAGCGGCGTCCAGGTCCGTACTCGCGTCGAGGCGCCGGGCCGCAGCAGATAAATCGCGCAATCCGAGCCGAATTCGTGGCGCCTTCCGTCGGACGGCAATTGCCGCTCATGGCTGCCCCAGCCGAGCTCGGCCGGCTGCGAGCCTTCGCTGACGAAGCCGTCGATCGACCAGGTGTTGACGAATTCGCCCGGCCGTTTCGGATTGGGCGAGACCTGCGTGTCGCGCTCGGCGATGTGGATCACCCTGACGCCGAGCCGCTGGGCGAGCGCGCCCCACTCGGCGCGGCTCGCCGGCGCCGCGGTCTTGATCCCGGTATCGGCTGCGATGTTGAGCAGCGCCTCCTTGACCAGATGCGATACCAGCCCCGGATTGGCACCGTGCGTCAGCACCGCGGTCGGCGCCGCTTCGTGCCCGGGCCGCAGTTTGAGCGCGCTCTCGCGCAGCGCGTAGTTGGAGCGCAGCGAGGGCGACAGCGACGGGTCGGTATAGCCGCCCGGCCACGGCTCGATGCAGGTGTCTAGATAGAGTGCGCCGACACGGCGGCAGAGCTCGATCAGCGCCACGCTCGATACTTCGACGGAGACGTTGACCAGGAAATCGCCGGGACCGAGCAGCGGCTCGAGCACCTTGGCGTAGTTCTCGCGCGTCAGCGGCTCAAGGATGAAGCGGATGCCGAGCTCGCGTGCCTCTTCGTGGCCGCGCTCCTCGGCGGTAATGATGGTGATATGCGACGGTGACATGTCGACATGACGCAGCAGCAGCGGCAGCACGCCCTGCCCGATGCTGCCGAAGCCGACGATGACCATGCGGCCCGGGAATTTCACATGCTTGGTGTCGAGAGACATGGTGGGGAGTTCCGGTTGCGGCGGCGCGAAGGGTCGAACGCGTAAGCGCGGCGCCGCGGCTTGTCAAGCGTGAGATCATCGGAAGCCGCGTCCAAGCGGATTTCGGCGCCGGCCTCGGCGTGCTAGAGCCTGTCCGGCGGCAACGGCGCATCGGGAGAGCGACAGATTTATGACGACGGCGGGCAAGAACAGCACGGCGCCCTACGAGGCTCTGGTCGTCGATCTCGGCGGCGTCATCGTGCCGCATGACAACGAGGTGCTCTACCGGCTGCTCGCCAGCCGCTGCCCGGCGCGGACGTCGGCCGAGGCGATCGCCGCCGCCGCACGCGATCCCCGCTACGAGCGTGGCGAGCTGCCGATCCGCCATCTCTATGAGCGGCTCCGGCGCGAAAGCGGCTATGCGGGCGAATTTGCGGATTTCGTCGCGGATTGGTGCAGCCATCTCGGGCTCGATCCGGCGATGCTCGATTATGTCGAGCGCCTCGCGGCGCGGCGCCGCACGCTGATCTTCTCGAACACCAACCGCGAGCATTGGGAGCATCTGGTCCGGATGAGCGGCGGCCGGCTGGGCCGGCTCGAAGCGCATCTGAGCTACGAGATCGGTGACGCCAAGCCGAGCGTGAGCTCGTTCCTGCTGGTCGCCCGGCGCGCCGGGATCGTGCCCGCCCGGTGCTTCTTCGTCGACGACAAGCCCGAGAACGTCGCAGCCGCGCGGCAGGCCGGCTTCGACGGATTGGTCTTCACCAGCCAGGCGTCGCTCGAAGAGGCGCTCACCGGCCGCTAGAGCCGCGGTCTCGGAAATCCCGGCTACTGCGCGGCGGCGCTGGTGCGGTCGAGCGAGGCTCGGACGCGTTGGGCGAGATCGATCGAGCGGTAGGGCTTGCGCAGCAGGTCGGCGCCTTCCGGCCATTCCTTCTCAACCAGCCGCGTCGTGTAGCCCGAGGTGAAGAGCACGCGCAGCTCTGGCCGGCGCTCGAGCGCCGTCTTGGCGAGATCGGCGCCGTTGAGCGCGCCGGGCATGACCACGTCGGTGAACAGCAGGTTGATGTTGCTCGTGCTGTCGACGAGGCCCAGCGCGGCATCCCCATTCGCGGCCTCGAGCACGCGATAGCCCAGCTCGCGCAGCACCGAGACGGCGAAATCGCGCACGCCGTGATCGTCCTCGACCACCAGCACGGTCTCGCTGCCGCGGTATTGCTGCGCGCGGATCGGCGCCATGCCGGCGATGCCGACGCCGCCTTCGGCGCGCGGCAGATAGACCCGGACCGTGGTGCCCTCGCCGACGCGGCTCTCGATGCGGACATGCCCGGAAGATTGCTTGACGAAGCCATAGACCTGGGCGAGGCCGAGCCCGGTGCCCTTGCCCACCTCCTTCGTTGTGAAGAAGGGCTCGAAGACATGGGCGAGCACCTCTTCCGACATGCCGTGGCCGGTATCGGCAACGGAAAGTATGGCATAGGCACCGGGCGCAAGATCGCCCTGCGCCGTGGTGACCACGGCGTTCGCGGTCTCGATGGTGATCCGGCCGGTGTGGCGGATGGCGTCGCGGGCATTGAGAATGAGGTTAAGCAGCGCCGTCTCGATCTGATTGGGGTCGGCGAGCGCCGGCCAGAGCTCAGGGGCGAGCTGCTTTCCTACGTCGATATGCTCGCCCACCGTCCGGTGCAGCAGGTCGTCCATGCCGATGACGATCTGGTTGAAGTCGATCGGCTGCGGCCGGAGCTGCTGGCGGCGCGAGAAGGTGAGGAGCTGCTGGGTCAGCTTTTCCGCGCGGCTTGCCGCCATCGCCGCAGAGTTGACCAGTCGCAGCAGGCGCGGCCGGTCGCCCACTTTGCTTTCGAGCAGCTCGAGATTGCCGGCGATCACCGTCAGCATGTTGTTGAAGTCGTGTGCGATGCCGCCAGTGAGCTGGCCCACCGCCTCCATCTTCTGCGACTGGCGCAACGCGTCCTCGATGCGCCGGCGCTCGGTCGTCTCGCGCAGGAAAGCGATGCCGCCGATGACCTCGCGGCCGCGGCTGTAGAGCGGCGCGAAATATCCTTCGAAGAAGCCCTCGCGCCCGGTCTCGGGAATGCTGTAGCGCTGATCGTCGAGCGAACTCTCGCGGCCTTCCAGCGTCTCGCGCATCGCCGCCTCGCCGGGTGTGCCGACCGCGAAGGAGAGGACCTGGAGAACGCGCTGGCCCAGGACTTGCTCGGCGCTCATGCCGGTGATGCGCTCCACGCCCGGGTTCCACAAGGTGATCCGGAACTCGCGATCGAAGACCAGGATGCCCTCGGTGCTGCTCTTGATGAGGAACTCCGAGAATTCCTTTTCGCGGCGAAGCGCTTCCTCGGCGAGTTTGTTGGACGTGACGTCGAGATGCATCACCACCGCGCCAACCGCGCGTCCGAGCGCCAGCGGCGCCGCGATCAACCGGTACCAGCGGCGGAACACGCCCTGCTCGCAGGGATGGTCGACGCTGAATTGCGGCTGCCTTCCGGCGAGCACGAGCCTGAGCCCTTCGGCGATGGCGCGGCCGGCCTCGCCCCAGGACGTCGCGGCACAGAATTCGAAATAACTGCTGCCGACCGGAGCGGGCGCCTCGACGCCGCTCGCCGCGGCGAATTCGTGCCAGCTGCGACTCACCGAGACGATGCCGCCGTCGCGGTCGAGCAGCGCCACATGCGCCGGCAGCGCGTCGAGGATCGCCGCCTGGCGCTCGGCGAGCTGGCGCAGCTCGCGCTCGCGCTCCTTGAGCCGCTCCTCGGCCTTCTTGCGCTGGGTGGTGTCGCGCAGGATGGCGATCCAATGCGTGTACCAACCGTTGGCGTCGGCGACGGGCGCGGCGTCGATTTCGGCCCAGAACTCGCTGCCATCCTTGCGGCAGGTCAGCATCTCGATGCGCACCGGCTCCCAGCGCGACAGTGCGCTGCGCAGCCGCTCCACCGCCACAGGATCGGTGCCGGGGCCCTGCAGGAAATTGGGGGTGCGGCCGAGCACCTCCTCGTCCGCGTAGAGCGTCATGGCGCTGAACGAGCGATTGACATAGACGATGCGCGGAATCCGCGCCGCGGTCGTCCCCGCATCAGCGATCACCACCGCGTCGCTCGCGTTCAGCACCACCGACTGCAGCAGCGCGATCTGCTCCTCGGCGCGCTTGCGCGCCAGCAGGTCGCGTACCTTGCCGGACAGGCTGTGGATGGTCTCGGCTACCTGACTCATGTCGCGCAATGACCGGCGGAAGACGAAGCAGAGGCCGAACTTGGCGCCGGCATTTTCGAATGGGACGCAGAGCAGGCTGGTGAAGCCGTTCTTGAGGGCGGCGGTGGTGATCGGATAGCGCTCGACGTCGAGGGTGGCGAGGTCGGCGACGGCGATCAGCCGCTGTTGCAGCACCGAGGCGCCGGCGATCGAGTTGTCGTCGCGCAACGGATAGTGGTGCATGAAATCGAGATAACTGCCGGCGCCAGCGCCGGAGGCGACGTATTCTGCCTCAATCTCACAATAGGTGGCATTCGGCGCCATACCGAAGGCGAGCGCGCAATCGGCCGCGACGTGCTCGGCGATGAGGTGGAGGCAGGTGCGCATCGCCGACTTGAAATCGGCGGCTGCAACCGCGGCGTCGGTGAGATCGCCAAGCAGCTTGAAGCGGGCTTCGGCGAGGCCGCGGGCGGCGCGCTCGGCGGGCAGGTGCTGCCTGAAGCGGCGCAGCTCGAGCTCGCTCACGACCATCCGGGCGAGCCGCGCCAGGTGCTCGGCCTCCTCGCGCGCGATGTCGGAACGCTTCACGCGGTCGGCGACGACCAGCGTGCCGACCCGCTGCCCCTCGGCGGTAATCAGCGGCGCGCCCGCATAGAAACCGATCTTGCCGCTGTCCACCCACTCGTTGCCGGCAAAGCGCGGATCGTGCCGCGCATCCGGCACGAACAGCACCTCGGCGCCGTCGGCCTCCCAGCAGGCGAGTTCGCGTGGCGCCTCGCCCGGCTCAAGTCCAATCTGCGCCTTGACGAAGTGCCGGTCGCCCTCCGTGAAACTCACCAGCGCGATGGGAACGGCGAAAATCCGCTGCGCGAGCCGCGCGATGCGCTCGAACGCCTCTTCGGGCTCGCTGTCGGCGATGTCGAAGCGATCGAGCGCGGCAAGCCGCGTCTCGTCACCTTGGCTCGCGATTGCCGCCGTCATCGACGCGCTCGAACCTCCTGTGGTTGGCAGATACGTGGCCGGGCCGAGCGCCAGCCGACGCCGCGCGGGTCAGAGAGCGCAACGGACAAGCGAGCTTAAGGGGCCGCTCGGCTCGTCCGGAAGCCACACTTCAGGACAATAACAGCATCACCCGACGCAAGCCACGCGTGCATCCCGGGCGACATTCAACCCCCGGTGTCTTAAAACGCCGACCGGCCCCAGATCGTCCCGCGGAAAACTTCGGTCGGGCCGAAAAAATCTGGCCGGAGAGCGTTTGACAAACCTGGTATGCCAGATACAATCGACTGGCATATCAAAAGCAAAACGCAGTTCGGCGAGGAAGCGAGGGCCAGTGACGACACCGAGACTGGACGTGAAGCCGATAGACACGCAGTCAAGCTTTCGCACGCAGGCTTATCACGCGCTCAAGCAGGCAATCACCTCGGTCAACATATATGCGCAGCCGCATGAAATCAGGCTCGACGAGCGGCAGCTCTCGCAGGATCTCGGCGTATCGCGCACGCCCATCCGCGAGGCCATGACGCTCCTGGAACAAGAGGGGTTTGTCAAGACCCTGCCGCGCCGCGGGATTTTCGTCGTGCGCAAGACGAAGCGCGAGATCATCGAGCTGATCGAGGTATGGGCGGCATTCGAGAGCATCGCTGCGCGGCTCATCACGCTGCACGCGAGCGACGCCGAGATCGCCTCGCTGAGGCACGTCTTCGACGAGTTTCAGGGCGAGGGGCATTCGCCTGAGGGCCACCTCGACGAGTACTCCGACGCGAATATCCGCTTTCACCAGGCGATCATCCGGATGAGCGGCAACCGGTGCATCGCCGACATGACCGAAAATCTCTTCATCCATATGCGCGCCATCCGCCAGATGACGATCAGTCAAGACAATCGCGCCGCGCGGTCGATCGTCGACCATCTCAAGATCATCGAGGCGCTCGAGGGCCGTGAGACCGAGCGCGCCGAGGTGCTGGCGCGCCAGCACACCCTCGATCTCGCTGCGCATGTGGACAAGCATTGCAATTTCCTGAGTTGAACAATCAAGCGACCCCAAGGGAGAACTACCTTATGACGCAAGCCACGACGCTCAAAGAGCAGGCGAGGCCTGCGGGTGACGAGAGTAGGGAGCTGACCGACGGCTTCCACCTCGTCATCGACGCACTGAAGCTCAATGGGCTGAACACGATCTACTGCGTGCCCGGCATTCCGATCTCGGATTTGACCCGCATGGCGCAAGGGGAGGGCATCCGCGTTCTCTCGTTCCGTCATGAGCAGAATGCAGGTTATGCCGCGGCCATCGCCGGCTTCCTCACCAAGAAGCCCGGCGTCTGCCTTACGGTGTCCGCGCCCGGTTTCCTCAATGGCCTGACGGCGCTCGCCCATGCGACGACCAATTGCTTCCCCATGATCCTGATCTCGGGCTCGTCCGAGCGCGAGATCGTCGACCTGCAGCAGGGCGACTACGAGGAGATGGACCAGCTGGCCATTGCCAAGCCCCTCTGCAAGGCGGCGTTCCGGGTGCTGCATGCCGCCGATATCGGTATCGGCCTGGCGCGCGCGATCCGCGCGGCGGTTTCGGGGCGGCCGGGCGGCGTCTATCTCGATCTGCCGGCCAAGCTCTTCGGCCAGGTCATGGATGCGGAGGCCGGCAAGAAGTCGCTGGTCAAGGTCATCGACGCGGCGCCGGCCCAGATCCCGGCACCCACCGCCGTCAAGCGCGCGCTTGATGTCCTCAAATCGGCCAAGCGGCCGCTGATCGTCCTCGGCAAGGGAGCGGCCTATGCGCAGGCCGACGACGCGGTCAAGACGCTGGTCGAGAAGAGCGGCATTCCGTTCCTGCCGATGAGCATGGCCAAGGGACTGTTGCCCGATACGCATCCCCAATGCGCCGGCGCCGCGCGCTCGACTGTGCTGAAGGATTCCGATGTCGTGATGCTGATCGGCGCCCGGCTCAACTGGCTCCTGTCGCACGGCAAGGGCAAGACCTGGGGCGAGGCTCCGAAGAAGTTCATCCAGATCGATATCGAGCCCAAGGAGATGGACAGCAATGTCGAGATCGCCGCACCTCTGGTCGGTGATATCGGCTCCTGCGTCACCGCGCTGATCGAAGGTATGGGCGCCAACTGGCCGGCCCCGCCGGCCGAATGGACCAACGCCGTCAAGGGCAAGCGCGAAGAAAACGTCGCCAAAATGGCGCCGCGCCTTATGAACAACAATTCGCCGATGGATTATCACGGCGCGCTCGGTGCGTTGCGCACCGTCATGAAAGAGCGGCCGGATGTGGTCCTCGTCAACGAGGGAGCCAACACGCTCGACCTCGCGCGGGGCATCATCGACGTCTACAAGCCGCGCAAGCGCCTCGACGTCGGCACCTGGGGCGTGATGGGCGTCGGCATGGGTCAGGCCATCGCCGCCGCGGTCGAAACCGGCAGCAAGGTGCTCGCGGTCGAAGGCGACAGCGCCTTCGGCTTCTGCGGCATGGAGGTAGAGACGATCTGCCGGTACAACCTGCCGGTCTGCATCGTCGTCTTCAACAACGACGGTATCTATCGCGGTGTCGACGTCAATCCGCGCGGCGGCGCGGACCCGGCGCCGCTCGTCTTCGTCAAAGGCTCGCGCTACGACCGACTCATCGAGGCCTTCGGCGGCGTCGGGGCCAACGTGACCTCGCCCGACGAACTGAAGCGCGCAGTAAACTCGGCACTGGACTCTGGCAAGCCGACCCTCATCAACGCGGTGATCGATCCGGCTGCTGGCAGCGAGAGCGGCCGCATCGGCAACCTCAACCCGAAGAGCGCGCTGAGCAAGAAATGAAATAGCGCGTTTTCGGCGACGCGGTGCGGTGCAAGAGCCGGCCGCGACAAGCATTCACGAACACAAGGACGGAATTTCGGAGAGGAAACATGGGCAAGGCACTTGAAGGCGTGAAGATATTGGATTTCACCCATGTGCAGTCGGGACCGACCTGTACTCAGCTTTTGGCATGGTTCGGCGCGGACGTGATCAAGGTCGAGCGGCCGGGCGAGGGCGATATCACCCGCGGCCAGCTCCGCGACATCCCCGATGCCGACAGCCTCTATTTCACCATGCTCAACCACAACAAGCGCTCGATCACCCTCGACACCAAGAAGGCCGGCGGGAAAAGGGTTCTCGAGACGTTGATCAAGTCGTGCGACGTGCTGGTCGAGAATTTCGGCCCGGGCGTGCTCGATCGCATGGGCTACCCCTGGGAGACGATCAACGCACTGAACCCGCGCATGATCGTGGCCTCGGTCAAGGGCTTCGGTCCCGGGCCCTACGAGGATTGCAAGGTCTACGAGAACGTCGCGCAATGCGCCGGAGGGTCGGCCTCCACCACCGGCTTCGACGACGGCCCGCCGCTCGTCACCGGGGCGCAGATCGGCGACAGCGGCACCGGCCTCCATCTC
>DATNDG010000143.1:0-19495 GCA_035553515.1 Allostellaceae bacterium | reverse complement strand
TCTTCGTGGTGGCCTCGGGCCAGTACGGCACCGAGCCCAAATCCGGCATCGCCTTCGTCGGCCGCAGCATGGTGGTCGATCCCTGGGGGACGGTGACCGCGACCGCGTCCGATGCCGAGTGCTGCCTCACCGCTGCGCTCGACCCCGCTTTCGTCGACGAGATCCGCCGCCGCTACCCGCTGTTGACCCAGCGCCGCCCCGAGCTCTACGGCACGATCGCGGCAGATGCTACCCCCGCTAAGCGCGCAGTGGCGTAGCGCCCTTCCCCACCTCACCCTCCCGCTGACGCGGATCCCTCCCTCTCCGCCCCAGTGGGGCGGAGAGGGTTGGGGTGAGGTGGGGTTTCGACACTAGTCCGCTCTGTGCGGGCTCTCGCGGTTGCTGGCGCAACCGCTGTCGCCCGCCGGCGACGAAGCGCTTCGCGCCTCGCGCCGCGCCTCGCGGCTAGTTCTTCGCCTTGTCGACCAGCTTGTTGGCGGCGATCCAGGGCATCATGGCGCGGAGCTTTTCGCCGATCTTCTCGATCTCGTGCTCGGCCGAGCGGCGGCGCATCGCCTTGAAGCTCGCCTGGCCGGCGGCGTTCTCGAGCACCCAGTCGCGCGCGAAGCGGCCCGACTGGATGTCGTCGAGGACGCGCTTCATCTCGGCCTTGACCTCGGCGTTGATGATGCGGGGCCCGCGCGTGTAGTCGCCATATTCGGCGGTGTTGGAGATCGAGTAGCGCATATTGGCGAGGCCGCCCTCATAGATGAGGTCGACGATCAGCTTCACCTCGTGCAGGCACTCGAAATAGGCCATCTCCGGCGCGTAGCCCGCCTCGACCAGCGTCTCGTAGCCCGACATGATGAGCTGGGTGAGGCCGCCGCACAGCACCGCCTGCTCGCCGAAGAGATCGGTCTCGCATTCCTCCTTGAAGGTCGTCTCGATGACGCCGGCGCGGCCGCCGCCGATCGCCGAGGCATAGGAGAGCGCGATCTCGAGCGCATTCCCCGACGGGTTCTGGTCGACCGCGACGAGGCAGGGCACGCCGCCGCCGCGCAGATATTCCGAGCGCACCGTGTGGCCCGGCCCCTTGGGCGCGATCATGAAGACGTCCATGTCGGCGCGCGGCTCGATCAGCTTGAAATGGATGTTGAGGCCATGCGCGAAGGCCACCGCCGTATCCGGCCGCATGTTGTTGCGGAGATCATCGGCATAGAGCTTCGCCTGCAGCTCGTCGGGCGTCAGGATCATCACCACATCCGCCCATTTGGCGCCGTCCGAGGGGCTCATCACCTGGAACTTGGCGGCCTCGGCCTTCTTCGTCGAGGGCGAGTTCGGGCGAAGCGCCACGCGCACATCCTTGACGCCGCTGTCGCGCAGGTTCATCGCATGGGCGTGGCCCTGGCTGCCATAGCCGACGATGAGCACCTTCTTGCTCTTGATCAGGTTCACGTCGGCGTCGCGATCGTAATAGACACGCATGATAGTGCTCCCTGGATAAACTGAATTCAGAACCGCGCGGCGCCGCGCGAGATGGCGACGACGCCGGTGCGCGACACGTCGACGAGGCCGAGCGGCTTCATCAGGTTGATGAAGGCGTTGAGCTTCTCGGTCGAGCCGGTCATCTCGAAGACAAAGCTCTCGATCGTGCTGTCGATGACGCGGGCGCGGAAGATGTCGGCGAGCCGCAGCGATTCGATCCGCTTGTCGCCGCTGCCGGCGACCTTGATGAGGGCGAGCTCGCGCTCGACATGCGGGCCGTCGTCGGTGAGGTCGCGCACGGCATGGACGGGTACGAGCCGCGAGAGTTGCGCCTTGATCTGCTCGATGATCATCGGCGTGCCGGAGGTGACGACGGTGATGCGCGAGAGCTGCTTCACGCGGTCGGTCTCGGCCACGGTCAGGCTCTCGATGTTGTAGCCGCGGCCGGAGAACAATCCGACGACCCGCGCAAGGATGCCGGGCTCGTTGTCGACGAGCACGGCGATGGTGTGCTTCTCGATGGCGCTCAAGGCTCTGCTCCGATGCGGAAGGAAGTGGGCTTGCTCAGACGAGGACCATGCCCTCTTCCGATACCGGCCCGCCCGCCTGCTTGTCCTCGGGGCCGAGCAGCATCTCGTTATGCGCGGCGCCCGATGGGATCATCGGGAAGCAGTTCTCCGTCTGGTCGACCGCGACATCGACGATGACCGCCTTGTCCACCGCCAGCATCTCCTTGATGACGCGGTCGACATCGTCGGGCCGGCTCGCCCGCAAGCCCACCGCGCCGAAGGCGTCCGCGAGCTTGACGAAATCCGGCAACGCGGCGGTGTAGCTCTCCGAATAGCGGCCGCCATGCAGCAGCTCCTGCCACTGCCGCACCATGCCCATGTACTGGTTGTTGAGGATGAACACCTTCACCGGCAACCGGTACTGGCAGATGGTCGACATCTCCTGGATGTTCATCAGAATCGACGCCTCGCCGGCGATATCGACGACGAGCGCCTCGGGATGGGCGATCTGCACCCCCATCGCCGCCGGGAGCCCATAGCCCATCGTGCCGAGCCCACCGGAGGTGAGCCAGTGCTTGGGCTCATCGAACTTGAAGAGCTGCGCCGCCCACATCTGGTGCTGGCCGACTTCGGTGGTGACGTAGATGTCCTTGCCGCGGGTCAGGTGCCAGAGCCGCTCGATGGCGTATTGCGGCTTGATGATCTTGTCCGACTTGCCATAGGCGAGGCTGTTGCGCGCGCGCCAGCCGTCGATCTCTTTCCACCACTGCGCCAGCGCCTCGCGGTTGGGCTTGAAGCGCCGCGCCTTGAGCCCGGCGAGGATGGCCTCGAGCGCATTGCCGGCATCGCCGATCACCGGCACGTCGACCCGCACATTCTTGTTGATCGAGGACGGGTCGATGTCGATGTGGATCTTCTTCGAGTTGGGCGAGAAGGCGTTGAGCCGCCCGGTGACCCGATCGTCGAAGCGCGATCCCACCGCGATCATGAGATCGCAGCCATGCATGGCGAGGTTCGACTCATAGGTGCCGTGCATGCCGACGAGACCGAGATGCTGCCGGTCCGAAGCGGGGAGCGCCCCCAGCCCCATGAGCGTCAGCGTGCAGGGGAAGCCCGTGAGCTTCACCAGCTCGCGGAAGAGTGCGCAGGCGCGATCGCCGGAATTGATGATGCCGCCGCCGCCATAGAAGAGCGGCCGCTTCGCCTGGGCGATGAGCGCCACCGCCTCCTCGATGCGCGCCGGGTCGGGCGTCACCTGCGGGCGATAGGTCTTGTGCTGCGTCGTCTCCGGCGCGCGGTAGGTGCCGGTGGCGAAGAGCACATCCTTCGGCAGATCGACCACCACCGGGCCGGGCCGGCCGGTGCGCGCGACGAGGAACGCCTCGTGCAGCACGCGCGGCAGGTCGTTCACGTCCTTCACCAGATAGCCATGCTTGGTGCAGGGACGCGTGATGCCGGTGGTGTCGGCCTCCTGGAAAGCGTCGTTGCCGATGAGATGCGTCGGCACCTGGCCGGTGAGGCAGACGATCGGCACGGAATCCATCAGCGCGTCGGTGAGCCCGGTCACCGCATTGGTGGCGCCCGGCCCGCTGGTGACCAGCACGACGCCGACCTTGCCGGTCGAGCGGGCATAGCCTTCGGCGGCATGCACCGCGCCCTGCTCGTGCCGCACCAGGATGTGGCGGATGTGGTTCTGCTTGAAGATCGCGTCGTAGATCGGCAATACGGCGCCGCCGGGATATCCGAAAACGACATCAACGCCCTGGTCCCCCAGCGCCTTGATGATCATCTCCGCCCCGACCATCTGCTCCGCAGCCATGACACCTCTCCTAGCCAAAACGTACGCGAGATCAAAGGCTTAACGCGGCAGCGGCCACGCTGACCGCCACTCGGTTGGAACAACTCGTCCCGCGCGAAGGGGGTCACCCTAGACAGCTAGGCCTTAATGGTCAACAGAAACTGACGAATAAATGAAAAAATTCCCGGCAGTAAACTTTCCGAAAATTGCTCTGCGAGGACCAGCTTCCGCAGACCCGCGCGTTCGGGAAGCTGATGGCGGAACCAGGTGTATTGCCGCTTGGCATAGCGCCGCGTCGCCTGCTGCGCGGCGGCGATCGCCGCTTCGCGGCTGAGCCTGCCGGCGAAGAGCTCGGCCAGCTCGCGCAGCCCCACCGCCTTCATCGCCGGCAGCTCGGGCGAGAGGCCGCGCGCCAGCAGCGCCCGCGCCTCGCGCTCGGCGCCGCGCTCCATCATGGCGAGGAAGCGCGCATCGCAGGCCGCATAGAGCTCGGCGCGCGGCGGCAGCAGCAGGATGGCCGCCGCCTGGAAGGGGGGCGCGCTCTGGCCGCGCCGCCAGGCGGCAAGCGTGCGCCCCGTCGCTGTCGCCACCTCATAGGCGCGGATGAGCCGCTGCGTATCGCCGGCCGCAAGCCGCGCCGACGCCTCGGGATCGACTTCGCTCAGCGCCGCGCGGAACGCCGCGCCGCCGAGCCGCGCGTGGAGCGCCTTCGCCTGCTCGCGGATCTCGGCCGGCACCGCCGGCACCGGCGCCAGCCCCTCGAGCAGCGCGCGCAGATAGAGGCCGGTGCCGCCGGCGAGGATGGGCTGCCTCCCCTCGCCGCGCGCCGCGGCGATCTCCGCCAGCGCCAACGCCCGCCAGCGCCCGGCCGAGCACGGCTCCGCGGCGTCGGAAAAGCCATAGAGCCGGTGCGGCGCACGCGCCGTCTCCGCCGCGCCGGGGCGCGCCGCCAGCACGTCCAGATCGCGATAGACCTGCATGCTGTCGGCATTGATGACCGTGCCGCGAAATTCCTCGGCGACGGCCAGCGCCAGCGCCGATTTGCCGCTGGCGGTCGGCCCCGCGACGACGACCAGCGCTGCGGCTTCACCCTCCATGGCGCGCTTCTTAGCATCTTTGGATTTTTAACGCAGAGGACGCTGTGGCCGCGCAGAGGACGCAGAGGCTCGATCAAAACGGTCCTTGGCGTCCTCCGCGCATCCTCCGCATCCTCTGCGTTAAAATGCTTCCGTCGATCGATAGGAGACCTCGATGCCGAAGACTTATGAAGGCGGCTGCCATTGCGGACGGGTGCGCTTTCGCGTGACCGCCGAGCTTGCCGGCGTCACCGAGTGCAACTGCTCGATCTGCACCAAGAAGGGCTTCCTGCACCTCATCGTCGCGCCGGAGCGCTTCGAGCTCCTCAGCGGCGCCGACGCGCTCGCCGAGTACCGCTTCAATACCGGCACGGCGCGGCATCTCTTCTGCCGCCATTGCGGCATCCATCCCTTCTATGTGCCGCGCTCCGACCCCGACAAGATCGACATCAATCTTCGCTGCCTCGACGATATCGACCTCGCCACGGTCAAGATCGAGCATTTCGACGGCCGCCATTGGGAAGCGGCAATCGAAGAGAACGTGCCCTGGCGTTGACTTCCTGATGCCGTGAGATCGGCCGGGCCCGCTCGCAAACATTGCCAAACGGGCCGAATGCGCCGACACTCGTCCGATCGGCGCCCGGAACGCGCAGAATCTCCGTTCAAACGAAGCGCCGAATCAGGGGAGGTCTCGTTATGGCAGTCACCGACATCTTGTCGGGCGGACTGGCCGAGTCTGCCCATCGCACGCAGTTGCGCCGGGCGGTCATCGCCAGCACGGTCGGCACCACCATCGAATGGTACGATTTCCTTCTCTACAGCGTCGTCACCGGGCTCGTTTTCGGGAAGCTGTTCTTCCCTAAATCCGACCCGCTGGTCGGCGTGCTCGAAGCCTTTGGCGTCTATTTCGTGGGCTTCATCGGCCGGCCGATCGGTGCGGTGATCTTCGGCCATTACGGCGACCGCATCGGCCGCAAGGCGACGCTGATCGCGACCTTGCTGATTACCGGGATAGCGACCTTCGCCGTCGGACTCGTGCCCACCTACGCCACCGTCGGCGCCTGGGGCGCCGTCATCCTGACGGTGATCCGGCTCATTCAAGGGATCGGCGTCGGCGGCGAATGGGGCGGCTCGGTGCTGCTGTCGATGGAATGGGCGCGCACCAACGCGCATCGCGGCTTCATCTGCTCCTGGCCGCAATTCGGCGGGCCCGCCGGATTGCTGCTCGCCAATGTCGCAGTCCTCGCCTTCAGCGCGATTTCGGGCGATCAATTTTCGGTCTGGGGCTGGCGAGTTCCCTTCCTGCTCAGCATCGTCATGGTCGCGATCGGGCTCTATATCCGCCTCGGCATCCTCGAAACCCCCGCCTTCCAGCGCATCCTGGCGGAGCAGCGGGTCGAGCGGGTGCCGGTCCTCGAGGTGGTCAAGCGGCAGCCCAAGGAGATCATCCTGTCGATGCTGGCGCGTACCGCGGAACAGGCGCCGGCCTATATCTATCTGGCCTTCGTCTATGCCTACGGCACGCAGGTCTTGCACTTGCAGCGCGATTTCCTGCTCATGTCGCTGATCGCCGCCGGCATCGTGTCCTTCGCCACCATCCCGATTTCGGGCTGGCTCTCGGATCGGATCGGCCGCAAGCGGATGTACCTGATCGGCGCGGTCTGCACCGGCATCTTCGGCTTCATCTATTTCGCCATGCTGAACTCGCTGGTGCCGGCGCTGGTCTTCTTCGGCATCGTGCTCTCTTTCGTACCGCATGACATGCTCTATGGGCCGCAGGCGGCGCTGATCGCCGAGTGCTTCACGCCGCGGCTGCGGTACAGCGGCAGCTCGCTGGGCTATCAGCTGGCTTCGCTCACGGCCGGCGGCCCGGCGCCGATCATCGCTACGGCGCTTTATGCCTGGACGGGCTCGGGCTATGCGATCGCCGTCTACATCGCGCTCTGCGCGGTGGTCACCATCATCGCCACCCTCATGATGCCCGACTACACCAACCGGGACATCTCAGAGGAGCGCGCGTAGCTTTCCCCTCTCCCGCGTCCGCGGGAGAGGGAGGGGACCATCGCGAAGCGATGGGAGGGTGAGGGAGTGCCTCCGGCAACCCTCACCCGGCTCGCTTCGCTCGCTCCCTCTCCCGCACGCGGGAGAGGGGCAATCGTCCTGGCGTTAGCGCGTGCTCGATCCCGAGGAAGGCTCGGCCGTGCTCGCGCCCGTTTCCGGAGCCGCCCGCGGAGCGGTCATCGGCGTATAGCTGGCGGCGATCGATTTCCAGGCGCCGCGCTGGCGCTCGAGCACCTGCATCCAGGTGCCCTGGATGGTGAGCGGCCGCGGCTTGCTGTAGGTCACCGCATAGGGGCCGGTGGCGACGGCGGCGTTCCGTCCGAGCATCCGCACCTGATCGACGGTGAAATTGGTGACCTTGCCGCCCAGGGTGGCTTCGTTCTGCATCACCCGCGCGACCCGATCGTTGCCCGAAAGCACGCCCCGATCGCCGACGGCGAAGGAATCGGCCGCGATCAGCGAGGAGAAGGTCTGCGCATCCCCCCGGTTGTAGGCGTCCATCCATTTCTGCATGAAGGCTTCGATTTGCTGGCGGCCCCGCTGCTCGCTCGGCGAGGCTTGTTGCGCAAGCGCCGGGCCTGCCATCCCGATCACCAGCATCCCTACACCGACTGCGCGTGCAATCATGTCTTCCTCCACTGACATACCCATGGTTGAGTGAGGTAGGACGGTAAGGTCGGCGGTCAAGCGCGCGGCGGCAGCGCCCGCTTCTTGCATTTCGCCCCCTCGCCGCGTAAAGCGCGGCCCATGTCGCTCAATGTGCTCACGCTGATCGCCGCACCGGGAGCCACCGCGCCCGCCGCGGCAGCAGTGGAGAGCGTCGTCGAGGCGCTCAAGCGCCTGGGAGCGGCGGTCTCGGCGCGGCGCTGGCTCGCGCCGGACGTCGCCTGCGACATCCCCTTCGAGGATCTCGATCCCGACCAGGCCGATGCGGCAGCGCGCGTGGCGCTCCAGGCGCTGGGCGGGAGCTTCGATCTCGTGGCGCAGCCCGAATCAGGGCGCCGCAAGCGGCTGCTGCTGGCCGACATGGAATCGACGATCATCGAGAACGAGATGCTGGACGAGCTCGCCGATCTCGTCGGGCTCAAGCCCCGCATCGCCGAGATCACGCGCCGCGCCATGAACGACGAGATCGATTTCGCCACCGCGCTGCGCGAACGCGTGGCGCTCTTGAAGGGTTTGCCGCAGAGCGCGCTTGCCGAGGCGGGGGCGCGCATCCGCATCATGCCGGGCGCGCGCGAGCTCGTCGCGACGATGCGCGCCGACGGCGCCTATGCCGTGCTCGTCTCCGGCGGCTTTCGCGTCTATACCGGCCGCATCCGCCGCGAGGTCGGCTTCGATCTCGATATCGCCAACGAGATGGTCATCGAGAACGGCCGGATCGCCGGCACCTTGCGCGAGCCGATCCTCGGCCGCGACGCCAAGCTCGAGGGGCTGAAGCGGCTCGCCGCCGAACGGAGCCTGCCGCTCGCGGCGACGCTCGCGGTCGGCGACGGCGCCAACGACATCGACATGGTGGCGGCAGCGGGGCTCGGCATCGCCTTTCATGCGAAGCCCGCGCTCCGCCAGCGCGCGCGCAGCCGCATCGACCACGCCGACCTGACGGCGCTGCTCTACGTCCAGGGCTATCGCGCCGACGAGATCCGCACGGGCTAGATTGGCGTTCGCGATGCCAGTGCCTCGCTCGCAAAAGAGCGTGACGCGAACAATCGACTGCAGTTCAGCTGCGGGTCCTTCGACAAGCTCAGGATGAAGTGAATTCTTTGTGGCACAAAGAAATGTGCCTCATTCTGAGCGCAAGCGAGCGAGCAGTCGAAGCCGTCCGTTCCATCGTTGTCGTCCCGCCGCTTTGGCAGGAGCAGCGGGAGATGGCTTACTGCCGGGGCGCGGCCGGGCGTGGCGCGGCGGCGCGCTGAGTGACCGCGCTCACCAGCACCATCACCACGAAGTTGGCCGCGAGCGCCACGATCCCGACATTGAGGTCGCGGAACCATTGCGGCAGCATCGGGAAGAGCGTGTCGAAGGTCACGTGGCTGAGCGAGATCAGCGCCACCGTCGCCTCGCCGACGAGGATGCCGGCGATCGCCCCTTCGCGCGTCACCGGATTGCGCTCCATCAGGCTCGCGAGCAGCGCCGGGAAAAGTTGGGTGACGAAGCTGTAGCCCATCAGCAGCAGCGCCACGATGGTCTCGCCGCCTCTGAGCGTGAAGGCGACGGCGACCAGCGCCACCACCGGCACCAGCAGCCGCGCCAGCAGCGAGACGTTCGCCTCCGCCGCACCCGGCTGGACGGCGCGGTAGAGATTGTTGGCAAGCAGCGTCCCCGCGGTGACGAGGATCATCGAGCCCGGCACCAGCGCCGTCAGCACGCCCGCGCCGCCGATGATGCCTACCAGCCAGGGTGGGAAGGTCGCGACCGAGAGCTTGAGCAGCGAGAGGTCGATCGCCGGCCCCTTGAGGCCCGGCGTCTTCAGGATCGCGGCAAAGCCCACGAAGAAGACAAAGAGCAGGATGAGCTGATAGAGCGGCAGGATGATGGCGTTGCGGCGGAAGACCCGCTCGTCGCGCGCGGTATAGATCGAGCCGAAGCTGTGCGGCCAGCAGAAGAAGCCGAGCGCGGTCAGCAGCACCGTCGAATCGAACCAGGCGATGCTCTGACCCTTTTCCGGCAGCACGAGGAAGCCGGGCTTCGCCGCGTCGATCGCCTGGAACATCGGCCCGAAGCCGCCGTAATAATGCAAGGGCAGGTAGACGCCGAGGAAGAGGACGACGGCAAGGATAAGCACATCCTTGATCACCGCCGTCCAGGCGGAAGCGCGCACGCCCGAGATCATGACATAGGCAGTCACCACCACAACACCCATCCAGATAGCGGCGGTCGAGCCGATCGCGCCGTAGGAGGCGGTGGAAACGATGATGCCGAGCCCCTTCAGCTGCAGCACCAGATAGGGAATGAGCGCCACGATGCCGACCAGCGCCACGATGACGCCGAGGGTGGGGCTGTCGTATTTGCGCACGAAGAAGTCGGGCTGCGAGATCAGCCGGTGCGTCTTGGCGTAGCGCCAGATCGGCGGCAGCAGCCAATAGGAGATGATGTAGGCGAGCGCGCCGTAGCAGAGGATGTAGAAAGCCGGCGCGCCCTTGCCATAAGCGAAGCCGCTGCCGCCCAGGAAGGTGAAGGTGGTGTAGATCTCGCCCGCGAGCAGCAGGAAGACCAGCAGCGTGCCGAAGCCGCGGCCGCCCACCGTCCATTGCTCGAGGTTCATGTCGCGGCCGCGCCGCGCCTGGATGCCGAGCCAGAGCGCGAGGAGGGTGACGGCGGCGATGATGACGAGCGCGCTCATGGCCGGCGCTCCGGCCGGTTGGCGGGATCGGTGAAATAGATCACCGCCATGATCGCCGAGGTCAGCAGCAGCCAGAGCACGATCCAGGCCAGCAGCAGCGGCAGCCCCAGCACGTAGGGCGTCACCTGGTTGACGAAGAAGACACCGCCCAGCATGCCGATGAACGGCAGCAGCGCCAGCCACTTGATCAAGGTCATCCCCTCCCTCCCCTCGCGCGCCGGTGCTGACGCGCCTTAAAGGCGCCGCCGGCGCTGCATATCTTTCGACGGACTCAGGACGAGGGAGATCGAGAACGGCCCTTGTCAGGGCCGCCCCGGCTACCCCTCATCCTGAGCTTGTCGAAGGACCCGCAGCCATATTGCAGCATCCGCCCTGCGAGGCAAATGGCCTTGTTGCGCTTAGCTCTGGTCGATGCGCAGCGCGACGAAGCGGAGATCGCCCTGGCGATCGACCAGGAGCAGCACGGATTTGCGGCCGGCCTTCTTCGCCTCGTCGATCTTCTGGGTGATCTGCGCCGGGGTCTTCACGTCTTCCTGCGCCACCTCGACGATGACGTCGCCCGCGCGCATGCCCTTCTCGGAGGCGGCGCTGTTGCTGGCGACGTCGATCACCACCACGCCGGCCGAATCCTCGGAGAGCGAGAAGCGCTCGCGCAGCTCCGGCGTCAGATTGGCGAGCGACAGGCCCAGCGTCTTGACCGTGCCGGGCGGCTCGGCCGGCGGCGTCTGCTTGTTGGGGGTGAGCGCCGCCTGCTGCTGGTCCTCCTTGAGCTCTCCCACCTTGACGTCGAAGGTGTGCTCCTTGCGCTTGCGCCAGACCGTCACCTTCACCGTCTTGTCGATCGGCGTCTCGGCGACGAGGCGCGGCAGGTGGTGCATGTCGGTCACCGGCTTGCCATCGAAGCTCATCACCACGTCGCCCGGCTGGATGCCGGCGACCTGCGCCGGACCGCCCTCGCGCACGCTGGCGATGAGCGCGCCCTTGGGCTTGTCGAGGCCGAGATTCTCGGCGATCTCGTCGGTGACGCTCTGGATGTTGACGCCGAGCCAGCCGCGCCGGACATGGCCGTATTGGCGGAGCTGGTCGATCACCGGCTTCGCCAGATTCGAGGGAATCGCGAAGCCGATGCCGATCGAGCCGCCGGAGGGCGAGTAGATCGCGGTGTTGATGCCGATCACCTCGCCGTTCATGTTGAACATCGGGCCGCCCGAATTGCCGCGGTTGATCGGCGCATCGGTCTGCAGGAAATCGTCATAGGGGCCGGCATTGATCTCGCGCGCACGCGCCGAGAGGATGCCAGCGGTCACCGTGCCGCCGAGGCCGAAGGGATTGCCGATCGCCAGCACCCAGTCGCCGACGCGGGTCTGGTCGCTGTCGCCGAATTTGAGCGAGGGCAGCGGCTTCGTCGGCTTGATGCGCAGCAGCGCCAGATCGACCTTGGTGTCGCGTCCGACCACCTCCGCCTTGAAGTTGGTGTCGTCCTGGAGGGTGACGGTGATCTCGTCGGCATCGGCGATCACATGGTTGTTGGTGACCACCAGCCCCGAGCCGTCGATGATGAAGCCCGATCCGAGCGATGTGGCGTGCCGCGGGGGCGCGTCGGGGCGGTTCTTGTTGCGGTCGAGGAAGTCCTTGAAGAATTGCTCGAAGGGCGAGCCCGGCGGGAATTGCGGCATGTCGGGCGTGGCGTCGCTCGACTTGTCGGCCTTGATCGTCTGCGTCGACGAGATGTTGACCACCGCCGGCAGCAGCTTGGCCGCGAGATCGGCGAAGCCGTCCGGCGCCGGCCGCGCCTGAACCGCCGCCCCCGGCAGAAAGAGGGCGACAACGAACGTCAGCGCAAGCGCGGCGGCGCGCCGGCCTTGCATCCGACTGATAAGTCGACTCACGCAGTGGACTCCCTAGAACAGGCAAGCTGGAGGAGAGGCGATTTTAGGGGAGAACGCCGGCATAAACCAGCGGCTTCCCCGCGATGGCCGCGCGTTCCGGCGCAGAGCGCAGAGAGAGCGCAGGAAGTCGGCGGAATTGAGGCGCTTAGCGCCGCGACGCGAGCACCGCCGGACTCGCGCTCTCGCGGCTCAGTGACGGATGAGCCAAACCGCCGCAACCCCAAGGCAGGCCGCGGCGAGCCCGGTCCAGCGCAACGCCGAGGCCGGCAGCGTGCCGACCTGCGTCACCATGCGCTTCATGCCGTCGGGGAAGGCCGAATAGAGGATCCCCTCGATCACGAAGACGAGAGCGAGCGCCGTGCCGAAATCCTTCATTTCCCCGCTCCCTCGCGCTGCGCCGGCGCGTTGCCCTTGAAGGGCGCCGCGAAGTAGCGGAAGAACGGATCCTCCGGCGACAGCAGGAAGGTCGTGTTCTTGCCCGAGAGAGCCTCACGATAGGCCTGCAGCGAGCGGTAGAAGGCGAAGAAGTCCTTATCCTTGCCGAAGGCGTCGGCATAGATCTTGATGCTGTCGGCGTCGCCCTGCCCGCGCAGGATCTGCGCCTGCTTCTGCGCATCGGCAAGGGTCTCGGTGCGCTGGCGGTCGGCGCCGGCGCGGATCACCGCCGCCTGCCGGTCGCCGTCGGCGCGATACTGCGCCGCCTCGCGCTGACGCTCCGAGATCATGCGCGAGAAGATTGCTTGGCTGTTGGCCTCCGGCAGGTCGATGCGACGCAGCCGGACATCGGTGATGGCGATGCCGAACTCCTTGGTCTGGTCATTGACCCCGCTGCGGATGCGCTGGATCGTCGCCTCGCGCTGGCCGGCGATGACGTCGGCAAGCTGCACCGTACCGATGACGTCGCGCACCACCCCGCTCAGGATCGGCGCGAGCCGCGTGCGTGCCGCCTGCTCGGTGCCGACGGTCTGATAGAAGAGCAGCGGGTTGACGATGCGGAAGCGCGAATAGGCGTCGACGATCATCTGCTTCTGGTCGGCGGCGGTGAAGCGCGCCGCCGGCAGGTCGAAGTCGAGCACGCGCTTGTCGTAACCGACCGTACTCTGCCAGGGCAGCTTCACGTGCAGCCCGGGATCGGCGACGACGCGGATCGGCTTGCCGAATTGCAGCACGATCGCCTGCTCGGTCTGGCTCACCGTGAAGGGCATGGTAAAGAGCACGAACAGGGCGACGATGACGATGGCGGCGCCGAGGATGAGACGGGAATTCATGGCGCCCTCACCGCTGCGGCTGCTGGGAGGAAGGCGCCGCCGGACGCGCGGCTGGCGGCTTCAGCGCCGGCAGCGGCAGATAGGGCAGCACCCCTGCCTGCGTCGCCGCCTTGTCGAGAATGACCTTGTTGGCGCCTTTGAGGATGTCCTCCATCGTCTCGATGTAGAGGCGTTGCGTGGTCACGTCCTGCGCCTGCTTATAGGCCTCGTAGACGGCGAGGAAGCGGCTCGCGTCGCCCTGCGCGTGCAGCACCACCTGCTGGCGGTAGGCCTCGGCCGCCTGGACGATCTGCGCCGCCTCGCCTTTGGCGCGCGGCAGGATGTTGCTGCTGTAGGTCTGCGCCTGGATGATCTTGCTGTCGCGCTCGGTCTTGGCGTTCTGCACGTCGGCGAAGGCGGAGACCACGTCGGGCGACGGCAGGTCGATGCGGCGCAGATTGACCGAGGTGATCTGCACGCCGCTCTGGTACTCGTCGAGGATGCGCTGCAGCAGGCTCTGCGTCTCGCTGGCGATCTTGTCGCCGCCGACGATGGCGTCGGTCGCCGGCGTATGGCCGATCACCTCGCGCATGGCGCTCTCGGCCACCGCGCGCACCGTCTCGTTCGGGTTGCGGATGTTGAAGAGGTATTTCGGCGCGTCCTTCACCACGTACTGCACGGTGAAATAGACGTCGAGCAGGTTCTCGTCGCCGGTCAGCATGCGCGAGGCCTGGGGCTCCTGCCCCGCCGCCGCGAATCCGCGCTGCCCGGGCTCGCCGATCTCGATCGTGTTGACGCGGGTCACGCTCGGGGTCAGCACCGTCTCGATCGGATAGGGCAGATGGTAGTTGGCGCCCGGCGTCGTCTTGCCGACATAGGCGCCGAAGCGCAGCACGATGCCTTCCTCGTCGGGCTGGACGAAATAGACGCCGCTGGCGAGCCAGATGGCGATGACCGCGATCACCGCATAGAGGACGCCGCGCCCGCTGCCCCAGCCGCCGGGCAGCACGCGGCGAAACCGCGCCTGGCTGCGCCGCAGGATCTCGTCCAGATTGGGCGGCTGCGGCCCGCCGCCGCGCCCCCAGGGACTGTGACCGCCGCCCCAGGGTCCCCCGCCCCCTCCACCGCTCCCGCTGCTTCCTCCGCCCCCTTGGTTCTGCCAAGGCATATGCGTGCTTCCTTCCCGTGCGGCGAGCGCGACCGGCTTTGCAACGCGCCGGCTTTCGCCTATATCAATTCCACTCACGCTACCATCGGGAGCGGACGCTCCCCGATAGCGTCTCCGATGTCAAGAACGAGAGGGCCGCATGAGCGGATTGAGCGAGCAGCACGTGCTCGCCGCATTGCGTCAGGTGATTGATCCGGACCGCGGCAAGGACATCGTCAGTCTCGGCATGGTTTCCGGCATGCAGCTCCGGGAGGGCCATGTCGCCTTCGCCATCGAGGTCGATCCGCAGCGCGGCCCAAGGCTCGAGCCGCTGCGCAAGGCGGCGGAAAAGGCCGTCGAGGCGCTCCCCGAGGTGCTCTCGGTGACCGCCGTGCTGACCGCGCAGCGGCCGGCGCAGGCCGCTCCCCGCCCGCAGAGCCATGCCCATCACGGCCATGCGCACCCGGCCGCCGGCAAGGCGCTGGTGCCCGGCGTGCGCGCGATCATCGCGGTGGCCTCGGGCAAGGGTGGCGTCGGCAAATCCACCGTCGCCATCAACCTGGCGCTGGGCTTCGCCGCGGCCGGGCTCAAGGTCGGGCTGCTCGACGCCGACATCTATGGCCCTTCCATGCCACGCATGCTCGGCATCACGGGCCGCCCCGCCACGCGCGACGGCAAATTGCTGCAGCCGATGAGCCGGCATGGCATCAAATGCATGTCGATGGGCTTCCTCGTGCCCGAGGAAACGCCGATGATCTGGCGGGGGCCCATGGTGCAGAGCGCGCTGCAGCAGATGCTGCGCGACGTCGAATGGGGCGAGCTCGATATCATGGTCGTCGACATGCCGCCCGGCACCGGCGACGCCCAGCTCACCATGGCGCAGCAGGTGCCGCTCGCCGGCGCCGTGATCGTCTCGACGCCGCAGGACATCGCGCTCCTCGATGCGCGCAAGGGTCTCAACATGTTCCGCAAGGTGGACGTGCCCGTGCTCGGCATCGTCGAGAATATGAGCTATTTCAGCTGCCCCCATTGCGGCGAGCGCAGCGACATCTTCGGCCATGGAGGCGCGAGGCGCGAGGCGGAGCGGCTCGGCGTCCCCTTCCTGGGCGAGGTGCCGCTCGACATCGTCATCCGCGAGACCTCCGATGCGGGCGAGCCGGTGGTGGTCTCGCAGCCCCAGAGCGAGCATGCGCAGATCTTTCGCGCCATGGCGGCCAATCTCGCTGCGACGCTCACCGGCGCCCAGCGTCAGGCGCCGAGCATCGTCGTCGAATAGGCCCTGCGGTCAGGAGTCTCGATGGTCACCTTGTCCTCGACGATCACCTGCCCCCAGTGCGGAGGCAGGCAAACCGAGGTGATGCCGACCGACGCCTGCCAATTCTTCTACGATTGCAAGCACTGCGGGCGGGTCCTTCGGCCGAAGTCGGGCGATTGCTGCGTGTTCTGCTCGTATGGAGATGCGCCCTGCCCGCCGATGCAGGCGTCTCGGGATGATGTGGCCGGTTGCGGAACGCGGCGAGGAACCGGCCAATAGAAGGCGATCTCGCACTGCGTCCGGCCGTTCAGGGGAAGCTGTAGCCCGTGAGCGTCAACGCCGCCTCGGCTGCGAAGATTGCCGCGGCGACGTACCTGATCCGAGCCGCGTTTATGCGGTGCCCGGCGTAGTGGCCAAAGAGCACCGCGGGAACGTTGGCGATCAGCATGCCGGTGGTGGTCCCGGCAATCACCGGCAGCAGCACATTGAAACGAGCGGCGAGAGCGGCAGTCGCGATTTGCGTCTTGTCGCCCATCTCGCAGAGAAAGAAGGCGAAGAGAGTGGTGACGAAGGCGCCGCGCCTCGGTGCGACCGCTTGAGCGCGGTCGAGCTTGTCGGGGATGAGCGTCCAAACGGCCATGCCGGCGAATGACAGGCCGAGCACCCATTTGAGTATCGCCGGCGACAAGAGGTGCCCGACCCACTCGCCAGCCAGCGCTGCCATTGCGTGGTTTGCCACCGTCGCAACCAGGATGCCGCAGATGACGGGAATGGGCCGGCGAAACTGAGTTGCGAGCAGCAGGGCCAGAAGTTGCGTCCGGTCGCCGATCTCGGCGACGGCAACGACGCCCAACGAGGTGAAAAGCGCTTCCACGTGCGTCCGTCGGGCCGAGCGGAGAGCGGACCAATGGCGTCGGCATCCTCCACCCGGCCCGGGCGACGATACCGATGCCAAAGGTCTCGCCAAGCTCGGAATGGCTGATCCGATCGCCGCCCGCGCCATGGTCCGCCGTCAGGCGGCCAAGTCTGTTGACGCGGGCCCCTCTCGCGGAGGGCGGCTACTCCCCAATGACGGCGCGCAGGCTATCGGGCTCAGCCTCTCCCAGCAAGCCCCGGTCGAAGTTTCAGGACGACCGCGTCAAATCGCGGCAGGCAACGCTCGTCGCGCTGGATTGCGTAACCGGGCGCTTACGGCGAAGGCCGGAATATCCAGATCGCCGCCGGCGTGCTGCCGGTGGCGCGGACGGCGACGAACAGCCGGTCGAGCTCGGCGGAAAAGAACGAGGTGCGCGCGCCCGAGCTCGTCGGGATGCTCGCCAGGTGGCGGTAGCCGCCAGCTTGCCTCTCGAGCACGTCGACAACCCCCGCACCGCAGCTCACATAGGCACGGTGCCGCCGCGCATCGACGAAGACGTCATCGGCGTCGCCGCAGACCTCGACCTTGCCCAAGGTGCTGCCATCTTTCGCTGAAAGCTCCACCAGCCGCGCCGGGTGGCGAAAGACGCTGAGGATGCTCGCGCCGCCATCTGCGAGTGCCATCGGAAAATTGGCGGTGTCGGCGCGCGTGGGCCAGCGTGCGACCTGCTTCAGGCTCTTGCGGTCGAGCACGACGATCTGGCCGGCATCCGGCACGTTCACATAGATTCGATCGCCGGCGGGCGCGAGCTGAAACGCCTCCGGATGGGCGTGCAGCTTGATCTCGCCGCGCTTCTCGCCGGTAGCGGCATCGAGAATGGCGATCCCGCCGGAACCGAAACCGACGAAAACCTGTCCTGCCTTGCTGTCGACGCGGATATTGTCGGCATCGTCGCCGAGTTCGATCCGACCCGCCGGAGTGAAATCAGCACCGCGGAAGAGCCTGACGCTCCCGTCGCCCGCATTGGCCACAAAGAGGGTGCCGTTCGCTTCGACGTAGCCGACGCCCTGCGGTTCCTTCAGACCCTTTATCGTGTGGACCGTCTTTCTCGCCCGGACATCGACGACGCCGATGCTGTCATTGCCGAGCTCAGCCACGAAAAGCCGGCCGCTGGCGGGATCGAACGCCAGGTGATCGATCCGGCCGGCGACCTGGCCGAGCGGGATCTTCGCCTCCAGCACGAGCGGCTCTTCCGCCGACGCCGCCGTCGCACCGACGGCGATGGCGCTCAGCGCGATGATCATGATCAATCCCTTCATCCGGGCATCCTCCCGACTCAGCTCTTGGTGGCGACATGGTCGAGTGCGGCACGCAGGCCCTTCGCCAGCTTCGCCGCATCGTCATTCGCCCAGAAATGCATGAAGAAGAGGCGCGGCTGGTCGTCGAGCATGTGATTGTGCAGCGCGGTCACCTCGATACCGTTCTCGCGCAGCGCCTTCGCGACCGGGTTTACTTCCTGCGCCGTCAGCACGAAATCGCCGGTGATCGCCGCCTTGCCCTGCCCGGTCGGCTGAAAGTTGATGCCGATGGCCGAGCCCATTGCCGGCGGTACGGTCATCCCGCCATCCGTGATCTGCTCGCGACGCGGAATGCCATATTGCAGCACGCCGCCATTCACCTTGCCATGTGCGCCGAGCGTCCGGTCGATCGCAGGGACGTCGATGTCGATCGGTCCCGCTTTTGCCGGCGGTTGCGACGTGCCGGACGCGGCGCCAAGCGGCGTCCGCGTGAGGACAAGCGCATCGTGGAGCTTCCGCGCCAGCGCCTCGGCCTCGCCTTCGCCCTGCACATGCATATACATCGTCGCAGGCTGCGCGCGGAGCAGGTGATTGTGCAGCGCGGTTATCTGGATCCCGTTCTCCTCGAATTGCTTCATCACCGGGTTGATCTCTTCCTGGGTCATCACGAGGTCGCCCATGACCATGGCCTTGTCCCCCATCGGCGCAAAGGCGAGCCAGCCGCCAAGCGCAAATCCCGGTTTGAGCGTCACGCCGTCGAGCGTCACGGCGAAATCGGTGCGGGGCAAGGCAACACGGTAGACGCCGCCCGGCATGATTGTGCCCTGCTTTCCGAGCGCCTTCCCGACGGCGCTCCAGTCGCGTTCCGCCGCGAGGCTCGGGCTCGTGATCGCGATCGCGATCGCCATGAGGATCGCGCTCAGTCGGATTATCGAAAACATCGGGTCTCCTCCTCTTTTCTAATACCCAAAGTTTCCTGCGGATGCCTACCTACGGGACGCCGCCCAATGGCTGTCATTCACTTGACGAAAACCCAATCCGGCCGGAGCAACGGAAATGCGATGAGTCCGATGACCGCCGTCGCCGCGATCAGCCGTGCATTGCTCGGAGCCGGCTCTTCACCACCTCGCTCCGGCACCAAGCGTAAAGTGCGTCATAGGCGGGAAACTGCCGCTCCATGTTCTCGAAGTCGTCCTTGCTGATCGCTTGAAAGCCCGTGGCAAGGGCGTAGAGCCCGCGCGCCTCTGGCACCAGGTCGCGCTGGTCCGTGTCGGCGCCGCGCACGATGAGCGCGAGCGCATGCAGTGCTGGGTCGTCGAGCTTGTATCTCTCGAGGAACGCATCGAACGAGCAGCGGTCGCCATGGTGCCCCAGCTCGACGCCGGGGACGTCATACGGGGTTGCGCCTTCGCGGTCGGCAGCGGTCATGACCTCCGCAGCCGGCACGAACAGGAACTGCGGCTCGCGATCGACAAAGCGGCTGATCAGCCATGGGCACGCGATGCGGTCGACACGCGCCTTCTCTCGGGTCACCCATTTCATCGTTCTCTCC
>DATNDG010000142.1:0-2801 GCA_035553515.1 Allostellaceae bacterium | reverse complement strand
GCAGCGTGACGTGGTTGTAAATGAGCTCGACCCAGCCGAGATGGGCGAAGATGCGATAGCAGGCGGCGAGCTCGACCCGCGCTTTCCATTCCTCGGCGCTGAATTGCGGCGGCGGTGCGGCGGCTTTGAGCATGGGTTCGCTGATCATGGCATCTGTCTCTGTGCAAGACCTAGGACGGCACGACGCGGCCGCGGCACTCGCCGAAGCCGATCGAGACATAGCCGTCGCGCCGGCAATGGGCGCGCATGATGATCTCGTCGCCATCCTCGAGGAAGCGGCGCGTTTCGCCCGAGGCTAATGTCTGCGGCTCCCGCCCGCCTTGCGTCAGCTCGAGCAGGCTGCCGAAGCTGTCGCGCGTCGTGCCGCTGATCGTGCCGGAGCCGAACAGATCGCCCGGATTGAGGTTGCAGCCGCCGCAGCTGTGATGCGCGACGAGCTGCGCCGCGGTCCAATAGAGATCGCTGCTGTTGGATTGCGCCAGGCGCTGCGGCGCGATGCCCTTGCCGCGCATCGCCTCGGTGAGGATCAGCGCCTCGAGCGCGATATCGAACGCGCCCGCGCGCTGGTCCGTCTCGTCCCAGAGGTAGTCGAGCGGCTTGGGATCGCCGGGCGGGCGCGCTGCCTGCGGCTTGCGGAACGGGGCCAGCGCCTCGGTCGTCACCACCCAGGGCGAGATCGTCGTCGCGAAATTCTTGGCGAGGAAGGGGCCGAGCGGCTGGTATTCCCAGGCCTGCACGTCGCGCGCCGACCAGTCGTTGAGGAGGCACAATCCGACGACATGGTTGCCGGCCGCGCCGATCGGAATGGGCTCGCCTTGCGCATTGCCGGGTCCGATCCATACGCCAAGCTCCAGCTCGTAATCGAGATTGCGGCAGGGCCCGAAGCTCGGCACGCTCTCGCTCGCCGCCTTGCGCTGGCCTTCGGGCCGCCGCACCGGCGCGCCCGAGGCGCGGATCGACGAGCCGCGGCCGTGGTAGGCGATCGGCACGTATTTGTAATTGGGCAAGAGCGGATTGTCCGGACGGAACATCCTGCCGGTGTTGCTGGCATGATGGATGCCGGCAAAGAAATCGGTGTAGTCGCCGATGTCGGCCGGAAGCTCGAGCTCGCAATCCGCCGCCTTGTGCAGCAGCTTGGGCGCGAGCGCTTTGATCTTGCCCGCATCGGGCGCATCGGCGTCGAGAATGTCGGAGAGGCGCCGACGCAAGGCGATGCGCGGGCTCAGCCCCAGCGCCATGAGCGGATTGAGGATGGAGCCCGCCGCGGCCTCGGCGGCTTGCGCCGCCTCGCCCTCGAAGAGGCCGGCGTCGAGCGCCGCATCGAGATCGAGAATCTCGTCGCCGATGGCGACGCCGCCGCGCCGCCCTTGCCCTTGCGGACGGAACACGCCGAGCGGCAGATTCTGGATCGGGAACTCCGGGTGCCCGTTGGCAGATGCGACCCAGCTCCGGCGGCTCGTGTCATGCGTCGCATCGATCATCGGCGGCTCCGGAAATTCCTGGCAAAGCCCTGCCAGCAGGCGTCGTAGCCCTTTTGCAGCGCCGGCGTCTCCAAGGCGAACCGGGTCGGGCGGATGACCCAGCGGGTCTCGAACATGAATGCGAGCACGTTCTCGATCTTGTGGGGCTTGAGGTCGGCGGCCACCGCTTTCTCATAGCTCGCCACGTCGGGCCCGTGGCCGGACATGCAATTGTGCAGGCTGGCGCCGCCCGGCGCGAAGCCTGACGCCTTGGCATCGTAGACGCCATGGATGAGGCTCAGGAACTCGTTCATGACGTTGCGGTGGAACCAGGGCGGGCGGAAGGTGTCCTCGGCCACCAGCCAGCGCGGCGGGAAGATGACGAAATCGACATTGGCGGTGCCACGCGTCTCGCTCGGCGAGGTCAGCACTGTATAGATCGACGGATCCGGATGATCGAAGCTCACCGTGCCCATCACATTGAAGCGGGCGAGGTCGTATTTATAGGGCGCGTGGTTGCCGTGCCAGGCGACGACGTCGAGCGGCGAGTGGTCGAGCTCGGTCGCCCAGAGATGGCCCATGAATTTCTGCACCACCTCGACGGGACGCTCGGCGTCCTCGAACCAGGCGACCGGCGTCAGGAAATCGCGCGGATTGGCGAGGCCGTTGGAGCCGATCGGCCCCAGCTCGGGCAGACGCAGCACCGCGCCATGGTTCTCGCAGATATAGCCGCGCGCCGTGCCCTCGATGAGCTCGACGCGGAAGCGCAAGCCGCGCGGCACCACCGCGATCTCGCCGGGCGCCACGGTAAGCACGCCGAGCTCGGTCGCGAGCCGCAGGGGGCCCTGCTGCGGCACGATCAGCAACTCGCCGTCGGCGTCGTAGAAGACGCGGTCAGTCATCGAGCGGTTGGCGAGGTAGGCGTGGATGGCGATGCCGGCGCCATGCGCGGGATCGCCGTTGCCGCCCATGGTGACGAGGCCGTCGACGAAATCCGCGGGATTCTCGGACAGCGGCAGCGGGTCCCAGCGCAGGCGGTTGGGCGGCGTCTCGACCTCGCCGAACGGGCCGCTGCGCAGCAGTCCGTCGTCGCGCCGGCGATAGGGCGGATGGCTCGCCGTCGGGCGGATGCGATAGAGCCAGGATCGACGCAGCTCACCGCGCGGCGCGGTGAAGGGGGTGCCGGAGATCTGCTCGGCATATAGACCGAGCGGCACGCGCTGCGGCGAGTTGCGGCCCTCCGGCAGCGCACCCGCCACCGCCTCGGTCGCGAATTCGTTGCCGAAGCCCGAGAGGTAGCGCTCGCTGGACTCCGGCGAGGACCGAGTCATGCGTCACCCC
>DATNDG010000141.1:0-31085 GCA_035553515.1 Allostellaceae bacterium | reverse complement strand
CGAACTCGGTGATGCGGCATTTCTGTTGCCGGCTTCGGCGGTGGTGGCATGCGTTCTCTTCCTGACGCGATCGCGGCGGGCGGCGTTGGTCTGGGCTTCTGCGATCGGGCTGTGCGGCGGCCTCACCATTCTGGCCAAGCTCGCCTTTCACGCCTGTGGCGCCGATCTGCCCGGGCTCGGGATCCGCAGCCCGAGCGGCCATACCAGCTTGAGTGCGACCTTCTACAGTTGCGTCGCTCTGACCATTGCCGTCGACAAGCCATGGCCGGCGCGCCTGGGGCTCGGCCTCCTAACAGCCGCGGTTCTCGCGGCGATCGCAGAAAGCCGCGTGTGGACCGGCGCGCATACGCCGCCGGAAGTCGCCGCGGGCCTGCTCCTCGGAGCCTGCTGCATCCTTTGGTACGCTCTCGCCGCGCAGCCGAACGCCGTCCCGGCGCTCGCCTGGCCGCTGCCTTTGGTTTTGTTGGTCGCGCTTGGCGTCGGGATGCATGGCCAGCATTTCAGTCTTGAGGGGCGGATCGCGCATCTCGCCGACCGCCTGTCGCTGAGCCAACTGGTCTGTCCGGCGGTGCCGGAGGAGGCGACCGTCGGGTCCCGCGACCGCGCATCGTTGCCAGAGTCATAAGCGCCCAGCGGGCAGGTCGATGCATCAAGCGAATCTCGAGCGGAACAGCGAAGACGGCGTAGCCGAGTCGGACCATGCCATGGCCAGGGCCACCGTCACGGGTAGGCGGCTGGCGCGGCGGCTACTCGGCAATTACGCGCTGCAGATCGTAAATCTCGGCATCCGCCTGTTCGATCAGCTGCTGCTGATCCCGCTTTATCTGCTTGCCTGGGGCACCGAGCTCTACAAGGACTATCTCGTGCTGGCGGCCATCTCCTGGTTCCTGACCACCTGCACCTTCGGCACCGATGACTACTTCGCGAGCCGCTTCATCCACGACGTGTCCACCGGCAACGCCACGGCGCTCAGGCGTCACGTGCGCACCGGGCTGTTCGTCTCGTCGGCCATTTCCGTGGTCATTCTGTCGCTGCTCTACGTGCTCGTTTCCTGCGTCGACCTCACCAGGCTGCTGGGGTTGCATGCAATGAGCGAGCATGATGCCGTGCTGATCCTGGTGGTGCTGACCCTGCCGCTCTGGGGCTGGTACTCCGTAATGATCTTGCACGATGCCTATCGTGCTTACGGCGATTTCAGTCGCGGCGAGTGCATCTTCGCGCTCTATACCTCGGCGCAGCTCGTCAGCGTGATGATCGCCCTCCTGTTCCACGCGCCGCCGACGGTCGTCGCCTGCTGTTACGGATTTATGCCGATTGTCTGCTCGGTCGTTACGATCATCGACGTATCGCGCCGCTATCCCACCATGCGTCTCGGTTTCGCCATGCCCACGCGCGAGGAATGGCGCGACATGGTGCCGCAATCGCTGCTCTATTTCACCAATGCGTTGGCACCGGCGATCACGCAGAATGCCGTGCTCATCGTGTTCGCGCTCTTCGACTTCAGCGCCGCGACCATCGTGACCTTCAACGTGTGCCGGGTCTTCACCGGCCTCACCCGGCAGATCGGTGCGCAATCCTTTTCCATCGGCAGCGGCATCGAGATGGCGCGCCAGCATGTGCAGCAGGACTACGAAGGCTGCCGCAGGCTCTATGCCGATACCGGCCGGATCGTCGCCTGTATCTCCGGCGCGCTGAGCGGCCTCAGCCTGCCCCTGGCAGCGCCTTTCATCCATCTCTGGACACATGGAAAGATCCAGGCGGACGCGGCGCTCATCGTCTGCTTCCTCGTCGGCATCTATTTCTCCTCCCCGGGCCGCGCCTCGCTGATGCTGCTCCGCTACACCAACCATGCGCGGCCGATCGCCTGGGCGAACAGCGTCTGGTCGCTGGCCGGGCTTGCGCTTGCGGTCGCGCTCGCCTGGCCGCTCGATGGGGTAGGGGTGGCCTTGGGCTTTGCCGTGACGGAGATGCTCGGAGCCGGCCTCTTGCCCCCGCTCGCGGTCGAACAGCGCTTCCGTTTCAGCGCCTGGAGCCACCTGCTGAACAGCTTCCTCGCCGGCGGCCTTGCCTTCGTGGTGAGCTTCGCCGCGGCCTATCTGCTCTTCGGGAACGCGCAGATTGGCGTGCTGCAGCTCGCGCTGCGTGCCGGCCTTTGGGCGCTCGCCGTGCTCCCACCGCTCATCCTGATCGCCCTGCCGCATTCGGAGCGTCAGCGCCTCATCGCCCGGCTCTTCCGGCGCCTCTCGGTGCGGCCGAGCTGATCGTCGCACCCAGGATCAGGCAGGCGTGAAGAGCACGCCGGCGGTGCTGATGAACGCCGTCGCCCTATCGGGAGCCGCGTGCGCCGTTGAACCGGTGCAGGTCGGGCCGTGATAACTGGGCAACTCTCTGCCGATCGCGAGGATCGACGATAATCCTGGTCTCGGCGAGCCGCCGCGAATTCGCCTGCATGGCCGAATTTGAGGCGCAAAATGCGTAGCGATTTCCGCAATGCAGTGGGGCGCAAACTCCGAAGCCGCTAAAGTAGAGTAACTCAGTGCGGCCATCGGCAAGAGCGCCGTCGGCTGATGCCGAACCAGCACCTTCCGGCTTTCCGAACTCCCGGCCTCTCGCCGTCGTCGGCGCCGCTCAGGCGTTCGCGCGGTGCAGGCGCAGCGCGTAGAGCAGATGGTAAAGCAGGATGCGCGGCCGGAGCAGCCCGGCCTTCCACGAGCGCCGCAGCTCCTCGAGCGCGGGACGCACGCCGCTGCTCTGTAGCAGGGTCAGCGCGACGACGGCGGCGTTGAAGCCGCGCTTCATCTCGAAATAGGACTTGTTGCCGAGCGCCGCGTCCTGGAGGAATCGGTCCCAATAGACCGTGGCGTCGCGCGCGTTCGCGAGGCGCTGCTCCGTCCGCTTGAGACTGCTGCCG
The DNA here is from genome assembly GCA_035553515.1 of Allostellaceae bacterium. Classification (GTDB taxonomy): domain Bacteria; phylum Pseudomonadota; class Alphaproteobacteria; order ATCC43930; family CGMCC-115725; genus DAHUYF01. The sequence goes on along the minus strand of DATNDG010000141.1, from coordinate 28,174 downwards.
AGCGAGCCCGCGTGATAGCGGTAATACGAGAGCCGGCGCGGCACGTAGTAGCAGCCGAGCCCGGTCCGCGCGGCGAGATAGCCCAGATAGACGTCGACGCTGAAGTCGAGATCGCGCGGGATCGATTGCCAATCGATCGCGGACCGCCGCAGCAGCGATCCCGAAAAAACGCAGATCGAGCGGTAGACGAGGGCGATCTCCTGGAAGGGGCGGTAGATCCCTTGGTGAAGCCTGTGCCGCTGCCAGCGGCGGCTCACCCGGTCGCTCTCCGCCGGGTCGGGCCGGCCGTCAGGACCGATGATGAAATGGTCGCAGAAGGCGAGAGCCAGCGATGGATCCGACTCCAGCGGCGCCACCAGCGTCGCCAGAAACTGGGGATCCCAGAGGTCGTCGTCGCCCAGGACCGCGACGTACTTGCCGCGCGCGTGGCCGCAGGCGGCAAGCAAGTTTCCCGTGACGCCGAGATTGGAGGGGTTGCGATAATAGCGCAGGCGCGGATCGGCGAAGCCGGCGACGACGTCGGCGGGATCGACTTCGCTCGCGTTGTCGCTGACGATGACCTCGAAGTCGCCGAAGCTCTGGCGCAGCACGCTGGCGAGCGTCTCCTTGAGGTAGTCCCGCCGATTGAAGGTCGGGACGAGAACGCTCACCAACGGCTGCGGGTCACCTTCCATCGCTAGCGCCTCTCCGGGCTCGCGATCCTCACCGATAGTACTCGCGCAGCCGGCCGGCGTAGAGCACCGAGTCGGTGAACCCGTCCTTGGCATGCGCTTTGACGTCGACCGCCATCAGCGCCACGCCGGCAATGCGGGCGCCCGATTCCACGAGTTGGCGCAACGCCGAGGCGGCTACCTTGTGCGAGGTCGATGCCCAGCGCACGACGAAGAGGGTCTGCTCGGCCAGCGTCGCAAGGACACGCGTGTCGGAGACCGCTAGAACCGGCGCGCTGTCGAGGATGATCATGTCGTAGCGCTCCATCAGCCCGCGCAGCAGCTGCCGGAAGCGGTCGGAGGAGAGCAGGTTCGGCGGCAGCTGCGGCTGATCGCCGGCTGGGATCACATCGATGCCGCCCGCGCCGGTGGAGTAGATGACCTCCTCGAGCGGATTACGATTGATCAGCCACTCGATCAGACCGGGCTTGTGCGCGACGCCGGCGAGGCGATGCACCGCCGGGCGCCGCAGATCGCCGTCGATTACGATGACGCGCTGGCCGGAGCGGGCCACCATTTGCGCGAGCGACATCGCCATGGTGGATTTACCTTCGCCGGGAAGCGCGGAAGTGACGAGGACGACCCGTGGGCGCTGATCGACATTGGCAAGCATCAGGTTGGTGTGGATGCCGCGGATCGCTTCGGCATAAGCCGAAAGTGGCTTGTCGACCACCTCGTGCTCGGGGCGGTTCCCGGTGGCGCGGCGCACGCCGCCCAGCGCCGGCACGAGACCGAGCGGGTGGGCCTTAAGCAGGCTGCGTACCTGATCCATGCTGCGGATGGCGACGTCGAGGTTCTCGCAGATCAGCGCCAGCAGAACGCCGATCACCAGGCCGGTCAGTGCGCTCAGCAGGACGAGGACGGGCTTCTGCGGGAAGCTCGGCACCACCGGCACCGCCGCGCGCGAGATGATGTCGGCGTCAGGCTGCTGGAAGCTGTCCTGGCTCTGGGTCTCCTTGTATTGGGCCAGGAAGTTCTCATAGAGCGTGCGATCGGCCTGGGACTGGCGCTCGAGATCGTGCAGCTGTACCGAGGCGACGTCGTTACGCGCCGCGTCGCTCTTCATCTTGTTGAGCAGCGCGTTGAGGCTCGCCTCGCGGGCCTGCTGCGTCGCCACCTCGTTCTTCAGCGCATCGACGACGCGCGCCACCTCGGTCTGGATCTTGCTGCGGATCTCGGTGAGCTCGGCGCGGACGTTGATGACCTTGGGGTAGCGATCGCCGAACTGAGCCGTCAGGTCGGCGGCGCGGCGCTGCGCATCCGCCTCCTGAGCGCGCAGGTTCTGGATCACCGGCGACTGCAACACCTCTATGATGTCGTCGTTTTTGATCGCGTTGTCGGTGGCCCGGCCGCCACGGGTGACGCCGGAGCGCTGCAGCTCGGCGAGCCGCGACTGCGCTTCCAGGTACTTGGTGTGGGCGGTGATCGCCTCCGCCGACACCTGAGCCATCTGCTGCGTCGTCAGCGTCATGCCCTGCGCGCCCGGCTGCTGCGGGTTCTGCGCTTGCAGCAGGCCGTTGGCGGCCCGGTACTTCTCGACGCGGTCTTCCGACAATTCGACTTCCTGGCGCAGGCTGTTGAGCCTGTCCGCCAGCCACTCGTTGGCGCGCTTGGTTGCCTCGAACTTGGCGTCGAGCCGCGCGACGATGTAGTTGTCCGCGAGCGTGTTGGCGATCTGCGCCGCGGTCACCGGATTGGTCGATTCGAACGCAATCTGGATGATGCGCGAATGGCCGTCATTCGCCACTTTCAGCTTTTTCTCGAACCGGTCGATGATCTTGGTCGTGTCGCCATTCGGCGCTTCGATCTCCTTCGGGCTGAATGCGTCGACCCAGCTCTGCGGAATGAAATGCTGCGCCGACAGCAGCCGGGAGAACAGCGAAGGCGGCTGCAGCGCCGGATTGAACTCCGGATTGTTCTGCAGCTGCAGCTTCTCCACCGTCTTCTCGGCGAGGGCGCGCGAGCGGATGATGCCGATATCGGTGGCGACGGTCTCGTCGATGCCGCCGCCATTGCCGTTCTTGAGATCGGAGATGAGGTCTTCGAGCTTGCCGATCTTCACCTGCTGAACGCCGACCAGCACGTCGGCCGAGGCCGTGTATTGTGGCGTCAGATGGAAGATGATGAAGGTGGCGAGTACCGTGAGCCCCAACGTCGTCCACAGTACCAGCGCGCGCCAGCGCCACACCGCGCGCCAGAGCTGCTTGATGTCCATGCCTTCGAAGGTGCTGCCGAAGAATCCGGAGCTGTTTTCATGTGCAACCTGGCGGGCGGCTCCGCTCGGCGTCAGCTCGCGGCTGCTGTTGGTCGGGGTCAGTAATGCCATGCGTCATTCCCTCGCCGGCCGCTCGGGCCTTTTCCAAGAACTTGCGCGGCAATGCCGCCGCGCCCGGTTCGCTCCAGGCGGGATATCCCGCCCGTCGTCTCCGCCCCCCGTTTCGTTCGCCCAATCAGAGAGGCGGCTCCGGGGCCGCGCCACCGAAGCGCTGGACGAACATCATTGCGCGTTGAAAGTTCCTGTCGCCGCCACCGCTCCGCGCGGAACCACCGGCCGGTTCCCGTGTTCATTTCGCGCTCCCGCTTTAACCCACGGGTCTTGTCATGTTTATTGATGCGCGGGCCCTCCCCATGAACGCGGTGGTTGAGACCGATCTCTGCATCATCGGGGGAGGTGCGGCCGGCATCACCATCAGCCATCAATTCATCGGTACCCCTGTCCAAGTCTGTCTGCTGGAGAGCGGCACCCTCGATTTCGATCGGGCGACCCAGACGCTGTACGAGGGCAGAAACGTCGGACTGCCCTACTTCGACCTCGACGTCTGCCAGATACGCTACTTCGGCGGCAACACAAACGCCTGGGGCGGTTGGTGCCGGCCGTTGGACCCCATCGACTTCCGCCGGCGTCCTTGGGTGGCCGAGAGCGGCTGGCCCATCGGCGAGGCGGAGCTCCGACCCTTCTACAGCCAGGCCCACGCGCTCTGCCAGCTGCGCAGCGACGATTACGACCCGGCACGCGCCGCGGCCGAGATCGGCGATCCGCGCGCCCGGCTGGTTCCCTTCGATCCCGCGCAGCTCGAGGCCAGCATCTACCGCTTCAGCGCGCCGACGCGGTTCGGCCAGGTCTACCGCGAGGCGTTGCGGCAGGCCGGCAATGTCCGCTGCTACCTGAACGCGAATGTGCTGCGCATCATGACGAGTCCGGAGGCGCGGTCGGTCACCCATGTGCTCGTCGGCTGCCTCGGCGGGAGGCGCTTCGAGGTACGCGCCAAGCGCTTCGTCCTCGCGAGCGGCGGCATCGAGAACACCCGCCTGCTGCTCCTCTCGAACGATGTCGTTTCCGCCGGCCTCGGCAATCAGCACGACCTCGTGGGCCGCTATTTCATGGAGCATCCGCACACCAAGCGGGCGCTCTTCGCAACGCGGCATACCATGCCGAGCGCGCTCTACGGCCTGACCTTCCGCGACCAGGCGATCTCGGCGCGGCTCGCGCTTACCGAAGCGCTGCAGGAGCGGGAGGGGCTGCTCAATTACAGCGGCAACATCCACCCGGTCTATATCGGCCACACCGCCGAGGGCTGGCTCGCCTTCCGCAAGCTGGTGCTCTCGGTGTCGCGCTCCCGGCGAACCGATCCCTATATCCGCTTCCCGCCCTATGGCCGCAAGGGCCTCACGCTGCGTCAGATGGTCGATGTCGTACGCCAGATCGACAAGGTGGCGGTTGCGGCCTTCCTGCAGCTCTTCCAGCCGAACCGCTTCATCTCCGGCTATGTGCTCGAGAGCAAGTCCGAGCAGGCCCCCAATCCCGAAAGCCGCGTCACTCTCGACAACGCGCGCGATGCCTTCGGGCTCAACCGCGTCAAGCTCGACTGGCGCACGCTGCCGGTCGATCGTCACACCGTGGTGCGCGCCGAGGAGATCATCGAGGCCGAGCTCATGCGCCTCGGCATCGGCCGCCTCGCCCCGCTCGATCCGGCGGAGATCGAAGGCTGGCCCGCCAATCTCGAAGGCGGCTGGCACCAGATCGGCACCACCCGCATGCACGAGGATCCGCGCCGCGGCGTGGTGGACCCGGACGGCAGGATGCACGGCGTCGCCAATCTGTTCGTCGCCGGCAGTTCGGTGTTTCCGACCGCCGGCGCCGCGCCGCCGACCTTGACCATTGTCGCGATGGCGCTCCGGCTTGCCGATCACCTGAAGGGGCTCTTCGCGGTGATCCGGCGCGCGCCCGAGGCGGCGCCGGCCTTGCCGGAAGCGAAAGCGGTCGCCGAACTCGCGCTGCTGTCGGGTGCGGCGACCTCATCTCCTGCGTGAAAGTGCCGCGGCGCTGAGACTTTCTTAATTCCGCTCTTATATTCGTGGGCGGGCCGGCGCTGCGCGCCGGCCGTTTTGTTGTGACAGGAATCCTCATGCGCCGCCTTCTCCTACCGCTGGTTCTCTTCCTCCTCTTGTTCGCGGGGCGGGCCGAGGCGGCGCGCATCATCGTCACCATCGACGGCCTGCACAGCAACCAGGGCGACGTCTATGTCGCGCTCTATTCCAAGCCGGACCAGTTTCCCGACGGCGATTATTCGGACCAGCATGTGAAGGTGAGGGCGAGCACCAAGCCGATCACCGTCGTCTTCGATCATTTGCGGCCGGGCCGCTACGCGGTCGGCGCCTATCACGACGAGAACGCCAACGGCCGGCTCGACACCAACTTCATCGGCTATCCCATCGAAGGCTACGCGCTGTCGAACGGCATCCGCGCCATTATCTCGCGGCCGCGATTCGTCGATGCCGCTTTCAGCGTCGGCCACGGCGACACCCCGGTGACGCTCCGAATAAAGTACTGAGCCCCTCGCCCCGGCGAGTGCCGCTTGCGGGGCGCACTCGCTTTCGCCACAGTCGGCGGCAAGACACTGTCGCGGACGTTTCGCCATGCATGATGACGCCCACGCCCCGGGACCCGCCGCGCGCTCCGAACGTGCGCGCTATGCCGACTTCGTCGATGAGCTCTTTCGCCTCAATCTCATCGACCGCGAGAAGCGCGATTTCCTGCGCCGGGGGCTGCAGCTCGCCGGCGAAGCGGCACGACCGGTCGTGCCGCCGGCCTCGTCGCATTGCCGCGTCTCCGAAGCGGGGTTGAAGCGCGCAGCCGACGCACGGCTGGTTGAGAGCCTGGGCGGCGGCAGGCATCGCGTCCGCTGCGGCCCTGAGACGGTGCATTGGGGCTATCTCTGGGGCGCCGCCGAGCCGGTGCTGCGGGTGGCGCCCGGCGACACCGTCACCATCGACACCGTATCGCATGAAGGAATTCTGCCGGACCAAGGCGACCCCGAGACCTTCTTCTCGCGCTTCGGCATTCCGCACGAGGCGGTGCTGCGCGACCTTGTCGGCGTCTATGCCAAGGTGCAGCACAGCGGCAGCGGCCCGCATGTCGTCAGCGGCCCGATCGCCGTCGCCGGGGCCGAGCCGGGCGACGTTCTCGCCGTCCACGTGATCGAGGCGACGCCGCGCGTTCCCTATGGCGTCAACTCCATGCGCCTCGACCGCGGCGGATTGCCCGACGAATTCACCTTGAACCGCAGCATCGTCATCCCATTCGACACCGAGCGCGGCGTCGCCAAATTCTCCGAGCGCATCGAGGTGCCGCTGGCGCCGTTCTTCGGCATCATGGCGACGGGCCCGGCGCGCAGCCTGGGTCGCGTCAGCTCCGGCCCGCCCGGCGCCTTCGGCGGCAACATCGACTTGAAGGACCTGACCGCGGGCTCGACCCTCTACCTGCCGGTCCATGTGCCCGAGGCGCTCTTCATGGTGGGCGACGGCCACGCGGCGCAGGGCGACGGCGAGGTCGACCTTACCGCGATCGAGACTTCGCTCACCGGTACCTTCCGCCTCGATCTCATCAAGGGCAAGCCGCTCGCCTGGCCACGCGCCGAGACGCCGACGCATTGGATCACGCTCGGCCTGCACGAGAATCTCGAGGAGGCGATGAAGCGCGCGATCCGCGAATGCGTCGCCTTCCTCAGCGAAGAGAAGGGGCTGACGCGCGTCGATGCTTATGCGCTCGCCTCGATCGCCGTCGATTTCGAGGTCACGCAGGTGGTGGACGGGGTCAAAGGCATCCACGCGATGATCCCCAAGGCGATCTTTCGCGATTGAGCGGAGGCGTCGGCGGAAACGCCGGCTAGAGCCTTGGCGCCACCGGCTTGCCGTCCTGCGTCATCGGCACCATGCCGATGAGGAAGCGCGTCACCCCGCCATCGGCGTCGGCGAGCGGCAGCACCAGCCGGTGCCAGGTCGCGGTATAGACCGTGGCCGGGGGGCCGTGCTCGGTGTAGAGCGGCTCGCGGCGCCGGAAGGCAGCGCGCAAGGCCGCGAGGCTGAACTCGGTGATGTAGGCACTGGCCTTGAGCGTCGAGGCGAGCTGCCCGGTCATGTCGAAACCGGAAACCGAGGCGATGACGCTGCCGAAGACGCGGTAGCGGAAATCGCGGGCACCCTCCACCGCATCAACCAGGTTGACGTATCCGAGCGCCGCGCGCATCTCGACGGCATCGATCTCGCTACGCAAAGGCAGCGGGCGCGCGCCCCGCAGATCGTCCCAATAGCGCAGCAAGAAGCGGTGCTGCTGGGCCGGGAGCGCCTCGACGCCCGGCTGCCAGTGCAGCGCTGGGCCGCGGGCGCCTTGCGCGGCGAAGACCTGACGCAGGCTGACGGGCTCGCCCGCGGCGATCTCCTGCGCCCATTGCTCGATGCGCGGCCAGTCGAGGGAGGCAGCCGGATCTTCTGAAGTCATTTCAGGCCGAGAAGCGGCGCAGCAGGCGGCCGGGTGGCCGGGACGGTGTCAGCGCGCCGGATTCATCCGCCACCGCGACCCCGTTGATCCAGACGCCTTCGAGCCCGCTTGCTCCGGTCGTGAGGCGCGGTGCGCCGCCGGGCAGATCGAAGACGCGCTGCTTCGGCCCGCGACCGATCTTGGCGGGGTCGAAGAGCATGAGATCCGCCGCCAGTCCCGGCGCGATCCGGCCGCGATCGGCGATGCCGAAGATCTCTGCCGGCCGGCCCGAGAGCTGCCACACCGCCTCTTCGAGGCTGAGGAGGCCGCGCTCGCGCACCCAATGGCCGAGGAGATGCAGGCCGTAGCCGGCGTCGCAGAAGAAGGTGAGATGCGCGCCGGCATCCGAGAGCGCGATGGTGGCGTTGGGATCGCGCAGCATGCGCCCGACCGCCGCCTCGTCGCTGTTGAGCAGCAGCGCGCTGTAAACTGTGTCGAGACTCTCCGACAGGCTGAAATCGAGCAGCCAGTCGAGCGGCGCCTTGCCGTCGGAAGCGGCGAGTTCGGCAATGCTGCGCCCCTCGAAGCGGCGGTTCTCCGGCCGCGCGGTCTCCACCACTTCGAGCTTCTGCCACTCGCCGTTGAAGAGCCGCACCGCCGCCGGCCGCTTCAGCTCTTCGGCAACGCGCCGGCGGAATTCGAGGTCGGCATAAACGCGCATCAACTCCTCGCCTTCGGCCTGCATCGCGGGCAGCCAGGCGGAAAGACTCTCGAAGGGATAGGGCGAGCGCAGCGTGAAGTCGTTGGTGAGCGGGCAGCAGGAAACCTGCCCGAAGAGGCGGCGGCCGCGCGACTGCGCCGCCGCGATGAGCCGCAGCTCCTCGAAGGTGCCGTCGGGCCGCGTCGGATTGTGCAGCAGCGCTGCTACCACCACCGGGCGGCCTGTTTCGGCGGCGAGCGCCTCGAGAAAGGGCACGCCGGTGTCGCCGCCCTTGGTCAGCATGAAGACGCCGCGCCCGGCCTCGCCCAGCGCTCCGACCAGCGCCCTGAGCTCGGCCTCGTCGGCGAGCCGCGACGGCATCGGCGTGCCGCCTTCGCCATTGTGCTGCGGCGCGGTCGAGGTGGCGAAGCCGACGGCGCCCGCTTCCATCGCCTCGAGCACCAGGCGGCGCATCTCCGCCACTTCCTTGGGCCGCGCGGCGCGCAGCGTGGCGTCCTCGCCCATCACCCAGGTACGCAGCGAGGAATGGCCGACGAACGCGGCGAGGTTCGGCACCGGTCCGAGGCGCTCGATGAGCGCCAGATATTCCGGAAAGGTCTCGAACTCCCAGCGGATGCCGCGGCGCAGGACGTCGAGCGACATGCCTTCGACATGCGTCAGGTGCCGCATGGTGAGGTCGCGGTGCTGCGGCCGGCAAGGCGCGATGGTGAAGCCGCAATTGCCGATCACCACCGTGCTGACCCCGAGCTCGGGCGAAGGATGGAGCGCGCGATCCCAGGTGACCTGCGCGTCGTAATGGGTGTGCGTATCGATGATCCCCGGCGCCAGCGCCAGCCCGTCGGCGTCGACCGTCTGCCGCGCGGCGCCGACATCCTCGCCCACTTCGACGATGCAGCCCTCGGCGACCGCAACCGAGGCGCGCCGGCCGGGCGCCTTCGTGCCGTCGACGAGCCAGGCATCGCGAATGACCAGGTCGTGCATGGCGCTCATGATAGTGCCTCAAAGGCTGCGGGCAAATGGGTGCGCGCGGGCCTGACGCAGCGGCTCCGGCGCGGTAAGCTCGTCCGAGCAGGAAGGAGCCGCACGCGTGGATGCCATTGATCTCCAGGTCGCGCCCCGCCCCGCCGCCAGGGCGGAGGAGCTCTTCAAGCTCGTGCGCGAGGAGCCCGGAATCGGCCGGCCGGTCCCGGGCGGCGACATTCTCGAGTGGCTTCTCTCGACGGAGAGCCGCAGCAAGGCCGGCATGGCCATGTTCGATGAGCTGTGCTGGCGCATGGTCGCGCAGGACGTGCCGCTCTGGCGCGCCAATCTCAGTGTCGGCACGCTCCATCCGCAGATCATGGGCATCGGCTTCCGCTGGCACCGCACGGGCGGCGTCACCGAGTTCCAGGTGCGGCACGGTATGGAGCGGCACAGCGATTACCTCGAAAGCCCGATGCGTCCGGCGATCGAGCAGGGCGTCACCGCGCGCTACCGTCTGGAGGAGGATGCCGCCGCGGTCGCACGCTTCCCGCTGCTGCGCAGCTTCCGTGAGGCCGGCGCCACCGACTATCTCGCCTGTCCGCTCGCCATGGCGGTGGGCCGCCATCACGTGGTCACCTGGGCGACCGATCGCCCTGGCGGGTTCGGCGATGCACACATCGCCAGGATCGAGGCGCTGCTGCCGGCGCTCGGTCTTCTCGTCGACCGAAAGGTGCTGGAGCGGCGTAGCGCAATCCTGCTCGACACCTATCTCGGCCGCACCATCGGCCGGCACATTCTCGACGGCGAGATCTTCCGCGGCGAGAGCCGGCAGCTGCGTGCCGCGCTGATGGCGGTCGATCTGCGCGATTCGACGGGCCTCGCCGATCGCCTCCCCGGGCAGGAGCTCATCCGCCTGCTCGACGACTATTTCGAGGCGATCGCCGCCGCCGTCCACACGGAAGGCGGCGAGATCCTGAAATTCGTCGGCGACGGCGTCCTCGCCATCTTCGGGCCGGAAGGGCGCGGCGAGACCGAAGCGGCGACCGCTGCCTACACCGCCGCCTCGGAAATCGTCCGGCGGATCGACGTCGCCAACGAGAACCGCGACATCGTCGGCCAGGAGTTGATCCACTTCGGCATCGGGCTTCATCTGGGCGAGGTGTGGTACGGCAATGTCGGCGCCACCGACCGCCTCGATTACACCGCCATCGGCCCGGCGGTGAACCTGGTCTGCCGGCTCGAAGGGCTGACCAAGACGCTGCACCGACCGGTGCTGCTCTCGGAAAGATTCGCGCGCGCCACCGGCGCGCAGCTCTACTCGCTGGGCCGCTATCCCATGCGCGGGCTCGCCGAGCCGCAGGAGGTCTTCGCGTCGGAGCCGCCCGGCTGAAGCGCGGGCGAAGCAGCGCCCGTCAGGGACTGCCGCGCAGCAGCTCGCGGATGGTGGCGAGCAGCTCGGCCGGGCGATAGGGCTTGGCGATGAAGGCGAAGCCCTCTTCCTCGCCCGGCGCGGGCAGCGAAGAGGCCGCATAGCCGGAGGTGAGCAGCACACGGATGCCGGGCCGCTGGCGTAGCGCCTCGCGCGCGAGCTCGAGCCCGCTCATCCCGGCGGGCATCACCAGATCCGTCAGCAGCAGATCGACCGGGCTCGTCTGCTGCAGCAGCCGCAGCGCGGCCGGCGCCGTCCCTGCCGCCACCAGCCGATAACCGGTCTCGCGCAGCAGCCCGGCGATGACCTCGCGCACGTCTGTGTCGTCCTCGACCAGTAGGATCGTGCCCGAGCCGCGGTCGAGCCCGGCGTCGGATTGCTCCACCGCGCGCGCCGCTTCCGAGGCGGCGGCGCGGGGGAAATAAAGCTGGACCACGGTGCCCGCGCCGGGCGTACTGCGGATCTGCACGCTGCCCCCCGACTGGCGAACGAAGCCTTCGACCATGGAAAGCCCGAGGCCGGAGCCCTTGCCCACCTCCTTCGTGGTGTAGAAAGGCTCGAAGGCCCGCCGCAGCACCTCGGGCGCCATGCCGTGCCCCGTATCCGCGACCGTCAGCTCGACATAGCCGCCGGCGGGAAGGTCACGCTCGTCGGTTGCGACGACGGTGACATTGGCGGCGGCGAGAGTGATCCCGCCGCCACCCGGCATCGCATCCCGGGCGTTGACCACGAGGTTCATCGCCGCCGCCTCGAATTGCGCGACGTCGATCTTGCAGGGCCAGAGGCCGGGCGAGGGAGAGAAGCTCAGCTCGATCGCCTCGCCGACCGCTCGCTTCAGCAGCGGCTCCATCTCGAGCAGCAGTGCGTTGAGATCGATGATTGCCGCGTGCAGCGTCTGGCGCCGGGCGAAGGAAAGAAGCTGCTGGGTGAGCCGGGCGCCGCGCGTCGCCGAGCGCAAAGCGGCCTCGGCGAGGCGCCGCAGCCGCTCGTCCTCGAGCGATGCGCCGATGATGTCGAGGCTCGTGATCACCGTCGTCAGCAGATTGTTGAAGTCGTGCGCGACGCCGCCGGTGAGCTGGCCTACCGCCTCCATCTTTTGCGCGTGACCCAGCCGCGCCTCGAGCTCTTCGCGCTCGGTGATGTCGCGCGCCGTCGTGATGATGAAGCGGTCGTCGCCCTCGGCCGCGCCGGGAACGAGCACGAACATGACGTCGATGGCGCGAGTCCGTCCCGCCATGGTCCGGTGCGCGACATAGCGTTGCGGCGCGCCGGTGCGAAGCGCCTCGCGCAGATGGTGCAGCGGCACCTGCGCGGCTTCCTCGCCGAGCACTTCCTCGAGCCTCCGGCCGATGACGCGCTCGCGCGGGAGCCCGTAGGCGGCCTCGCAAGTCGGATTGAGATCCACATAGACGAAACGGCCATCGGCCGTGGCGCGCTGCAGCGTGAGCCAGTCCGGCGAATTGTCGAAGAAGGCGCGCAGCCGCGCGCGGCTCGCCGAGAGCTGGCGCGCCCGCTCCTCGATCTGGCGTTCAAGCGTCTCGTTGACGCGCTGCAGGGCGGCTTCGTGGCGTTTGCGCTCCGTGATGTCGCGGGCGATGGCGAGCCTGACGGCGCGGTCGCGATAGGTGAGGTGTCGGGCGGCGTATTCGATGGTGAACGGCGTGCCGTCGCGACGCAGGCAGGCCATCTCGTTGAAGGCGGTGTGTTGGGTGGCGACGCGGCGGCGCGCCTGGGCCACCTCCTCCGGCGGGACCATGCTCTCGAGCACCGCGACCGGCTGGCCGATCAGCTCTTCGGGGCGGTAGCCGAACATCTCGGCGAAGCGGCGGCTGACGTCGAGGATGCGTTCGAAATCATGGACGACCACCCCCTCGAGGGCGGCTTCGGCGAAGAGGCGATAGCGCTCCTCGCTTTCGCGAAGATCCTGCTCCAGGCGCCGACGCGCGGTGATGTCGAGCGTGACGCCGATATCGCGCAGCGGCGTGCCGTCCTCGGCGTAAAGGCATCGGCCGCGGACGCTGATCCAATGCACGCTGCCGTCGGGCCAGCTGATGGGATGCTCGGATTCGTACTCGCGGCCTTCGCGCACGGCACGCCGCGACGCTTCCTGCACGCGCTCGCGATGCGCGGGATCGATCGCCGCCAGCACCTGATCGTAGGAGAGGGGGGCGTCCGGCGGCAGGCCGAAATTTGCCTTGCAGAGTGCCGAGGCGCGAAGCTCGCCGGTGGCGAAATCGCGCTCCCAATAGCCGAGCCGCGCCGTCTCGGAGGCGATCCTGAGCCGCTCCTCGCTGGCGCGCAACGCCTCTTCCGTCTGCCTGCGCTCGGTCACATCGCGCCAGTGGACGCCGGTCAGCCCGTCGCCGAGCGGGTGGGCGCGCAGCCAAAGCCAGCGCTTTACCACCGGCGAGAAGACCTCGAATTCGTATGGTTCGCCGTTCTCCACGGCCTGCCGGAGAAGCTGTCCCGCCCGCGTCCCGACGATCGCCGGGAATCTCTGCCACAGCACTTCGCCGATCACCGTCTCGCGCGCCGCTCCCCACATCGCGCAGGCGCGAGGATTGGCGTAGACGAAGCGCCACTCGCGGTCGACCACATAGAGTCCGTCATCGACAGCCTCGAGCAGCGCGGCGGCGAGACCGCCAAGCCCGTCGGCGGCGTGGCGGCCCGGGCCTCTTGGGCTCTCCGCATCGCTCGACAACGCCATTCCGCTCCCTCAAGACAAATCCCGCGCCTCCCTGCGTTTCCGGGCGCGGCTCCGCCGCCGAGTGAAACCGGTTTTGTTGCCGCATGCAACCACGCCCCGCTCGCTCGCCCTGGTGTTGACCCCAGAGGGAGGTGACCGGAGAAAAGGGATGAAGCAGAACGCGAAAAAGGACGAGGCCGAAAGCGCCCTGCGCACAAGCGAACGGCAGCGCAGGCCTCACGCCCGCGCCGGGAAGGAGGTCGGCGGTAACCCGGATCAGCCTGCGGCGCGGTGGTCGGCCAGTACCTGCGCGATCACCGCCGAGAGGCGCTTCGCCGTCGGCAGGTGGAGGAATTCATTGGGGCCGTGCGCATTCGAATGCGGCCCGAGCACGCCGGTGACGACGAACTGCGCGCGCGGGAACTTCGCCCCCAGCATCGCCATGAACGGGATGCTGCCGCCTTCGCCCATATAGGCCGGCGGTCGGCCGAAGAAGGCCTCGGAGGCACGCGCCAGCGAGCGCTCGAGCCAGGGCGCGAGCGCCGGCGCGTTCCAGCCGGTGCTGCCGTCCTTTGCGGTGAAGCTCACCTCGGCACCCTCCGGCGGCTCGGCGGTCAGCAGCCTTGCCACCGCCGCGCCGGCGGCTTCTGCGTCAAGCGTCGGCGGCAGCCGCAGGCTGAGCTTGGCCGTGGTGTAGGGCAGCAGCACATTGCCGGCATTGGCGATTGCCGGCAGGCCCTCGATGCCGGTCACCGCGAGCTGCGGCCGCCAGGTGCGATTGAGCACGAGTTCGACGAGATCCGCGGCCATCGGCCGCGTGCCGCCGGCGAAGGGGAACTTGGCGTAGATCTCGCGGCCGAGCGCCGACGCCGCGCGGCGCGCCTGCTCGATGCGTTTCGCCGGCACCTGCACATGCAGCTCGGCCGGCAGAATCGCGCCCGTCTTCTCGTCCTCGAGCCGCGACAGCAGTCGCCGGAGGAGGCGGAAGCTCGACGGCACCACGCCCGAGGCATCGCCGGAATGGACGCCCTCCTGGAGCACGCGCAGGCCGAGCGTGCCGGCCACCATGCCGCGCAACGACGTGGTGAGCCAGAGCTGCTCGTAATTGCCGCAGCCGGAATCGAGGCAGATCACCAGCGAGGGCTGGCCGAGCCGTGCCGCCAGGTGATCGACATAGAAGGGCAGGTCGTAGCTGCCGGATTCCTCGCAAGCCTCGATCAGCACGACGGCGCGCGCATGCGGCACGCCTTGTTCTTTGAGCGCCAGCAGCGCCGCCAGCGCGCCGAAGAGCGCGTAGCCATCATCGGCGCCGCCGCGGCCATAGAGCCGGTCGTCCTTCAGCACCGGCGTCCACGGGCCGAGACCCTCGCCCCAGCCGGTCATCTCCGGCTGCTTATCGAGATGGCCGTAGAGCAGCACGCAGCCCTCGCCGTCGCCGGGGATGTCGATCAGAATGACCGGCGTCCGCCCCGGCAACCGCACGATCTCGAGCGTGGCGCCTGGCAGCGCGGGGAGCTTCCGCTGCGCCCAGCCGGCGAGCAGCGCGACTGCCCGCTCCATATGGCCATGCGCTTCCCACTCGCGGTCGAAGGCCGGCGATTTGTTCGGGATGCGGATATAGTCGATCAGCGTCGGGACAATTTCCTTGTCCCAGACCGGCTCGAGGAAGCCTGTGAGTTTCGCCTGGTCCATGGACGACCTCCTAGAAGGTGCCACCCCACCTCACCCTCCCGTTGACGCGGATCCCTTCCTTTCCGCCCCGCGGGGGCGGAGAGGGCTGGGGTGAGGTGGGGCGCTCCCGAATTACGCCGACCCGGACGCACGCGAAATCCACTCTCACGCCAACGCCGCCTCGGGCCCGAGCAGCGCGGCGCGGAAGCGCGATTTGAGCAGCCCGCCATCGCGCGGCGGCAGCACCAGGGCCGGGCTGTCGGCGGCGATCTTGATCTGCGCGAAGAGGGGGCCCTGCTTCGCGTGGAGGCGCGGACGCAGCGCCTCGACCCCTTCCATCGCGGTGATCGTCTCTGAGAGCGTAAAGCCGCAGGCACGGGCGATGGCGGCGAGATCGACGCCATGCGCCGTCGCCGTTTCCTGCATGCCGGTCTCGCCATAATGCTCGTTGTCGAGCACCACCACGGCGAGATTGGCCGGACGCTGCAATCCGAGCGTCGCGAGGCTGCCGAGCCCCATCAGCAGCTCCCCATCGCCGGTGAGTACGAGCACCGGCCGCTCCGGCTGCGCGATGGCGAGGCCGAGGCCGATCATCGCCGCGCCACCCATGCCGCCCCAGAGCGGAAAGGTCAGATCATGGTCGCCCGCGGCGGTCGCGTCCCAGGCGGGAGCGCCGAGCCCCGCGACGACCAGGAGATCGCCGCGCTCGGCGAGCAGCGTGCGGGTGACGGCGCGGCGGTCGAGCGTGTTGGCGCGGCTCATCGGCGGCTCACTTCTGGAACGACTTGGCGCCGACGAGCCGCTGCGACAGCAGCACGGCGACCGATTGATAGCTGGAGAAGGCGAGCCGCGCCGCGCCGGCGACCACCGCGCCGACCGAGGCGGCCTCGCTTGCCCGATGAACGATGACGTTCGCCTGCTCGAGCACGCCGGGCGTGGCGCGGCCCATCGGCACCTGCCACGGGTTGAACTCGCCGAACTCGCCCCGCATGGTGACGATCATCAGCAGCGGAAAGCGGCAGGCTTCCATCATGCCCAGCATGTTGATGCAATTGCCGACGCCGCTCGACTGCATCAGCAGGACGGCGCGCTCCCCGCCGAGCCAGGCGCCGGCGGCGAGCGCTACGCCTTCCTCCTCGGTGGTGAGCGGCACCATGCGCATCTTGGCATCGGCTGCGCAGAGCCGGATGAGCCGCGCATGCCCGGCATCGGGCACATAGGCGATCTGCCTCAGTCCGGCCTCGCTCAGCGCGGCATGGATGTCGGCCGGCCAGTCCACCGCGTCGCGCGCGCTCATGCCCAGGGCTCCACGGCGTAGCGCTCGACCATCTCCGGCAGGAAGTCGAGGCCGAGCCCCGGCCGGTCAGGCAGCTCGATCATGCCGTCCTTGAAGGCGAGCTGCGGCGCGATCAGGCGGCGGAAGTTCAGCACCTTGTCGTCGGGGAAGAGCTCGACATAGCGCGCATTGGGCGTCGCCGCCACGAGATGCGCGTGGACGTCGTGGAACCAGTGCGGGCAGAGCGTCACGCCGTAGCTCGCCGCGGTGGCGGCGATGCGGCGGAACTCGCTGATGCCGCCGCAGACGCAGGCATCGGTCTGCAGGATCATCGCTGCTTCCTTATCGAGTAGCTCCTTGAAGCGCCAGCGTCCGCCTTCGATCTCGCCGGTCGCCACCGGGACCGGCGTGAGCCGCGCCAGCCGCGCATGGTTGTCGATGTCGTCGGGCGAGAAGGGCTCCTCGATCCAGTAGGGATCGAACTCCTCGTAGAGCCGCATGAAGCGCAGCGCCGTCGGCAGATCCGACCAGGCGTTGTTGGCGTCGAGCATCAGGATCACATCGGCGCCGATGGCGGCGCGCGCCGCGTCGATGCGGGCGCGCTCGGCGCCGAGATCGTCGCCGCGCCCGACCTTGATCTTGACCGCGCCGAATCCCTGGCGGACATAGCCCGCCACCTCCTCGCCCAGCATCTCGGGCGTCTTGCCCGCGAGGTAATAGCCGCCGCTCGCATAGGCCGGCACGCGATCGGTGGCGACGGCGCCGAGATATTTGAAGAGCGGCAAGCCTGCCGCGCGCGCGTTGCGGTCCCAGAGCGCGATGTCGAGCGCGCTGATCGCGCGCAGCACGGCGCCGAGCCGCCCGGTCAGCAGCCCCTCCTGATACATCGCCTCCCAGAGCCCCTCGACGCGATGCGCATCCTCGCCGATGAGCTTCTTCGCCAGCAGCCCATGCACCGCCTTGGTGATGAGCGTGCCGCCGGCGTGGCCGGCATAGCAGAAGCCCACGCCCTTAACGCCGTCATCACCCTCGACCTCGACCAGCGCGTAATGCCGCTCGCTGACCGAGCGGCTCGAGAACGATGTCGGTGCCGCCAGCGGCACGGCGACGGCGCGGGTACGGATCTTGGCGATGCGGGTCATGGTCGCGGCGCACTCTCCTCCCGGGATCGGAGCGCGATCCTAGAGAGGATTTCGGAAATGGGAAACCACCGCCGCTGCACCCGCGAGAGCGCGTGCGACGAAAACGATTGGACAGACGCAAGGCGGAACTGCAGTTCGACTGCGCCGCCGCAATCAGGCGGCGACGGGCTTGAGCTCTCCGGCGCGGCCGCGGCCGATGCGCAGCACGATCACCGCCGCGGCGAGGCAAAGCGCGCCCGAGATCAGCACCGGCACGAGATAGCTGCCGAGCACGGCGCGCAGCACGCCTGCCTCGAAAGCAGTGGCGCCGGCGCCGAGCTGATGGCCGGCGAGCAGCCAGCCGAAGACGATCGGCGCGTCCTCCTTGCCGAAGAGCTCGTTGGTGAGCCGCAAGGTGGGCGGCACGGTCGCCACCCAGTCGAGGCCGTAGAACACGGCGAAGAGCGAGAGGCCATAGAGCGAGAAGCCGGAGTAGGGGAGATAAAGCAGCGACAATCCGCGCAGCCCGTAATACCAGAAGAGCAGCCAGCGGCTGTCGAAGCGGTCGGAGAGCCAGCCCGAGCAGGTGGTGCCGATAAGGTCGAAGACGCCCATCGCCGCCAGCAGCCCGGCGCCCTGCACCTCGGGAATGCCGTGATCGAAGCAATAGGAGATGAGATGCGTGCCGATGAGCCCGTTGGTGCTGGCGCCGCAGACGAAGAAGCTGGCGAAGAGCAGCCAGAATCCGAGTGACTGCGCGCTCCGCCCCAGCACCGAGAGGGCGCGGCCCAGCGGATTGACGCGCGTCGGCGCCGCAACCGCGTCGTCCTCGGCCGCGCCATAGGGCCCGAGCCCGACCGAAGCCGGCGTTTCCGGCACCAGCAACGCCACCAGCGGGATCATCGCCGCGGCGCCGGCTGCGGCGATCCACACCACCGGGCGCCAGCCACCGCTCTGCGCCACCGCGGCGAGCATCGGCAGGAAGACGAGCTGGCCGGTGGCGGTGCTGGCGGTTATGACCCCCATCACCAGCCCCTGGCGCTTGGCGAACCAGCGATTGACGATGGTGGCGCCGAGCACCAGCGCGGTGACGCCGCTGCCGAGTCCGACCGCGATGCCCCAGCTCAGCACGAGCTGCCACGGCTTGGTCATCAGCGTGCTCGCCGCGACGCTGACGCTGAGCAGCACCAGGGCCGCCAGCACGGTGCGGCGGATGCCGAAATGCTGCATCACGGCGCCGGCGAAAGGCCCGATGAGACCGTAAAGGATGATGTTGATCGAGATAGCGAGCGAGATCGTGCCGGCGCTCCAGCCGAAGGCCTGCTCGAGCGGCACGATCAGCACGCTCGGCGTGGCGCGGACGCCGACCGCGGCGAGCAGCGTCAGGAAGATGACGGCGGCGACGACCCAGGCGTAATGGACGCGCCGCGCCAGCAGCCGGGCCAGAATGCGCATCGCGTCCTCCTGACGAGACAAAAATCGATGAGACAGACCGTTCTACCTCTTTACAGGATAGGGACCGGTGCCTATCGTTGTAAAGCTCGCTTTCGGATGGAGGCCATGCAACGGCGGAAGACGACCGCGGCGAAAATGCGCAAGCTCCCGGCGGCGGCCGGTGAGGCGAGCGTGCGCGAAAGGCTGCTCGCCGCGGCGGGCGAGCTTTTCTATCGCCAGGGCATCCGCTCGGTCGGCGTCGACGAGGTTGTCGCCCGCGCCGACGTCGCCAAGATGAGCCTCTATCGCAGCTTCCCGTCGAAGGACGTGCTCGCCGCAGCCTATCTCGAGGCGATCGACCAGCGCTATTGGCGCTGGTGGGAGGAGACGCTGGCGCGGCACGAGGGAGAGCCCCGCGAGCAGTTGCGCGCGCTGTTCCGCGCGCTGGTGCGGCGCACCACTGCTGAGGAGTGGCGCGGCTGCCCCTTCACCAACGCCGCCACCGAGTTTCCCGAGCCCGACCATCCCGCGCGCAAGGTGGCCGAAGCGAACAAGCGCGAGCTGCGCCGGCGCCTTGCGTCGCTCGCCCGCGCCGCCGGCGTCGCACGCCCCGCGCAGCTCGCTGATCAGCTCGTGCTGCTTTTCGAGGGCGCCTATGTCAGCGGCCAGACCTTCGGTCCCCGCGGCCCCGCCGCCGCCGCCGCCGATGCCGCCGAGGCGCTGATCGCCGCGGTGGTGAGATAACTTTCCCTCTCCGCCGCGTAGCGGGGGAGAGGGAGGGGACCCGTCGCGAATGCGACGGGGAGGGAGAGGTGGTCTTCCCGCAGTCGCCCGTCAGCCCACCTCACCCGGCTCGCTGCGCTCGCCACCCTCTCCATCCACTGGGTGGAGAGGGATGATTGTCCGCGCAATTACATCTACTGCAGGCGCGGCGTCTTCAGCAGCTGCGTGCGGTCCACGGATTTGACGCGGACCCAGACGGTGCGGCCGTCGCGCACCACCTCGATCGGGATCTCGGTACCGGCGGGGCCGCTTGCCCAGAGCTTGCGATAGAAATCGGCGAGGCCCGTCACGCTCTCGTCGCGGATCGCCCAGATCACGTCGCCTTCCTTGATGCCCGCCGCGGCGGCCGGGCCGCGCGCGCTGACATCGGCGACGGTCACTCTTCCCTCGCGCTCGGCGGAGAAGACGCCGAGCCAGGGCCGTGCCGGCTTGTTCTGCCGGCCATAGGTGAGCAGGTCCTGCAGGATCGGCTTCAGCCCGTCGATCGGCACGATCATGTTGATGTCGCGCACGCTGTCGCGCTCGGTGACCTGTTGCACCATGAGCGAGCCGATGCCGAGCAGCCGCCCGTCTTGGCCGATCAGGCCGGTGCCGCCCCAGAAGGGATGCGCCGGCGCGGTGAAGATCGCGTCGGCGAGCAGGTATTCCCAATATCCGGCGAATTCCTGGCGACCGATGACATTGGCGCGCACCGATTGCCGCCGGCCGCCGCCGGCGACGATCACGGCATCGTCGCGCTCGATGTCGCTGGAGCGGCCGAGCTCGAGCGCCGGCAAGCCCAGCCGGCCCAGCGCCTGCACGAGGCCGAAGCCGGTCTCCTGGTCATAGGCGAGCACATGGCCGGGCATGGCGCGGCCATCAGCGGTGCTGAGCCACACGCTCTCGGCCTCGGTGACGAGATATCCGATCGTAAGCACGAGGCCGCCGTCGCGGATGACGACGCCGCTGCCGGCGCGCTCCGTGCCCAGCGTCTGCGCGGTGAAGGCGTCTTCAGGAATATGCGCCTGCAGCCCGACCACGGAGCGGAGAACCTCGTCGAGATCGAAGTCGAACTCCTCGGGCCTGGGTTGCGCCACGAGCGGAATTTCCCAATCGGGCTTCTTCGCCATCGCTGCCCCCATCGGATGCTCGGCTCACTATTGCCAATCGCGCACGGCAGCGCCAGTGGCCGCTCATGCCTTTCTCATCTCACCGGTGCGAGAACATTGCGCGTCCCGGCACCGGCAATTCCGCGCGCAGCACCTTGCCGCTCGAGGATTCCGTGATGAAGAGCGATTTGCGCTCGGCGCCGCCATAGGCGCAATTGGTGGTGGCGAGCCCGGCGCAGGACTTGACGCGGTAGAGCGGCTCGCCGAGTGCGCTGAAGAGCCAGACCGTGCCGAATCCCACATGGCAGACGGCGAGGTTGTCTTCCTCGTCCATCGCCATGCCGTCGGGGCCGGTGCCGCCCGACATCTGGATGAAGATGCCGACCCGGCCGACGCCGCCCTCCTTGAGCAGCGGCACGCGCCAGACCGCGTTGTTGCGGGTGACGCAGAGGTAGAGGATCGTCTCCGCCTTGTTGAGCGCGAGGCCGTTGGGGCTCGGCACCGTGTCGAGCAGGCACTCGAGCGTGCCCTTGGCGCGCAGCCGGTAGAGCCGACCGCTCGGGTCGTGCAGCCCGGTCATTCCCTGATCGGTGAAGTAGAGATCGCCGTTCGAAGCAAAGACGAGATCGTTCACGCCCTTGAAGCGCTCGAAGCGGCCGCGCTCCAGCAGGGTTTCGATCTTCCCGCTCCTGGGATCGAACACCATGATGCCGTGTCGGTGGTCGCTGATGAAGGCGCGCCCGTCCACGTGGAATTTGAGGCCGTTGGGCTCGCCGTCATATTCGAAGGCAAGGCTTGCCTTGCCGTCGGGCGTGATCTTGAAGAGCCGCCCCCAGGGAATGTCGGTCACCCAGAGATTGCCCTCGAGGTCGAAGGACGGACCTTCGAGGAAAGAAGGCGTCGGCGCGCCGTCGCGCAGCATGTCGACCCAGGGCGACTTGCGGCCGGCATAGGCGGGTGCCGGCGGCACTTCTGCGAAGGGCGTGGTCTCGATGACGGGCGGCGCGGCGAACATGGGGCGGGCTCCTCGCTTGATTGTCGTTATGCGGCGGTGGGCGTGCGTCCAGCGAAAGCGGCGGCGCGGAGCGCGATGTCGCTGAGATCGCCGCGAAGCTGCGCCAGCGCGAAGCTCAGGGCGAAGATGCGCTCGGTCTCCGCCGCAGGCAAGTCGAGCGCGAGCGGCGAGGCGCGGAATTGATCCATGGCGGCGGCGTAGGCTGCCAGCGTGACCAGCGTCGCGTCGATTGACGGCAGCTCGCTTGCGGCGGCGAGAGACGCGCCGATCCGGCGCAGCGCCTCGGCCACGCCGGCGATCGCTGCGGCCAGCGGCGCGCCGAGGGCAGCGAGGCTCGCCTGCGTCAGCGGCTCGGAAGCCAGCGCGATGACGACCAGGTCGGCGCGCAGCCGGCGCAGGCCGCGGACGAGCGGCTCCGGGTCGGGCGCGCCGCTGAGCCGCGAGCGGCGCTCGCGCTGGGCTTCGCGGCCGATCGCCTCGAGCTGGCGCAGCGCACCGCGCAGCCGGTCGTTGAGCGCCGCGAGACGCCGGCGGTCGGCCGCGCCGGCCAGACGCGCGGAGGAAGCGCTGAGCACTTCGGCAATGAGCGCGAGGTTGCGCGATGCGGTCTTGGCGACGAGGCCATGCGCGCGCGCCGGCAGCACGAGGAGTGAGACGCCGAGGCCGACGATGCAGCCGAGCCCGATCTCGCTGACGCGTGCCACCGCGGCGGCGAACGGCCCGGCTTCTCCCCCCGAGGTGCTGAGCAGCACGATGATCGCCGTCACCGGCGCGATACGGAAGCTCGCGCGCATCGCCGCCAGCAGCGCCAGCGGCGCTACCGCAACGGCGAGCGTCGCGCCGCGCGAGAATGGCTCGGCATGCGGGATGATGAGCCCCACCAGCGCGCCATAGAAAGCGCCGCCCAGCGTGCCCAGCAGCCGATCGATACCGGCCTTGAGCGAGCCGCCGACGCTGGCCTGGACGACGATCACCGCGGTGAACACGGCCCAGTAGCCCTGCGCCAGGCCGAGCAGCTCCGCGAGCGCATAGGCCAGCAGCCCCGACGCGGTCATGCGCAAGGCAAGGCGCAGCTCCGCGGTGTGACGGCGCAGCCATGCTCGGCTCCGGTTGTGCGTCGCTTCCATCACGCCGGCAGTCCGATCTCGCGCAGGTGGCGCAATACGCCGGGATGGATGAGCGCCAGGCGCGGCGCCGCGGCGAGCGTATTGGCCGATGTCGTCTCGCGCGCCTGCGGCAGGCGCCGCGCCAGCCCGGCTTCCGCGGCGTGAAGGCTCCGCGCCAGGCGATGGGCGAGCGCGTCGCCGAGACCCGGCCGCGT
Organism: Allostellaceae bacterium; assembly: GCA_035553515.1. Classification (GTDB taxonomy): domain Bacteria; phylum Pseudomonadota; class Alphaproteobacteria; order ATCC43930; family CGMCC-115725; genus DAHUYF01. The sequence continues at coordinate 5,199 of DATNDG010000141.1, read as the reverse complement.
CAGGATGAAGCTCCAGGAGCCGATCGAGGCGATCGGCTCGTCTTGCCCGGGATAGCTGCCGGCGGGAAGAGTGAGCGGCTTCAGGAAGGAATGCTTGGTGCGGATCGCCGCCACTTCCGCCGCGTAGGGCGCGAGGAAGCGCGCGCCGCCTGGGCTCGCGGCGAGAGCCGCGAAGCCCGGCCAGCCGATGCCGCCGCCCCACAGCGCCGCGGCGCTTGCCTCGATCACGAGCTTCGGCCCGTCGCCGGCGCGGTCGAGATAGATCGCCTGGAAATCCCGCTCGGGATCGAGGCCGAGCCCGTCGAGCACGATGCGCGCCAGCAGCACAAGGCCCGAGCCGCGCGCCCCCCATGCCACCTTCTGCCCGCGGAGATCGGCGATGCGGCGGGCGGGATTGTCGGCGCGGAGCGCGAACATCCCCGCGGTCGAGTACATGGCGCTCAGGATGCGCAGCGCCGAAGCCGGGCGGCCGATGCCGAGCAGCGCTTCACCGGCGACCTCGCCCTGCACGAGCGCGAGGTCGAGCTGCCCCGCCTCGAGCAGCGGCACGTTCTCGGTGCTCCCCTTGGTGTTGCGCGGCTCGATCGCGAGCTCGGGATCGACTTCCTTGAGGGCGCCGATCACCGCGTCGCCATAGAGCGGGAAGCCGCCGCCCGGCGTGGCTGTACCCAGCGTGATCATCGTCTGCGCGCGAGCGCCGGCTCAACCGGCGGGCTGCGGATCGCGCACGCGGGCGAAGGCCGGCCGCGCCAGGAGCCCGGCCAGATACTCGCCGAGCCGCGGCCAGCGCCGCGCGTCGAGCGGATGTCCGGCGATCTTCAGATTGACGAAGATGCAGTGGATCGCGATGTCGGCAAGGCTCAGCCTGCCGCCGACCAGGAAGGGGCCGTCGATCTGCTTCTCCAGATAGTCGAGCACCGGCGGGATATCCTTGGTGAGCGCCTGATCGACCACCGCCATGTCCGGTTCCTGCTTCAACAGCGTCGGCCGCACGCGGAGTTGGAAGAACACTTTGCCGGCGGTCGGGATCAGCACCGTGTCGCTGAACTCCTCGAACCACATCATGCGGCCGAATGCCTCGGGCTCGGCCGGCATCAGCGCCGGCTGCGGATATTTGCGCTCGATGTAGTGGCAGATGGCCGAGCTGTCGGCGAGCGTGAAGGCGCCGTCGACCAGGGCCGGGATCCTGCCGAGCGGGCTCGCTGCACGGAAATCCGCCGAATTGTCCTGCGGTCGCACCGGGCGGTGTTCGAAGGGAAGCCCCTTCTCGCCCATGAAGGTGAGCGCCTTTAACGGCGACAGGCTGCTGCCATAGACGATCATCGACGACCCCTTTCCGCGTTCTGCGCTCGTTTGGCTGCAGTTCCGCACTGCGTCCTTCGACAGGCTCAGGATGAGGCGCATTTGAGCTTGGCTCCGATCCGGGCCGCGAAGAAACTTCCTCATCCTGAGCTTGTCGAAGGACGCTGGCTCGATCTGCAGCACCTCGCTCGTGTCACATTATGCCGCGACGCCTGACCGCTGGATAGCGTAAGGCGGTGATAGCGCCCGGCTTACGGCGCGGCGATGCCGAGATAGATGTGCTGCACCTGTGGATCCTGCGCGAGGTCGCCGGCTTTGCCGGAAAGCACGGTGCGGCCGGTCTGCAGCACATAGGCGTAGTCGGCGAGATCGAGCGCCAGCGGCACCGATTGCTCGGCGAGCAGCAATGTGAGTCCCTCGCGATGAAGCCGGTGTAGGGTCTCATAGAGTGCATCGACCACAGCCGGTGCCAGGCCGAGCGACGGCTCGTCCAGCATCAGCAGCTTCGGCTCGCTCATCAGCGCACGCGCCATCGCCAGCATCTGGCGTTCGCCGCCCGAGAGCGTGCCGGCGCGCTGGCGCCGGCGCTCGGCAAGCCGCGGAAAGATCGCATAGGCGCGCTCCAGCAGCGCCGGCAGGCGCCGGCGGTCGCCGAGCGCGCTCGCGCCGAGCCGCAGATTCTGCTCGACCGTCTGGCCGACGAAGAGACGCCAGCCCTCGGGCGAAAGCGCGAGGCCTCGCGGCACGATGGTGAAGGCGGGCAGGTTGGTGATCGCCTCGCCGCCCCATTCGATGCTGCCACGGCTGGTGCGGACGAGGCCGGCGATGGCGTTGAGCGTCGTCGTCTTGCCGGCGCCGTTGGAGCCGAGCAGCGCCACGACGCTGCCCTCCGCCACCTCGAGCGACACGTCGGCGACGCCGACGAGATCGCCGTAGCGCACCTCGAGATTGCGCACCGCAAGCCGGCTCATCCCGCCGGCCCCCGCACAGCGCGGGCATGGCCGCGGCCGAGATAGGCCTCGATCACGGCCGGATCCTTCACGACCTCCTGCGGCTTGCCGCTGGCGATGACATGGCCCTGGTTGAACACCAGCACGTGCCGCGTCAGCGTCAGGATCACCTCCATGATGTGTTCGACGATGACCAGAGTGATGCCCTGCTCGTGGATCCGGCGCACCAGCTCGATGGCGCGCTGCACCTCGCCCGGCGTCAGTCCGGCGAGCGCTTCGTCGAGCAGCATGAGCCGCGGTCCGGTGGCCAGCACGCGTGCGATCTCGAGGCGCTTGCGGCCGGGCGTGCCGAGGCTGCGCGCGCGCTGCTGCGCTTGCTGCTCGAGCCCGGTGAGCTTCAGCACCTCGAAGGCGCGGTCGCGCGCCTCGCCGCGATGCTGGTGGCGCAGGAAGGCGCCGACCATGACGTTGTCGAGGATGGTCATGTCCTCGAAGGTCGCCGGCACCTGGAAGGTGCGGCCGATGCCGAGCCGCGCATGGGTTTCGGGCGTCGCGCGCGTGACGTCGGCGCCGTCGAACAGGATGCGGCCGGAGCTCGGTAGGGCATCGCCGGCGATGCAGTTGAAGAAGGTCGATTTGCCGGCGCCGTTCGGGCCGATGAGTCCGATGATATCGCCTTCCTCGACCGAGAGATCGGCGTCCGACACGGCGCGGAAGCTGCCGAACTGCTTGGTGACCTTCTCGGCGCTAAGCAGCACGGTGCACCACCTTGCGGCGGCGCTGGCGCAGCGCCGCGAGGCGTTGACCGAGCTCGATCAGCCCGCCGGGCTCGAAGCGGGCGATGAGCACGATGACGCCGCCATAGACGATGTAGGTGAGGCCCGAGCCACTGCCGCCGAGCCAGGTGTTCGTCGCGGTCTGCAGCGGCACCAGGATGGCGGCGCCGAGCAGCGGTCCGAACAGCGTGCCCGCGCCGCCCAAGGCCGCCGTGATGATCATCTGCACCGAGACCAGGATGCCGAGTCCGCTATCGGGATCGATGAAGCCGGTCTTGAGCGCGTAAAGCGATCCTGCGAGCGAGGTGAAGGCGGCGCTCAGCATCAGCGCATAGAGCTTGTAGCGCCGGACCGGTACGCCCAGGCTCCGCGCCGCGCGCTCGCCGGCGCGGATGGCGCCGAGGTAATAGCCGAGGCGGCTCCTCTGCATCTGCCAGGTGACGAGCAGGATCAGCGCCAGAACGGCGAGGAAGATGTAGTAGTAGGGCACCGAGCTGCGGAAGATCACGTCGTACCAGCCGCGCGAGGTTGCCGGCCCCTGCAGGCCGATCGCCGCGCCGAGGAAATCCCAATTGCCGATGACGATGCGCACGAGTTCGGCGACGGCGATCGTCGCCATGCTGAAATAATGGCCGACGAGGCGCAAGGTGGGGAAACCCACGAAGAGCGCGATGACGAGGCTTGCCGCGACCCCCGCCGGCACGCCCAGCAGCGGCGGCAGCTGCCAGTGCTGATAGAGCAGCAGCGGCAGATAGGCGCCGGCGCCGAAGAACACGGCGTGGCCGACCGAGATCTGGCCGGCATAGCCGCCGAGGATGTTCCAGGCCGAGGCGCCCACCGCAGAGAGCAGCACCAGCGCGCCCATATCCTGCAGGAAGGCGGCGCTGTCGCTGCCGGCGACAAGCCAGGGATAGGCCAGCAGCGCCGCGACGAGCGCGAGGAGCCCCCAGCGCTTCATACGGTGCCGAGGAGGCCCTGCGGCCGCAGCCACAGCAGGGCGACGAAGAGCCCGTAGACGACGACGTCCTTGTAGATCGGGCCGAGCCAGTAGGCGGAGAGCGCCTGGATGAGACCGACGATCAGGCCGGCCAGCATGGCGCCCGGCACGCTGCCAAAGCCGCCCAAGGTCACCACGACGAAGGCGGTGAGCGCGAAGGTTTCGCCGACCGCCGGCGAGAAGGGGAAGGAGATCGCCCAGAGCGCGCCGGCGATACCGGCGCTCGCCGCCGAGAGGCCCCAGGCGAGCGCCTGCATCCGGTCCGGGCGGATGCCCATGAGCATGGCGGCGTTGCGGTCTTCGGCCACGGCGAGAAGCTGGCTGCCGACCCGGCTCCGGGTCAGCAACAGATGCATGCCGAGGGTCAGCACCGCGGCGACGAGGCCGGCGACGAGCTGCGCGCCGGTGAGCAGGATGCCGCCGAGATCGATCGTGCCGGCGAGCGCTGTTGGGGGCAAGGTCATGACGTTGGGCGAGAAGACCCAGAACGCGGCATAGCGCAGCAGCAATGACAGCCCGAAGGTCGAGAGGATCTGCGCCAGCATCGGCCCGCGCATGACCTCTTTGATGAGGCTGAAATAGACGAGGATGCCGAGAAAGAACAGCGCCAGCGCTGCCGCGAAGCCGAAAATCCCGGGGCCGCCGCCGATCCACAGCACGGTGAGCAGCGCCGCGTACATGCCGAGCATCACGAACTCGCCATGTGCGAAGTTGATGAAGTTCATCATCCCCCAGATCAGCGTGAGTCCGGAGGAGAGCAGCGCATAGACCGCGCCCAGCAGCAGCCCGCCGACGATGACCTGAAGGAGGATCATGCGCGCCGGTCCTTCACCCTCCCATTGCTGCGCAACGGGTCCCTCCCTCTCCCGCATGCGGGAGAGGGTGGCGCCGCGAAGCGCCGCCGGGTGAGGGTCCGGCGTACCACCCCCGCTATTTCTTCCATCCCTTCATCGGCCATTGCAGCTTGGCCGTGGCGCGCGCTTCCGGCCAGACCGATTTGTAGTCTTTGCCCTGAAGCTGGATGAGGTAGGTGGAGGCCAGGATGTTCTGGCCGGTGGCGTCGAACTTGACCCCCTGATACCCCATCATGAGCTGCGCCGGCTTCAGGTCGGTCGCCTTGAGCGCCGCCTGGACCTTGGCAGGGTCGGTCGAGCCGGCGCGGTCGATGGCATCG
>DATNDG010000140.1:0-11596 GCA_035553515.1 Allostellaceae bacterium | reverse complement strand
TGGGAGAGCGCGGGCGCAGCTATCTGCAAGCCGATTTCCTGTACGGTCGGACAACGACCGGCCGCCTCTCGCTCCCGGCGTAGAAGGAGTATCTCGCTTGCGCGTGCTGGTCGATCCTCAAGTGTTCACTTACGGCCGCTGTGGCCTCGTTCGATACTATAGCAATCTGTGCTCGGGATTGGCGGCAAAAGGCTACCGCCTTGAGGTCCCGCTCGTCATCTCGGGTTCGGATTTTTATCGTGGTTGGTTCGGCTTCTGGGACCGATCTGCAGGCGCCGGTCGGAGGCATAGATTGCCTCGACTGCTTTGCCGGATCATGGATTTTGGCACGAAACGCGCCTACCGGAGAGCCCTCAAGCTCGGCAACTACGACGTACTGCTGATTACCTCGCCCGGCTTCGAGGACGATTTTTTGTCCAATCTCGGCGGCCGACCCTTCGTGATGGTTGTGCACGATACGATGCGCGCGCTGGCGACCGTCGACGGCTTCGAAGATCCGATCGGCAGCACGGCCGACCGTTTGGCCTATCTGGCCAGGCGTGCCGCGCATCTCGTCTGCGTATCCGAATCGGCAAAGCGCGATCTCGTTGCATTGACAGGACTACGCTCCGAGCAAATCAGCGTTGTGCACTCGGGGCTCATGCTCGATGTCGATGCGGAGAGGCCGATCGCCGGCGAGTTGCCTCGTCGGTTTCTGCTTTTCGTGGGCGAGCGGACGGGACGGAAGAACTTTCGCGGCCTTCTGCGGGGTCTTGCGCCATTGTTCGCGCGACATGCCGAAATCAAGCTCGTCTGTATCGGCGGACCTCTGACGCGGTGGGAAAACGACTGGGTCGAGTCGGTGGGCGCGGCTGGCCGTGTCGTGACCGCTAGTGCGAGCGATCCGGAGCTTTCGTTTTTGTACAGGCGTGCGCTGTGTCTCTTGTACCCTAGCCTGTATGAGGGTTTTGGTCTTCCGGTGCTCGAAGCTATGGCGTCGGGATGTCCGATCGTGACCTCGAGAAAGGGGGCCATTCCCGAGATTGCGGGTGATGCCGCGCTTTATGTTGATCCCGCGGATGCCTCGAGTATTGGTGCGGCGGTCGCGTCAATCCTTGAGAACAGCGATCTCCGCAACGATCTGTCGGCACGCGGGCGGCGGCAAGCGCTTCGCTTTCCGCTCGATCGAATGGTCGACGGCATTGCCAAGTGCCTGGCGGAAGGCGCGACAGGCGCCACGAGGGCACATTAAAGCGCGGTGCCGGCTGTGGATTGCGCGTCGGACGCGCTGCATCAGGCTTCTCGCCGGCACAGAGCGGCGGGAGTGCAGCCGGTCTCAGCGGGACACGCGCGCGGTCGTCACGGGCCGCGCAGGGGCGGGCGCTCGCTCGAGCATCCTGGCATAGAGGGCTGGCGTGGCCAGCAGCTTTTCGGCTGTCTCCAGCTCGAGCTGATGATCTTCATGCGCACTCGGGCAGAGCGCGCGCAGCCGCTGCCAGCCGGTATCGTCGAGCTTGGCGCGGGGCTCCGAGAGCTCGGAGCCGAGTGCGCCGGTACTGCGCGACAGCGCCGTGCTCACCCCTGTCGCTCCATCGGGCAGGTCGGCGGTGCAGATCGTCGGCACTACCCCATGATGATGCAGGATGTAGCCTCCCGGCATCACCAGCCTTGCCCAGGTAATGGTGAGTTCACCGTCGTTAGGCATGCGTTGGACGTTCTGTACGGTGCCCTTGCCGTAAGAGGCCGTACCGATGACGATGGCGCGCCCGGCGTCTTGCAGTGCTGCCGCAACAATCTCCGAGGCGGAAGCCGAGCCGCCATTGATCAAAACGGCCAGCGGTAGCGTCTCGACCATGCGGTGCGGTGCGGTGAAATATTGGATGCTTTCGGGCACGCGGCCCACCGTCGATGTGATCGGCCGGCCGTCGAGAAACAAGCTTGCTACATCGATCGACTGGTCGAGAAGTCCGCCCGGGTTGCCGCGCAGATCGAGGATCACGCCGCGCATGCGCCGGCCGAGGTCGTGATGCGCCTTGCGCAGCAGGTCACTGAGGCTGTCCGCTGTCTCCTGGTTGAAGCTGGTGACGCGCAGGCGCGCGATGCCGCGCGCCTCGGTCAATTCGACGCTGGGGGGCACGATGCGCGCGCGGTGCATGGAGAAGAGCATGCGGTCCGGGGTGCCGGGACGCTGAATGGAGAGCGCCACGACGCTCTCGGCCGGCCCGCGGAGCCGGTTGACGATCTCCGCGCGCGGCAGGCGGCTGACCTCGGCGCCATCGATGGCCTTGACCCGATCGTCAACATGCAGCCCGGCCTCCGACGCCGGCGTGTCCGGCAACACTTCGACGATGCGTACATCGGCACCTTCGGTATTGAGCGTGATGCCGATCCCGCCAAAACCGTCGCGCGCCGCCCGGCGCTCTTTGGCGACGTCGGGCGGCGCATAGTGCGAAAAGCGGTCGAGCAGCGCCATGCTGCCGTCGAGCAATGTCTCGTCGAGCCGACCGGCGGACAGGGCGGCTAGCGCCGGCGAGCGCGCCTGAGCGGCAGCGCTCACTTGGTCCGTGAGAGTTGCCCAGCCCTGGACATCGGTCTTGGCCGGCGCCGCAAAGCGCAGGACCTCGCTCCCATGCCTTAGCACCACGCTCTCACCTTGCCGGTCAATCGACAGCGACGCGTCGACCGAGGCGAGGCTGCGCAGCCCGCTGAGCGCCAGGTCCCCGGGCGTCACGGGATCGATGTAGTATTTGGCGATGCTGCCATAGGCGTCATCGAACAGCTGCACCTGCTGCTCATCGGCCGCGGGCGCCGCCGGGGCGGAGGCGCAGCCGGTCAACGCCAGAACACCCAGGGTCGCGATGACGCGCTGGAAGGAACGGGCTGTACGCAAGGTGACCATGTCGCTATGCGGAGAATTCGCTCCGGGGGGTATCGGCGGACGGCGTCGCGCCAGCTGAGACAAGCGATCCGTTCGCGAGGCAAAGGCCGGGCATTGTTGCGTGCTCCCTGCGGCCGTTGCAAGGGGATTCCCGGCACCGGGCGTGCGCATCACAGCATGAGCCGGGTTAAGGGCGGGTTGCCTGCCGGCCGCGTCGCCTTGCACGAGGTCCGCGCTGCTGCCCGTCCTCCTCGATCAGCGCGAAAATGAGGCCCCCGGTGACCGCGTTCGCCTCGGCGAGGCGGACGCTGAGCGGATCACCGAGCGTATAGATTCTGCCCCAGCGGCGGCCGACGAGCCGGTGGCGCTTCTCATCGTGATCGTAAAAGTCGCTCGGCAAGGTGCTGATGGGAATAAGCCCGTCAGCGCCGGTCTCGGCGAGGGTGACGAAGAGGCCGGCGCGGGTGACGCCGCCGATCCGTCCGGAGAAGCGCGCGCCGACCCGCTCCGCGAGAAAGGCGGCAGTGTAGCGATCGACGGCGCTGCGCTCGGCTGCCGCCGCGCGCCTCTCGGTCATCGAAATGTGCTCGCCGGTCTCGGCGAACTCGGCGGCTTCGGCGGGTGCCAGCCCGCCGCCGCCGAAATCGTGCGCTGCGACCAGCGCGCGATGCACCAGGAGATCGGCATAGCGACGGATTGGCGACGTGAAGTGTGCGTAGCGACGCAGCGCCAGTCCGAAATGGCCGAGATTCTCGGGGCTATAGACCGCCTGTGCCTGACTGCGCAGCACCAACTCACTGACCAGGGTCGCATAAGCTGTGCCGGAGGCGCGGCGCAGAATCTCGCTGAAGTGCTGCGGGCGGACCACTTGGCCTTTGGCCAAGGCCAGGCCGTGTATGCCGATGCCGTCGAGGAATTCGCTCAGCGCCGCGAGCTTCGCCGGGTCCGGACGGTCATGCACCCGGTACATGCAGGGACGCTTCAAGCGCTCCAGCTCCTCGGCCGCCGCGACATTGGCGGCGATCATGAATTCCTCGATCAAGCGATGGCTGTCGAGGCGCTGGCGCGGCTCGATGCGCGCGACCCGACCAGTGGGGGCGAGCAGGATCCGCCGTTCCGGCAGGTCGAGGTCGAGCGTCCCACGGCGCTTGCGGGCGCGCTCGAAGGCGCCATAGGCGCCATAGAGCGGTCGCAGGATGTGCGCGAGGAGCGGCCGCGTTGTCTCGTTCGGCCTTCCGTCGATCGCTGCTTGCACCTCCTCATAGGTGAGACGGGCTGCCGAACGCATCAGCCCGCGAACGAAGCGATGGCGGTGGACACGCCCCTCGCCGTCGAGCCAGAGATGGACAGCAAGGCACGCACGGTCGACCCCGGGCTTCAGCGAGCAGAGCTCGTTCGAAAGTGCCTCGGGCAGCATCGGCACGACGCGGTCGGGAAAATAGACGGAGTTGCCGCGTTCGCGCGCGGCGATGTCGAGCGCATCGGCCGGTCGCACATACCAGGAGACGTCGGCGATCGCGACCAGAACGTGCCAGCCCTCGCCGTGTCCGGTATCCGGCTCGGCCCAGACCGCATCGTCGAAATCGCGCGCATCGGCGCCGTCGATGGTGACCAGGGGGATGTCGCGCAAATCGGTGCGCGCGCCGAGCGTCACCGGCTCGGCGCTTTCGGCGAGTTCGAGGGCCTCCGGCGCGAAGGCGGTCGGAATGCCATGGGCGTGGATCGCGATGAGACTGAAGGAGCGGGGATCCGTGCTGTCGCCGACGCGTTCTACCACGCGCGCCTGCGGCAACCCGAGGCGGCGGCCGCCCAGAACTTCGGCCAGCACGATCTCGCCGTCGACGGCTCCGGCCGCGTCCGTTTCGGCAATGCGGAAGTGAGTTCGGAGCTTGCGGTCGGTGGGTTCCAGGCGGCCCCCGTCGCGATCGCGGCGGAAGACGCCGAGCACGCGATCGGGAGCACCGCCGAGGGCGCGGATAATGCGAGCCTCGTAGTTGCCGTCGTCGAGACGGACGAAACGAACGGCGGCGCGCTCGCCGACCCCGAGCGCCGGCGCGCCGCGCTCGGCCACCACATAGATCGTGGGCAGGTGCGGTGCCTCGCGCCAGGCGAGCGGGCGACCGCGCATCTCGCCATCGAGATCGATCTCGGTAATCTCGATGACGCCGATCTCTGGCAACTCGTCCAGCCGCGCAAGACGCCGTCTCGGCCCGCGCTCGACCGATCCGCCGCGCTCGATTTCCTTGATCAGACCTTTGAGCGCCACGCGCGCGTCGGGGGGCACCTTGAAGGCGCGCATGATGTCGCGGCGCGCGACCGGATTCGGGCTGGTGGCGATGAAATCGAGGATTTCCTCGCGCGTCGGCAACCGGCCCAGGGCGCGGCGGGCGCCGGCGGCAGGGCCGTCACTCCGCGGCTTTAGGTGTCGCTTTGGCTTGCCCCTTCTTACGGGCGGGCGCCTTGGCACGGGTCGATGGTCCTTTCTTCTTGGCACCCTTCGCCACGGCCACCGGCTCGGCCTGGTCCGGTTTCGCCACCGAGGTCGATCTGGGCTTCGCTTGCCGCTTGGCCTTGCCGCCGCCCGTGCTCTTGCTTCGGGCATTCAGCAGCTCGATCGCTTGGTCCAGCGTCACCGCGTCCGGTTCGATGTCCCGCGGCAAAGTGGCGTTGATCCCGCCGTGGCTGACATAGGGACCATAGCGCCCGCTGAACAGGTTGACTGCGGCGGCATCGGCAGGGTGATTGCCGAGCACGCGCAGCGGTGTCGGGGTCCGCCGCCCGCCGCCCTTCTTGGGCTCCGCCAATAGACTGACGGCGCGGTTGATGCCGATGGTGAGCACGTCGTCTTCGCCGCGCAGCGAGCGGAATTCGTCACCATGCTTGATGTAGGGGCCGAAGCGGCCGATGTTGGCGATGATCTTCTTGCCGTCGACGGGATGAATGCCGATTTCCCGGGGCAGCGAGAGCAGCTTCCCCGCCTGCTCGAGCGTGAGTTCCGCCGGCGAGAAGCCCTTGGGCAGCGAGACCCGTTTCGGCTTCTCGCCCTCGTCGCCCTCGCCCAGTTGGACATAGTAGCCGTAGGGGCCCTTGCGCAGGCTGACGGCAAGGCCAGTGGCGCTGTCGATTCCGAGCTCGCGCGGACCTACCGGCTCGGCGGCACCGTTCTCGCCGCCGTTCTCGACGGCGAGCGGCCGGGTGTAGCGGCATTCCGGGTAGCTCGAACAGCCGATGAAGGCGCCGAACTTCCCGAGCTTCAGACTGAGGCGGCCGGCGCCACAGCCGGGGCAGACGCGCGGGTCGCGGCCATCGGGCAGGGGCGGGAAGAAGTGCGGTCCGAGCTCCTCGTCGAGCGTATCGATCACTTGGCTGATCGAAAGATCCTTGGTGCCGGTGACCGCGATGGAAAAGTCGCGCCAGAAATCCTCGAGCACCTTCTGCCAGGCGACGCGGCCGTCGGAGATCTCATCGAGCTTGTTTTCGAGATCGGCGGTGAAGTTGTACTCGACATAGCGTTCAAAAAAGCTCTCGAGGAAAGCGGTGACCACGCGACCGCGGTCCTCAGGGATGAAGCGCTTCTTGTCGAGCCGCACATAATTGCGATCCTGCAGAACCTGCAGGATCGAGGCATAGGTGGAAGGCCGGCCGATGCCCAGCTCCTCGAGCTTCTTCACCAGGCTCGCTTCAGAATAGCGCGGCGGCGGTTGCGTGAAATGCTGTTGCGGATCGACCGCGCCGCGGCTGAGCGCGTCGCGTTCCTTGAGCGGCGGCAGGCGCCGGTTCTCCTCATCTTCCTCGGCGTCGTCCTCATCCTCGCGGTAAAGCGTGAGGAAGCCGTCGAAGAGCACGGTCGAGCCCGTTGCGCGAAATTGCAGTGCCCCATCGGGAGAGGCGATGTCGACGGCGACCTGGTCGATCACCGCCGCTGACATCTGACTCGCCACCGCGCGTTTCCAGATCAGCTCATAGAGCGCGAGCTGGTCCGGCTCGAGATCGCCACCGATCTTCTCCGGCAGGCCGAACAGATCGGTCGGCCGGATCGCCTCGTGTGCTTCCTGTGCGTTCTTCGCCTGCGTCTTGTAGACGCGTGGCTCGTCCGGCCGGTAGTTCTCCCCGTAGCGCGTATCGATCAGCCGGCGCGCTGCGGCGATCGCTTCGCCCGACATGGCAACGCCATCGGTGCGCATGTAGGTAATGAGGCCCACCGTTTCGCCGAAGATATCGACACCCTCATAAAGGCGCTGCGCAACGCGCATCGTGCGACTGGCGCCGAAGCCGAGCTTGCGCGATGCCTCCTGCTGCAGGGTCGAGGTAGTGAAGGGAGCGGGCGGGTTGCGGCGCGATTGCTTCTTCTCGACGGAAGAGACAACGTAGCTCGCGTGGCGCAGGATGCGCTCTGCCGCGGCGCGCGCGGCCGCCTCGCTTCCCAGATCGAACTTGTCGAGGCGCTTACCATCGAGATGGGTAAGGCGGGCCGTGAAGCGCTCGCCGCCCGGGGTAGCGAACTCGACTTCGACGGTCCAATACTCGCGCGCCTTGAAGGCTTCGATTTCGCTTTCGCGCTCGCAGATCAGGCGGAGCGCCACCGATTGCACGCGGCCGGCCGAGCGGCTTCCCGGCAGTTTTCGCCACAGCACCGGAGAAAGGGTAAATCCCACGAGGTAATCGAGCGCGCGACGCGCGAGGTAGGCCTCGACCAATTCGCGGTTCAATTCCCGAGGATGCCGAAAGGCATCGAGCACGGCCGATTTCGTGACCTCGTTGAAGACGACGCGCTTGACGTCGACACCCTTGAGCGCCTTGCGGTTCTTCAGCACCTCTTGGATGTGCCAGGAGATCGCTTCGCCCTCGCGGTCAGGGTCGGTGGCGAGATAGACGTGCTCGGCGCCCTTGACCGCCTGGGTGATCTCCTTGAGGCGCTTCTCGGCCTTGCCGGCGACCTCCCAGGACATGGCGAAGTCCTCGTCGGGACGGACGGAGCCGTCCTTGGGCGGAAGGTCGCGGACATGGCCATAGCTCGCCAGGACCTTGTAGCCCTTGCCCAGGTATTTGTTGATGGTCTTCGCCTTGGCCGGCGACTCGACGATGACGATGTTCATAGGGTTAATTCGGTCCCAAAGCCGGGCACAGATAGTTCCGCAAGTCGGTTAAAGCAAGGCTACCGTGAGCGGCCGCACGGCTTCGCAATTGTCCGGTGGACGCGGTAGATCCAATTAATACATTGATATTAAAAGATATTTTCCGCTCACCCCGTGAGCGCCACGCGCTGCCCGGGCTGGCGCTCGATACGGCCGGCGAGCTCGAGGTCGAGCAGGACCGCGTTCACCAGGGCTGCGGGGAGCGCGCATTCGCGGATCAGAGCGTCGACGGGAATCGGGGCAGGCGAGAGATGTTCGACGATGCGGGCCAGCGCTCCGGCGAGTTCGGCCGGGCCTGCGGCGACGCCCGGCTGCTCCGGCGGCGCATGGAGCCCCGGGGCTACAGCTGACCCAAGTTGCGGCTCGATCTCGGCGACAATGTCGTCGGCGGACTCGGTAAGGGTGGCGCCATTGCGGATCAGGTCGTTGGTCCCGCGGCAGCGCGGGTCGAGCGGCGAGCCGGGCACCGCGAACACGCCGCGTCCCTGCTCCAGCGCGAAGCGCGCGGTGATGAGAGAGCCCGAGCGCAGCGCTGCCTCGACCACCAGCACCCCGAGAGACGCGCCCGAGATGATCCGATTGCGGCGCGGGAAATGGCGGGCTTGCGGCTCGGTGCCGACGGGCATTTCAGCCAGCAGAGCGCCGCGCTCCCCGATAAGCTCATGGAGTTCGCGGTTCTCCTGGGGATAGACGATGTCGACCCCGCCGGCGAGCACGGCGATCGTGCCGGTCGGCAGGGCGCCCTGATGAGCGGCGGCGTCAATGCCGCGGGCAAGCCCGGAGATAACGACGAGGCCGCGAGCACCCAGCTGCAGCGCCATATCACGGGCAAGGCGCCGTCCATTGGCCGAAGCGTTGCGCGCGCCCACGACAGCGATCGCCGGGCGCTGCAGGACAGCTGCATCGCCGCACAGCGACAGCAAGGGCGGCGCATCTTCCACGGAGGCAAGAGGCGCCGGATAATCCAGCTCACCCCAGGCCACCAGCCGCGCGCCGGCGGCCTCGACGGCGTGAAACTCGCGCTCGGCCGTGGCGCGGGTGCACACGATCAGGGGGTGGCGCCGTCCGGCGCGGCGTGCCAGTTCCGGCAAGGCATCGAGGGCCGCCGCGGCAGAGCCGTAGCGCGCAAGCAGCTGATAAAAAGTGACCGGCCCCGGTCTTATGGAGCAGCCGCCACAAGGCGGCCATGATCCCCGCGCAGATTGATCTATCGCAACGCAATGCTAATCTGAGGTTGGGAGAATGGCCCAATGGCCCTTGTTCAGCGCACTCGCCCGAGGGACAGCGCCGATGGTCGAGTCTGTCCGCCGTCCAGCGCCCTCGGTGGGAGTTCCTTAACCCGACTGGCCCATCATTCTTCTAAAGAGGGAATGATGGAACCATCACTTAAACCAGGCGTTGACGAGCGCAGGCGACTGTTTCATAGTCGCAACATGAGCCAAGGATTGGGCATATTGCGCGTTGCCGGGCATCCGCTGCCAGTGGCATTCATGCTCAAGGCCGCCTCGGGCTTTGGCGTTGCCGCCCTTGGGCTCTTCTCCGCCGCCGCAGCACATCTTGGCTATACACTAGATGCTGTGACTCAATTCGAGTCAGCCGCAATCGGTGTGATCCTAGGACTAATTGCGGCGGTCGTTGCGTATCGAGCGTAAGTCATTTCACTCTTCTCGCTCCCGACCAATATTGGGGCCCTCTGGGCTTGGTTCATTACGCTCCTGTTGATCTACTACGTCATTGCCCGGTTCATGGGCGCAATGGGGCCGATGCGGTGGGAACGGAAGCGTACGGTCACGGCCGTTTATGACGGCGCGACGTTCTCAACATCTGTACTCATTCTGCTCGGCATATATGACCATCAAGTGATGCTGCTAATAGGCGATACAACGCCAGTTCTCGGTATCGCCGGCGTTCTCGGAGTCATCCACACCTACAACTCGCTTTTCCCAGACGAGTGAGTTCGCCACTCACGCCCGAAGAAGCCAGCGTTGCGGCTTGCTCCCAACGGCAATGATCATTCCTCCCGCATGGTTTCGGAACGATGTATGCACCGCCCCGACCATATGCCGGACCATCTTTCGGTCAGGCAGGGTAATGCCTCGTTCCTGTAGCAAGCGCGTCGCGATCTCCTTGGACGTGAGCGGCATTTGAGAGCGCCGTAGCACGGCCAGCGCAGCCGGGAAGCACTCACCGCGCGCGAACAGCGGGTTATGCTTGTAGCGCTCCACAGGCTGGATACTGGCGAGATCATAGGCTGGGTCGAGTAGCAGGATGGTTGCGGCTACATGCTCGATATTGGCGCGGATAGGAGCCTTGTCCTTGGCGCGGCGTAGCTTCCCCGCAAGCTCGCCATAGAGCTTCGCGAGCGTGTAGAGCGCTTGCTTGTGGGCGATCTCAGCGCGCGGCATTGGAGCGCTGCCAGTAGCCGCAGAATTGCTCGGAGGGCTGGCACTTCATTGCCAGCGTGGCGACGGCTCGGACTTGCTCACCGTTCGCCAGTCGCCGATTGTCCTCGCGCCACGCGGCTTCCTGCGCGAAGCGCACGAGGTAGGGGCCGGCGACATGATGATGATGGCCGATCTCGGCGCGGCGCAGGCGCGAGAAGAACGACTCCGCTACGTTGGTGCACGCCCCGTCGCGGCTGTAAGCCTCTTGATGATTGATGCGGAACATTTCGTACTTGCCGGCTAGGGCATTCCAGCCGCCCGCTACGTCAGCGTGAATGGTGGTTCCGGCGGCGACGCGGGAGCGGATGAACCCGAGCGCCGCAGCCTCACTCGGGAAGACTTCGGCCAGCGTGCGGCCACCACGCTCCCGCGCGGCCACGACACATTGCCGCTTGCCGGACTGGTAAGCCTTACGGCGCCGGTCCTTCCTCTCGGCGACGATGTTCGCCGGTTTGACGTATCCCCCGAAGTAGGCGCCGTCGATTTCTGCCTCTTTGCCTTCGCCGCCGATCGGCAAACCGTGCGTGTCAGCCGCCATCGCTTCGCGCATTTTGTGTGCCAGAACGAACGCGGTCTTGTATTGCGTCCCAAGATCGCGCGAGAGGGCCAGCATGCTCTTGCCCTTTACCTCGTTGGCGAAGATCGCGATGGCAGCGAGGTAGGCGCGCAGCGGCATCTTGTGGAAAGCGAACAGAGTGCCGCTGGTAACGGAGAACTCGGCCTTGCATTCCTTCTGAGCGCAGCGCCAACGCCCAGCGCCGTTGGCGCGCCGGCAGTCATAGACCTTGACGCTGCCGCAGCTCGGGCAAGTCGGCTCGCCGTCAGTCTCGGGCCAGCGTACCTTGCGGAACATCGTCTCCGCCTCGCCGTCCGTCATCCGCATGACGTGCGCGAGGCTCAACGACCGGGCTGTTGCGGAAAGCAGAAAGTGCTGCGCCATGGGGGCCAATCCCAAGGTTGCCGGGACGGCCCATAGCGGGGCGGTGGTAAAAGCCGCCCTGATTCGCTATATTGTCCAAGAGGTTCATCGCTTGGGGGCCAATCCCGAGTGTTGGACTTAGGGGCTGGCGCTGCTGGTAACAGCGCCGGTCCCGCTTACGGTGGAGCTAGTCGGAGTCGAACCGACCGGGCGTGCTTGGTAAGGGCCTCCCGGCGAACCT